>DATDID010000001.1:0-10456 GCA_036521195.1 Candidatus Dormiibacterota bacterium
GCGACCAGGCCCTGGACGGCGAGCGACTCGCTGAAAGCTTCGCCATCACCGTAGACGCCGGTCTTGCTGTGGTACATCGCATTGAGGGTCGTGATCAAGTTGACGCCGCCGAAGGACTTGGGATTGAGGTGCGCCGCGACCACTGCCTGGATGAGCAGGCCGCAGGCGCCTGCGCTGGCGCACGCCGAAGACGCATGGGCAGCCAGGTAGGTCATCACCGACGGGCCCGAGCCGTTGCGGAGCACCTTGGGGTCGTATCCCGTGGCGGCAGCGCCGATGGCGTACTGCTCGGTGACGGCGTCGGTGCTCGAGCCCTCCGGAATCGACCCGTCCGTCGCCGATTGCTGCGACTGCAGATACGCGATCGCGTGCGATGCAGGATCAACCTGCGCGACCACCGTCCTGCTGCCGATCGTGGCGGCGATCATCGCCGCGCCCATTCCCGCGGTGGTCGCAAACGCGACCACTCTGCTGGTCCTGCCCATGTCGGGTACCCCAAGCGGCGAGGGACTCCACCCTGCTGGAGTCGTCCTCGCCGCATGAGGCTTCCTCCCGTCTTGCGCGGGGATGGAGGTCGACGCTTCGGGTCGGTCTCCTGACTTGCGGATCAACGCCGACGACGGCCGCCTTCCCGGGAACGCTCCCGGTGGCACGATGGCCGCTGGCTCCCCGCTCACAGTTGCGCGACAGCGCCGGATTCCCACCGGCTTCCCGTCACCCGGAGCGTTATTCAGTTGTGCGCGACGAGTATGCGCGACCTCCGTCCGGATTCGTCAAGGGGGCACTGGGTACACTGAAGGGCATGCGCCAAGCCGACTCGCGGGCGGTCGCCGTCATCTCCGTGCACGCGTCGCCACTGTCGGATCTGGGCAGCGGCGAGAACGGCGGAATGAACCTTGCCATCCGCCGTCTCTGCGAAGGGCTATCACTTCGCGGCGTCCCCACCGACGTCTTCGTGCGTCGCGATGGGCCGGGCCCCGATGAGGCGCTGATCGCCCCGCTGAGCCGGCTCGTCCGGTTGCCCGTCGGACCTGCGATCCCGCTGCGCAAGGAAGCGGTCCGTGAGCTGCTCGACCAGTTCACCACCGCGACCATCCGACACGCGGCGTCCGAGCGTCGTTCCTATCGAGCCATCCATGGCCACTACTGGCACGGCGGGCTCGTGGGTCGCGTGTTGCGCGACGAGTGGGACGTGGCGTGGGTGCAGTCGTTCCACACGCTCGCACTCACCAAAGCGCGCGCCGGGCTCCCGCTCGACGCGCTCAGAGCACAGGCTGAAGGCGAGCTGGCCGCCCAGGCGGACCGTCTCGTAGCGGGCAGCGTTGCCGAGGCCAAAGACCTCATCCGCCTCTATCACGCATCGCGCGATCGCATATGCGTCGCGCAGCCAGGAGTGGATCCTCGGTTGTTCGCGCCCCACGACGGCCCCGGGCTTCGCGAGCATCTCGGCATCAGCACCACCGCGCGCGTCGCGCTCTTCGCCGGCAGGCTCGAGCCACTCAAGGGCGCACAGATCCTTCTCGACGCAGCGGCACATCTTCGCGTCCGGGACGGGTTCGATGACCTCGCCATAGTCGTTGCCGGCGACGACAGCGGTGACGGAGCGCCGACTGACAGCGGCAGCGAACGCCGGCGCCTCGAGCGCCACGCGGCTCGCGTCGGTCTGGGTGATCACGTTCACTTCGTCGGCGCGGTGCCCCACGCCCAGCTGGCCGACTACTACGCGATGGCCGACGTCTGCGTGGTCCCGTCGCTGACCGAGAGCTTCGGCCTGGTCGCGCTCGAAGCGCAGGCGCTGGGAACCCCGGTCGTCGCGGCGGCAGTCGGCGGCCTTCGCGAGATCGTCGAGGACGGCGTCACCGGCTACCTCGTGGAAGGCCATGAGCCCCGTGACTACGCCCACGCCATGGCGGCGGTCCTTCAGGACCCGCTTCGCAGGGCGGAGATGGGCGAGGAGGCAAGGCGCCGCGCAGCGCGTTTCACGTGGCACCGTGCCGTCGATCGGCTGGCCGCCATCTACGACCGGCTCAGCGCCGAGGGATCACCGTCCGGTAGCCCGTGCGGCTACGACGACGAAGATGCCCGCGCGCTGATGACCGTCGCGGCCGGCTAGCCCTCAGCCAGCGACCCGGCCATCCCGCCGGCGCGAAGCAGCGCCCAGAAATCGCCGACCGGTCCGAGATGGGCCAGCTTGTCGGGATTGACGATGGAGCGGACGCCGGTGATCTCACCGCTCGCGACCTCGAGAGCCAGCACGCCGATCACGCCCTGCTGCCCGTCGCGAATGAGAGCTCCGGGAGCGCCGTTGATCTCCGCGCGCTGCAACGAAGCGCCCGGCAGGCGCGTGCTCAGACGGAACCAGCTCATCAGCGTTCGAGCCACGTGCTCGC
The DNA here is from genome assembly GCA_036521195.1 of Candidatus Dormiibacterota bacterium. GTDB lineage: Bacteria > Chloroflexota > Dormibacteria > Aeolococcales > Aeolococcaceae > Palsa-851. The sequence continues at coordinate 2,391 of DATDID010000001.1, forward strand.
GCCCGTGAATCGAGTGCCCCAGCGCGGGAACCTTGCCGCCGCCGTCGCCGGTGAGCGTCACGTCGTGAGCGAGGAGCGCCTCGAGCCCGGCCAGGTCTCCCTGCTGCGTGGCTGCGAAGAACTGTCGGGCGAGGACGTCACGCTGCTCACGGGTCGCCGCGTAGCGGGGCCGGCGCTCCTCGACGTGGTGTCGAGCGCGCACGGCGAGCTGGCGCACGTTGTCCTCGCTCTTGCCGACGATCTCCGCCACCTCCGGGTACCCGTAGTCGAAGACGTCGTGCAGGAGCAGCACCGCCCGTTGCTCCGGTGAGAGCGTTTCGAGCAGCACGAGCATCGCCAGCGAGAGAGACTCCGCCATCTCGGCGTGCTCGGCCGGGTCGTCGCCGCCTTCCGTGACGATGGGCTCGGGGAGCCATTCGCCGTAATAGCGCTCTCGACGGACGCGAGCGGAGCGCAGCTCGTTGATCGCCAGACGCGTCGTCACCGTCGCCACAAACGAGCGCGGCGACGCGATCCGCTGACCGGCGTCGAGCGCCTGGTGGACGCGTAGCAATGCCTCCTGCACCACGTCCTCGGCCTCGGACACGCTGCTGAGCATCCGGTAGGCGATCGCGAACGCGACCGGACGGAGGTCGTCGAGCAAGCGCTCGCGATCGGTCACGCCGCCGCGAACCCCTGTCGCCAGCTGGGGTGCGCAGGCGTCCACGCCAGCTCGCGCTTGGCTTTCGCGTTCGAAGCGCCCCGGACCTCGGTCATCATCCGCGCGCCGGCCTCTCCGGCGAAGATGCGTCCGACAAATCGCGGCACGTGCATCGGTCGCCTGGCGCCGAGCTCCTCAGCGAGCGCCGGCAACCACGCGGCAACGGGAGCGGGTTCGTCATCGACGACGTTGTACGCCCCGCGCGTGCCGCGGTCCACTGCAGCGGCCGTCGCCTGCGCGGCGTCTGCGATATGGATGAACGACCACACGCCGGCACCGTCGCCGATGAGCGGCAGCTTGCGCTTGCGAACCAGCTCGAACTGGCCCTCGCCAGGGGCAAGCGACGTTCCCGGGCCGTAGAAGGCGCCGTAGCGCAGGACGACGCCCTCGGTCCAGTCCGCGCCGAGGACGGCATCCTCGAGGTGACGGATGGCCGCGAGCGTTGCGCGCATCTCGCGCGCCGGCATCGTCTCGAGTGGATCGTCCTCAGTCTTCACCGGGCCTCCGACGCGCGCATACGCACCGAAAGCCGAGATGCTCTGCGCCACGAACCGCCGCACACCGATTGCGTGCCCGGCCGAAAGGAGGTGGTCGGTGCCCTCGATCCGCAGACGGTTCGTCGCCGCGAAATCGCGGTCGAAATGGCGCGTGTCAAGCGCGCCGATTGCGGTCAGCTCATGGACGATGACATCGGGCTTCGCGTGCGCCACCGCCTCCGCAACCTGGTCCGGGTCGAGCGCATCGGCGACCACGGGGATCGCGCCCATCTTCTCCAGCATCGCCCGCTTCGACGCGGTGCGCGTCATGCCGTGCACCTCATGCCCTGCCGCAACCAGGCGCGGCACCAGTTGCACGCCGATCGCTCCACTCGCTCCTGCCACGAATACTCTCATCTTCGCCTCCTTCAACGAGGGTCAATTGCGAGGATCTCGTTCATTGAGGATCACTCGTACCCATAAGACAAGGCGACGCGCCTGTCTGTGACACCGCTCGATGGCGAGAGCGTGGGAAGGTGGGGCCGGTCGGCGCCGAAGCGAAGGGTGGGCTACGCCGCTCCTGCAGCCGCGTCGAGGTCACGCGCGCGCTGTGCGCGCAGCGTGCCGTCACGACCTTCACGGAGGATCCGCACCGCGGGCCCGGGAAGCTCACCGCCCTCGAGCGCGAGGTCCACGGCCATGACCACCGAGTCGTCCACGAGATGGCTCGGGTAGAGGCACTCGGTGAACATCTCCGCCTCGTCGATCGTCCGTTCCGCCCACACCTCAGGCAGGGCGTCGAGATAGCGCTTCACATACGGACGAAGCAACTCGGGATCGGGGCCGTGGGCCATCATCCCGCCGACCCCTACGGAACCGATGTAGAAGCCGCGAAGGATCGCCGCCATCGACGCCACCGAAAGCTCGCCGTCCGTCGCGCCCTTCCACGCCTTGGGCATGGGCTTGCTCGGGTCGGCGATTCGCTGCCACGCCTCTTCCTTGGCGGCAGCCGTGGGTCGGGCCGCAAGACATGCGGTGCCGCGGCGGCGCCCGATATCGGAAGGGTCGGCAGCCATCGTCGCGTGGATCATCGCCACGTCGGCATGGCCTTCCTCGGCGAGCTGACCGACGATCAACCACCGGAGGTCGGTGTCCAGGGGCATGCCCGGGATCGTGTCGCCGCCCGCGAGCATCGCGGCGACCTTCTCGAGTGAAGCCTCCGACGCCGCGGTCGCGACCAGGATCCTGGCCCAGATGAGGCGCAGGTCGGCGGCCAGCTCGGGGCTATTGACCTGCTCGACCGCAACCAGGTGGAGGCGCTCGCGCGCGGGCTTGCGGTTGTGGGGATCGCCGTAGAGATCGATGGCGGCGCGCGCCTGGCTCGTCACCCGCTCGACGAGGAGCGAGTCCTTCTCGGCAGGCGCGTGGCGGGCGACCAGCTCCACGAACTCCCGTGCAGGCATCTCGGCGTCGCGGGTGAGATCCCACATCGCCGCCCAGCACAGTGCGCGCGAGAGCGGGTCCGCGATGCGCGACATGTCGGCCTTGAGCGTCTCAAGGGAGCGCGCGTCGAAGCGGAGCTTCGCGAACGTGAGGTCGCCATCGTTGAGCAGCACGAAGTCGCTGACGCGCTCGCCGACCAGCTCGTTGATCGGCGTCAGCTCGCCGGTGAGGTCGGTCTCGACGCGTCGGCGCAGGCGGATGACGCCTTTGGCGTCGCGGTCGTACAGGCCCACACCGGCGCGGTGCGCACGCAGTGTTGGGTGAGCCGGAATGGCGGACTGCTCGATCGCGAAGGACGTGTACCGACCGTTTGCCTCGGTGAGCTTGACGCGGAACGTGTTGATCCCGGTGGTCTGCAGCCAGTCCTGGCCCCATCGCGTGAGGTCACGGCCGGACGCGCGACGCAGGCAGTCAAGGAATTCCTGCAGGTCGGCGTTGCCCCACCGGTAACGCTTGAAGTAATCCTGCACACCGCGCTTGAACGCGTCGTCCCCGACCCACGCGACGAGCTGACGCATCACCGACGCGCCCTTGTGATACGTGATGCCGTCGAAGTTCTGACGCACCGAGACGGTGTCGGGGACGTGGTCCGCGATGCGGTGCGTCGTGACGAGCTGGTCCTGCCGTGCGGCGATCGACTTCACGCTGTTCGCGAAGTCCACCCAGGCGTTGGTGAACCGCGTGGATTTCTCGAGCGCAAGATTTGCCATGTACGTCGCGAACGTCTCGTTGAGCCAGAGATCGCCCCACCAGCGCATGGTCGTGACGTCGCCGAAGCCGTGCACGTGCGCCATCTCGTGGAGGATCGTCTCCGCGCGACGCTGGAGCTGCGCTTCGCTGGCCTGCCCGCGATGGATGTACGCCTCGTTGAAGGTCACGCATCCGGGATTCTCCATCGCGCCCATGTTGAATTCGGGCACGAAGAGCTGGTTGTACTCGTCGAACGGGTACGTCAAGCCGAAGTACTTCTCGAAGAAATCGAGGCCGGCACCGGTGATCTGGAAGATCTCGTCAGCCTGCAGATCGAGCCACGAGGCAAGCGATTCGCGGCACCACAACGCCATCGGGATGTCGTGGTGCTTGCGCTCGACCGTGTGGTATTTGCCTGCGACCACCGCGATCAGATATGGCGGCAACGGCGGCGTGGTCTTGAAGTGCCAGACCTTCGAATCGGCGCGTGACTCGGTCCGAATGATGGAGCCGTTGCCGCAGACGCGCCACGCCCTTGGTGCGGTGACGGTCATGGCGACGCCGGCCTTGAGGTCGGGCTGATCGAAGCACGCGAGGACCTTGTGCGCATCGAACGGCTCGAAATGCGTGTACACGTAGACCTCGCCGTCGACCGGGTCGCGCAAACGGTGGAGACCGACGCCCGTGTGCTGGTATTCGCACTGCGCGGTCACCGAGAGGCGGTTGGAGCCGGCGCGCAGGCCACGGAGCCAGAGCAGCGTGCCGTCGAATCCGTGCTGAGCAGCGGTCAGACGTTTGCCGTTCAGGGTGCACTCGTCGATCGAGCGCGCCGCTATGTTGATGAAGGTTTCCGAGCCCTCGTGCGCGGCATCGAAGACGACCGTTGTGGCGCTCTGGAACGTCTCGGCTTGCGGATCGTCGCTGAGCACGAGCGACACTTCGTACGAGAGGTTGGAGAGCAGTACGGCGCGGGCGCGGGCGTCCGTCTCGGTGAGATTGTCCTGGAGAGGCGCCTTGTCGAGTGTGGTCACAGTCACCAGCCGAAGCGTACTAGAACTCGACGCCGTGCCCACGCGCGTTCGCAGCTTTGCGAAAGCGTCGATGCACGGGTCACTGACGGCGCCCCAGGACGCTCCCGGCCATGCGCCGCACGGCGAATCGGGGCGTGACCCTGACGCCCTGGGCCATGGTGGCGTTGAGGATCCCTGGGATGCAGACGGTGGAACGGCGGTCGAAGGCCCGGAGCGCGATCGCGACGCATCGGTCGGGGTCCATCGTCATCGGGGCAGCGAGGCGCATGTAGTCCTGCGTTCCTGCGACGGAGTCGAACTCGGTGCGCACGGGGCCTGGGCAGAGCGCCATCACCCGCACGCCCGAACCGCGGACCTCCTCCGCGACCGCCTCGGTGAAGTGGAGGACGAACGCCTTGGTCGCCGCGTACGTGGCCATGTAGGGGATCGGCTGGAACGATGAGGTGCTCGCGAGGTTGATGATCCCGCCCGTTCCGGCGGCGATCAGGCCGGGCAGGACCGCGGCGGTGAGCTGCTGGACCGTGAGGACATTCACCTCCACCTCGGAGCGCTCGCGGGCGGCATCGAGATTCGCAAGCGCTCCCCGTGTGGCGAACCCCGCGTTGTTGACGAGGATCCACGGCGACTGCTTTCGCAGGAGGGAGATCATCGCCCGCCGGCCGGCCTGCGTCGCGAGGTCGGCCGCCCGGACGTCGACGTTCACCGCGTGCTTCGCCAGGATCTGAGAACGCAGCGCCTCGAGCCGATCGATTCGCCGCGCCACGATGGTGACGTCGTGACCTCGGGCCGCCAGGCGCCGTGCGAACTCGGCGCCGAGGCCCGACGATGCGCCCGTGACCAGGGCGGGGATCGAGGGTGGCAAGGCTCTGGCGATGGGGCTCACCTCCTGAGGGCTGGCGACCGCGGCGCATCAAAGCGTATGCGACAGGGACTGCCTCGTCCGTCGCGGACCGTTTGTTACGATCGCCCGCGATGCTGTCGGACTACGCGCCGATTCTCTTCTTCCTCGGTATCTGCGCGGCGTTTGCTGTCTTTGCACAGTTGCTGAACGCGGCGCTCGGTCCGAAGCGACCGTCGCCCACCAAAGACCTCCCATACGAGTCCGGGATGGTGCCGCGGGAAAGCGCTCGGCGCCGGTTCTCGGTCAGCTTCTACGTGACCGCGATGCTCTTCATCATCTTCGATGTTGAGTCGATCTTCCTGTTCCCCTGGGCGACGATCGTCCGCGAGTTGAAGGTCTTCGGCATCGTCGAGATGGGTGTCTTCATCGCGACGCTCCTGGTCGGGCTCCTCTACGTGTGGCGCAAGGGGGCACTGCGTTGGGATTGAGCAACGAGCTGATCGTGCCGGGTCCGGCAGCCGGGCGCATCCTCTACGCCGACGCCGACGCGGGCACGATCGCGCTGCCGCGCACCGGTGCTGCCGAGCGCACGGCGGTCCAGAGCGGGATCGTGACGACGACCTTCGGGAAGCTCATCCAGTGGGGGCGGTACAGCTCGCTGTGGCCCGCGCTCTTCGGGCTTGCGTGCTGCGCCATCGAGATGATGAGCTCCACCGCTTCGCGCTACGACATGTCCCGCTTCGGCGCGGAAGTCTTTCGGGCATCGCCACGGCAGGCCGACCTCATGATCGTCGCCGGCCGGGTCTCACAGAAGATGGCCCCGGTGCTCCGCCACATCTACGACCAGATGCCGGAGCCGAAGTGGGTCATCAGCATGGGTGCCTGCGCATCGAGCGGTGGCATGTTCAACAACTACGCGATCGTTCAGGGCGTCGACAAGGTCGTGCCCGTCGACATCTACATCCCCGGGTGCCCACCGCGGCCGGAGGGCTTGATCGACGCGGTCATGAAGCTGCAGAAAAAGATCGCCGGGGAACTCCCCGGCTCGCTGCTCGGGTAGCGCGATGACCGCCGTGGGATCGCCCATGAGCGGCGCACGCGCAGCGGACCTCCTCGAGCGGGAGCTTCCGGCCGCGGTGCGCCGGCGCGAAGCCGGCTTCGGCGAGGAGACGGTGTGGATCGGTCGCGATGATCTCGTGGCGGTGTGTACGCTCCTGCGCGACCATCCGGACGCGGCGTACACCACGCCGGTCTTCGTGACAGCAGTCGACTGGCCCGATCGCGAGCCCGCGCAGCCGCGATTCGACGTCGTGTATGTGCTGCGCTCGCTCCAGTACAACGACACGTGCCGGCTCATCGTCCAAGTCACCGAGGACGACCCGAGTGTCCCGAGCCTCGAGCTGGTCTTCGCCGGGATGGACTGGCACGAGCGCGAGTGCTACGACCTGCTCGGCATCAACTTCAGCGGCCATCACGACCTGAAGCGGATCCTGCTGCCGACGGACTGGGAGGGGCATCCGCTGCGCAAGGACTACGCATCGTTCGGCGAGCCGATCGCCTTCACGCACAACCTCGAGTGGGCACTCCCGGCGCAGGAGCGACCACGCGACATGCCGGGATCGTCGCGATGACAGCGCTGCCGCCAACCGGCACACCCACCGCGGATCTCGATCCGCTGTCCGAGCAGTACGAGGCCAGTCGCGAGCGACTCGGCATCGAGCGAGGGCTCGACTCCATCGACCTCGTCGAGATCGGCGACAGCACGATGGAATTGAACATGGGGCCGATGCACCCATCGACGCACGGTGTGCTGCGTCTCGTGCTCAATCTCGACGGCGAGGTGGTGCGTGAGTGCCGGCCCGACATCGGGTATCTGCACACGGGCTTCGAGAAGGACTTCGAGCGCCACACGTACCAGCAGTGCATCCCGTACACCGACCGGATGGACTACCTCGCGCCGCTGTTCAACAACCTGGGATTCTCGCTCGCAGCGGAGCGCCTGCTCGGCATCGAGGTGCCGCCGCGCGGTCAGTACCTGCGCGTGATCATGTGCGAGCTCTGCCGGCTCGCGAGCCACCTGCTCTGGTACGGCACCAGCGCGCTCGACCTCGGCGCCACCACGGCGTTCGTGTACGCGTGGCGCGATCGCGAGAAGCTCCTCGACATCAACGAGCTGGTCAGCGGTGTGCGCATGCACACGTCGTTCATCCGCGTCGGCGGCCTGCTCGCGGATGTCCCCGACCCGTTCTACGAGATGGTGGCAGCGGTCATCAAGACCTTCCCGAAGCTGATCGACGAGCACGAGCTGCTGATCACCAAGAACCCGATCTGGCGGCAGCGGACCGTCGGACTCGGCACCCTGAGCCCCGCGGACGCGATGGCGTACGGTGCGACGGGGCCGGTGCTGCGCGGCAGCGGGATCGCCTACGACCTCCGCAAGGCGCAGCCGTACAGCTCCTACGACCACTTTGATTTCGACGTCCCGATCGGTCGCACCGGCGATGTCTACGACCGCTATCTCGTGCGCATGCAGGAGATGCGTGAGTCGCTGAAGATCATCACCCAGGCCTTCGAGCATCTCCCCGACGGGCCGGTGAACACGACCGACCGGCGCGTCGCCCTCCCGCCGCGCAATGAGCTCAACACGAGCATGGAGTCGCTCATCCACCACTTCAAGCTGGTGACCGAGGGCATGCGCGTCCCCGCGGGTCAGGTCTACCAGGCTATCGAGTCGCCGCGCGGTGAGCTGGGCTTCTACCTCGTGAGCGACGGGTCCAACCGGCCCTACCGGTGCAAGGTGCGCGCACCATCCTTCAGCAACCTCA
>DATDID010000002.1:0-8268 GCA_036521195.1 Candidatus Dormiibacterota bacterium
TGCCCGGCATCCACGCGAGGAGCAGGCCGACGATCACAGCGCCCGCCGCAGTGGCGAGCAGCGTCATGCCTTTCACCACGACGGTGAGCCGTCGCGGCACCAGTTGCAGCAGGATCGCCGCCCCCGCGGGGATGACGATCAGGAGCGTCAGCCAGGGGATGTGCGTCGTCATTTCGCGATGAATACCCAGACCACGACGAGGATGACGGCGAAGACGGTGAACAGCGATGCGTAGTCGCGAATCAGGCCGGTCTGAATGGACCGCAGGTCGACGCTGAAGCCTTTCAGGAGGTCGCCGACGCCGCCGACCCAGCCGTCCATGACGTCAGGCTCGACCACGCGGCGAGTGGTGCGCGCGACGGCCTTCATCGGTCGTACCAGCGCCCGATCGTAGATCTCGTCGAAGTAGAACTTGTTGTACGAGAGCAGTGGGATCCAGCGCGGGAACTGCGCGAGGACCACCTGCGCATCGGGCTTGTGCTCATACCAAAGGCGCGCCGCAAGTCCGATGCCGACGAGGCTTGCCGCCGTCCCGATGATGAGCCCGATGGTCGCGAGACCGATGTCCGGCGAATGGAAGAGCTGTGATTGCGAACCGGCGAACACCGGGTTGAGGAAGTCGCTGAACACGTGGATGGTGTTCGGCAGCGGGAACTCGAGCGGCCAGGCGACGACAACCGCCAGGACGCCGAGGATGACGACCGGGATGAGCATCGCCTTGCCCGCTTCCTTGACCGCAAAGACGCGGGCCGTCTGAGGTTCGCCCTGGAACACCGTGAAGTAGAGGCGGAAGGCGTACAGCCCGGTGAGGATGTTGACGCCCGCGCCGACGATGTACAGCACCCACGGGAACATGCCCGGGCCCGAGACCGTGCCGAAGCCCAGCAGATCCTCCTTGCTGAACCATCCCGAGAACAGGAAGAATCCACCGAGCGCAAGTGACCCTGCGCCGAAGGCAAGATGCGTCCACTTCATGCGCGCGTGCAGACCACCCATGAGACGGATGTCCTGCTCGTCATGGAGCGCGTGGATGACGTTGCCCGCCGCCATGAAGAGCAGCGCCTTGAAGATCGCGTGGGTCATGAAGTGGAACATGCCGGCGCTGTACGCCCCGATGCCGACGGCGTAGATCATCAGCCCGATCTGCGACATCGTCGAATACGCGATCACGCGCTTGATGTCGATCTGCGAGAGCGCGATGATGCCCGCCATCACGGCGGTCCCCATGCCGACGCAGGCCACCATGCCTTCGGCGACTGGAGCGAGATTGAACAGCACGTGGAACCGGGCGATGAGGTACACGCCCGCCGTCACCATGGTTGCGGCGTGGATCAGCGCCGAAACAGGGGTTGGACCTTCCATCGCGTCAGGCAGCCAGGTGTGCAGCGGGAACTGGGCGCTCTTGGCGAAGGCTCCGATCGCCAGGAGGACGCAGATCCCGGTGATGAGCGCGCCGCCCGCAGGAAAGGCCTGTGTGCGCGCGAAGATGTTCGGCAGGCTCAGGGTGTGCGTGTTGAGCACGATGAGAAACGCGGCGATCACGAGAGCGACATCACCGATGACCTGGGTGATGAATGCCTTGCGGGCAGCGGCGACCGCCGTCGGACGGTCGTGCCAGAAACCGATGAGCAGGTAGCTGCTCAACGCAACCAGGGCCCAGCCGATGATCAGGGTCAGCAGGTCCGCCGCCAGCACGAGCATCAACATCGAGAAGATGAAGAAGTTCATGTAGCTGAAGAACCGGGCGATCCCGGTGTCGTGCTCCATATAGCCGACGCTGTACACGTGGATGAGGAAGCCGACGCCGGTGATGACCATGAGCATCAGCGCGCTCAACGCGTCGAGCGTGAAGTCCATCCCGACGGACAGGTTCGTGCCACCGCCGAGGTTGATCCACTGCCAGAGCCGAACGGTGATCGAGGCATGCCCGGCCGGCGCGCCGATGACGTTGGCGAGCACGAAGCACGCGACGACGAATGCCGAAAAGATCGATACGGTGCCGACGATGTTGACGAAGCGCCGCCCGAGGATCGGTCCCAGGAAACCGTTGAGCGCGGATCCGAGGAGCGGGAAGAGCAGGACGAGGACGACGAGCGTCGACGCGGTGCCGACGTTCACTCTTTCATCTCACTGAGATCGTCGACATCGAGCTCACGTCCGAGACGGAAGATCTGCGTGATGAGCGCCAGGCCGACCACGACTTCCGCGGCGGCGACAACGATGACCATGAACGCGAAGATCTGGCCCTCCTCACTGTTGAGGAACCTCCCGTAGGCGACCAGCGCGACGTTCGCGGCATTGAGCATCAGCTCGATGCACATGAACACCACGATGGGGTTGCGCCGGATCAGCACCCCGGCTGCGCCGACGGTGAAGAGGAACGCCGCCAGCCCGAGCAGAAACGGGAAGAGATTCGGATTCAGCACGTCGCTTCTCCGATCACGGGCTCGAGCGCCTGGTCAAGTAGACGGCACCGATCGCGGCCACGAGCAGCAGCATCGACGTGATCTCGAAGGGCAACAGGTAGTTGGTGAAGAGCTGCCCTGCCACCGTTTGCACGTTGCCCGCGTTGTTCACCGCATCAGGAGGAAATGAGAACGTGTGGTACGGGTTGTTTGCGGCGCCCACGCCGATCGCGTGGAAGCCCTGCGTGCTGTAGGAGATCCCGTTGCGTGCCTCGATGAACACAAGGACGGTGACGACCACCACGCCGAGGCCACCGATGACTGCCCGAACGTCGAAGACGGGACGGTCCTCGGCATCAGGGCTGAGCAGAGCGACGATGAACACGAAGAGCACCATCACCGCGCCCGCATAGATGATGAGTTGCGCGGCGAAGAGGAACTGCGCGTTGAGCAGCAGGAAGATGACCGACAGCATCATCACCGTGACGACGAGGCTGAGTGCCGAGTAGATCGTCCGGCGCGAGAACACGACGCCGAGTGCGCTGACCGCAGCGAGCGCGATCACGACCGCGAAGATGACGGTCATCGCTGCTTCTTCCCCGCGCGGGGCTCGATCACCGTCGGAACGTCGACCGGAACGCCGAGCTCGCCGGGAAGTGGCGCCGTCTCGTGGTCGATCTTGCGTTCCTCGGCACCCCAGGCGGCGCGCGGCTTGACACCCGGTTCCATCTCCTCGCGTCCGGTCTGATCCGCACCCGCGCCGACAGTGCTCGCGGGGCGGCGCATCTGCGCGAGCCCGGGCCACGACTCGAGCAACTCCGCCTTGGTGACGACCGTGCGCTCGCGACGGTATTCGGCCAGCTCGAAGCGCGGTCCGAGCGTGATCGCCTCCGTGGGGCACGCCTCGGCGCAATATCCGCAGTAGATGCAGCGCATGAGGTTGATCTCGTACCGCTCCGCGTAGCGCTCACCGGGAGAGACCGGATTCGCAGGGTCGTTCTCTGCGGCCAGCACGTAGATGCATCCGACGGGACACGCAGCCGCGCACAGCTCACAGCCGATGCAGCGCTCCAGCCCGTTGTCGTAGCGGTGCAGGATGTGCCGGCCGCGGTGGCGCGGCGCGACGGGCTTCTGCTCCTCCGGGTACTGGACGGTGATCGGCTTGGTGCCCATCTTCTTCAAGGTGAACGTCAAGCCCTGCACGAGTTCCTTGATCACGAGCGCATCGCCTCCACCCTAGGCCCGCAGCGCGACGATCGCGCCGGTGACGACGATGTTGATGAGCCCCAGTGGCAGGAGCACCTTCCAGCCGAAGTTCATGAGCCTGTCGTAGCGCAGCCGGGGGAGCGTCCAGCGCACCCAGATCATGATGAAGAGCAGGACAAAGACCTTCCCCAGGAACCAGATCGGGCCCGGGATCCAGTCGAACGGATGCCATGGCAGGAGCGGAAGCCAGCCACCCAGGAAGAGCGCTGTCGCGATCGAGCAGACCGTGACCATGTTGATGTACTCGCCGAGGAAGTACAGGCCGAAACGCATCGCCGAGTATTCGGTGTGGTAACCGGCGATGAGCTCGGTCTCCGCTTCGGGGAGGTCGAACGGCAACCGGTTCGTCTCCGCAAACGCGGCGGTGAAATACAGGATGAACGCAAGCGGTTGCAGCACGATGAACCAGAGGCCGTGCTGCGATCCGACGATGTTCTCCAGGTCCAGCGAGCCGGAGAGGATCACCACGCCGATCAGGGCGAACGACACCGCCATCTCGTACGAGATGAGCTGCGCGGACGAGCGCAGACCGCCGAGCAGCGAGTACTTGCTGTTCGAGGCGAAACCGCCGAGGAAGAGCGAGTACACACCGAGCGACGTGATCCCGAGGATGAACAGCAGTCCCACGTTGATGTGCGCGATGTCCCAGTGGAACTCGTGTCCGAACCAGTTGTTGGTGCCCCATGGGATCACCGCGTACGCAAGGAGCGCGGCGCCACCGGCGAGACTCGGCCCAACGAGATAGAGGAGCTTGTCGCGTTCGGCAGGAGCGACGTTCTCCTTGAAGAAGAGCTTCAGGCCGTCCGCTGCCGGCTGCAGCATCCCGAACGGACCGACGCGGTTCGGGCCGTACCTCAGCTGGATACGTGCCGAGATCTTGCGTTCAGCAAGCGTCAGGTACGCGAATGCGGTGAGCAGGAAGACGACGAGGACGCCGCACTTGATAAGGAGTACCCACCACAGATCGTCGGGGCCGATCACGCGACCACCTCCGCGCCGAACAGCGCACGCCCACCGTTGCCGGCAGCCGCATAGGCGCCGAGCTCGCCGCGCAGGACCCGGTTCACCTCGAGCACGTCTCCCTTGCCCCAGCCCTCAGCGCCCATCTCCGCCGCGATGCTGGTGAGGATGCGTGTCTCCGTGGGAGTCGCGCTTGCAGGCGGCAGCGCGGTGCGGATCCGCTGCACTCGACCTTCGACGTTGGTCATGCTCCCCGCCTTCTCGAAGATGGCGTGCCCGGGGATGACGACTGTGGCAGCCCGAGAAACGATGCCTGGGCGTGTATCGATGGCGATGACGCAGGCGGCCTTGCGCAGCGCACGCTCGAGCAGGTCGGCTTCAGCCTCGAGCGCGGCATTCGGGCCGAGCATCAGCAGACCGCGAAGCTCGCCGGATGCAAGGCCTTCAAGGATCTGCCGGCCGTTCTTTCCCGCCTTCGCCACCGGCGCGTAGCCGGGTCCCATGTTCGGCAACAAGCCCAGATCCTTCGCGCCGCGTCCGTTGACACCACGGGTGATCGTCAGCCTGCGTATTGAACCCAGCGCGTCAGCGACCGCAGCAGCGTGTGCGCGATTGGTCTCGTCCGCGATGAGCCCGACGCGCGCACCGCCCATGGCCGCGGCGACAGCGTCGGCGACCGCGACATCGCTCGCCAGCCGGACGACCTTCGCACCGTGCTTGTGCTCCGCCTTGTACAGCCGAAGCGTGAGCACCGGCGCCTGCTCCTCGGGCTCGCTGCCGAGTACGACGACGATGTCGCACTCCTCGATCTCCGCGATCCCGAGCTCGTGCTCCTTCGCCGAGAGGCCGTCGAAGGACTCGAGTTGATGGTCGATGTGCGGCGTGCCGATCACCTGGCGAGCAAGACGCTCGAGCAGGAAGAGCTCCTCATTGGTGCTCGACGCTGAACCCAGCACGCCGATCGATTCCGCGCCGTACTCGTCGGCGATCTCACGCAAGCGGCGCGCCGATTGGTTGATGGCGTCGAGGACGGAGATGTCCCGCGACTCGTCGTCGGTGGTGAGGATCGGGCGCCGGATCCGCTCCGAGGTGTTCCACTTCGGGAAGCTGTAACGGCCGCGATCGCACAGCCACATGTCGTCGACCTGCGGGTTGTCCCGCGAGGCGAAGCGGCGCACCTCGAAGTCGCGGCTGTCGACGTTGATGTTGCAGCCGTACGAGCATTCCGGGCAGACGCTCGCCGTGCGCTGCAGGTCCCACGGACGCGAGACGAATCGGTACTCGCGGTGCGTCAGCGCACCGACAGGGCAGACCTCAGGAAGGTTGCCCTGGAACCTGGATTGCAGCTCCTGGTCGTTGAAGGTCGAGACGAGCGTGTCGACGCCACGCTGCTGGAGCACGATCTCCTTCTCGCCGGTGATCTCGTCGTAATAGCGAACGCAACGCCAGCAGAGGATGCAGCGCTCCTGGTCGAGCTCGATGTGCTGCGACAAAGGAACCGCCTTGCGGAAATGCACCTTCTCGGTGATCGGAAACCGCGAGATCCCCGGGCCGTAGCGGAACGTGAAGTCCTGCAGGTCGCACTCACCGCCGCGATCGCACACCGGGCAGTCGAGCGGGTGATTGAGGAGCAGGAACTCGAGCATCCCCTCACGCAGCTTGGTGACTTCCGGGAGGTTGGTGCGCACCACCATTCCCTCGTTCGCGACCGTCGCGCATGCCGGCTGCGGCTTGGGGAACTTCTCGATGTTCACCAGGCACATGCGGCAGACAGCGACGGGGTCCATCTTCGGATGCGCGCAGTAGATGGGGATGTGGATGCCCAGCTCTGTAGCGGCGTCGAGCACCAAAGTGCCTTTCGGCACACGGGTTTCGCGCCCGTCGATGCTGATGCCGACGCGGCCGTCGTCCGGCTGCTCGGGCGCTGTGCTTGCCGTGTCCGCCACCGTGGTCACGCCACCAGTGCCGCTGCCTGCGCCCTCACCGGGCACCGACCGGCACCGCAGTGCGCTTCGAACTCTTCGCTGAAGTACTTGTACGCCGACATGACGAACCATGTCGCCGTGTCGCCGAGCGGGCAGAAGCAGCGGCCGTCCATGTTCGAGCAGATGTCCGCAAGACTGGACAGCTCAGCGAGCGTTGCCCGGCCCGCTTCGAGTCGATGCATCAACTCGGATTCGAAGTACGTGCCCTCGCGGCATGGGACGCACTTGCCGCACGATTCGTGCCGGTAGAAGTCAACGAGGCGCATTGAGACGTCGACGAGACAGGTGGTCTCGTCCATGAAGATCATCGCGCCGGCTCCGAGGGACGATCCCGCTGCCTGCACCTCGTTCATGTCGAGCGGAAGATCGAGATGTTGCGGCAGGAGCACCTGCATCGATCCACCGCCTGGCTGGAACGCTTTCAGCGAGCGTCCCTTCCACATACCACCGCACTCTTCTTCGAGCAGTTCGCGAATGGGCGTGCCGAGGAGCATCTCGTAGTTCCCGGGGCGGTTGATGTGTCCGCTTGCGCAGAACACGCGCGTGCCCGTGCTCTTCTCGGTGCCGAGTGCCTTGAACCACTCACCACCGCGGCCAACGATGTGCGGCATGTTGCAGAGTGTCTCGACGTTGTTGACGACGGTCGGCTGACCGTAGAGGCCTTTGATCGCGGGGAACGGCGGCTTGAGGCGCGGCTGACCGCGGAGCCCCTCGAGCGATTCGATGAGCGCCGTCTCCTCGCCGCAGATGTACGCGCCCGCACCGCCATGCACGATGACCTCGCAGTCGAACCCGCTGCCGAGGATGTTCTTGCCGATGTATCCAGCGGCGCGCGCCTCTTCGACAGCGCGCTCGAGCAGCAGGCGCTGATCGTGGTACTCGCCGCGGATGTAGATGAACGATGTGTTCACCTGGAGCGCATAGGACGCGATCAGCAACCCCTCGATGAGTTGATGTGGGCTCTCGTCGATGAGGTAGCGGTCCTTGAAGCACCCGGGCTCGGACTCGTCGGCGTTGCAGCACAGATAGCGCGGGAAGACGTCCTTGGGCAGGAACGACCACTTCATCCCGGTCGGGAATCCCGCCCCTCCCCGACCCCGGATGTTGCTGGTCTTCACCTCGGCGATCAGCGCCTCGGGAGTGAACTTCTTGAAGGCGTCGCGAAGGCCCTGATACCCGCCGGTCTTCTCGTATCCCTTCAGGGTCTGCAGCGCATCCGCCCCGAAATCCTTCGTGAGGAGCTTGTACTCGCCCATCAGCGATCACTCTCCGCGCATCCGCATGCCATTGGGTGCTGCATCCTACTGAGCACCCTTGCTGGGCCGTCGCCCCCGACCCTTCGGTTGCGGTGCCGTCGTCGCCGCCGGATCCGGCTCCTTCGGCGACGTCAACGGCAAAGCCGCCTCAGTGGAAGCGTCCGGTGCCCCGCCGGCCGGCACGTCAGGAGTAGCGGGCACAGCGGATGTGGACAGTGCCCCTGGAACGGACGGCTCGGGCCCCGCGGCCGGCTTCGCCGGCCGCCGCGTAGAACTTTTGGTGCCGGATGACTTAGCGGGAGATGCCACGTCGACGGGCGGGGCCGTGGAAGGACCGACAACCGGCTCAGGGTGCGCAGCGGGTGGCGTCGCGGGGGGACGCGCCGGCGCGTCCCC
>DATDID010000003.1:0-57107 GCA_036521195.1 Candidatus Dormiibacterota bacterium
CCTGCAGGAGGCCGGCATCACCCCGGGTAAGAGCGCGCCTGAGGCAGCCGCGGCGATCGTGGCGCTCACGAGGGAGGTGTCGGCGTGAATCGTGCCGCACACAGTGGGGAGGGCATGGCCTGCGCGGGGCACGGGGTCGGACCGCCTTTGCCGTTCCGCCCCTCGCTCTCGCCCGGGGGGGTAGCCCGGGCTGCGAGATGGCCCCGCTCCGGTCATGCCCTCCCCACTCCGGCCAACGCTCGTCCCTCGAGGTGTTGCTCGTGAGCGTGCTTGTCGACCGCAGCAGTCGCGTGCTTATCCAGGGGATCACCGGGCGCGAGGGGAGCTTTCACAACGGTCAGATGCGCGCTTTTGGGACCAACGTCGTTGCTGGTGTTTCGCCTGGGAAGGGCGGCAGCGATCAGGACGGTGTGCCGATCTTCGACACCGTCGCCGACGCTGTCGCCGCGACGGAGGCGGATGTCTCCGGCATCTTCGTGCCGCCGCCGTTTGCCGCCGACGCGATCATGGAGTCGGCGGCCGCGGGCATTCGTCTGACGGTGTGCATCACCGAGGGCATTCCGGTGCAGGACATGATCCGTGCGCGGGAGTTCGTCATCCGCACGGGGCATGACCTGCTCGGCGCCAACTGCCCAGGGATCGTCACTCCGGAGCAGTGCAAGATCGGGATCATCCCCAACCACATCAACGTCCCGGGCCCGGTGGGCATCGTCGGCCGCAGCGGCACGCTGACGTATGAGGTGATCCAGGGGCTCGGTCAGGGAGGCATGGGGCAGACAACGTCGGTCGGCATCGGCGGCGATCCGGTCATGGGGCTGAGCTTTCCCGACGTGCTGCAGCTGTTCGCCGACGACCCCGAGACGCGCGCTGTTGTGCTCATCGGCGAGATCGGCGGCTCCGACGAGGAAACCGCGGCGGCGTGGATCCGCAGGACCGGATTCGACAAGCCGGTCGTCGCGTTCATCTCCGGACGCACCGCTCCCCCGGGCAAACGCATGGGGCACGCTGGCGCGATCATCAGCGGGACGACGGGCAGCGCTCAGAGCAAGATCGACGCGCTCACCGAAGCCGGCGCCGCGATCGCGGACACGATCGAGGACGTCGTCCTGCTCACAGCAGCGAGGCTGGGCACGCAGGTTGGCTGACGGCTGCGTGCTCTGCCGTGGGGCGGCGGGGGACGCCGAGCTGGGGCGGGAACAGGTCTGGGAGGACGCGCTCTGGCGGCTGACGACGAGCGTGGGTCCCGGTGACGTGACACCAGGATTCAGCTACCTCGAGCCGAAGCGTCACATCGCGAGCGTCGCTGATATGGACGGCGACGAGGCCGCGTCGTTCGGGACGGTCCTGGCCCGGTGCGCGTCTGGGTTGCGCGAGGCGGCCGGTGCGGATCTCGTCTATGTGTATCTCTTCGGGGACCACATCCCTCACATGCATGCGCATCTGGCACCTCACGTCGAGGGTGACGCGCTCAACGGGTCGATGATCAAGGGGGATGTCGAGGAGCAAGCTCTTCCATCCGGTGCGAAGGCGCTCCTCAGCAAGGACTATCCGGAGATCGACCAGGAACGCCTTCGCGCGGTTGCGGAAATGGCTCGCAGGCTCCTCGGCGGAACCTAGGCACCATCCCGCCGCGCTACCGTTAGACGCAGTGAACTTCGATCTCAGCGACGAGCAGCGGCACATTCGCGACGCGGTGCGCGACTTCGCGCAGACCGAGATCGAGCCGCGGGCCGCGCACTATGACGAGACCGGGGATTTCCCGTACGACATCGTTGCGGGCATGGCGGAGCTGGGGCTCTTCTCGCTGCCGTTCCCGGAAGACCTCGGCGGCGCCGGAGGCGACTTCATCTCGTACTGCCTGGCCATGGAAGAGGTGGCCCGCGCTGACGCGAGCTGCGCCATCACGCTCGAGGCGGCCGTGTCGCTCGGGATCTCGCCCATCGTGAAGTTCGGGACGCGCGAGCAGCAGGAGCGATGGCTCGGACCGCTCATGAAGGGCGAAAGCCTCTGGGCGTTCGGTCTGACCGAACCCGACGCCGGCTCGGATGCGGCAGGCACCACGACGCGAGCGGTGCGCGACGGCGACGAGTGGGTGATCAACGGCCGCAAGGCGTTCATCACCAACGCGGGGACCGATATCAGCACGGGCGTGACCATCACTGCCGTGACCGCAACCCAGAACGGTCACAAGGAGATCAGCACGATCGCGGTGGAGCGCGGGACGCCCGGCTACACGCAGGCGCCGAAGTACCGCAAGCTCGGCTGGCACGCGTCCGACACGCGCGAGCTCATCTTCGAAGACTGCCGTGTCCCCGCCGGCAACCTCATCGGTGAGACCGGCGCGGGCCTGACCCAGTTCCTGCAGATCCTCGAGGGCGGCCGCGTTGCGATCGCTGCGCTGTCCGTCGGTGTCGCGCAGGCATGCCTCGACGCGTCGCTGGCGTACTCATCAGCGCGCCATCAGTTCGGCGTGCCGATCGCGACCTTCCAGGCAACGCAATTCAAGCTCGCCGACATGGGTACGCAGATCGAGCTCGCCCGCCTGATGACCTGGCGCGCCGCGGCCGCGATTGACGCGGGCAAGAGCGCGGCACCCTATGCATCGATGGCGAAGTTGCACGCGTCCGAGGTGGCAACCGCGTGCGCGAATCAAGCGGTCCAGATCCACGGCGGCGCCGGATTCATGGAGGAATCGCCGGTTGCCCGCCTGTATCGCGACGTGAAGATCAACGAGATCGGCGAAGGCACGAGCGAGGTGCAGCGCATCCTCATCGCCCGGCATCTGCTCCGCCCGTTCGAAGTGCTCGAGGGTGACCGTGGCAACTGAGGCCGTCATCGTCGCGGCGGCGCGCACGCCGTTCGGCAAGCTCGGTGGCGGGCTCGCCGGTGTCCCCGCCGTCGACCTCGGCGCGCGCGTCATTCGCGAAGTGCTCGCCCGCACGCATACCGATCCGGCGACGGTCGACCAGTTGATCATGGGCATGGTGCTCCCGGCCGGACAGGGCCAGGTGCCGTCTCGACAGGCGGGATTGCGCGCCGGACTGCCCGCGACGGTGTCCTCGTTCACCGTCAACAAGGTCTGCGCAAGCGCGCTCAAAGCAGTGAATCTCGGAGCGTTGCTCATCCGTGCGGGCGAGGCCGACATCGTCGTCGCCGGCGGCATGGAGTCGATGTCGCGCGCGCCGTATCTGCTTGAAGACCAGCGCTTCGGCACTCGATTCGGTGACCGCACCGTCGTCGACAGCATGATGCGTGACGGCCTCTGTTGCCCCATCGACGGCGTGCTCATGGGCGTGCACGGCAGCGAGGTTGCGGCGGAGCTCGGCGTGAGCAGGCTCGAGCAGGACGAATGGGCGCTCCGCTCGCAGACGCGATATCAGGATGCGCTCGCGGCTGGGAGGTTCGGCGATGAGATCGTGCCCGTCGCGGTCAAGGGCGGCAGCGTCGAGCACGACGAGCAGCCCCGCGCGGATTCGACTCTCGAGAAGTTGTCGGCGTTGCGCGGCGCGTTTGGTGAGGGATCGACCATCACTGCGGGCAACGCGCCCGGCATGAACGACGGTGCCACGGCGGTGATGCTGATGAGTGCCGAGCGCGCACGTGCTGAAGGGCTGACGCCGCTTGGCACATGGCTCACCTACGGCGAGTCTGCAGCCGAGCATCCGTACCTGGCCACAGTGCCCGCACTGGCGATCGAGGCCGCGATGCGCAGGACGCACGGCGACGTTGATGCCGGCAAGCTCGAGGTCGTCGAGATCAACGAGGCGTTTGCCGCTGTCGCGATCACGAGCACGCGCATGCTCGAGGTGGACCCCGACCGTGTCAACGTCAACGGCGGCGCGATCGCCGTCGGCCATCCCATCGGCGCGAGCGGCGCGCGAATTCTCATGACCCTCCTCTACGAGCTTCGCCGCCGTGGTGGTGGCTACGGAGCCGCCGGCATCTGCAGCGGCATCGCACAGGGCGAGGCGACTCTCGTGCGGGTCGACTGAACATCGAACAGACTGCGCTCGCCGAGCGCGTCGCCGGATTCGTGCAGGACGTCGTCACGCCGATCGCGCCTGCGATGGCACGCGGGGAGGGTCCGCATCCGAAGCGCCTCGTCGAGGCCGCCGGCGAGGCCGGACTTGCGGGCATCCTCACCTCGGCCGACTACGGCGGCGCCGGAGGCACGCATCGTGACTTCGTCCAGTTCATCGAAGCCGTCGCTCGCGCTGACGCCAGCAGTGCGGTGGTGCTCGACGTACACCTCTCGGTCGGCACCGAGCCTCTCATTGTTTTTGGCAACGATGACCAGAAGTCACGATATCTGCCGCGGCTGGCGTCGGGGGAGTGGCTCGCCGCGTTCGCGCTCACGGAGCCCGCGGGTGGCAGTGACGCGGTGGCGCTGCAGACGCAGGCGGTCCGCGACGGGGACGCCTACGTGCTCGACGGGTCCAAGGCGTTCATCACCAGCGCGGGTGACGCGGACCTGTACATCGTGATGGCACGGACTGGAAGCGGTGCGCACGGTGTCAGCGCGTTTCTTGTCGAAGGTGCCTGGCCGGGAGTGAGCGCCGGTGTCCCGCTGACGAAGATGGGACTCCACGGATCGTGGACAGCGGAGCTTGTGCTGCAGGGCGTGCGCGTGCCGGCTGCCAATCGACTCGGCGATGAGGGCATCGGGTTCACAGTTGCGATGTCGGCACTCGACAGCGGTCGCGTCGGCATCTCCGCGCAGGCCGTCGGCATCGCTCAGGGGGCGCTGGATGCGGCGGTGACCGCCTCGCGGACTCGCCGCGACGCCGGCATGGACGTCGATGCCGCAACGCTCGCTGACATGGAGATGCGCACTGCAGCGGCGCGACAGCTCACGCGGCACGCGGCAGCACTGGTCGACGCGGGCGAGCGCGTGACCCTGGACGCGTCGATCGCCAAGCTGTACTCAACGGACACGTGCGTCGCAATCGCACAGGCTGCCGTCGATCTCTGCGCTCCCGAGTCGGGCGCCGATGACCATCCTGCGGCGGTGCGATTTCGCGACGCGAAGGCTTGTCAGATCTACGAAGGCACCAACCAGATCCAGCGCATCGTGATCGCGCGTCACGTGTTCAACGCATGACCCGCGTTCAGCGGGCGAGGTAGCATCAGACGCATGGACGTACGCCTCAATGAAGAGCAGGTCGCGATCCGCGACACGGTCCGCGATATCGCTCGCGAGAAGATCGCGCCGCGCGCCGCGGACATCGATCGGACCGGCGAGTTCCCGTGGGACATCGTCGATCTGTACCGCAAGCACGACCTGTTCGCGCTGCCATTTCCGCCCGAGTACGGCGGCCTCTCCGGGAGCGCGCTCACGCTCAACGTCGCCATCGAGGAGATCGCCAAGGTCTGCGCTACCAGCGCGCTGATCCTCACGGTTCAAGCGCTCGGCGGCTACGCGCTGATGATCGCCGGCACAGAGGAGCAGAAGGCCCGCCTGCTCCCCGACCTCGCGACTGGCGCCAAGCTCAGTGCGTACGCGCTCAGCGAACCTGGTGCGGGCAGCGATCCCGCGGGGATGGTGACGCGCGCCGACCGTCACGGCGACGAGTACGTCATCACCGGCAGCAAGATCTGGATCACGGCAGGCGGCGTCGCGGACACCATCACGGTCTTCGCAAAAACCGATCCGACGCAACGGGCGAAGGGTGTCAGCGCGTTCGTGCTCGAGGATGCCCAGCACCTGAAAGGCTTCACCGCGACGACGATCCACGGCAAGCTCGGGATCCGCGGGAGCAACACCGCCGAACTGCACTTCGATGAGGTTGTCGTCCCCGCGGCGAATCGCATCGGCGAGGAGGGCGATGGCTTCCGGATCGCGATGAAGGTGCTCGACCGTTCGCGTCCGGGCGTTGCGTCGCAGGCGCTGGGTATCGCCCAGGGAGCGCTCGATTACGCCGTCGGATACGCGAAGGAGCGCAAGCAGTTCGGCAAAGCGATCGCCGAGTTCCAGGGCATCCAGTTCATGGTCGCTGATATGGAGGCGCAAACTGCGGCGGCGCGGGCGATGGTCTACTGGGCCTCGCAGCTCATCGACGACAAGAGCCCGGAGGTCGGGCATTTCGCGGCGATCGCGAAGTTGCTCGCTGCCGACACCGCGATGAAGGTGACCACGGACGCGGTGCAGATCCTCGGTGGCTACGGCTACGTGAACGAGTACCCGGTGGAGCGGATGATGCGCGACGCCAAGATCACGCAGATCTACGAGGGGACCAGTCAGATCCAGCGCGTCGTGGTCGCGAGGGATCTGCTCGGCAACTAGGTGTCGCGTCCTACATGTGCAGGACGATCTTTCCGGTGGCCTGGCGCGAACCGAGCAGTGTGAGCGCAGCCTCCGCCTCCTCGAGCGGGTAGGTCTTGCCGACGATCGGGGCGATGGTGCCAGCCTCGATCATCGTGTTGAGCGCGCGCTGCGTCTCGCCGAACAACGACGGCTCGATGCCGAGGAATGCGCCCCACGCCGCGCCGACGATGTCGATGTTGCGGAGCAGCACCCGGTTCACCTGCACCGAGGGGATCCGGCCGTCGGTGAACCCCACGACGATGAGGCGACCCTCCGGAGCCAGGCAGCGGACGCTCTGATCGAAGCGCTCGCCGCCGACGGGATCGAGGATGGCGTTGACCCCGTGGCCGTCGTTCTGCGCCCGGAGCGCGGAGACCCAGTCGCCCTCGGCGTCGAGCACCCGGTGCGCGCCCGCTCGCTCGGCGATGTGCATCTTGTCGGGGCCGGCTGCGATCGCGATCACCTCGGCGCCGAGGCCACGCGCCACCTGGATCGCGGCCGTGCCGATGCCTCCAGCCGCTCCGTGAATCGCGATTCGCTCGCCCGCCCGTAGCCGTGCCCTGCGCGATAGGGCGAAATGCGCCGTGTGGTAGTTCATGACGAACCCCGAGGCTGCCTCGAGGCTGAGCCCCGTGGGGATGGCCAGCGTGAACGCGGGCTCGGCCACGGCAACGTCGGCGAACCCGCCCAGCATCGTGAAGGCCATGACGCGGTCCCCGGCTCTGAACCCCGAGCCCAGTGGTGCGGACCGAACACTGCCGGCCACCTCGACCCCGGGCACAAACGGCAGTGGGGGCTTCATCTGGTACTCGCCGCGCGTCAGCAGGAGATCGGGAAAGCTGACTCCGGCGGCCGCCACCTCGATGACGACGCGGTCACTGTCCTCGGGCTCCTCGACGTCGACCAGCCGCAGTCCCGATGGCCCCTCGAGCCCGTGAACCTGTTGTGCGCGCACCTTGTTTCCTCCATCCCGAGTAGGCCGCTGATGATGGCACTGTGGGCTCCTGACGAGCGAACCGTGGGGTACGCTAGGTCGTCGGCGGGTAACCGGGGGTGGGCACGAGACGTTCCCCGGAGAGGCAGCCCGTCGAACAGCGCCGACCCCGCGATTGCCTCGCGGCGGTCCGTACAACCGTTCGGAACCTCAAGAGAACACCACATCCATGGCAACAATCAGCAGGTCCGCGTCCCGCCGGAAGCGTCGCTCGCGGTACAACGTCGTCCCGAGATGGCTGACGCGCAAACGCGTGATCCTCTCGGTGACGCTGGTCGTCTCCCTCGCCTTCGCCAGCGCCGTCTTCTACGGCGTGCGTCTCTCGTTCGCGCTCGCGAAGACATTCCACACAAGTCCGATCTCCGCCGCGCTGAATGCGCTGGGCGGCGGTGGCGGGTCCGCAATCGACCAGTCGCGACGCAGCCTGCAGCGCATCAACATCGTTCTGTACGGCTATGGGGGCGACGGGCACTCGGGTGGCGATCTGACGGACTCGATCATGCTCGTATCGATTCAGCCGATCGCCAATCATCCGCCACAGGTCGCAGAGATTTCGATCCCACGCGACTGGTACGTGCGCATCCCCCTCAAGAAGGGGCAGGCGACCGAGCAGCGGATCAACTTCGCGTACGCCGCCGGCGAGCTCGGTGAGGGTCCGGAACCGGCGAGCTCCGTCGGTGCGGGAGCCGCAGTGGCTGATCCGCTGCTGGAGCATCTGCTCGGTGTCGGCATCAACTTCTTCGTCGGTGTCAACTTCGACGCGTTCAAGCAGGCCGTCAACGCCGTCGGCGGCATCAACATCGACGTCCCGACCGGGTTCACCGACAACCAGTACCCGGCAGGTGAGTGCGAGGAAGGGAACTGTGGGTACGAGACGGTGCATTTCAACGCGGGCGAGCAGCACATGAGCGGGGCGACCGCGCTCATCTACGCCAGGTCCCGCCACGGCAACAACGGCCAGGGCTCGGACTTTGCCCGGAGCCGCCGCCAGCAGCAGATCATCGTCGCGTTGAGACAGCAGCTCGAGAGCATCGGCGGCATCGGCAAGCTTCCGGACGTCATCGACGCCCTCGGTGACAACGTGCTCACGAACCTGTCGATCAGCGACGCCGAGGCGCTCTACGGGCTCGTGCAGGGAGTGAACCCGGCAAGCATCGAACACGTGAGCATCGACGACTCAAACTTCCTGTACGACTGTGACTACCCGAGCAAGTGCGGTGGGTACTATCTCTTCGCCCACGACCAGAGCTTTCACTCGCTGAGCCACTACGTGCAGGACATCTTTCCCTCCGAGGCAGCGCTGGGCGACCGTGCCAAGATCAAGTTCGTCGACGCCAGCGGCGGCGGAAACAACGCCTCGGCGCGATGGGCCGGGATCATGAACATGGTCGGATTCGCCACCGTCAACGGTGGCAAGCAGGCCAGACAGACGGTGACGCAGGTCATCGACAACAGCGGCGGCGCGGACGCAGCCGCTGCAGCGTGGCTGGCCGCATACTTCGGCGTCAGCGTGACCACCGAACCTCCGCCGACGCCCGTTCCCACCGCGACGGGAGCAGCTGTCCCGAGCGCAACGCCGGTGACCCCGGCGGGCGGCGTCGCGGTCGTGCTGGGCAGCGCCGAGGAAAACGCCTTCCTCGGCAATCCCGGGGTCGGCAACTAACGCTTCGATTCAGACGACGGTAGCGGGGACGAGATTGTGGGTTTGAGAATCGCCGTGCTGACGGGCGGCGGTGACGCACCAGGGCTCAACGCGGCGATTCGCGCGATCGGCCGTCGTGCGCTGACCGCAGGCGACACGCTCTTCGGCATTCGCAACGGCTGGGCGGGCCTGCTCGGCGAAGGCGATGTCATCGCGCTCGAACGGCCGAGCCTTTCCGGCATCCTCCAGCTGGGCGGCACGATGCTCGGCAGCTCGCGCGTCAACCCGATGAAGGTCGACGGTGGCATCGCGGACGCGATGCGCAACATGGAACGGCTGCGACTTGATGCCCTCGTCGCCATCGGCGGCGACGACACGTTGAGCGTCGCCGCGCGTCTCGCGGAGGAACAGGCTCGCGTGGTCGGTGTTCCCAAGACGATGGACAACGACCTCAGCATCACCGACTACTGCATCGGATTCGACAGCGCGGTGAGCGTCGTCACTGAGGCGCTCGATCGCCTGCACACCACCGCGACCTCGCATCACCGCGTCATGGTCTGCGAGGTCATGGGACGCGACACCGGATGGGTGGCGGTGATGGGCGGTCTCGCCGGCGGCGCCGACATGATCATCATCCCGGAGTTCCAGGTGACCGTCGACGAGGTGGTCGCGCACCTCGAGGTACGCCGCAAGGCGGGCAGCGACTTCAGCATCATCGTCGTCGCCGAGGGCGTCGAGATGAGCGGGCTGCAGACCAAGGAGGAAGCTGAGGGCGCTCGCGACGCCTTCGGCCATGTACAGCTCAGCCGGCGCGGCGTGGGTGAAACGCTGGCGCGCATCATCGAGGAGCGCACCGGGCACGAGACTCGCGCAACGGTGCTCGGGCACGTGCAGCGGGGCGGATCGCCCACCGCGTTCGACCGCATCTGGGCGACACGTGTCGGCGCGAAAGCGTATGACCTCATCGTCGCGGGCAGGTTCGGTGAGATGCCCGTCGTGTGCGGTGGCACCGTCGAGGTTGCGCGCATCGCCGACGTCGTTGCGGAGCAACGGCGCGTGCCGCGCGAGCTGTACGAGCTCGCGCAGGTTTTCTACTAGCGGGTCATCACCGGAATGCTCGTGAGCGGGGACCACGAGGGCGGCGAGGTGGCGTCGAAGTCGAGGTTGGTCGTCACCTCCAGCGGCGCCGCCGGGGTCGCGGTGAGCGCGCCCTTGATCCACCAGAGCTCGAAGTGTCCGGCGGCATCAGTCGCGTTGTAGTACACGAGCCCGCTGCCGTCCGGCGCCCATACGGGCGCGGAGCACAAACAGTTGTTGACCAGGATGTGTGGCGTTCCCAGCTTGGTGCCGACCAGCGGCGCGACCTCGAGCCGTGTGCTCTGAAAGCCGGTGCCGCCGATGCAGGTCATCGCGACCATCGTGCCGTCGGGTGACGGCGTTGCTTGCCCGCAGTCCTGGGTACCGGTGCTGAGAATCAGCGGCTGCACCAGCGGTTTTGTCTCCAGCGCGATGAACGAGTAGGCGCTTCCGTTGGAGATCGAATACCGCGAGAACATCACGTCGCCGTTTGCCATCGGTGTGGGATCCACGTCACCGCCGGTGAACGGGTTGGCGGTCGTCAGGCGCTGTTTGGCCAGCGGCCCGGCCAGAGAGCCGGACCAGATCGAGAAATCGACGGCGTACGTGGTGGAGTTCTTCGGGTCGTCGTACGCGAAGTACAGGGTGCCCGCGGGACCGAAGTGGGGCCAGAACATCCAGTGGTTGAGCCATACCTTGGTCACGTTCTTTGCCGCTGCCGCGTTGTTGCTCAGCTGACGGATCACCGCGCCCTGACTGTTGAGCAGATAGAGGTTCGAGTACTCGGCTGCGCGGAGCACCGCAACGATCTCCTGCGTGCCGGGAACGTATGCCGGCTGCATCCAGTTCCCGGTGGCGGTCGATGAGTGGAGACTGGTGAAGAAGCCGTCGCTCAAGCTGTACAGCTGCCCACCCTGGGCGAGGTACAGCGTGCCCGGGAGGACGATCGCAGGTCGTGTCGCAGTCGGGACGTACGAGCTCGTCTCGGACGGAATCTTCGTCTTCCGCGACGCGATGAGCCGGTTGACCCCGAAACCGAAACCGGCCATCAGCGCAAGGAGCGTGACGACGGTGATCCCCCGTCTCACGCGGCGGGAGTTCATACCGCTGGAAAGTATTTGTGCGTTTCGGGCAGGATGAGGTTCCAGTTCGGCTGCAGCGCGTCCTCGTTTGCAATCTGGAGATTCGACGTGTAGGGCGACGCCAGGATGATCTGCTGCACGTTCTGGAGTTGCACGCTGCTGGCGATGGGCAGCAGTGAGGCAATCTCGCTGATGCTCATATCGGTTGAGAAGTCATTGGCCATTGCAGTCGCGATGTCGGGCAGGTCGGCGATGCCGAGCAACTTCGCCTTGGCGCGCAACGCCAGCAGCACCTGCTGTTGACGCTGCGAGCGGCCGAAGTCGCTGCGCAGGTCGCCATGCCGCGAGCGGACGTACTCGAGTGCCTGGATGCCGTTCATCTGCTGCGGCCCTGGAAGGACTGCGACACGCTCGTATGCGTACGGGTCCTTGCCGGAGAGGTCGGCTGGATAGTAGTCGTCCATGACCGGGTTCGTCGCAACGACGTCGATGCCCCCAACCTGGTTGATGAGATTGACCAGCCCCAGCAAGCCGATCCAGGCGTAGTGGTCGATGTGGATGCCGAAGTCCTCCTCGACCGTCGCCACCGCGGCGCTTGCGCCGCCGTGTGCGTACGCGTCGTCGATCTTTGCGCTCCCGCCCGTGGCGAGCGGGACCCAGAGGTCGCGCGGGATCGATTCCATGACGACCTGGCGGGTCTTCGGGTTGACGCGGGCGAGGATCATGGATTGCGTGAGGACAGTGCCGCCGAACTTCGCGTCGTTGTCCGAACCGAGGAGTAACACGGTGAACGGCGCGCCGGGAGCTGCCACGGCCGGGGGCTGCGTCGCGGCAGGCGATGCCGACGGAGCGGCGGACGCGGTCGTCGCTGCCGTCGCTGCGGGCGTGATCAGGGTGATGGAGTGCCCGGTGTCCTGAAACGCGGTCACGATCGCGGGCATGAAGTACGCAACCGCGCCAACCGCGCCGGACAGGACAAAGCCGAATGCAATCAGGAACCCGAGGAGCACCCGATTACGCTGGACGTGATGGCGGCGCAAGGATGCGCGTTGTCGTCTCACCTGAGGCTTTATAACGAATGCGGCTGACGGCGGGGTTACGCCCGAGTACGTGGACGGCACCCGCCGGTAGACTCGAGTCGATGCCAGAGGCCCCGCTCGCCGAACGTCTGGTGGCCGGCGAGACCCGGGCACTGGCGCGCGCGATCCGCATGGTCGAGGATCGCGATCCGGGTATCGCGAGCCTGCTCCGGGACGTCCGCGGACAGACCGGTAGAGCCCGGGTGATCGGAGTGACTGGCCCGCCCGGGAGCGGCAAGAGCACTCTCTGCGACCAGATCATCGAGCGCTGGCGGGCTGCAGGCCACCGCGTCGGTGTGATCGCGGTGGACCCGTCGAGCCCCTTCACTGGGGGCGCGATCCTGGGCGACCGGGTGCGGATGGTGCGCCACACGCTCGACTCGGGGGTGTTCATCAGGAGCATGGCCGCGCGGGGCCATCTCGGCGGGCTCGCGGCGGCCGCCCGGGAGGCGATCCGCCTCGTCGATGCCTCCGGCCGGGATCGGTGCCTCCTCGAGACGGTCGGGGTCGGTCAGTCCGAGCTCGAGGTGATGGAGACCGCCGACACCACGATCGTCGTCACGACGCCGTCCAGCGGTGATGCCGTTCAGATCATCAAGGCGGGCATCCTCGAGATCGCCGACATCTTCGTGGTCAACAAGGCCGATCTCCCGGGAGCCACCAAGGTCGTCCGCGATCTTCGAGAGCTGGTGCGCTCCGGCAAGGTTCGCGGCGGTTGGTCGCCGCCCGTGATCACCACCACCGCCGAGACCGGCGAGGGGGTCGACGAGCTCGTCGAAGCCATCGACGTCCACGGCGCCTCGATCGCGGCCTCGGGTGAGCTGGAACGCCGCCGGATCGCCCGGCTGCGGGCCGAGGTCGAGGCCATCGTCGTCGAGCGATCGGCCGAGCGCGCGCGAAGCGCGTTGTATGAGGGGACAATGAGTCAGGAGCTCGCGGGCGACCTGAGCCAGGTGGACCCATACGCCCTGGCCGAGCGAATCCTCAACGGATACACCAAGGAAGCGACTCACTGATGACCCAGACGATCAACCGCGCCGATGCCGGTGCCTCTCCCGCGGAGCGGGACGCACCGCCGATACCGCCCGACACGCTGGGCGGTCTGCCGCTCGACCCCTGGTACGGACCTCCGACGCCGGCGCTCGACGTGGACCGCGATCTCGGCGAGCCCGGCTCGTTCCCGTTCACCCGCGGTGTGCACCGCACCATGTATCGCGACAAGGTCTGGACGATGCGCCAGTTCGCCGGTTTTGGCAGCGCCGAGGACACGAACAAGCGCTATCGCTTCCTGCTCGCGCAGGGACAGACCGGCCTGTCGGTTGCGTTCGATATGCCGACATTGATGGGCATCGACTCGGACTCGCCGCACGCGCTCGGCGAGGTCGGCCGTTGCGGAGTCGCCGTCGACTCCGTCGAGGACATGCTGACGCTGTTCAACGGCATCGACGTCGGGGCCGTCACGACGTCGATGACGATCAACTCACCCGCGCCGATCCTGTTCGCGATGTACCTCGCGGCGGCGGACGAGCGGGGGATCCCGTACCGGAAGCTCGGCGGGACGCTGCAGAACGACATCCTCAAGGAGTACATCGCTCAGAAGGAGTTCATCTTTCCGATCCGGCCGTCGATGCGGCTCGTCACCGACGTCGTCGAGTTCTGCACCCGCAACGTGCCGAGCTGGAACCCGGTCTCCATCAGCGGGTACCACATCCGCGAAGCGGGGAGCACCGCGGCGCAGGAGCTCGCGTTCACCCTCGCCGACGGATTCGCGTACGTGGAGGCCGGCATCGCGCGCGGGCTCGACGTCGACGAGTTTGCGCCTCGCCTGTCGTTCTTCTTCAATGCCCACATCGACTTCTTCGAGGAGATCGCGAAATACCGTGCGGCGCGGCGTATCTGGGCACGCCACATGCGTGACCGCTACGGCGCGAAGGATGAGCGCTCGTTGAAGTTGCGCTTCCACACGCAGACGGCGGGATGCTCCCTCACCGCGCAGCAGATCGAGAACAACGTTGCGCGCACCGCGTTCGAGGCGCTTGCCGCGGTCCTTGGCGGGACCAACTCCCTGCACACCAACTCGATGGACGAGGTGCTCGCGCTGCCGACCGAGAAGGCCGCGCAGATCGCGCTCCGGACTCAGCAGATCCTTGCCTACGAGACCGGTGTGCCATCGGTGGTGGACCCACTCGCGGGGTCGTGGTTCGTCGAGGACCTCACCGATCGCATGGAGCAGGCTGCCGAGGACTACTTCGCGGCCGTTGAGGAGCGCGGCGGCATGATCGCCGCGGTGGACGAGGGATTCCCGCAGCGCGAGATTGCCGATGCCGCCTTCCGGTATCAGAGCCAGCTCGAGACCGGAGAAAGAGTCATTGTTGGCGTCAACGTGTTCGAGCAGAGTGTCGACAACGTGCAGCCTCCGACATTGGTGATCGATCCCGAGGTCGAGGCCGCGCAGGGCGCTCGCCTCAAGACGCTTCGCGAGACACGCGACAACACCAGCGTCACCACGCGTCTCGATGCGTTGCAGGAAGTCGCAAAGGGAAGCGACAACATGATGCCGGCGATCATCGATTGCGTCCGTGCTCGCGCCACCGAAGGCGAGATCATCGAGGCGTTGCGCGTGGTGTTCGGAACGCACCGCGAGACGCCCGTCTTCTGACCCTTTCCTTAACCCCTCCATAAGGAGGCCACGCGTAGGCTCAGTCGCACATCGTGGGAGCCAAGCACATCCTGGTGGTCGAGGACGAGGAGGCGATTCGGGAAACCCTTCGCTTCAATCTGGTGCGTGAGGGATACCAGGTGAGTCAGGCGAGCAATGGGATCGAGGCGCTCGAGAAGGCCCGTGACCTGCGCCCCGACCTGATCGTGCTCGACCTCATGCTCCCCGAGCTCGGTGGTCTCGAGGTCTGCCGGATCCTCCGCCAGGAGACGACCACGCCCGTGTTGGTCCTGAGCGCGCGCGACAGCGAGCTGGACAAGATCGTTGGCCTGCGAGTCGGCGCCGACGACTACATGACCAAGCCGTTCTCGCTCGCGGAGCTCACCGCCCGCGTGATGGCACTGCTCCGTCGCGCACAGCCGTCTGTCGAGGAGCGCGGCGTCGTGGAGGTCGAGGAGCTCGGTGACCTTCGCTTCGACCGCGGCGCGCGGTCGGTGCGTGTGGGCGGCGAGGATCTGCGCCTGTCGCCGAAGGAGTTCGACCTGCTCTCCTTCCTGCTTGCCAACCCTGGGCGCGTGCACTCGCGCGAGCAGTTGATCCGCCGGGTATGGGGGCCGAAGTTCTTTGGTGAGCGCAAAACGGTCGACGTGCACGTGCGCTGGCTCCGAGAGAAGTTCGAGCGTTTCGAGGCCCTGCCGTTCCGCATCACCACGGTGTACGGGGTGGGCTACCGGCTCGACCGGATTGTCGCGGAGACCGAGGTCGCTCCGACCGACGTGGCGTTGATCGGCGGGCTCTGAACTCCAAAGAGTCCATGCTGCCTATACTTGCCGCTCCCGCCCGGGGTCGTACCAGGGAGATGGCCGCCGTAGAATCCACGATCGCCGTCATCGACATCGGGTCGAACTCCGCCCGGATCGCAGTATTGCGACTGGATGCCGCCGGCCAACTCGACATCATCGCCGACGCTCGGACGTCGCTCCAGCTCGCTCGTCACATCGACGCACGCGGCCGGCTGGAGGCAAGCGCGGTGACCGCCGCGACGGCGGCTGTTCGCGATTTCCGTGCCGTGGCAGCGGCCGCGGGCGCGCAGCGCACCGTTGCCGTCGCCACGGCCGCGATCCGGACCGCGACCAACCGCGAGAGCGTCCTTGCGCGACTTGAGGCGGATACCGGGCTCGCGATCAAAGTGATCGACGGCGAGGAGGAGGCGCGCTACGCGTTCCTCGGCGCCGTGCACGGCCTGCCGATCGACACGGGCTATCTCATCGACGTCGGTGGCGGCAGCTTTGAGCTCGCGTACTTCGAGCGTCGCCGGGCGCTGCGCTGGTGGACCTTCGAGCTCGGGGCGCTCGTGGCCACGGATCAGTTCCTGGGCAGCGACCCACCCAAGGCGTCCGAGGTCGCCGACCTCCGTGATCACGTCGCGCGCACGCTCCGCGACGCGGGGGTTCCGGTGCTCCCCGAGGACGCCGGCATGGTCGGCACCGGCGGCACGGTTCGGAACCTCGCCAAGATTCACATGCGCTCGGTGGGACATCCCATCGCGCGCGTCGACGGCTACGTCCTCCAGCGTCGCGAAGTGCGCGATCTGACGTCGCGCCTGGCGAACCGCAATCTGGCGTCGCTGCGCACGGTTCCGGGTCTGTCCACCGACCGTGCCGACTCGATCACCGGCGGCGCGCTGGTCGTCGCCGCGACGATGGACGCACTCGGCGCACGCACGCTGATGGTCTCCGGCCACGGTCTTCGAGAGGGGATCGCCCTTGCCGAGCTGCAGCTCGAACTGCCGGAGGTCCATCAGGTGCGCCGCGGGTCGGTGGCGGCACTCGCGTCGCGCTTCGGCACCTGGGACGGGGAACGCTCGCGCCGCCGTCAGGCGCTCGTCCGCGCGATCCTCGGCGTCGCCGACCCGACGATGAACGCCGAGATGCGCGAGGTGCTCGACCACGCGACGACGCTCCTCGACGTGGGCCAGAGCATCAACTACTACGACCGCTGGAGCCACGCGGCCGGGATCGTCGCCTCGGCCGACCTCCAGGGCTTCACGCATCGCGAGGTCGCGCTCATCGCCACCACGCTGGCCCGGCTCGGCAAGGGACGGAGCAACCTGCCTCGCTACACGCGCCTGTGCACCCGTGACGACATCAAGCGCATCGATCGGCTCTCGGTCGTCCTGGAGCTCGCCGACGAGCTCGACCGGCGCATCAACGGAGGCGAGCACCCGTCCGCGCGTCTCGATGAGCGCCGCAACCGGGTGGTGGTGACCACCGGCCTTCCCTATGCCTGGGAGCCGATCGACCTCATCCGGCGGTTCAGGACCCGGATGGGCCTGACCCTCAGCTTGCGTCCAGCAGAGACGGCGGGTGAACGAACGAAGGGTGCGGATCCTCCAGGCGCTCGATTGACTGGTAGAGGTCCTCGACGAGGGTGATGAGGATGGGAGGTGCCTCGCACGCGAACAGCAAGGCCTCGATCGTGGCCACCTGGCGGCGCAGCCCCTCGATGGTGGCCGTCCGGTCCCAGGGCATCAATTCCAGTGCCTGCACGCTTTCGAGTATGCCGCGACCCCCGAGGACAAAGCGATTGTGAAACCACTATCGGCCAGGGGAGATGTGATGGTTGTTGCCAGCGCTCAACAGAGCCCGTGGTGTGACTGAGCCATGGGGCAACTACACTCTGATGAGATGAGCGAGCCACTTCTGCATCCCCATCGGGCCACCCTCGTCGAGGAGCTGAGCCGTCTCCGGCGCATCGTCGCGGACATGGGCGAGTTGGTCGACGCCGCCATCACCCTGGCGACGAGCGGTCTCGCGGAGCGCGATGTGAGCATGTGTGCCCGGGTCATCGCGGACGACGCCGTCGTGAACGACAGGCAGCGCGAGCTCCGCGAGCTCTCGTTCTCGCTCATCGTCAACCAGAGCCCGCTGGCACGCGACCTGCGCGAGATCATCGGGCTGCTCAACATGTCCTCCGAGCTCGAGCGCATGGGCGATCACTGCGTCAGCATCGCGAAGCTGGCGCGCAACCTCGCGGACCTGCCGCCGCTCGAGACCTACGTCGACGTTCCCAAGATGGCCGCGTACTGCAGCGACCAGGTGCGCGGCATCCTCGCCGCGATGGTGTCGCGCGATGTGCTCCAGGCGCGTCGCATCGCCGCAGGCGACGACAGGGTCGACCGCATCTATCACCGCCTCTTCGACGACCTCATCCAGATGATGACCGAGGACAACACCACGGTCTTCCGCGCCACCAACCTCGTGTTCATCGCGCATCACCTCGAGCGCATCGCCGACCGGGTCACCAATATCGCCGAGGACCTGGTCTTTCTCGACTCCGGAGCGATCGAGGAACTCGGCTGATGGCACTCGCGGCGCCGGAGGACGGCGCGGACGCCGTCGCGCCGACGCGCGATCACGCCGAGGAGCTGGACGGCCGGCACCGCTACATCAACCGCCATCTGAGCTGGCTCGACTACGACACGCGCGTCCTCGAGCTTGCTGAGGATCCGTCGCGCGTGCTCCTGGAGCGCGCGAAGTTCCTCGCCATCTCGAGCACGAACCTCGACGAGTTCTTCCAGGTTCGAGTCGGTGGGCTCATCGAGCAGCGCCGTGCCGGTGTCGCCGCGCTGAGCCCCGACGGCATGACCGTCGACGAACAGCTCAGCGAGATCCGCACGCGCGCCATCGACATCGCGGCGCGACAGATCCACGCGTTCCGCGACATCGTCGAGAAGCTTGCCGACGTCGGGCTGCGCTTCTCGAATTACGGGTCGCTGGATCCCGAGGATCGTCAGTACGTCGACTCGGTTTTCGAGGACCGGATCTTCCCGGTGCTCACGCCGCTCGCGGTCGACCCCGCGCATCCCTTCCCGTACATCAGCGATCTGTCGCTGAACCTCGCCGTCGTCGTTGGCGCACCGCGCAATGCCGAGCAGCGGATCGCGCGCGTCAAGGTGCCGCCGCTGCTGCCGCGGTTCGTCGTCATGCCCGACGGTGAGCGGTTCGTCCCTGTCGAGCAGGTCATCGCGTCGCACCTCGATCGCCTCTTCCCGGGCATGCGAGTGGTCGGCCAGTACCCGTTCCGGGTGACGCGCAACGCCGACCCCGCTCTCGAGGAAGAGGAGGCCGAGGATCTCCGCGCCGCCGTCCAGGAGTACCTACGCCGTCGCCGACGGTCTCCCCAGGTCGTGCGCCTGGAGATCGACGACTCCATGTCCGAGGAGGTCAAGCGCCTCCTGATGCGGGAGCTCGAGCTCGGCGAGGAGGACGTGTACACGGTGGATGGGCCGCTCGATCTCAGCGGGCTCTGGGGGCTGTATGAGCTGAACCGGCCAGACCTGAAGGAGCGCCTCCCCGCGCCGGTGATCCCGCTGGCACTCACGCTCGCGCCGGGCGAGGAGGGCGAGATCGACATCTTCAAGGTGATCGATTCCGGTGACGTGCTCGTGCAGCATCCCTACGAGTCGTTCGCGAGCAGCGTCGAGGCGTTCATCGACCAGGCGGTCAATGATCCCGACGTCCTCGCCATCAAGCAGACGCTGTACCGGACGTCGCCGGACAGTCCCATCGTCCGCTCCCTGATCCGCGCAGCCGAGACGGGCAAGCAGGTCGTTGCACTGGTGGAGCTGACCGCGCGCTTCGACGAGCAGCAGAACATCACGTGGGCCGAGGAGCTCGAGAAGGCCGGCGTGCATGTCGTCTACGGCGTCGTCGGCCTCAAGACCCACGCGAAAGCAACTCTTGTGGTTCGCCGCACCGACGACGGTATCCGCCGTTACTGCCACATGGGCACTGGCAACTACAACTCGCAGACCGCACGCCTCTACGAGGACATCGGGCTGCTCACCGCCAATGTGGAGATCGGCGAGGACCTCACCGACCTCTTCAACTACCTGACCGGCTACAGCCGCCAGCGCCAGTACCGCCGCCTGCTCGTCGCTCCGGTGACGTTGCGCAGTGGCATCGTCGAGCTCATCCGGACCCAGACGCACAACGAGGGCCGGATCATCATCAAGTGCAACCACCTGATCGACCCGGAGGTCATCGAGGCGTTGTACGCGGCGTCGTGCGCCGGAGCCCGCATCGACCTCATCGTGCGCAGCTCCTGCGGCGTGCGCCCGGGCATCGCCGGCATGTCGGAGAACATCTGGGTGCGCTCGCTCTGCGGTCGCTACCTCGAGCACTCGCGGCTGTATCACTTCGGCCCGGATCGCTGGTACATCGGGTCGGCAGACCTCATGGGCCGCAACCTCGACGGCCGTATCGAGACGGTGGTCCCGGTGAACGATCCTCGCCTGCAGGCACGGCTCGCCGAGATCGTCGATGTGCTGCTTGCCGATGATGTGCTCGCGTCCGAGCTGCACGCTGACGGCTCGTGGCACAACGTGCCCCGGGTGCGAGGACTCGACGCGCAGGCGGAGCTGCACAGGCTCGCTGTCGAGCGCGTCACTCGGTGATCGCTGCGGGCGAGTCCCCGCACGCTCGCGTGCTACGGCTCGAGGTGCCGATCACCTTCTCGCAGGCGCCGCTCGAGAACATTGACCCGTCCGCGGTGGTCGTCCCTGAACCGCCTCGCCGGGCGCGGACGACGCACTGGGATACCGCCGACCTTCGCCTGGCTCGATGGGGCGTCGCTCTCGAGCACGCGGCTGACACAGGCTGGGCCCTCCGGCTGCCCGGGACCGCCGAGGGCATGACCGCCGGTGGTGGCGCCGAGCTGCGCTTCGCCGGCACGCCCGACGGACCACCCGAGGAGGCACTCAGCCTGGTGCGTGTCTACGCCCGGCACGCGCGCGTCGAGCTCGTCGCGCGGCTCGTCACGGTGACCGCTGACACGGTGCTGCTCGACGCCGACGGGCACCAGCTTGCGCACGCGGTCGACGCGACGGTGTCCGTCTATTCCGGTCCGAGGATCACGCAGCGATTTCGCGAGATCGATCTCTCCGCGGCGAGCGATGCCCTGCTGGATCTGCTGGCAGCGCGCTGCCAGGCGGCCGGGGCGCAGCCGGCAGCACCTCGCGCACTCGTCGCCCGAGCGCTCGGGCTCGTCGGGTCACCGCCGCCCGAGCTCGCGCCGGTCTCGCTCGACGCGACCTCCAGTGCGGGCGACGTGGTCCGCAGGGCGCTGAGCTCGTCCGTCATCCGTCTCCTGCGCCACGACCCCGGCGTGCGCCTCGGCGTCGACGCCGAGGACGTGCATCAGGCCCGCGTCGCAACGCGCCGCCTGCGCAGCGACCTGCGCACGTTCCAGCCGCTACTCGACCGCGAATGGGTCAACGGGCTCCGCGGTGAGCTGCGCTGGCTCGGTGCCGAGCTCGGGAGCGTTCGGGATGCCGAGGTGCTTCGCGATCGCCTTCGCGCCGCGGCGGCAACGCTGCCGGCAGTCGACCGGCGGGCGGCGTCGGCGGTGGTCGCGCCGCTGGTCGCCCAGGTGCGGTCCGCGCGGCGCCGCCTGCTCCAGGCGATCGACACCGACCACTACTTCGAGGTGATCGACCACCTGGTCGCCGCGGCCCGTGCCCCCGAGCTCACCGCGGAGGCTGCGGCACCGGCGCGCGAGCTGCTCCCGGCGTTGGTCCGCCGGCCCTGGCGGTCGCTGCGCTCAGGCGCGATCGCAAGCCGCGACGGTGCCCCGGACGAGCAGCTGCATGACCTGCGGATCCGCGCAAAGCGCTGCCGATACGCCGCCGAGGCGGCTGCCGCAGCCATGGGAAAGCGGGCGGCCGCCTTCGCCAAGGAGGTCGCCGCGCTCCAGGAGGTGCTCGGTGAGCTGCACGACGCGGTCGTCGCCGAGGAGTGGCTCCGCGAGCGCTCGCAGGCGCCGAGGATCCACGACACCGCGCTGTTCGCAACTGGCGAGCTCGTCGCCCTCCAGCGCGACGCGGCCGAACAATCCCGTTCAGGATGGCAAGCGGTATGGCGGCGCGTCGAGAATAGGTGGACAGATGCCTGGAAGTGACTCGACGAGCTTTCTGGTCCGCCACGCAAAGGCCGGCTCGCGGGAGCGTTGGACCTCGCCGGATCGTGAGCGACCTCTGACAGACGCCGGGAGGCAGCAGGCCACGGCGCTCATCGACCTGATCGGCTCCGGCGTTCGGAGTGTCCGGTCGAGCCCGTATCTGCGCTGCTTGGAAACCGTCGATCCGCTGGCAAAGGCGCTGGGACTGCTGGTCGAGGAGGAGAGCCGGCTCGCGGAGGGCTCCGGCCCGGAGTGGGCGATGGGCGAGCTCGCGGCCTCGGCAGGCTCAGTCCTCTGCACGCATGGAGACGTCATGGCCGAGCTCGTCAACATCCTCAGCGAGCAGCGCCTCCCGATGAAGGGAGGCCTGCAGTGGGCGAAGGCCGGGACGTGGGCGTTCGAGATCTCGAGCGGGAGGATCGTCGCCGGCCGCTATCTGCCCCCGCCCGTCTGAGCCGGGGCTCGGCCGCGGAGCGTTGCGACCGCGACGAGGGCACCGATGAGGTAGATGCCGGCTATCGGCAGGACCGATACGATGTCTCCGGGCCAGTGCACGCCGGCGCCTTCAGCCGCCCAGAACGTGCCCAGGCTGGTGAGCGCGACCCCGACGATGAACTTGAGCGTGTTCTCGGGGACCAACGCGAGCGGTCGCCGCAGCACGAAACCGGCTGCCGCGACGAGCAGCACGGCGATCGCAGCCCCGAGCGCAGCGGGCGCGATGGACGGACCGCCGGCTCCAGCCGCGAAGACGATGAACGCCACCTCGAACCCTTCGAGCAGCACGCCCTGGAACGAGGTTGCCAGGCCGACGCGGTCCAGGCCCTGACGCTTGTCGGTCGCCAGCCGCTCGCGCTCCTCCGCGAATGTCCGGTCCTCATCGTGCATCGCCTTGAGGCCCGCCGCGCGGAGCACCGCCTTGCGCAGCCAGCTCACACCGAGCGCGAGGATGAGCACGCCGATCACGAGCTCGAAGAGCTGCCGCGGAACGTGCGTCAGCACGGTCGCTCCCAGGAGCCCGACAGCAGCGGCGAGCACGACGAGCGCGGCCACCGCGCCAAGGAGCGAGGTCCGCCAGCCCCGCGTGAGTCCAACCGCCAGCACGACTGTCAGCGCCTCGACGGCCTCCACGGCCGCTCCGGCGAATGCCGTCAGGAAGACGATGACGTCACGACCCATCAGCGCCCGCCTGGGATTCCCGCGGCATCGCCTGCGACGCGTATCAGCACGCTCGTCCAGGTCCGGAACGGCCGCCACGAGGACGCGATCCGCTCGAGTTCCTCAGGAGTGCCAGGCCGGGGCAGGCCGTAGAAATGAGCGACATACGCGGGAAGGTGGGGCTCGTTCAGCGTGAGGATGTCGCTGGCGCCCGTCGAGCGCAGCAGGATCAGGCCTGCGTACATCGGACCGATCCCCGGGAGGCGCTGCAAAGCGGTCAGCGCCTCCTCAGTCGTCATGCCGAGCAGACGAGCCGGATCGAGGTCACCCTCGAGCGCGGCCCGCGCGACGCCGTGGAGACGCTCCATTCGGGGCGGCTCGATCGACGGAAACGACTCGACGCGGAGCAGGGCCTCCGGAAGGGGGAATGCCTCGAGGTCGCCTGTCGACAGCTTGAACACATGCCCGTGCTCCGCGGACAGGCGCCGTCGGAGCGACGTGGCCTGGGCGCGATGACGCCGCTGGCTGAGCACCGACCACGCCGCCGCCTCGTACGGTGAGTGGAAG
Source organism: Candidatus Dormiibacterota bacterium (assembly GCA_036521195.1). GTDB lineage: Bacteria > Chloroflexota > Dormibacteria > Aeolococcales > Aeolococcaceae > Palsa-851. Next base: position 23,520 of record DATDID010000003.1, read on the forward strand.
AGCACCGGCCGGAGTCCCGGGTGCGCCGCCTGCAGCCGTCCGATCACAGGGTCCCGGGCGCCAACCTCCAGGAAGGCGAGCCCGGACTGGTCGAGGGAGAGAACGCGTCGCACCTGAGCGTCCACGGCGCCTGGATCCGCAACGCCGAAGAGCTGCGCATGCAGGGCGCCGCCTGAGCCATGCGTGACGATGGCGGCAGCGTGGTGCTGCAGGTCGTCGGCGACGAACGCGAGCGACATCGAATCGCCGTCGGGCTTCGGCCGGCCGGTGTTCGGCCCGAACCCGAAAGCCGATGCTGCCGCAAGGGAAAACGGCCCCTCGGGCGTTATGGTGATCTCGCTGCTCGGCGCGTCAGCCACGGTTTTGCCCGGCTCTTAGCGGAGACGGACGATCAGGTTGATGACGACGGTGAGCACCACGCTGACCACGATGCAGAACAGCACCGGGAAGAAGAACGAGAAACCGCCGTTGCTGATCGAGATGCTTCCCGGCACCTGGGTCACCCCGGCTCGGCCCAGCAGCAGGATCACCCCGCCCAGCACGGCGATCACCGCACCGGCGATGAGAAGGAGTTTGCCGACGTCTCCGAATGCCATGAGGCCACTCTAAGGTAGAGTCCGCCGAACGCATCCACTTCAAGCAGGTCCGAGAGGCCGGCAAGGGATCGCGGCGCCGCCGCGCGGCTGCCCCGGCCTGCACCGCTCGGGCTGGAGGACATGACGCGATGACGGTCGAGACGGCGCCGAAACGGGCTCTCGGCAATGTCATCAGCAGCGAGCAGTTCGACCGGCCGCTCCTCGATCATCTCTTCGAACGCGCGTCCGAGCTCGCGGGCGTCCGCGACGACCGCCTCGCGCACCGCATCATGGCGACGCTCTTCTACGAGCCGAGCACCCGGACGCGGCTCAGCTTCGAATCCGCGATGCTCCGCCTCGGTGGTGCGGTGCTCGGGACCGAGGCCGCGCACACGTTCTCGAGTGCCATCAAAGGCGAAACCCTCGAGGACACCATCCGCATGGTCTCGACTTACGCCGACGTGATCGTATTACGCCACGACGAGGAGGGCGCGGCGGCGCGCGCGGCGGCCGTTGCGTCAGTCCCGGTGGTGAACGCCGGTGACGGTCCGGGCGAACATCCGACCCAGGCACTGCTCGACCTGTACACGATCGAGCGCGAGCTCGGCCACGTCGAGGGCGTGCAGATCGCGTTCTGCGGCGACCTCCGCTTCGGCCGCACGGCGCGCTCGCTCGCGCTCCTCATGGCGCTGTATCCCGGTGTGGGCATGACGTTCGTCGCACCCGATGTGGTGCAGGTGCGACGCGACATCCTCGACCGGCTCGAGGCGCGCGGCATCACCTGCCGGCTCGCCGATCAGCTCACGGATGCGCTCGACGGCATCGACGTCGTCTACCAGACGCGCGTGCAGAAGGAGCGCTTCACCGACCCGGCGGAGTACGAGCTCGCGAGGTCCGCGATCCGCATCGATGCGGCGCTGATGGAGCAGCTTCCGCGCACGGCGATCGTCATGCATCCCCTGCCCCGCATCGACGAGATCGCGCCGGAGGTCGACGCCGATCCGCGCGCCGCGTACTTCCGCCAGGCGGCAAATGGCGTCGCGATCCGCATGGCGCTCCTCGAGATGCTGCTCGTATGAGAGAGGTGCGATGAGCGGCCTCGCGCAACCCATCGACGACAGTCCGTGCCTGCTGGACGCCGCGGCTGTGCGCAGGATCACCCTGCGTCTCGCGCACGAGATCGTCGAACGCCATCCCAACCTGGACACGGTCGTGCTGGTCGGCATCCCGACTCGCGGTGTGCCGCTTGCGCGCTCTGTGGCGCGCGAGGTCGCCGGCCTCGGCCACACCGCACCGATCGTGCTCGTGCTCGACCCCAGCGGGCATCGCGATGACCGCCCTCGTCCCACGGTGCCGCAACCGGCGCTCTCCGACACCGATGGCGGTCCGGCGCCGCGCATCGACGGAGCAGTGGTGATCGTTGTCGACGATGTGCTGTACACCGGACGCACGGTGCGCGCCGCGCTGGACGCGCTCGTCGACTGCGGCCGTCCCGCTGTGGTCGAGGTGCTGACGTTGATCGATCGCGGCCACCGCGAGCTTCCGCTTCGCGCGACCTATGTCGGCAAGAACGTGCCCACGGCTCCGGGGGAGCGTGTCGTTGTCCGGATGCGCGAGACCGACGGTGTCGAGGGTGCGTGGCTGCGCCGGAGCACGCCGTCGTGAACGCGATCCTGCGCGGTGTTCGCGTCATCGACCCGCTCGGCCGTCTCGACTCCGCGGGCCAGGATGTCTGGATCGACGGCGGCAAGATCCTTGCGATCTACCACCATATCGAAGCGGACGGAGTGCCGATCGTCGACCTGACACCGCCCGACGGCGTCGAGCCGTGCGTGCTGTGCCCGGGGTTCATCGATCTGCACGCCCATCTGCGTCAGCCGGGTGACGATGAGGCGGAGACGTTGCAGAGCGGCTCGCGCGCCGCCGCGGCCGGCGGGTACACGCACGTTGTCGCGATGGCGAACACGACACCGCCGATCGATACACCGGAACGCGTTGCGGAAGCACGCGTCATGGCGGCGAATCTGCCGGTGTCGATCCTTCAGGTCGCCGCGCTGACGCGCGGGCTCGAAGGATCTGCGCTCGTCGACATCAAGCGCTGCATCGAGGCCGGTGCGATCGCGATCAGTGACGACGGACGCAACGCGGTTTCCCCGCGTCAGCTCGCGATCGCGCTTGCCGAGGCGGGACACCAGTACCGGCCTGTGCTCGTCCATCCCGAGGACGAGGAGATGATCGCTCAGGCAAACGCGACTCAGGGCGCCGTCACGCGGAGCCCGTTGCGACCGCCGGACAGCGAGACTCGCGCGGTCAACCTTGCGATTCGCGCGCTGACACACGCGCGGGTCGGTCACCTGCATCTCCAGCACCTGTCCTGCGAAGCGTCGGTCACGTCGCTCCGGCGCGCGCGGCACCAGGGGCTCATGGTCAGCGCTGAGGTGACGCCGCATCACCTCGCGATGTGGCTGCCGGTTGCAGAGGATCCCGATCCACCCGCCATGCTCAAGGTCAACCCGCCGTTGCGTACCGAGCGCGATCGGACCGCAGTGGTGCGCGCGCTGCGCGAGGGCGTGATCGAAGCGGTGGCGACCGATCACGCCCCACACCGTGCTGCCGAGAAGTCGATCGCGTACGACGATGCCGCGCCCGGCATGGTGGGGCTCGAGACCGCGCTGGCCACCTGCATCACCATCGGCGGCATGGGCGGCGAGTGGCTGGCGACGCTCATCGAGCGCATGACCGCCGGCCCGCACCGGATTCTCGGACCCAACTCCGGCGTCCCTGAACCGCGACTGCGTATCGGTGAGGCGGCCACGTGCACGCTGTTCGATCCGAATGCGGAGTGGACCGTCGGTGACGACGGCTGGCAGTCGCGGTCACGCAACACACCATTGCTGGGCAGCCGGTTGCGGGGTCGTGTGCTGCTCACGATCGCGGCCGGGCGTGTGATCCATCAGGATCCGGTGCGTGTCCCGGTGGAGTCGGGAATGGTGACCGGTGGCTGACATGCGCGGACGTCTTGCGCTGGAATCGGGTGCGACGTTCGAGGGGGTCCTCTTCGGCGCGCCGGTCACGGAAGCGCAGACCGGTGAGGTCGTCTTCAACACGTGCATGACGGGCTATCAGGAAGTCATCACCGATCCGTCGTACGCGGGGCAGGTGGTGGTGATGACCTACCCGCTCATCGGTAACTACGGCTGCCGCGATGACACCGCGGAGTCCGGACGCGTGCAATGCCGCGCGCTCGTCGTGCGCGAGCTCTCACCCGATATCGGTCACGCGCGCGGTGAGCGCAGCCTCGAGGAAGAGCTGCACCGAAACGGTGTGCCGGGCCTGTGCGGTGTCGATACGCGCGCGTTGACCCGCCACCTTCGTGATCACGGAACCCTCCGCGGCGTCATCGCCGCGTCGTCCGCGATGTCGGCCGATGAGCAGATAACGGCGGCGCGCTCCGCGCCGTTCGTCAGCGACGAGGACCTGGTTGGCCAGGTGTCGATCGACGAGGCGTGGCAGTCGTTCTCGGAGCCGCTCGACATCACGCTGCACCGCGGCGTGGTGCTGTCGGGCGGTGAGAACGCCTGGAAGGATGTGCGCATCGCGGTCGTCGACTACGGGCTGAAGCGCAACCAGCTGCGTGCGCTCTGCAGTCGCGGTGCCGAGGTGATCGTCGTGCGTCAGGACGCCGGCATCGAGGATGTCCTGCGTCACGACCCGCACGGCGTGGTGCTCTCCAACGGACCAGGCGATCCGTCACGCCTGCCGCACGCTGTGCAACTCTGTCGCGACCTTCTCGGGCGAAGGATCCCGCTGCTCGGCATCTGCCTCGGCCATCAGATCCTCGGACAGGCAGCCGGAGCATCGACGTCACGGCTCCGATTCGGCCATCACGGCGGCAACCATCCGGTGCGCGACACCGAAAGTGGTGCCGTGTATGTCACGTCGCAGAACCACGAGTTCCAGGTGGATGCAGAGTCACTGCCCGCGGATTCCGGATGGTACGTGAGCGAGCGCAACCTCAATGACGGAAGCGTCGAGGGGCTCCGGCATCGTGAGCTCCCCGCGTTTTCGGTGCAGTATCACCCCGAAGGCGCGCCGGGCCCGCAAGACCGCGCTGGTGTGTTCGACGAGTTCCTGCGTTTGTGCAGCTCCGGGCGTTCGGGGGACGGGGAGCCCTTTGCTCAGACAACGCTCCGCGATTCGCCATCGCGCCACGACATAGCATCGCGTTCGGTCGAACCGCTCCGCGAACTCGCCATGTCTCCCCGTCCCCCGCTCGCTGCGGACGTCGGCAGCGGGACCTCGTCGAACAGCGGAACCAGCGCCGACGTCGACCCGGCAATCGTGGTGCTGCAGAACGGCGCTGGAGCCCCCGACCCCTCCTTGCTGAATCCCAACGATGCTGTGCTCGGCGCCGGACAGCCCAGTGCTGAGAAGTCCGATGCGCTCATACGAACGGTTGAGAAGCCGAAGTGTGTGCTCGTGATCGGCAGCGGGCCGGTGATCATCGGGCAGGCTGCTGAGTTTGACTACGCCGGGACGCAGGCTTGTCGCGCGTTGCGGGAGGAGGGGATCCGCGTCGTTCTCGTGAACAGCAACCCCGCGACGATCATGACCGACGATCTGTCGGCTGATGCCGTGTACGTTGAGCCGCTCACCGTGGAGGTCGTCGAGCGCGTCATTGCCGCGGAACGGCCTGATGGGTTGCTGGCCACCCTGGGCGGGCAGACGGGGTTGAATCTCGCGGTCGCGCTCGATGATGCCGGGGTGCTCGAGCGCTACAACGTTCGAGTTCTGGGGACAGGGCTGCACGCGATTCGGACGGCGGAGGATCGCGAAAAGTTCAAGGGTCTGTTGACGTCGATCGGTGAGCCGACACCGGAGTCGGCGACGGTGGCGACACTCGCCGACGCGCGTGCGCTTCGCGAGCGTATGGGGCTGCCGCTCGTCGTGCGCCCGGCGTTCACGCTCGGTGGAACGGGCGGCGGGCTCTGCGAGACCGAGGAGCGCTACGCGGAGACGATCCTGACCGGGCTCGCGGCGTCGCCGATCAGCCAGGTGCTCGTCGAGCGTTCGCTCGCGGGATGGCGAGAGATCGAGTACGAGGTCGTGCGGGATGCCGCCGGCACCTGCATCACGATCTGCAACATGGAGAACCTCGACCCGATGGGTGTGCACACCGGTGACTCGATGGTCGTGGCTCCGGCGCAGACGCTCACCGACCGCGAGCATCAGCAGCTGCGCAGTGCGGCGCTGCGCATCATCAACGCGCTCGGTATCGAGGGTGGTTGCAACGTTCAGTTCGCGCTTGCACCCGACTCACACGACTACCACGTCATCGAGGTCAATCCGCGTGTGTCGCGGTCATCCGCGCTCGCATCCAAGGCAACGGGGTTTCCGATCGCACGTGTCGCTGCGAAGATCGCTTCGGGCAAGCGGCTCGACGAGATCCCGAACGCCGTCACCGGCAAGACGTGCGCCGCGTTCGAGCCGGCGCTCGACTACTGCGTCGTCAAGATCCCGCGCTGGCCGTTCGACAAGTTTCCCGAGGCAGACAGGCGGCTGGGCACACAGATGAAGTCGACCGGGGAGGTCATGGCGATCGAGCGGTCGTTCGAGGCGGCGTTCAGCAAGGCGTTGCGTTCGCTGGAACAGCCGGCGCCGGATCCCGCGGCGCTCCACGAACCGGTGCTCGTCGACGTCGCCAATGACCGGCGGGGGCATGCGCTGCTCGAGGCGCTGCGCGCTGGCGCGACCGCTGAGGACCTCGCGCGCCGGACGAGCATCTCGATCTGGTTCCTGCGCCGTCTTGCGAACATCGTCGGTTGCGAGGAACGCCTGCGCTGGGGCGGTGTCGACGACGATGCGCTGCGCGCGGCCAAGATGGTCGGTCTCACGGACGCGCGCATCGCTGCGCTCTGCGGTCTCTCGCCCGCGGACATTCGCGCCCGCCGCGATGCGGCCGGCTTGCATCAGGTCTTCAAGTGCGTCGACACGTGCGCCGCGGAGTTCGAGGCGGCGACGCCCTACTACTACTCGACCTACGAGACCGAGGACGAGGGACCTGCGGCGAAAGAGCTTGCGCCGGACACCGTCGTGGTACTCGGCAGCGGTCCCATCCGTATCGGCCAGGGCATCGAGTTCGACTACTGCAGCGTGCACGCGGCCATGGCATTGCGCGCGCAGGGTGTCGACGCGGTGATGGTCAACAGCAATCCGGAGACGGTGAGCACGGACTTCGACTGCAGCACGCGCCTGTACTTCGAACCACTCGACGAGGAGGCGGTGCTCGCGATCATCGACGAGGAGCGCGCGTCCGGTGTGGTCGTGCAGTTCGGAGGTCAGACGGCGATCAACCTCGCCGAGCCACTCGACCGTGCGGGTGTCGCGATCCTCGGCAGCAGCATCGCGAGCATCGACCTCGCCGAGGATCGGCGGGCCTTCGAATCGCTCATGCGGTCGCTCTCGATCGCGCAGCCGCACGGTGCAGCGACGACCGACCTCGAGGAGGCGCTCGCGATCGCCGAGGACATCGGCTTTCCGGTGCTCGTCCGGCCGTCGTACGTCCTCGGGGGGCGCGCGATGGAGATCGTGCACAGTCGCGGTGCGCTGCAGCGCTACCTCGAGGCGGCGATGGCCGCGCTGCCCGCTGACACCGGACGCCGGCGCGGCACTGTACTCATCGACCGCTACCTGTTTGGCACGGAGGTTGACGTCGACGCGATCAGTGATGGTGAGACCGTCGTCATCCCGGGCTTGATGGAGCACGTGGAACGCGCCGGCGTGCACAGCGGTGACTCGATGGCGGCATATCCGGCGCGCCGTCTCGACGACGATGTGCGCGCGCTCATCGTGGACGCCACCGTCCGTATCACGCGAGCACTCGACGTGCGCGGTCTCTGCAACATCCAGTTCGCGGTGCATCGCGGCATCCCGCACGTGCTCGAGGTCAACCCGCGCGCGTCGCGGACGGTGCCCTTCCTCAGCAAGATCACCGGCGTGCCCATGGTCGAGCTCGCCACGCGCGTGATGCGCGGAGCAACGCTCGCGGAGTTGGGATGGACCACCGGGCTCGTTGCGTCGCGACCCCTGGTCGCGGTCAAGGCGCCGGTCTTCTCAACGGTCAAGCTCATCGACGTCGACACAGCGCTCGGTCCGGAGATGAAGTCGACCGGCGAGGTGATGGGCATCGACACCGACCTGGGTGCGGCACTTGAGAAGGCGTTCGTCGCGGCGCTCGGCGGCATGCCGACGAGCGGTGGCGTCTTGTGCAGCGTTGCCGACGTCGACAAGGCCGAGGCGCTGCCGATCGTAGCGCAGCTGAGCACGCTCGGCTTCACGATCTACGCGACCGCCGGGACCGCTGCGGCGCTCGCGAGCGCGGGGATCTCCGCGGTGTCGGTTGGCAAGATCGGCTACGGCCGGCCGAACGTCATCGACGTGATCGAGGACGGGCGTGTGTCCATCGTCCTCAACACGGTGTCCAACTTCGGCACCGATGAGCTCGATTTCACCGGCGACGGCAGCGCAGCAGCGGCAGTCGGTCGTACCGTCAAGGACGGATATCGCATCAGGCTCGCGGCCGAGCAGCGTCGTATCCCCTGCTGCACCTCGCTCGACACCGCGGCCGCGCTCGTGGACGCGATCGGACGTCATACGTCCGGACAGAGCGTCCGCGTGGCCACGGTGCGCGCGTACCGCGAGGGTCTCGTCCAGGCGGTCACGTGACGGCGGACCTGAGCAGGGCTGCGCTCGAGAAGGGCGAGGTGCTCGTGGTCGAAAGCGTTGGCGGAGGCATCCTCGAACTGGTCGTGCGGCTCCCGCACCTGGCCGCGACCGCGATGCCGGGGTCGTTCGCGCAACTTCGATGTGGCAGTGGCACGACGCCGCTGCTGCGCCGGCCGTTCAGTGTCGCCTGGACCCATGACGACACGTGTGGCTTCGTCTTCGAGGCAGTCGGCGACGGAACGCGCCTGCTGGCCGCGCTGCAGCCGGGCGACCCGCTGGACAGTCTCGGGCCGCTCGGGCACGGGTTCACGCTCGTCGAGGGTGGCCCCGTGCTCTGCGTCTCCGGCGGTCTGGGCTGCGCACCGTTTCCGCTGCTCATCAACGAGCTTCGCCGCCGCGGCGTTGCGGACGTTGTTGTCTTGAACGGCGCGCGGACCGCCGCGCGCCTCTATCCCGCCGAGCGGTTCGACCGCTCCGCACTGTCTGTCGTCGCCGAGGCGACCGATGACGGCACTCGCGGGCATCACGGGTCGGTGGCCGAGCTGCTCAGTACGGCACTCAACGCACAACCGGCGGCGATCTATGCCTGCGGACCGAACCCGATGCTCGGCGCGGTGATGCGCACGCTGACGGAATCGGGGGCCGAGCTGCCTGCGGTCATGGAGGCATCGCTCGAGGCGCCGATGGGATGCGGCTTCGGCACATGCCTCGGGTGCGCGCTGCCGATGCACGGCGACGACGGCGGCAGCGTCTGGAAGCTCTGCTGCACGGACGGTCCGGTAATGGCGATGCGGGACGTCGACTGGAGCGCGCTCGCCGAGCTGCCCGGCGCCGACGTGGCATGAGCGAACAATCCGCCGGTGTCGACCTCGGCCGAGGACTGGTGGTGCCCAATGCGGTCGGGCTGGCCAGCGGCACAGCGGGATACGGCTTCGAGCTCGCGCAACTCATGGACATCGACCGTCTCGGTGCGCTGTACACGAAGGGAACGACCGTCGCGCCGCGCGAAGGAAACCCGCCGCCGCGCGTCGCGGAGACCGGTGGGGGGATGCTCAACAGCATCGGGCTGCAGAACCCGGGCATCGACGCGGTTGCCCGTGACTACGCGCCGCGCTGGCGTGGATGGACGATCCGCGTCATCGTCAACGTCGCAGGCGGGTCGGTTGACGAGTACGTGCACTGCGCACAGGTGCTCGATGACGTTGCCGAGGTCGCGGGCCTGGAGCTCAACATCTCGTGCCCGAACATCAGCGGGGGTCTTGATTTCGGCCGCGACCCGGATGCCGCGGGCAGACTCGTGGCCGCTGTACGCGCCGTTACCGAGCGCTGCATCATCGTGAAGCTGAGCCCGAACGTCACGGACATCGCGGCGGCTGCTCGCGCTGTCGAAGAGGCCGGCGCCGACGCGGTGTCCGCCGTCAACACGTACATCGGCCGGAAGATCCACCGCGCCAGCGGCCGCTCGGTCCTCCCCCTCGGCACCGGCGGCCTGAGCGGTCCTGCGATCCAGCCCCTCGCGCTGGCGGCGGTGGCTTCGGTGTGCGAGTCGGTGCACATCCCGGTCATCGGCGTCGGCGGCATCGTCGATGCCGCATCGGCTCAGGACTTCCTCACGGTCGGCGCGCGCGCCGTTCAGGTGGGGACGGCAACGTTCGTCAACCCCGAGGCCGCTCTGCAGGTGCTCGACGGTCTCGGGGTGTGACGGCAGCGGTCAGTTCAGCTCGCCGGCCCCGACGGGGACATGCCCCGGCGCCGGGAGCTTGTGACCATTGACCTCGTAGCCCGACTCGTCCGGTGTCATGTCGATCGCCACTTCGCCGTGCAGCGCGAGATCGCCGACCTCGAGCTCTTCGTCGGTCATGCGCAGCGGCACGATGAAGCTGACGAGCTTGATGACGACGAAGGTCGCCACCGCGTCGTACACGATGATGAACCCGAGCGCGAGCGCCTGCAGCCCGAGTTGCTTGGCGTTGCCGTACAGCAGGCCGGTGACCGCCACCGACGCGGTACCGCCGGTGCCCACGTACACGATCATGTTGGGTGACGCGAACACGCCGGTCATGAGCCCGCCGAATGCACCTGCCACGCCGTGTGTGTGGAAGACGCCGAGCGTGTCGTCAACGCGCTGGAAGATGCGTGTCTTGCCGAACTTGTTCATCGACAGCCAGGGCAACACACCTGCGCCGACGCCGATCGCGAACGCCGCGTACGCATTGATGTAACCGGCTCCGGGGGTGATCGCGACCAGGCCGGCGATCATCCCGCTGATCATCCCGATGATGGTCGGCTTCTTCAGGAAGAAGATGTCCATGATCATCCAGGTCAGCAGCGCCGTCGCGGTGCAGAGATGCGTGTTGAGCACGGCCGCCGATGCGTCCGCATTTGCGAAATACGGGTCACCGCCATTGAACCCGCTCCAGCCGAGCCAGAGCAGTCCGCCGCCGGCGACGGCCAGCATGATGTTGCTCGGCGCGTTGTTCTGGCGGTCCTTGAGTAGACGCGGCCCGAGCACCGCAGCCGCCACGAACGCCGAAACCGCGGCCGCGACGTGGATGACGTAGCCGCCGCTGTAGTCCACTGCGCCAAGGGCGCCGAGCCATCCGCCGCCCCAGAGGCTGAACGCGCCGACCGAGTACACGAGCGTGATCCAGAGCGGAACGAACAGCGCCCACGCCTTGAAGCTGATCCGGCCCAACAGCGCGCCGCCGAGAATGATCACCGTGATCGTCGCGAAGACGAACTGGAAGTACACGAGCGACGACATGGGGAAACGGAGGGCCGGAATCAATCCGGTCAGCAGCGGGATGCTCGCCTGCTGCTCGAGGTCGGTCGCCCCCGCGACCGGATGCGGAATCCCCACGAACGTCGTCGCCGCGCCGGCGACGTGCAGCGGTTGACCGAAGCTCATGTCGTACGCGAAGAACATCCAGATGACCAGGGTCATCGCGAATGCGTAGACGACCATGAGCGCGGAGTTGACCGCAAACTTGCGCTTCATCAGCCCTGCGTAGAGGATCGCCAGCCCGGGGATGCTCATGATCCCGACCAGCGTCGCCGACGTGAGCTGCCACGCGGTGTCGCCGGAGTTCAGCCAGCTTGGATCCGGATTCAGGGTTGCGAGCATTGCGATACCTCACCTTTGCTTCTGGTTGGGAAGTGAGCGCGGTGCGCTATGCAGGCGAACTCTGTCAGAGGAACGCGCGCCGATCTTCAGCCGTCACGCACACATCGACGCCGCGCTGTATGTACAGCGCGCACAGGGGATGGTCAGACAGCAGCGGCGATGTACCGCTCTGGGGCGCTGAGTCCGTTCCGTCCCGAGATGACAAGATCCGTCGCCGGGACGGGCCTTCCGGTGAAGTACCCCTGGGCGCGATCACAGCCAAGCAGCGAGAGGAGCTCGAGCGTCGCGAGCGTCTCGATCCCCTCGGCGACGACCGTGAGTCCGAGCGCGTGACCGAGTTCGATGGTTGCGCGCACGAGCTTCACGTCCTGCTCCCTGCCGTCGGCGATCAGCCCGTTGATGAACGACCGGTCGAGCTTCAGCTCGGTGACCGCCAGGCCGCCCAGGTACGCGAGCGACGTGAAACCGGACCCGAAGTCATCGATGGAGATGCCGAGTCCAAGGGCTCGCAACTCGTCGATGACCTGCTTGCATCCTTCGAAGTCACGAATGATCGTCGTTTCGGTGATCTCGAGGATCAACGCGGACGCCGGCACCCGGAAGCGACGCAGTGCTCCGCGCACAACCTCGATGAACCCCGGATCGAGCAGGTTGGACGACGAGATATTTACTGAGACGGCGAGCCGCGTACCTTCCGCGCGCCACGCGGCGCACTGCGCGAGTGCGTGGTCGAGCACGAGGCGCGTGACCGGGCCCATCAGACCCGCACCCTCGGCCAGCGGCAGGAACTCCAGTGGCGGGACCATGCCGATGCGCGGATGGGGCCAGCGAAGCAGCGCCTCAACCGCCGTGGTCTCACCGCTGCGCAAGTCCACCTGCGGCTGGTAGTGGAGCACCAGCTCCTCCTGCTCGACAGCCGCACGGAGCTCGTCGACGAGGACGAGCCGGTTGCCGCCGTCGTCGATGTCGGGTTGATACACCTCATACGCGCGTTGCCCGAGCTTGGCTCGGTACATCGCGACGTCCGCGCAGCGCATGAGCCCGGCACTGTCGGTGGCGTCCGTCGGCGCCATCGCGATGCCGATGCTGCCGCTGATCCGGACGCTCACGGCGTTGAGGTCGAAGGGTTGCTCGAGGAGTGCTGTCAGGCGTTGCGCGAGGCCGGCAGCATATTCCGGTTCGGTGTCGATGAGCACGGCACCGAGCTCGTCGCCGCCGATTCGGACCAGGACATCGGTCGCCCGCATCGATCCCATGAGCCGCGGTCCGAGCTGGCGGAGCAATTCGTCTCCCGCCGAGTGGCCGAAGGAGTCGTTGATCTCCTTGAAGCGGTCGAGGTCGACGAACAGGAATGCGAGCTTGCGCGGCGGCGTCTGCGGATCGAAGGAGTCGGCGAAATACGCGTCGAGCAGGCTGGTGAGCCGCCGGCGGTTCCCGAGTCCGGTGAGCTCGTCGGTCACCGCCTGGCGATGGCGCTCGGCGGTGAGCGCGCGCAGCCCGCGGACGGACAGCGCCAGCCTGATGCCGACGACGACCAGGGTCGCGGTCGCGAGACCGAGCGCGACGGGGACCACCTGATGGTGAACGGCCCCGACGAGGAGGATCACCAGGCCCGCAGTGGCGCCCACGCCCGGGAGGACGAAGCCGGGAACGCGGCCCGTCTCGATGAGATCACGGCGTCCGGCGGGCGCCCACACCGACATCGACATGAGGAGGATGGCGGTCGGCCAGGCGACGCCGTTGAAGATATCGCCCACCGGCAATGACGACCCTGAGGCTGCGAACAGGTTGAACGTGTCACCCACGGTGTTGACGGCGCAGGCCGCAGCGAACAGGAGCCAGGGGAGTCGGCGTCCGGGAAGCACCGCGGTACCGCCCACCACCAGTGCCAGGAGCAGCACGTCCCCGATCGGATAGACGAGGTTGACGGCGACCCCCAGGGCGGAGACCGACGGGCCGATCGATGCCGCCACTGCCTGGAACAGAAACGCTGCGCAGACTGCAGCGGCCCCGAGGCCGGCAACCGCGCCGTCCAGCCAGGTGGCGGGGAGCATGCGGGTGATCTCCTTCCGGAGCATGAGGATCACGGCCACATAGGCGAGGGGGAAAAACGCGATGTACGGGATGTCGGCGACCGACGGCGTCGGCGCGGTGCCACCGTTCCACGTCTCCCAGGTCAGGATTGCGTCGCCGAGCGCCCAGGCGAAGACGGCTGAGCCCAGGACCAGCGCGATGATCCGGCCGGGTCCCTTCCGAAGCGCCCGCAACAGGAGCAGGCCGGCCCCGATGAACTCAAATGCCACCACGCCCCAGCCATCGATCCAGGGCCAGTCCGCGTCCTGACCTCTGACGATCAAGCCGACCACGTATGCGGCCAGCAGCGTTCCCATGACCCCGTACACGATCCAGAGCGCACGAGGCGGTCGCCAGGCACCTCGGCCGACGGTGACCGTTCGGCTCGAATCTGGAAGTGCCGCTGAACTCACGTCTGGAGCTTCGCGTATTGGCTGTCGAATTCCGGTTGCGACCCTGGAACGACAATGATCTCAGTCGCTCTGGTCGCATGACGCCCCCCAACGGGGAGCCGCGTCCCTCCGGCTAGGGTTGGCGATCGTAGAGATCGAGATCGATCAACGAGACGTGCAGTGCGACGGGACCCGACCGGAGGACCGCCGTCCGCACCAGGACGGGCCGGAATGGCGCGAGCGCGGTCACGGACTGCGCGAACTCCTGTCCCGTGAAGCTGAGCAGCAGAATCTGTGCCGGCTGCCGTTGCTCGATCATCTGGCGCGCCGGGATGGACAGCGTGCCCAAGGCGCTTGGGATCGAGTCGAAGAACGCGTGGTAGATGCCGATCGGCCCGAGGATCTGCTGCTGCTCGTCGCGCGGCCACCAGATCAGCAGCTGCTCGCCTGAATAGGTGGCGGGGCCCACGAATGTCGGCAGGTCCGCGGTGACGACGTACAGGCCAACCGCTTCGGCGTCGCCGCCCCCGAGGGCCGCCGCGTATGCCGGGGGGGGTTCGAAGATCGTGCCGGGGATCGGCGTGTGCGCCGGGATCGGTGAGACGGTCAAGACCAGCAGGCATCCCGACATCAGCGTCACCGAGACGAACGTGGCGAGCCGTGCGGTAGGCCGCGGCGTCGCGAGCCGGAACCGGCTCGCGACCATCGCGAACACCACGACCAGCACGGCGAACAGGCCCCCGAAAGGCAGCCATCCAAATGCCGGGACGTGCGGGTCCAGCTCATAGGTGAGGGGGACAAGCAGGAGCAGCAGCGGCAATGCCCACGTCGACCGCGGGTTGTCGAGAATCGGATACGTCAACTGCACGAGCGAGATGGCCAGGAGGAGGCTCAGGCCCGCCCACAGGAAGGAGGAGAAGTAGTGCACTTCGAGGATCTGCACCTTGCCGACGAACTGGAGCAACACGCACACGAGCAGCTGTGTCGTGCATGCAAGGCCGACGACCAGCTGTGGCGTCGGCATGGTTTTGAATCGGCGTCCGAGCGCGACGAGCCCCACAGCGACAATCGCGGGTGGGGCAAGGAGATATGCCACGTACGGCGCCCATCGCCAGCTTGTCGAGTGGTCGACCGCGAGCAGCGACTTGTGGCTCAGATAGATCACCGACCGGATGGTGGGGATGATGTAGTCGAACTGTCCGAGCAGCAGACCCGACGCGACTGCCAGCACACCAGTCACCGCGACTGCGGCGGTCACCATCACGAGCGCGTCGCGGTACATATGCTCGCGTTCCCGCCAGAGCCGGACGACTCCGTACCCAGCGAGGGTCGCGATCACCACCGGCGCCGATGTGGCAATCGACCAGACAGCGAGGGTGAAGCAGACGGCGCTGATCGCAAGCCACATGGTCCGGTGGCAAACCGACGGCATCACGAGACACGCAAGCGCGGCGACGAGATATGAAACGACCGCGGCGTCCGGAAAATCAGTGCCCCATGCGGTGATGAGCACGGGGCTGCTGAGGATGACGATCGCGGCCACTGCCCCGGCGGAACGGCCGTACAGGCGTCGCAGCAGGAGATATGCGGGAACGACGGCGACGAGCGCGAGGACGTAGCGGAAGACGATGAATCCGGGCAACGCTCCGAACAGGAGGTATGAGATCCGGCCGGGGATGAGGAACGCGACTCGCGCACCTTCGCGAAGTCGAGCAGACGGGGTGAAAACCGCTGAGTAGCGAAGGAATATCGACTGAGGATCGATGATGAACGTGGTGTGCATCGCAGGGTCGTTGAGGTCCGGCACCGGCATCAGGCGCAGCCGGAGACCGAAGAACGCGACCAGCGGTGACACGAGCACCGCAGCGCTCTCCACGATGGATGGCAGCGTCCATGCACGGCGGAAGGAGTTCAGCCGGCGCTGCGGGTCAGTGGTCATGGCATGCTGTGCGCGGCCAACTCATGAGGACGTGACGATGAGCGTGGACATTAGCATCGTGAGCGGCGAGTCGCAGGTGCAGCGGTTGCTCCCGCTGGCTCGCGCGTATTGCGACTTCTACCATTCGATGCCGTCGGATGATGCACTGCTGTCGCTGATGCGAGCGCTGATCGCTGATCCGGCGCATGAGGGCACGCAGCTCATCGCGAGTGATGCCGGCGCCGACGTGGGATTTGCAACGCTGTACTGGAGTTGGGAGACGACGATCTCGAGTCGCATCGGCGTCATGAACGATCTGTTCGTCGTTCCCGAGTCGCGCGGGCGGGGCATCAGCTCGGCGCTCATCGATGCGTGCCGGGTGCGCTGTCGCGAGCACGGTGCAGCGCGAATGATCTGGCAGACGGCTCCCGACAACGCTCGTGCTCAGGCTGTCTACGACCACGTCGGCGCGACACGTGAGACGTGGGTTGACTACTGGCTCGACACGGGCGGCGACCGCTAGGCCCTGCGCCGCAGGCTACTTTTTCGCGGCCTGGTAGTACGGGTTTGCGCCCTGGGCGTGGTCCGTGGTGTCGCGAACCTCGGTGATCTCCGGGAAGCGTTCCAGGATGGCGACGCGGACACCCTGTCCGAGCGTCACCTCGGCCATGCCGCAACCCTGACAGCCTCCGCCCATGTGGATGAACGCCACGCCGTCACTGACATCGAGCAGATCGATGAAGCCACCGTGTGACGCGACCGACGGATTGATCTCGTCGTCGAGCAGGCGCTGTACATCGCGCGCAAGCTCATCGAGCCAGAGCGGATTCGGGTTGTCGACACGGAGCGCACCGCTCACGTGGTCGGCATCGACCGTGATGCCGTCGAGGTACGGGGCTGACTCGAGCGGCATGGTGAACCGGATGCCGGACGGGCCTTCCACCGACAGCTCGCCCTCACGCTCCTCGCCGGCCTTCACGAGCGCCAGGTCGTAGCTGAACTGGCCGTCACGCCGTCCGGTGATGGCGATGCGCACACCGGCGTCGGGCTGCTTGCGGTTGGTCCGCACCTGCTCGATCCGGGTCAAGGCATAGTCGGTTGCCGAGATTTTTGGGGCTTTCACGCTGATTCTCATGGTACGTCTCAGGGGACTCGAGCGTAGGCTGACCGCCATGTCTGAGCGGGTCATGCTGGTGCTGCCCACCGAGACGTACCGTGCGACTGCGTTTCTGCGTGCCGCGGAAACGCTCGGGCTGCAGATCGTGGTCGCCTCCAACGAGGCACCGACGCTGGCCTCGCTGATGGCCGGTCGCGTACTCACACTCGATCTCAAGCACCCGTCGGAGTCCGCAGAGCTCGCCGCCGCGTTCGACGCCCGCTGGCCGATCGACGCGGTCGTCGGAGTCGATGAGACATCGGTCGTCACCGCTGCGCATGTCGCCGACCGGCTGGCGACCCCCCGACGCAACCCGGTCGCAGCGGTCGAGGCGACACGTGACAAGCGACTGATGCGGCAGTGCCTCACCTCTGCGGGGCTCGCGCAGCCCGCCTTTGTCGCAACGGACATCGATATCGACTCCAGCGCTCTTGGCGAAGCCGTGCGAGCCGTCGGACTTCCCTGCGTGATCAAACCCGTCGATCTTGCTGCCAGCCGCGGAGTGATCCGCGCCGACACGCCCGACGAGGTTGCCGCGGCCGTGCGTCGCGACGGCGTGCTGCTCCGCGAAACCTGTACCGATGAAACAACGCCGCCGCTGCTCATCGAGTCCTACGTCGACGGAACGGAGGTGGCGCTCGAGGGGCTCCTGCGGGACGGGACTCTCGAGGTTCTCGTCTTGTTCGACAAGCCGGATCCGCTCACCGGACCGTTCTTCGAGGAGACCTTGTACGTCACGCCGTCGCGGCTCGACACGGCTTCACAGTCCGCCGTTGTCGATGCGGTGCGAGCCGCGGTGGTCGCACTCGGTCTGCGCCACGGACCGGTGCACGCCGAGGTGCGCGTGGCCGGCGATCACGCGGTGGTCATCGAAGTTGCGGCACGGTCGATCGGGGGACTCTGCTCGCAGGTGATCCGCCTCGTCTGTGATGACGCGCCTGATGTGGAACGGTCGCTCGAGGAGGTGATCCTCCGTCAGGCCTTGGGTCTGCCCTTGGGCGCGGCACATATGTCAGCACGGGCGTGCGGTGTGCTCATGCTGCCGATACCGTCGGCGGGCGTGCTGCGTGGCGTGACCGGACTGGACCGCGCCTCGATGCTCCACGCCGTCACCGGAGTCACCATCGCGGTGCCGCTCGGCGAAGCGGTCACGCCGCTTCCCGAGGGGGACCGTTACCTCGGCTTCGTGTTCGCGCGCGCAGAGACGTCCGATGAAGTCGAAGCAGCGCTGCGCCGCGCGCAGACGCTGCTCGCCATCGACATCGCGTAGCGCTTACGCGATCGTCACCGACACCGGTGCCGACGCGATTCCGTTCGCGACGACTACCACGGTGCTTGCTCCGGCCGGCGTTGTCGCAGGAATGGTGAAGTCGGTCGACGACGCGGCGCCGGGCGCGATCGAGACTGATGTCCAGTTGCTCGTTCGCGCGTACGTGACGACCCCGGAACCCAGGTTCGTGATCCGTACCAATGGGAAGTTCGTGTTGTCCTGCACGTCGTCACCGTAGGCAGCGCCCTGCGAGAGCCCGGCAAGCTGCGTTCCCGACAGGCTCGCGGTCTTGCCGGGGGTCAAGCTCGCCGTGCTGATCGACGAGATGGACGGGGCCCACGCCGGGTTGGGCGTTCCGCCGGCGGTGTAGACCAGCATCTGGTTGCTGCCATCGTTGAACAGCACCTGCCCATTCGGGAGTGCCAGCAATCGCGTGTAGTACGGGGAGTCGTTGGCCGCGTTCGGGATGTTCGGAACGGAGCTGATGGTGTTCGACTTGGCGTTGTACAGGAAGAACGCGAGCGGGGCGTTATACACGCACGGACCGACATCGAACAGCACGTTTCCGTCGGGCAGGATCGACGCCGGGCCGTCCGTCGCATCCTGCTGCATGCCGTCGATCGTCGGGATCGCGGGGCTCTTCACCCACTGGCCGGACGCGTAGTCGTAGAGCGCAGTGGCTGCCGGCGTATGTGTGCTGCACACGGCCGGTGCGACATCCGATGACGTCCCGCCGCCAACGACGAACGTGTTGCCCCCAGGCATCACGACCTGTGCGCCCATTTCAACCTCGGGAGTGTCGACGGGCGACTTCACGGTGTTCCCGGCAAACGACCAGCTCAGGCTGCTCGGTGTGAACAGCTCGGTCGTCGGGGTCAGCCATGTGTCAACGGTCAGCAACTGACCATTCGGCTCGAGGTTCCAGCCCTCCTCGTCGTTGGGGTCGTTCTTGCCCTGTCCGGGCTGTACCAACCAGTTCAGGCCGGTTGCGTTGAAGAGCGCGAAGTCCGAGGTCAGGATGGGACTCGACGTCGTGCAGTTCTGGCACGCCTGCGACAGCATGAACGTGCCGTTGGCGAGCACATCGCTCTGGGCGTCGCCGACGTTCGTCCAGCCTCCTGGCGGGGATACCGAACGCCACTTGTTGGTGACCGGGTTGTAGATCGCGCCCTGGCTCGACCACACGGCGAAGTCCCCGTTGTATTCGCCGCCCTCGACGATCATCCGGCCGTCCGGCAGGATCGCCGACGCGAAGTAGAGGGGCGAATATGACGACGGCATCGACGCGATCTGGCTCCACGTCCCGTCGACGTAGCTGCCCTGTGCGTTTGGCGTGAGCTTGTACCAGGCAGGCGTGCCGCCTGTGGTGTTGTTGTCCGGCTCGTCGTGCACGAGCACCGTTCCGTCGCTCTCCAGCAGCATCGTGCCGGGCGTCCCAAAGGTGGGTTCGTGCTTCAGTGGTGTCCAGGGCGATGCTCCCTTCGCGGGCAGCTGTGGCGCGTACGCGGCCGACTTCGCGCGGCCGAGCGGCGGATCAGCGGTGAGGCGTGCATGCTCAAGCGACTTGGCGCCCGAGAGGCGTGCGCCTGCAACTGCCAAACCATTCACGCTCACCAGGCTGGCCACCGCCACGGATGCAACCAGCCCAATGCCGACCCGGGAACGACCACTCAACCCCATCGGAGCCCCTCCAACCGCACGGTTTACTCATGCGATCGGCCTCCCCTCACGCTCGCAGGCCAGATCCTACTGACTGGGACCGCGGTCCGCAAATGCGCCCCGCAACACCCATGCCAACTGCCGGCCGCTCATGCGCCTGCAAGTGCCCCCTGGAGGAATCGAACCTCCCTCAACCGGTTAAAAGCCGGCTGCTCTACCGATGAGCTAAGGGGGCGGGGAGTCGGCAGGAACTCAATCAGGAACTGACGATTGTATGGTCGCCCATGCGCCACGCCCTACCATCGGCCATCGTGACCGATGCGCCGCCCGGGTTCCCCGAGCACTTTCCCGTCCGGGACGACGGCAAGCGATCCCTGCGATACCACGCCGTCTCACTGGTGTGCCGCACCGTGCTTCGCGGATTCCTCGGACGCGACCTGCACCTGGATTCGCCGAAGAAGGTCCCGAAGGAAGGGCCGTTGCTGATCGTCTCCAATCACCTCAGCAACATCGACCCGTTTCTCTTTGGAGGATGGGGACCGGGTGCGCTCTACTGCATCACGAAGCGCGAACTGTTCTCCAATCCGTTCTCGTCCTGGGTCATGGGAGGCTGCAACTGCTTCCCGGTCGATCGGGGAACCCCGGACCGCCAGGCGGTGCGCACCGCCCTGGACGTTCTGTCCCGCAGGGGGCGGTTGCTCATCTTTCTCGAGGGAACGCGTTCGGCCACACCGGGCATGCGCCGTGCCGAGGCCGGAGTCGGCTTCCTGGCGCGCCGCTCCGGCGCCGCAATCCTCCCGGTGGCGATCTGGGGCACCGAAGCTGCGCTCGGGCGGGGTCGGCGCCTGCCGAAGCGCGTGCCGGTCTACATGCGATATGGCCCGGTCTTCAAGCTCCCGGAGCGTGCCCCGGGCGAGCGCCGGGATGATCAGGCAATCGCCGATCTCATCGGAACCCGGATCGCTGCGCTCCTGCCACCCGAATACCGCGGGATATACGCCTCCGAAGCCGCGTAAGCTCAGCGACCCCGCCGGCTCGAACTGGACTTCGACGAGGCTTGCTTGGCCGAGGCGGGTTTCGCGACCGGCCGCTGACGGGCTGACGACGCTCGCGCCGCCTTTGTCGAGGCGCCTTTCGCGGGCGATTTCGCGACCGGCTTGGCCGCCGGCTTGGCGACCGGTTTAGCGGCCGGCTTCGCAACTGGCCTGGCGACAGACTTGGCAGTCGATTTGGCGACGGGCTTCGCGGGCGCCTTCGCGACCGGCTTTGCGGTCGTCTTCGCCACGGGTTTGGCCGCCGCTTTCGCAACCGGCTTGACCGCAGATTTCGCGACGGCCTTGGCTGCGGGCTTCGCGACCGGCTTCGCGGCGGACCTGGGTGCCGGTTTCGCCGTGGCTTTCGGCGCCGGCTTGGCTAGGGCCTTCGAGACGGGCTTCCGAGAGGCGGCCGACTTTGCGGCGATCGCTGACTTGGCGACAGGCTTGGCCTTGGTCGCAGGCGCCGTTTTGGCCGGAGGCTTCACCTTGGCCGCCGCCTTCGGCGTGGGCTTGGCCGTCGCTTTCGCGTTGCCGGACGTCTTCGCTTTGGCGATTGGCTTCGGGGCCGGTTTGGGGGCGGCGACCGTCTTCGGCTGGGGGCTCGACTTCGCGACCACGGGCTTGGGCTTGGGGACCGGTGTCGCCTTGGGCGTTAACGCTGCGGGCTGCGGTTTCGCCGCGGGTGCGGGGGCCGGCGCAGGCTTCGGGGCCGGGGCTGCCTTCGGGGCGGCTGTCGCCGCAGGCGCCGGGACGGCGGGCGGCGGGACGACTTCCACGGCGGGAGCGGCGGCCGCGCCATCACCACGGTCAACGGGTGGTCTCGGACCGCGATCCGACACCCGCACCGGCTCTACCATCGCCAGTCGGAGCTCGGCCGCCCGCTCGGGGGTTTCCGCCGTCTCCAGGCAGGTGAAGGCCACCACTTCCTTGAACTCGGGATGGCGATCGAACCGGATGATCGCCGTCTGGCTGAGGACCGTCTCAACGATGCCCTTGGACCCGACCGCGTAATCACCGATCGGCGCGCCTGTTCGAGGCCGCGTGTTCGAGATCAGGATGATGTGCTCGCCAACTCCGAAGGGTGGCGGCGGCTCCTCACGAGCTCCCGGTGGCCGCCCGGGTGTCGGCGACGGCCGGGGCGCTGCCGCGACCACGACGGGAACGACGGCGGGTACGACCGCTTCCTCCTCGTCGTCGTCATCGTCGTCATCGTCATCGACGACAGCGACCACTCCGATCTCGATATCGATCTCCTCGGCGTCGTCCAGTTCGACGGCGTCACCTTCGAGGACCTCCGCAGGGGGTGCATCGGGCTCGTCCGCTTCGGCGTCGACAGGGGGATCGATCGGTTCTTCAGGCATTCAGGCTCGTATGTGACGGATGGGTAGACTGCAGTGCAGATGATCGCGCGATCCTCGGCGATCCCGCTGTCGCAACATACCCAGCAGCGGCTCCTTGAAATCCTCCCCGGCGCGCTCACGTGGTTCGCCCTGCTCGTGCCGGTGGTCGTCGCCTTCACGATCAGGCTCAACGACCCCGGAATGCTCTGGATCCTCGGGGTGGGCGCAGTGCTGCTTGACGCCTACTGGCTGATCCGGACGACAGTCACTGTCACGTGCGTGCGACGCACCATGCGCGCCCTCCAGGCCAACGATCAGGTCGACTGGTGGCAGCGCTGCGTGGCACTCGAGGTGTCGCTCCCGGAAGGTGCTCCGGCGCCGTCCGAAATTGTCCAGTGCGCGCTCATCCCGACGTACACGGAGTCGTACGACGTCCTCCGCGCGACGGTCGCCGCGCTTGCCGCCCAGAACTACCCGGAACACCTGCGCGTCTGCGCCATCATCACCCGCGAGACGGATGCGGGAGGCATCGTCAACGTGGACCGTCTGCGGGAGGAGTTCGCGGGAAAGTTCCTGGCGTTCATCCACATCCGTGATCCCTTGCTTCCGGGCATCGTGGTCGGCAAGTCCGCCGCGATGGCGTACGGCGGTCCGGTCCTCAAGGCCGCGTGTGACGACCTCGGACTCGACCCGAAACGCACCCTCGTCACCGACCTCGACTCGGATTTCCGGTTGCACCCTCAGTACTTCGCGTACGTCACGCTGCAGTTTTGCTCAGCTGAGGACCGTCTCCTCTCCATCTGGCAGCCGGTGCCGGTGTTTCTCAACAACCTCTGGCGTGTCCCGACGGCGATTCGCGTGATGGCGACCGCGGCCACGCAGTGGCAGATGTTCCTGCATCAGAACCCCAAGCGCCTGATCATGTTCTCGTCGTACACGCTGTCGTTGCACCTGCTCGACGATGTCGGCTACTGGGACTCCGACGTGATCCCGGAGGACTCCCGGTTCTTCTGGAAGACGTTCTTCCATACCAGCGGGACGCTGAATCTCCGGCCGGCCTTCCTCACCGTCAACGGTGACGCGCCGCGTGCCCGCGGGTACGCCGCGACCCACGCATCGCAGTACAACCAGATCAAGCGGTGGGCGTGGGGCGCGACCGATATCCCTTATGTCACCGCACGAATGCTGGCTCATCCCGAGATTCCGTTGCGCCTGCGCGCGCGGCGGTACTCGAGCCTCATCTTCAACCACCTCACATGGGCGACACTGCCACTGCTGCTGTTCTTCGGCGGCGCGCTCCCTGCATTCATCGACCTCGACTACAGCCTCTCGTCAACTGCGACGCTCCTGGGCACCGCGAGCGCGAGCATCCTGACGATCACGCTGCTGAACACGCTCCTGCTCGTGCAGGTGGATCACCGCATCTGCCCGAAGCCCAAGGACTGGCCGTGGTGGCGCAGGCGCTGGGCGGATCTGCAACTGTTCACGTATCCGGTGGTGGGGCTTGCGCTGAGCGTGATCCCCGCGCTCGAGGCGCAGACGCGACTCATGTTCGGCGCGTACCTGGAGTACCGGGTCACCGAGAAGGAATAGCGGGCCGAGCTCCGTCAGGTACGGATCGCGTCGCGATACACCGCGAGTGTCATCTCGGCGGCGCGATGCCACGTGAACGTAGCCGACCATGCCAGTCCCTGCGCACGACGGCGCGCGTGCTCATCGACATCGCCGAGCAGCCGGCTCACGGCATCGGCCATGAGAGCAGCACTGCCGTCCGGCACGACGACCGCCGCGCCGCCGCTCACCTCCGGAAGTGATGAGTTGTCGAAGACAACCGCTGGTGTGCCGCAGGCCATCGCCTCGAGCGGTGGCAGCCCGAAACCCTCATACGCCGACGTGAACACAAAACACGCGGCGCCGCTGTATAGCGTCACCAGATCGGTGGTGGACACGTGGCCGATCACGCGGCTCGACTCGGCGATGCCGGCCGCCGCGAGCTGCGACAGGACATGGTCGGCAAATGTGCCCTGGTCACCCGCGATCACGAGCACGATGTCATGTTCGGCGCGAACTCTGCGCACGACATCCGCGAGCAGCGCGATCCGCTTGCGGGGGTCGAACGTGCCCACAGCAAGCAGGAACGGGCGGTCGATGCCGAGACGGGCCCGCAGCGTGTCCACCGCATCCGGGCTCGCGGCGTGGAACATCGGCGCAATTCCCTCGGGGATCACACGGATCCGCTCCGGCCGGGTTCTGGTGAGACGGAGCACGTCGCGGCGAGTCGCGTCGGACACGGCGATCACGGCGTCAGCCCTGCTCAGCAGCCGCAGCCCCAGGATGCGCGCCCGCCGGACCCAGGGGTAGTCGCGCGGCATGATGAACGGGATCAGGTCGTGCACGGTCACGACCACGGGGAGATGCGTGCGCAGCGGCTGGCCGAACTCGATCGCGTGGTACAGGTCGGCTCGCGTGCCGCGCAGCGCGCGCGAAACGAAGACGGTGTCAGCGACAGGCTGGAGTGTCGGGTGCACGACTGGGATGCGCCGCCGGGCGGGCCGGATCCGGGCGCCAACCTCAGGCGGGAGCTCGCGCCCCTGGGAGAGGAGCAGGCTCACCTCGGGTGGCTCCGCAAGCTCCGTGAAGCCCGCGATGAGGCCCCGCGCGTAGCTGCCGATCCCTCGCACCGACGATGCGCCCTGCAGCGGTCTACCGTCGATGAGCACCCTCACGTCAGAGCGCTCGATGGGGAGGGCACGGCCACAGAGTCTGTCGGATAGACTGGCTCCGGTGACGATTCAAGAGCAGGACGTGGCGGAACGGCTGCGCGCTCTCATTCGAGAAGTGCCGGACTTTCCGCGCCCCGGCATCATGTTCTACGACATCACCGTGCTGCTCGGCGACGGGCCCGCATTCAGTGCGGCCGTCTCAGCGCTTGCCGAGCCGTACCGCGATGCAGGGATCGCGCTGGTCGCCGGGATCGAGTCGCGCGGCTTCATCCTCGGTGGCGCGGTCGCCGATCGCCTTGGCGCGGGCTTTGTGCCCATCCGCAAGGAGGGACGGCTCCCCGCGGAGCGAATCTCGCAGTCATACAGCCTTGAATATGGCGAAGCGATCGTCGAGATCCATGCCGACGCGATCGCGCGCGGTCAGCGCGTGCTCATCGTCGACGACCTGCTTGCCACCGGCGGGACCGCCGCAGCGGCAGCGGCGCTGGTCGACCAGCTCGGTGGGGAGCTCGCGGGGTTTGCGTTTCTTGTTGCGTTGACGGATCTGGGGGGATCGGCCGCGCTCGGCGGTCGCCCGTACACCGCGCTGTTGCGCATGAGCGCGGGCGCATGAACACCAACGGAGGAATCCAGTGACCAACGTGCTGAAAGTAGCGGAGTCCGATGTCGCGGACCCGAGCCTGTCCGGTGATGGACAGCGTCTGATCGAATGGGCCGTGCGCGAGATGCCGGTGCTGCGCATCATCCGCGAGCGTTTCGCGACCGAGCGCCCTCTCGAGGGGTTGCGCATCGGTGCGTGCCTGCATGTCACGAGTGAGACTGCCAACCTGGCGATCACGCTCAAAGCCGGCGGCGCGGACGTGACTCTCTGCGCGAGCAATCCGCTCTCCACGCAGGACCCTGTCGCGGCGGCGCTTGCGCGCCACTACGGCATCGCGACCTTCGCGGTGAAGGGCGAGGATTCCGCCAGCTACTACTCGCACATCCAGTCGGTGCTCGACACCCAGCCGCAGATCACGATGGATGACGGCGCCGACCTCGTCGCGGAGTTGCACAAGGGCCGTCGCGAGCTGCTCGAGCACGTGATCGCGGGCACCGAGGAGACGACGACGGGTGTGATCCGGCTGCGCGCGATGGCGCAGGACGGCGCACTGCGGTTCCCGATCATCGCGGTGAACGAAGCGCTGACCAAGCACCTCTTCGACAATCGCTACGGCACAGGGCAGAGCACCATCGACGGCCTCATCCGCGCCACCAACGTCCTGCTCGCCGGCAAGACGATGGTCGTCTGCGGCTACGGCTGGTGCGGCCGCGGGCTTGCGAGCCGTGCCGCCGGCCTCGGCGCCCATGTGATCGTCACCGAGGTCGACCCAACCCGTGCGCTCGAAGCCGTGATGGACGGATATCGTGTGATGACGCTTGCGGAGGCCGCACCGGAGGCGGACATCGTGATCACCGTCACCGGCGACATCAACGTCATCGACCGCGTGCACGTCGAGCGCTTCAAGGACGGCGCGATCCTGGCGAACAGTGGGCATTTCAACGACGAGATCAACCTCGCCGCGATCGACGACATGTCCGCCGAGGTCACGAGCCCGCGCACGTTCGTGCAGTCGCACCGGCTCAACAACGGGCGCACGGTGCACGTCCTTGCGGAAGGACGCCTGCTCAACCTGGCCGCCGCCGAGGGTCACCCTGCGGCAGTCATGGACATGAGCTTCGCCAACCAGGCGCTCTGCGCGGAGCACATCGCGAAGAATCACAAGGACCTCGCACTCGCCGTGCACGACGTGCCCCAGCACATCGACCGTGAGGTGGCGCGTCTCAAGCTGCAGGCCATGGGCGTCGACATCGACGTGCTGACCGACGAGCAGCAGAAGTACCTCGCGTCCTGGGAATCCGGGACTTCCTGACAATGGCTGCAGCAACGCCTCTGTACAAGCCGGACCTCACCGTCCTCGACAACGGTGTCAGCCTGCTCAACGCGCCGTCAGCGAGCCGGAACTCCGGCGTGTTTCTCATCGTGCGCGCGGGCTCTCGTGACGAGACCCCGGAGACCTCTGGTCTGGCGCACTACCTCGAGCACATGTTCTTCAAGGGCACCGAGCGTCGCGCGACGACGAAGATCATCTCGCGTGAGATCGACCGCCTCGGCGCGAACACCAACGCATACACCGACACCGAGGAGGTCGCGTATTTCGCCGAGGGTCCGGCCATGGCGATGCACGAGCTTGCGGACATCATCTGCGACATGCTGAGCCGGCCCCTCTTCGCTGCGGAAGAGGTGGAACGCGAGCGCAACGTCGTCCTGCAGGAGCTGTCGATGCGCCTCGCGGATCCCGACGGATGGATCTGGGACCGCCTCGGCACCGTCGCCTTCGGTGGCGATCAGCCGATGTCCTGGTCTGCAGCGGGCTTCCCGGCCGTCATCGAGAAGGCGACCCGCGAACAGCTCACCGATTACCACCACGCGTTCTACGCGCCCGCGTCGATGTGCCTCGTCATCGCCGGTGGCGCGACGCTGTCTCAGGACGAGGCGCTGAACCTCCTCGCCGACATCCCGCATGGGACGCCCAAACCGCGCACCAAGGCGAAGTGGGGGCTCGGTGACCGGTACACCGCCAACGTTCGTCCGGTGACCGCCGAGGAGGAGCCGCAGGTGCACATGGTGTTCGCGGTGCCGGGCATGCCCGCGAGCGATCCACAGCGCACCGCGCTCTCGGTTATGACCCACGTGCTCGGCGGTGGGATGTCGTCCCGCCTGTTTCAGACGGTGCGGGAGCGCAACGGGCTCTGCTACAGCATCTACTCGCACCACGCCGGCTTCGACGACACCGGACTCTTCGCGATCGCGACGGCCACGCGTCCCAAGGACGCCGGCAAGGCCACGAGCCTTGCGTTCAAGGAGTTCCGGAAGATCGCCTCGAAGCGTGTCGCGGCGGACGAGCTGGCGGCGGCGAAGTCGGCGATGGTCGGCCGCCTGCTGCGCTCAACCGAGACGGCGATGGCGAGCGCGCGCTTCTACGGCAGCCGCTGGCGCGCGCGTCTCCCGCTCGAGACGCCGGACGATCGCGCCGAGGCGATCATGAAGATCACCGCCGACGAGGTGCAGGCTGTTGCGGAGCGCATCGCCGCCGGCATCGACGATGTGCGCATGGCGTTGGTCGGACCCACCGACCAGGGCGACGAGCTGCTCTCAGCGATCGAGTCGACGGCGGCCCACTAGGCCGCGGCGCGGACGGCGCCGGCGAGCGTCTCCGCGACCCGCTCGAGGTCGCCTGCGCTAAGGCCGGGGTGCACCGGCAGCGACAGGCAGCGCGATGCGATGCCGAGCGCCTTCGGTGTGTCGTCACGGTGCACGTTCGGGTGGTGCCGGTACGCGTCGTGGTCCCAGACGAGACCGGGGTAGTAGACGCCCGCATCCACGCCGTGCTCCGCCATGAAGGCGACGACGCGATCTCGATCGATGCCCGGGTCGAGCAGCACCGTGTACTGATGCCAGACGTGCGTGCGCCCTGCGGGAGCCGACGGGGTGGTCACCTGCGCCGTGCCGGCAAGCAACGAGCTCAGTGTGGCGGCGTTGCCACGCCGCGCTGCGTTGATCGCGTCGAGACGCTCCATCTGCGGGATCGCGATCGCCGCCGCGACGTCGGTCATCCGCCAGTTTTGGCCGATCATGGCGTAATCGTACCGGCCGCGCATACCCTGGTTGCGTGCCACGCGCAGGCGCTCGGCGAGCATCGAGTCGTCGGTGGTCACGCAGCCACCCTCGCCGCTGGTGACGTTCTTCGTGGCGTAGAACGAGAAGCAGCCGAGTCCATAGCTGCCCGCTCGGCGGCCGCCGACGTCGGCGCCGTGAGCCTGCGCAGCGTCCTCAACCACGGCGAGCCTGTTGGCTGTCGCGAGCGCTGTGAGCGCCTGCATGTCGGCCGGCAGTCCGTAGAGATGCACCGGCATGAGCGCCGTGGTGTCGGGTCCGATCAACGCGGCGACGGACATCGGGTCAATGGTGAAGTCGTCGCAGATGTCGGCGAAGCGCACTGACGCGCCGCTCCGCAGGATCGCATTGATCGTCGCCGCGAAGGTGAACGGGGAGGTGATCACCTCCTGACCGGGACCGATGTCGAGGACATGCAGCGCGGCGTCGAGCGCGACCGTTCCGTTCGTGACTGCGACCGCGTGCGCGGTGCCGGCCATCGTGGTGCAGAGGGCCTCGAAGCGCTCGACCATCGGCCCCTGAGCGAGGTGGCCGCTTCGCAACACGGAAAGCACGAGTGCCTCGACCTCGGGACCGAGCTGCGGCGCGGAGATACGGATGCGCTCGAGCGGAGGAGCCTGAGTGACGCTCATGACGTCGCGACCTCGCGCACGCCTGCGACCGGGCGTCCGTCGTCGGCGAGACGCCGGCGCAGCGCGAAGAGACCGGTCGCCATGCGCGTCGAATCGCGCAGCGGGGATACCGTTGACCGGCCGGATGCCGTGTAGACGACGGGGATCTCGACAGGGGTGACACCGGTGCGCACGGCCCAGCAGTTGATCTCGGCGCCGATGAGGAAGTCGCCGCTGACCAGCCGCGGGAGCAGGGCTGCAGCGAGGCTGCGCTGCATGAGCACCGTGCCCTGGGTGTCGACGTTGACCCCGACGAGGCCGGCACGCAGCATCCCGAATCCCGCGGACAGGGCGCGCCGCGTCAGCGAGGTTTCCACCTGCGATTCGGGATGGGTCTTCGAGCCCATGACGAGGAGCGGTCGAGGGCTCATGCCGAGGTAGCCGTCGAGGTCGGTAAATCCGAAGGGGAGATCGGCTGCGGTGAGCACGACGACTTCGCCGCGCGCCATCGCCATACCGCGCCGCCAGGCAAAGCCGAGGCCCTTGGCCGAGGTCGTGACGCGAACGGCGACGTCCTCGCCGTCGTGCATCGCTGCCAGCTGGAGGCAGAGCGGTCCGGAACCGTCCGACGAGCCGTTCTCGACGAGCAGCACCTCGGATCCCGGGAGGTGACCGAGGCGCTCGACGAGCAGTCGCACCGTGCGCCGCAGGTCAGCGATCTGGTTGTGGACGGGGATGACGTAGCTGACGGTCGGGTCGCTCATGCGCACTCCTCGATGGCGGCTGCGATCTCGTGGGCGGGGAGAATCGAATTGCGTTCGTGGCAGGCATCGGCCTTGCCGTCGATCAGGTCCAGGAAGTGGCGGAACTGGAGCGCGAGCGGCTCCCCGGTGTGGCGCACGAACGGGATGTCCACGACGGTTTCCGCGCGGTAGCCGGCCGCCTGGCCGGCGCCGACGCCCTGCGCGTGGGCGCGGTGGCGGTACACGGTGAGGTCCTGCCGGAGCAGGTCGACGTCGTAGAGGGCGGTGGCCGTGGAGACCAGTTGGGAGCGAACCTTCCGCTGGCTCGCGCGGCTGGCGGACAGCGTGGCGACCGCGCCCGACGAGAACTGGAGCAGGCAGTCGGCCACTTCGACGACGGGATCGCGCCCGGCGGTGCTCGTCGCGCCGCAGACCTTGGTCGGCGTGGCGCCTCCCATGTACGCGAGCGCCAGGTCGATCTCGTGGATAAGCAGGTCGAAGACGACGCTCAGCGTGCTCCGAGGGGTCTCAGGCGAATGCCGGAGACCGACGATGTGGATCGGCTCCTCGTCGAGCAGCCCACGCATGGTGGCGACGACCGGGTTGTAGCGCTCGACGAAACCGCACATCAGGGGCACGCCGCGGCGCTCCGCGCAGGCGACGAGCGCCCGGCTCGTCTCGATGTCGGGGGTCACCGGCTTCTCGACGAGGATCGGCTTGCCGAGCTCGAGGAGCACTCGAGCGGCGCCCTCGTGAAAGGCGGTCGGCGTCGCGACGATGGCCGCGTCGCAGTGCGCAGCGGCGTCAAGGTCTTCCGAAAACGCGCAGCCGAGCCGCTCGGCGAGCGGACGGACCCGCTCTCGATCGGTGTCGATGATCACCGCGAGATCGGCGCCGTCTGACTCCGAGATGACGCGCGCGTGGTTGGCCCCCATCGCTCCGGCTCCGACCAGAGCTATCCGGGCACGAGCTCCCATCGGCCGAGTGTCAGGCCGGAATCACCGTCGGTCCGTCCTTTCGCGGTTCTGTGTCGAGGTTGTCTCGTGCTCTCAACAGGGAGAGGAGGAGCGCCGCCATCACAGCCGACGAGGCGAGCGCCCCGCACAGCAATCCCAGTTCGACGCGGAGGAAGAGTTGGGAGCCCACCGCGGCGACCACGATGAACACGACGCCGCCGACCAGCCAGCCCACGGCGACGCGGCGGTAGCCGGAGAGGGAGATGAGGCCGTAGCCGAAGACCTGGGTGACAATGAAGCCGATGCAGCTTGCCGACAGCAGCGCGAAGTCGAGGTTGCTCAACTCGAACCCGTGGCCGAAGAGGAGCCTCGTCACCGTCGGGCCGAGCAGCGTGAATCCGACGATCGCGACCACCCCCAGGGCTCCGACGAGCGTCAGGAGCCGGAAGAGCAGGCTCCGGAACTCACGATGCTTGCCGCCGGCGGCGAGTGCGGAGAGCCGGGGGAGGAGTGCCGACTGGACCGCCTGGAAGACGTAGATCGGCACGTACGCAACGATCCGGCTCAACTGGAAGCGTCCGGCCGCGCTCTCCTGTTGCGGGGTCGCCAGCAGCTGCACCGCGACAGCGCCGACGCTCAGCAGCAGCTGCGTGAACACTGACGCGATCAGGAGAAAGCCGAGCGCGTGCGAGAGCTCCGACCACGGGGCAGGCGGCCCTGGACGGAGCAGTCCGTGGCGTCCGATGAGCGAGAGCGCGATCGCGACGAACGAGGCCACGATCATCGCGACGCCGTACGGGCCCGCCACCTTGACCCCGATCACCGCCAGGAAGGCGGCGAAGATGACGCGCAGCAACCCCTCGCCGCCGATGAGGATGCCGTACGCCCCGAAGCGACCGTTGCCGGCGAGCACGCCCCGGACGAGGAACTCGAGCAGGTAGGCGGCGAATCCGCCGATCAAGCCCGCGAGCAGCGCCGGATCTCCGTCGAACACCCGGTTGTCGATCGGACCGGCCAGTGCGAGCGTGACGATGATCAGCACGACGGCGAGCGATGTGCCGATCAAGGTGGCGCGCTCCACCACCGGCCGTCCACCTTCGCCGCGGACTCGCCGGGCGGCGATCGCGCGTCCGGTCTCCTGCTCGAGCGGCAGGAAGAAGCCGGGGCCGCACACGAACAGCAGCGCCCAGAACACGGAGAGCGGCGCGAACCTGGTCTGCCCCAGCGCACGCGCCGCGACCACCAGGAACCCGTATTGCATGAGCCCGGCGAGACCGAGCCCGACCGCGACCGGGACGGTCCCCACCGGCAGCGGCAATCTGCGCAGCCGGTCCAGAAGCGTCATGGGGGGAGAGCCGGCGCCCGGAGGCGCCCCTATGGGTAGATGCCTCGTACCGCCGTCGCGTCTGCGACCCGCTTGACGGCCACGAGATAGGCGCCGAGCCGCAGCGAGACGTGGTGCAGATCGGCCTGCTCGCACATCTGCCGGAATGCCTTCTGAAGGATTTTCTTGAGGCGGGTGTTGATCTCGTCCTCCTCCCAGAAGAGCGACTGCAGGTCCTGGACCCACTCGAAGTACGAGACCGTGACGCCGCCGGAGTTCGCGAGGATGTCGGGCACGACCGTGATACCGCGGCGCTCGAGGATGCTGTCCGCATCCGGCGTCGTCGGACCGTTCGCGCCTTCGACGATGAGGCGCGCCTGGATTCTGCCGGCGTTGCGCGCGGTGATCTGGTTCTCCATCGCCGCGGGGACGAGCACGTCGACCTCGAGCTCCAGCAGCTCGGTGTTGGTCACGGGCGTGGTGCCGGGGAAGCCAGTGACGCTCCCGGTCTTCAGACGATGCGCGAGGACTGCGGGAATATCGAGTCCGTCTCTCGAGTAGATACCGCCATATACGTCAGAAACTGCGCAGATGGTGAATCCCGACTCGTGCATCAGCTGGCTCGCCCAGCTGCCGACGTTGCCGAATCCCTGGACCGCGACCGTCGTCTCCGCGGGCTCGCGGCCGAGCCGCCGGCATGCCTCGATGGCGATGATGTTCACGCCTCGCCCGGTCGCGCTCGGTCGGCCCTCGCTGCCGCCGATCTCGAGCGGCTTGCCGGTCACCGACGCGGGCACCGAATAGCCGGCTTGCATCGAGAGCGTGTCCATGATCCACGCCATGATCTCGGCGGTCGTGTTGACGTCGGGTGCGGGGATGTCCGACTCGGGTCCGACCAGGACGCTGATCTCGGCCGCGAACCGGCGCGTCATCCGCTCGAGCTCGCGGTGGCTCAGCGTGCTCGGGTCGACCGCGACACCACCCTTCGCACCGCCGTACGGGAGGTTCGTCAGCGCGCATTTCCACGTCATCCACATCGCCAGCGCCTTGACCTCGTCGATGTCGGTCGCGGGGTGGAAGCGGAGGCCGCCTTTGGCGGGGCCGCGAGTGACGTTGTGCTGGACGCGGTATCCCTCGAACATCCGGACGCTGCCGTTGTCCATCTTCACGGGGAAGCGGACGACGAGCTCCCGCCGAACCTCACGGAGCACCGCACGCAACCCCGGTGAGAGATTGAGGATCTC
>DATDID010000004.1:0-9359 GCA_036521195.1 Candidatus Dormiibacterota bacterium
GAGTGCCGAGAAAGGGAATCGAACCCTTACGCCCTTACGAGCACAGCGCCCTGAACGCTGCGTGTCTACCAGTTCCACCACCTCGGCAGGTGCCCAGAGATGGTACCAGCGCCTGCGCTGACCTACCGCAGTTGCCACGACGCGACGTCGTTGTAGCGGTCGGCCTCGTCGCCCAGCGCCGGCATCGGGGCAAGCGGCATCGGTGATCTGAAGACCATCGAGACCCTGGGCGTGTAGAGGAAGACCGCCGGGGCATCGTCGGCCAGGAGTGTCGCGACCTGCTCGGCCGCATCGATCCGCAGCGTCCTGTTCGGCGACTCGGCGAGCGTGTCCAGAGCGGAGTCGAGGAACGGGTCCACCGGACCGCCGGACACGGCGTACCCACGTGGGGGGATCGCGTTCGATCGCCAGAACGCGCTCACATCCGGATCCGGACCCGGGCTCCACGACTCGATGGCCAGCTGAAAGTTGCCGGTGTCGAGCGTGCCGTTCAGGAAGTTGCCCGGATCCACGACCTTGACGGTCACCTGGACCCCGATGCCGTGGAGCTGTTCAGCCACCTCGGCAGCGACGACCGGCAACGGGTCAATGCCCGGCACGGCGAGCGTGAACGCCAGCCGCGCCGATCCCTTCTGGCGCGTCCCGCCTGCCCCCGGTACCCATCCATCGTGCGTCAGCACCTCTTCGGAGACGGCCGGCGAGGTAGCCTCGGGGCTCGGTGTGCCCACCCAGGGCAAGCCCACCGAGAACGGCCCGGTCTCCACCACCCCGCCACTCGTGTCGAGTGCTCCGGCGACCACGGACGCCCGGTTGATCGCATTGCCGATCGCGTGGCGTACGAGCGAGTCCGCGAGGCCCGGCGTGCGCTCGTTGAAAATCATGTCGACGAAGTCCGGCGTCGTCATGGTCTCGGACTGCGCGCCCTTGACGTGAAGCAGGGTCGCCAGCTCCTCCGGGGTGGTCGCGAGCACGGCCTCGACGCTCCCCTGCGCAAAAGCACCTGCGGCATCGTGGAACGACAGAAACAAGCGCAGCTCGTACGACGCGATGCTCGGACGCCGCGCCGAGTGCGGGTTCGGTTGCAGGTCGACGGCGATGGCGCTCACGTCCTGAACGTCGTACACGCCGGACGTCGCCATCGGGACGGTGGGATTCGCGGCCGCCGCAAGCAGTGCCGTTTCGCTCAGGCCGCCAAGCGGAAGGATCGGCAGCTCGGTGAGCGCCGAGGCGAAGGATGCCCGCGGAGTCGCGAGCGTGAACGTGACGATCGAGCCCTGTCCCGCGACCGTGACACCGCGCAGCGCAGTGCTCAACGTCGTGTCACTCGTCTGCGGTGAGAGCGCGAATTTCGTTGTCGCCACAACATCGTCGGCCGTGATCGGCCGGCCGTTGGACCACTTGAGATCCGATGGCAGCGACACCGTGTACACGAGGCCACTCGGACTCACGGTGAACGTTGTCGCAAGGTCAGGACGCGGGTATCCGGTGCTGTCGAGTTTCAGCAGCGATCGATAGAGCAGATGCCCGACGTCCACGACGGCAGGGTCGGCTGCATCGATGAGGGGATTGAGTGACAGAGGGCGCTCGCTGACAACGACGCCTTCCGTGAACTGCGGGCCGCCGATCAGTCCGAAGTGGATCGAGAGCGCGAATCCGAGCGACCCGATCGCAAGGAGGCCCAGTAAGGAACCGGCGACGACCTCAAGCGATCGGTGTCGGCGAAGCCACCTGACCTGGTGACTTACTTGGTGACGTAGGTGGCGAGGATCGAGACGACGACGAACAGCACGATCATTGCTGCCGAGAACCGGAGCAGGCTGGCCTCGAGGCCGCGTCTCCGTCGGTACCCGCCGCCCGAGTCTCCTCCACCACCGATGGTTCCGCCGAGCCCGGTCGCTTTCGGGGTCTGGAGCAGGATGCCAAGGACCGCGAGAACCCCGATCACCACCTGGGCCACGCTGAGAGCGGTCTTCACGCAACAACGCCTCCTTGGCAAAGCACGGGCCGAGTATAGGTGGATCGACGCGACCCGCTCGGGAATTGACTGTTCCGGAACGAGCGAACCTACACTGTTTTGTGATAGGTTGTGCGCGAAATGTACGCGCAGTGTAGGTCCCTTCTGCTGGGCTTTCGATGCCTTGCGATGGCGCTGGCAGTCGCCTCGCTGGCGGGATGCGACGCAGCCCAGGCTGCCGGTCGGAGTGGCGTGCCGCCGCCGGCAGTGCTGCTCGGCCCCGCTGGGCCGGTCGCGGTCGGCGCCGATGCGGTGACCCTGCTTCGCAGCGGCCCGGCGACCTTCGCACGGTTGCGGTCGCTCATCGACTGTGCGCGGGTCAGCATCCACGTCGAGATCTACGAGTTCGGACAGCCGGCCCTCGCCACCGCGCTGGTTCGCGCGCACGAACGTGGCGTCGAAGTGACGGTCATCGATGATCCGTCGGAGCTGAGCAGTGTCGCAACCGCCGCCCTGCTTCGCGCGCACGGCGTTGACGTCGTCGACTACCCGATCCGTTCGGAGATGATCGACCACGTCAAACTTCTGGTCGTCGACGCGCACGTTGCTGTCGTTGGTGGCATCAACTGGGGCGTGAAGTCTCCCGCCAACCACGACTACGATGCGCAACTCACAGGCCCGGCCGTGGGCAATCTGGACCGCGTTTTCGTGCGCGACCTCGTCACCTGCGGCCGCGCCGGCGCGGTGCCGGAGCCTCTCCCCGATCCATCGATCATCGTTGCGGCGACGCTTCCGGGTGCGGAGATTCGTCCGCTCGCGATGGCGCTCATCGGCGGCGCGAAACACACGCTCGACCTCGAGCTGTTCGTGCTCACCGATACAGGCATCGTGCACGCGCTCGAGGCAGCTGCCGCACGCGGCGTGGACGTCCGCATCCTCCTCGATCCGTCGCAACCGTCCAGCGCACCGTCATACGCGGCGCTCCTGGGTGCGGGCGTCGACGTGCGCTGGTATCGGAGCCGGGGCGAGCTGCTCCACGCCAAGGCCATCGTCGCCGACGCGACCGCCGTCCTGTTCGGCAGCGCGAACTGGTCGGGGGGCGGGTTTGCGCGCAACCACGAGCTCGACGTCGAGCTGCCTCGAGCGCCTGCTGTGGCGGCCGGGATGCTCGCTCAGATGGACGTGGACTGGGCGGCGAGCGCCTGAGGGTGGGTTTGACAAACGATCCGTCCCGATATATCGTTCACTACAGCAATCCACCCCCGACCCGGAGCCACTCCAATGAGAGAACGACACGACACCCACCATCACGACGACCACGGGGCCGCCCACCTCGAGGCTGCCCGACGCTTCCACCACCTCCGTCACGAGGGCGAGCACGGCATGCGCAACCGCCACCGGCGCGGCTGGCCGCCGTTCGAAGCGGCCGATTTCGCTGCAGGCTTCGGCCCCGGCGGCATGGGGCCCGGCGGCCCTGGTCACTTCGGCGGCCACGGCCGGCGTGCGGCGCGCGGTGACGTCCGGGCAGCAATCCTCGTGCTCCTCGCCGAGAAGCCGTCACACGGATACCAGATCATCCAGGAGCTGGAGCGCCGCAGCGACGGTGCGTGGCGAGCCAGCCCCGGATCCGTCTACCCCACCCTCCAGCAACTCGAGGACGAGGGCCTGGTGCGAGCTGTCGAGGCTGACGGCGGACGCCGCGTCTTCGAGCTCACCGATACCGGACGCGAAGAGGCGACACGCCTTGCAGCCGGTCCGGCACCGTGGGACGAGGCTGCAGGCGCGGTCGGCGGCGACCATCGCGATCTCCGCGACCAGGCGTTCCAGCTCCTCGCCGCGACGTGGCAGGTGAGCCGCGCCGGGGACGCGACACACATCGCCGAGGCACGATCCATCCTCAAGGATGCTCGTCGCAAGATCTACCTGCTCCTCGCCGGCAGCGAGGGGTCCCCATCGGAAAAGACCGAGGAATAGCGACAGGCAGGTGTCGCGGATGGGTCAGAGACTGAGGTCATGCCCCAGAACCTGACCGTCCTCGACGCCGCCACCCGGTTCCTCCGTACCAATCCCGAGTTGCTCGATCTCGCCGTGCGAGGCGCAAGCGAGAGTGGCATCGCGGTCGAAGTCCTGCTCGCCGATACGGTCCGCAGGGTTCGCCGCTCAGGGTTCGAAGCGGTAGCGCAGGAAGAGGTGATTCTCGGAGCGGCGGACCGAGACCAGGCTCGCCGCACGCAGCGCATCCGGGGCAGCGGACCAGCCGCTGACGATGCCCGGCCGCGCCTGGTCGTCATCTCGCCCGGCGATCTTCGGCGACACGGTGAGAAACAGCTCCTGAACGGCGTCGCCGGCTAGGAGCCGGCCAAACAGCGACGGGCCGCCCTCGCAGAGCACCACGCCCGCGCCGAAAGCACCGGCCACCGCGCTGATCATCGCGGCACCCTCCATCTCGCCATCGCCGTCCATCACGATGACGCTCACCAGCGGATGGTCCTTTCGCACTCGGTCCGCGCCCTTCGACGACGTCAGCACCGCGGTGCTCGTCGCCGGCTCGTCCAGCGCCACGTGTTGCGGCAGGTCGCCGCTGCCGGACACGACAACCAGCGGCGGCGGCTGAGCGCCACCACTCCGTTCCACCCGATACGACGCGATGAGTTCCTTCTGGTCCCCGGCGACTGCCGCCGGCACCCACTGGTGACCCGGGGTGCCACGGAGGTTGCCGGCACCGATGAGCAGCACATCCGCCTGCGCCCGCAGCAACGCCATCAGATAGCGATCCGACCGCGAGGAGCCGCTGAGCTTCGTGGAGTCGGTGCCGTCGGTCACGCCGAGCGACGCCACGCCATCGATCGAGGCGACGAAGTTCACCACCACATACGGTCGCGGCTCAGCTGGAAATTCGAGCGCTCCGCCGTACGGTTGCTCCGCCGCGGCCGGCTCGCGATCGCCGGACGCGACCAGCACTTCGAACGTGGGCGCCGCCACGCCGTCCCTCAGGCGGGGGTCACGGGGCGGGCTGTCAGCACCTCGTCGAGCATGCGCAGAAAGTGTTGCACCTTGACCGGTTTCGTGAGGTATGCGTGCGCACCCGCGTCGAGCAGTTGCTTGCGCCGGCGCTCGGTCGCGTCAGCGCTGCACATCACCACAGGGATGCCCGCGGTACGCGGATCGGCGCGGAGTTGCGCCAGAACCTGGTCGCCCGGGATGTCCGGAAGGTGCTGGTCCAGAACGATGAGATCGGGAAGGTGCTCGCGCGCCAGCTCCAGCGTCAGCCCGCCCTGCATCGCGGTGAGCAGGTGGATCTGCGGTCGCATCGAGAACACCTCCTCCATCATCCCGATGGTCGCGAGGTTGTCCTCCACGTAGAGCACGGTTCGCTGAAAGGTGAGCACCGGAATCGCCGGGACCTGCTTGCGGCGCACGCGCGGTTTCGGCGCCGGCCCGGGTGCACGCGGAAGCCGGATCCAGAACGTGCTGCCGGCGCCCGCCTCGCTCTCGACACCGATGGTGCCGTCCATCCCCTCGACGAGCTTGCGGGTCAGGGCCAGGCCGAGCCCGGTCCCCGGGACGGCGGTGCGCTCCGCGCCCAGGCGCTCGAAAGGCTGGAACAGACGCGCCTTCGCCTCGTCCGTGAACCCGGGTCCCGTGTCACGCACCGCGATCCGGATCCAATCGCCGTGGACCGCGTTTGGCGCGCCGCCATGGCTCGCGACGTCGACGCCGACCTCGCGCGACGCCTCGACGAAGATGTGCGCGCCCTCACCGGAGTACTTCACCGCGTTGGACAGCAGGTTCAACAGCACCTGCACCAGGCGCTGCCGGTCCGCCAGGACGTACGCATGCGCGCAATCGCCGAGTGCGCGGGTCACCGTGTTGTGCCGGCTGAGGGCCGACGGGGCCACGAGGCGCACGCATTCCTCGACGATGGCCTCGAGTGCGAATGCGTCGCTCGAGAATGTTTCCCTCCCCGCCTCGATGCGCGCGATGTCGAGGACATCGTTGACGAGGCTGAGCAGGTGGCCGCTCGCCTCCTGCACGGCCGAGATCGCCTCGGTTTGATCCTCGCGCGGTTCGCGCATCTCGAGGAGATCGCTGTAGCCGAGGATCGCGGTCAATGGCGTGCGCAGCTCGTGACTCATGCGCGAGAGGTACTCGCTCTTTGCCTGCGACGCCTCTTCCGCGACATCGCGCGCCTCACGCAACGCCGCGGCCGCCACCTTGTCGGCGGTGACGTCGCGCGCAATCTCGATGACGGCGTCGGGCCAGCCCGCGTTGTCGCGCTGCAGCGCCCACCGCGCCGCGACGCTGATGCGCTTTCCGTACTTCGTGGTCTGCACGATCTCGCCGTCCCAGCGGCCGTTCGCGCGCAGCAACATGAGGATCTCATCCTTGCTCGCGGGCAGCTCGGACCTGAGCAGCTCGCTCGCGTCGCGGCCGATCGCCTCGGTGCTGCGCCATCCGTACAGTTCCTCGGCGCCCTTGTTCCAGAAGGTGATCAGTTGCGTCTGCACGTTCCACGTGGTGACCGCGTCGTACGCGAGGTCGAGCAGTTGCGCGTTGCGGCGCATGCGCTCCACCAGCAGCACGCGGTCGAGCGCGGGCGCAAGCGCCGTTGCGTATTGCGTCAGCCGGAGCGACTCGTCGTCGCCGAACAGCGGCGTGAGCGGTCCGGACGTGACTGCCATCACGCCACTGCTGAACTGCGCTTCGAGCGAGACGCGCACCACGCCCGGAGGTGCTGCCTTCATGCTCGCCGCGCTCGCACGGCCGAACCCGATGACGTCGGAGACGAGCTTCCAGCCCGCAGCGCGGTCGATGCCGTGCACGGCAAGCACGTCTCCGTCGCGCGTCGCGATGATGGCTCCGTCCGCGCCGACGAGCCGCGCCGCCCATCCCACCGCCCGATCAGCAAGTTGCTGGCGGTCGGGCGCGTAGAGGACGAGGTCGTTGAACGCCTCGCGGAAGTGGCCCTCCTCGCGCTGGCGCCAGTAGCTGCGCAGCCAGCGCGGCGGCTCGAAGCCGATGTAGAAGAAC
Source organism: Candidatus Dormiibacterota bacterium (assembly GCA_036521195.1). Taxonomy (GTDB): domain Bacteria; phylum Chloroflexota; class Dormibacteria; order Aeolococcales; family Aeolococcaceae; genus Palsa-851. The sequence continues at coordinate 6,986 of DATDID010000004.1, forward strand.
GGCAGCACCGCGAGCACCGGCAGCGCGATGGTGACCTCCGGCCGGTTGCGCCCCAGCACCACGCTGGTGCCGATCGACAGGGCGAGGACGATCACCAACCCCGCGTACGCCAGCGTGATCGCGCGCAGGCGAGCACGCTGCACTGTCGGCACCGATTCGGACATCTCCCACAGCCGGAGCGTTGGCTCGGCCACGCAGCCAAGCCAGACAACCGCCAGGAGGACACCGACGAGACGCTGCCCTACCGACACCGGCCCGGTCAGGGAGACGCCGGCGAACCAGACGAGCACGACGGTGGCCACCACCGCGCCGCCGATGAGCGTGCTGACCGCGGCTCGAACCTGGAGCATTGCTGCGCGGAACGCGAAGAATGCCCACCCGGAGCAGAGGAACATGCTGAGCGTGACGTCGCTCGTCCAGATGTGCACCTCGTGCGTCACGACCGTCAGTGCCACCGCGAGGCCGGAGGCGCAGAGCAGCACGATGGACAGGGCGAGGAACGCGCGGGTGCGATCGCGGCTTCGCAGCCACCCTTCGACCGTGAGTGCGCCAAGGAGAACGCAGGCGCCGCCCACAGCCCAGGACAGGACCAGGGTCGCGGTGCTCAAGACTGGAGCAGTATCCGGCACAAGTTCGGAATCGCTCCAAAGTCACCGCTTCGTTATGAAGCCGCGAGCTATTCGCTGTCTGTTTCCGCGCCTCGAGCGTACATGGGGTTGTCGCGGAAGACCGACATGATCTCGACGTCGCGAAGCCGGCCGTCGAGCCACATGTGCCGTCGCAGGAGCCCTTCACGAACGAAGCCCGCCTTCACGTAGGCACGCCTTCCGCGATCGTTGCCCTCGTAGACGTCGAGGCTAACTTTCTCCACCCCCAGGTGATTGAAGGCATAGGCGACCGAAAGGCGGCATGCCTCGGTGCCGAAGCCCTGGCCCCAGCGACTGGGCGGCCCGATCCAGATGCCCCACATGCAGTTGCGGTGCTTGTGGTTGATCTCGTGCAGACCGGTCGAGCCGATCGGCTGCCCGTCGGCAATGCACTCGATCGTCCAGCCGACGGCGTTCGGGCGCGGGTTGCGCACGAACTCCAGGGCCTGGCTCGGTCCATACGGCCCCCGGGCCCAATCCGCGAGAAACCGGGCCACCTGCGGGTCGGACAGCGACGACGCGAAGAACTCGGCGTCTGCTTCGGTGTGCGCGCGGAGGCGGATCCGCTCGCCGGTCACATCCACGGGTACGCCTTCAGTGCGACAGTGCCTCGATCACCGCGTCGGCGACCTCCGACGTGCCGACAGCAGTTGGATCGTCGCGCTCCGGCTTCATGTCATACGTGACGCTGCGGCCATCGGCGATAACTCGCGCGATTGCCTGCTCGAGGCGATCGCCTGCCGCGCCCTCACCGATGTGGCGAAGCATGAGGACGCCGCTCAGCATCATGGCCATCGGATTGGCCTTGTTCTGGCCCGCATATTTCGGTGCGCTGCCGTGAGTGGCCTCGAAGACGGCGACGTCGTCGCCGGTGTTCGCACCGGGCGCGAGACCGAGTCCGCCGGTGAGTCCTGCGCAGAGGTCGCTGAGGATATCGCCATAGAGGTTCGGCATCACCATGACGTCGTACAGCTCCGGCTTCTGCACCAGCTGCATCGCCATGTTGTCGACGATGCGATCCTCGAACTCGATCTGCGGAAACTCCTTGCTGACCGCTTCCGCGACGCGCAGCCAGAGCCCGTCGGTGTGTTTCATGATGTTTGCCTTGTGAACGGCGGTCACCTTGTGACGTCCGTTCTCGATCGCCCACTTGAACGCGAAACGGAAAACGCGCTCGGTGCCGAAGATCGATATCGGCTTGATGCTGATGCCCGAGTCATCGCGAATCCTGCGCCCGCCCAGCTTCTCGATGTCACCGATCAGCTTGAGCGTTCCCGCCTCGCCTTCGGCGAACTCGATGCCGGCATAGAGGTCTTCCGTGTTCTCGCGCACGATGACGAGGTCGACGTCCTCGTAGCGGCTGCGCACGCCGGGATACGACTTGCAGGGACGCACGAGCGCGTACAGGTCGAGCTCGCGGCGCAGCGCAACGTTGACCGACCTGATCCCCTTGCCGACCGGTGTCGTCAACGGCCCTTTGATCGCGACTTTGTTGCGCCTGATCGAGTCGAGGACGTGCGCGGGCAGCGGGTCACTGTACTGCTCCATCACGCCGAGTCCCGCGTCGTGGACTTCCCAGTCGATGTCGACTCCGGTTGCGTCGATGACCCGGCGCGCCGCCGTGCTCACCTCGGGGCCAACGCCGTCCCCGGGAATCAATGTGATCGTGTGTCGCGCCATGGTCGTGTTCTCCTCAAGATGCCAGCGCTGAGGAAGTCTGACAAACT
>DATDID010000005.1:0-21484 GCA_036521195.1 Candidatus Dormiibacterota bacterium
CCCGTGTGACTGCGCCACCATCATGTCGAGCGCATCGTCGTCGATGGATGCGCCGCTCTCCTCGGCGGGCACCGCAAGCGCGGTGCGAGCGTCGGCGGGTTCCAGGGATCCGATCACCGGAAAGTCGAAGAGCCGCTCCGCATACGACTTGGCCTCGCCGGCGAGCCCGCGGAGTTGGGGGAGACCGGCGCCGGTGAGGATCACCGGCAGGTTGAGCTGGTTCGTCCTGTGGATCGCGACGATGAGCGCGGAGAGCTCGTGCGCCGTGAGGTACTGCAGCTCATCGATGGCGAGCACGATGCCCGTTCCACGATCGCGCGCCGCCTCGCCACACGCCACGAGCAGGTCGGTGACGTCCTCCGCGAGGTTTCCCGAGTCGGCCACGCCTCGCAGCGCCTCGACGTCCACGGAGACCCGCGTCCCGTCCGGCAGTTGCAGGCTGAAGGTCTTGAGCACGCGCAGCGCCCGAGTGACCGCCGTGGAGACAACGTTGGTGCTCAGTGGCAGGAGGATGCGACGCAGGCGTGCAGCAAGGAGCGTGGGGAAGTGGCCGTGTTCGGGCGCCTCGATGAGCCCGACACGGAATCCCTCCTGCTCGGCGATCTCCGCGAAGCGATTCAGGAGCACCGTCTTGCCGGCGCCTCGAAGCCCGATGAGGAGCAGGCTCTTGCCCGGACGGCCGGCCACCGCCCGCCGGAATGCCACCCCGAAACGGTTGATGAGATCGTCGCGGCCGGTAAGCGCCGGGGGAGGGGTGCCGGCGCCCGGCCGGTACGGGTTGGCGAGCTCATCCATCGGGTTCAGCCATCCATGAGGTCAACGCATCTTATCGAGGTTTACCAAACTTATGAGCTCAGTACCAAAGAGCTGTCAATAACAGCCAAATAGGGCATTTTGGGAAACACTCAACTGAGAACTTGACTATTGACCGGGGCTGTTTATATACTCAAGCTTATGCTTAACCAAGGTGCCGCCATGGACCGCATGTTCCAGGCGCTTGCCGATCCGAGCCGGCGCGGAATGGTCGATCGCCTGTGCCGTGGCCCGGCATCAGTGAGCGAGCTCGCCCGCCCCCTGGCCATGTCACTCGCCGCGGTGGTGCAGCACCTGCAGGTGCTCGAGGCAAGCGGGCTCATCTCCACGCGGAAGGTCGGCCGCGTGCGCACCTGCAGCATCGAACCGGCGGCCCTGGGCGCCGCCGAAGGCTGGATCACGCAGCGGCGCGCGATGTGGGAGCGCCGGCTCGACCGGCTCGGTGACTTCCTTGCCACAAACCCCGACGAACCTGATCAGCAACCGCAGGGTCAAACGGAGGAATGACCATGGCGAGCACATCCGTCGCCGGCATCGACGTCGTTGCCGCGCCCAACACCCAGGAAGTCATCATCACGCGCACCTTCCAGGCATCGCGCGAGCGGGTCTTCAAGGTCTACACGGACCCAGCGCGCATTCCGAAGTGGTGGGGACCGGCGCGGTTGACCACCGTCGTGGAGACGATGGAAGTGCGACCGGGTGGCAGGTGGCGCCACGTCCAGAGCGAAGCGGACGGTACCGAGTACGCCTTTCACGGTGTGTATCACGACGTCGTTGCGCCGGAACGACTGGTCAATACGTTCGAGTACGAAGGCGCGCCGGGACAGGTGTCGCTCGACTGCACGACGTTCGCAGAGACCGGCGGGACCACAACGGTCTCGATCCACTCCGTCTTTCCTTCCGTCGGCGCGCGCGACGCGATGCTCCAGGAAGGGATGACGGATGGGCTCGCGGAAAGCATGCGGCGGATCGATGATCTGCTGGCCGGCAGCTGAGTCGGAGGGAGGAGCGATGTCCGTTTCCGTGCTCTACATGTCGATGTCACTCGACGGGTATGTCGCCGGCCCGAATGACGGGCCCGACAACCCCGGCGGCGACGGCTTTGCACGGTTGCACGAGTGGTTCGTTGCTGGCGACGGTTCGTTCATCCGTCCGCCCGGCGCAGCCGGAGAGATCATGGACGAGGTCAACGCGACCGGCTCTGTGCTCGCCGGCCGCCGAACGGTGGAGCAGGTTGACTACTGGAAGGGCGATCACCACGCCGGCGTCCCGATCTTTGTGCCGAGCCACCGGCCGCCCGGTCCAACCGTTGCGAACTATCCGTCGGTCACGTACGTCAGTGACGGAATCGCCAGTGCGATGGCGCAGGCAAAGGCGGCGGCGGCCGACAAGAACGTGTTGGTGCACGGTGCGATCACCGCGCAACACGCGCTCGCGGCAGGTGTGCTTGACGAGCTGCAGATCTCCCAGATCCCGGTGTACGTCGGTGCAGGCGTGCGACTGTTCGACAGCCTGCAGTCACGAATCGAGCTGGACATTGTGCGCGTGATCGACACGCCCGAGGCAACGCACATCCGCTACCGGGTGCGTCGATAAGGCGGCGTTTGGTCTCGTCGTCTAGGCGGCGACAGCCTCCGGGATCCGCGAGCGGTGCCGGATGCCGTCGACCGCAAGCACCGCGAGCGCAATCCAGACCAGACCAAAACCGCAGAGGAGCGCGAACGACGTCGACTCACGAAGGATGAGCACGCCGATCACGAACTGCAGCACCGGCGTCATGTACTGCAGAAGCCCCATGGTCGAGAGCGGCAGACGCTTCGCCGCTCCCGCGAAGCACAGCAGGGGCAGCGCGGTGACCGGGCCCGCCGACACCAGGAGAACCAGATGTCCGGCGGTCGCGTCCGGGCCGATCCACGTCGCGTGTCCGGAGAATGCCAGCGCGGCGAGCAGCACGAGCGCGGGGATCGTCAACACGGCGCCTTCAATGACGAGACCCTCGGGGGGCGACACCTTGACTCCCTTCTTGATGTAGCCGTAGATCGCGAACGACACAGCCAGCGCGAGCGCGATCCACGGCGGTCGACCGTAGTCGAAGCTCAACACCGTCACCGCGACAAGCCCGAGCGCGACCGCCATCCACTGCACGACACGCAGGCGCTCGCGGAGGATGACCACGCCGAGGCCGATGGTGATCAGCGGATTGATGAAGTAGCCAAGGCTGGTCTCGATAACGTGACCATTGTTCACGCCCCAGATGTAGATGCCCCAGTTGACGGCGATCGCGATACCCGCCGCACACAGACGCAGCAACGTGCCGCGGTCCATGGTGCGCAGGCCGCGCAGCTGATGGCGCACCGCGAGGATGATCGCGACGACCGCGAAGCAGAAAACGATGCGGCATGCCAGGATCTCGAACGGGTCTGCCGGCTCGAGGATGGGCCAGAAGAGCGGGAACAGTCCCCAGGCTCCATATGCAGCAACGCCGTATGCGAGTCCGATCCCGTTCGGAGTCAGGCTCTGTCGATGTGGTGCGCTCATGGATGAACGGCCACCACAGTACCGTGCGACCCGTCGAGGACGGCGCTCGATCAGTCGAGGTCGACGAGACCCTCTGCGACGGTGCGGTCGCGACCTTTCGCGATCGCCTGCTCGAGGCAGTCGTCTGCGCGCGCAACGAGCTCATCGAAAGCCTCGGTGCCTTGATACGACACGAGCCCGGCTGAGAACGAACGTCCTTTGGGCGTTTCCTCGCGAAGGCGCCAGCAGAGCTGCACCGCGCTGACGGTCTGGCAGTTCGGCAGCACGATGGCGAACTCGTCGTGACCCCAGCGGCCAAGCAGGTCCTCGGCGCGAAGCACCTCACGCCAACGCGCGGTGGCCAGGCGCAATGACTCATCGTGGGCAGCCGCGTGGGCGCCGCTGTCCAGCTCTTCGAACGCGATGAGCGCGAAGCAGAGCGGATGGCCGTTGCGTCGAGCAAATGCGACGTGGCGGACCGCCTCCTCTTCGAACGAACGGCGATCAGGCAGCGACTCCAGCGTGAACGGCTCAGCGTTGGCGGGGATCGAGGGCATCTGGATGTCGGCGTCCTCGTTCTCGAAGATGGCGAGATCCTCGTCGCTGAGCGACTCGGCACGGTCGCCGGCGAGACTCATCGAGGGCGACCTCCAGCGCGCCGATTGGTGTCGAGGCGTGGGGCAGCGATCGCGGTATGCGTCATGCATCCAGTCTCGCGTGCGCTCGTCGCCGGAGCGTCTGTACTGATGTCACGGTTGTGTCGCGGCTTCCCCCCAGTTTTGTGGGATGGCGCCGATGGCGATCCGGCGCAACGCTCTCGCCAACGCCAGTCTGAGCGGCAGCGCTCAGGGCAGACGCGACCTACGTGGCGCTCACCAGGTGACGGCGATGTACTTGCTCTCCGTGAACTCGAGCAGCCCGTCGTGACCGCCCTCGCGGCCCAGTCCGCTCTGCTTCACGCCGCCGAACGGCGCAGCAGGGTCGGAGACGATGGCGCGATTGAGGCCGACCATGCCCGACTCGAGTGCCTCGCTGACGCGGAGCCCGCGGCGTAGGTCGTTCGTGTAGACATATGCGACGAGCCCGTACTCGGACGCGTTGGACATCGCGATCGCCTCCTCCTCGGTGTCGAAGACCACGAGTGGCGCCACCGGCCCGAAGATCTCCTCGCGCAGGATCGCGGCGGTCGCCGGGACGTCCAGCAGCACGGTCGCCGGGTAGAAGAAGCCGGCTCCCTCCGGGACCCGGCCGCCGACCGCGACGCGTGCGCCTTCGCCGACTGCTCCGTCGACGAGGGAGGCGACCTTGTCGCGACCCGAGGCATTGATCATCGGCCCGAGCTGCACGCCGTCCTCGAGACCGGGGCCGACTCGCAGCGCACCCATTGCCGCCGCCATCCGCTCACCGAATTCCTTGGCGATGCCGCGCTGCACGAGAAACCGGTTGGCCGAGGTGCACGCTTCGCCGCCGTTGCGCATCTTGGCGACCATGGCTCCCGCGACAGCGGTCTCCAGGTCGGCGTCATCGAAGACGACGAACGGCGCGTTGCCACCGAGCTCCATCGAGCAGCTCACGATGCAGTCGGATGCCTCGCGCAGCAGGCCGCGTCCAACCTCTGTCGACCCCGTGAACGAGAGCTTCCGCACGCGAGGGTCGTGGAGCATCGCCGAGACGACGGCACCCGAGCGACGCGAGGGCACGACGTTGACGACGCCCGCTGGGGCACCGGCCTCGCTCAGCAACGCACCGAGCGCGAGCGCGGTGAGCGGGGTATCCGACGCCGGCTTGAGGACAACCGTGCAGCCGGCAGCGAGCGCCGGGCCGATCTTGCGAGTGGCCATCGCCGCAGGGAAGTTCCACGGCGTCACGAGGACGCTGACCCCGATCGGCTGGCGGAGCACGAGGATGCGGTTGGTTCCGGCCGGGGCGGTGTGGAGATCACCACCGGCGCGCACGGCCTCCTCGGCGAACCAGCGGAAGAACTCCGCCGCGTATGTCACCTCGCCGCGCGCATCGGAGAGTGCCTTGCCGTTCTCCCGGACGATCAGGCGGGCGAGCTCGTCGGTGCGCTCGGTCATGAGCTCGAACGTCCGGCGCAGGATCTCCGACCGCTGCCGCGGCGGTGTCGCGACCCAGCCTGGCAACGCTGCCTGAGCGGCAGTGACCGCGGCCAGCCCGTCCTCGACCGACGCGTCCGCAACAACTGCGATGACGTCGCCGGTGGAGGGATCGTCAACGTCGAAGGTGCGTCCGTCCGACGAGTCGATCCACTCGCCGCCGACGAGCAGCTGGGTCGGCACGCCGACCGTCTCCGGACTCCGCGTGATGGTGCTCATGACTGCATTGCCCTCTCGATGGTGCTGACGACGCGCTCGACCGACGGGATCGCCATGTCCTCGAGTGCGTCGGCTGATGGGAGCGGTATGTGTGGCGTCGTGATGCGCAGCGGCGGCCCGTCGAGCTCATTGAAGCACTCCTCGGCGACGATCGACACGAGCTCGGCGCCCCAGCCGCAGAGGCGTGGGTTCTCCTCGACGGTGAACATGCGGCCGCTTGCCGAAACCTCCCGAAGGATGGTCTGCGTGTCGAGCGGCACGAGGCTGCGCACGTCGACGACGGTCGCCTCGATCCCACGACCGGCGAGCGCCTCGGCAGCGGCCAGCGCACGGGGGACCATCGCCGCCAGCGCGATGATCGTTGCGTCCCCTCCGGTTCGGAGCACCTTCGCGGTGCCCAGCGTGTCGACGATCTCGCCGTCCGGGACCTCGCCCTTGCTGGCGTAGAGCCCCTTGTGCTCGAAGAACAGAACCGGATCCGGGTCGCGGACCGCGGCGGCGAACAGGCCGATGACGTCGGCGGGTGTTGACGGAGCCACGACCTTGAGGCCTGGCACGGCCATGGCCCAGTTCTCGACCGACTGCGAGTGCTGCGCACCGAAGCGCAGCCCACCACCGTTGCCCGATCGGATGACGAGGGGGAAGCTCACCTGGCCCGACGTCATGTACGAGCTCTTGGCGATCTGGTTGGCGACGAGATCCCAGCACACGGCGAAGAAGTCCGCGAACATGATCTCCGCGATGGGCCGCAGGCCGGTCATGGCCGCACCCATCGCCGCGCCGAGGATGGCCTGCTCGGAGATGGGTGTGTCGCGCACGCGCACGGGCCCGAACCGCTCGAGCAGCCCGACGGTCGCTTTGAAGACACCCCCCGCACCGCCGACGTCCTCGCCGAGGAAGACGACGTTGGGATCGCGATCCATCTCCTGTGCAATCGCTCTGGCGACCGCGCCGCGGTAGGTCAGTTCCGCCATGACCATCCTCCGTCGGACCACACGTCGCGCAGCAACATGTCCTCGCCCGGTGGCGGCGATGCCTTGGCCTCGACCGTCGCGGTCTCGACGTCGCTGTCGGCGGTCTCCTCGATCGCGTCCAGTTGTGCCGCGCTGACGCCGTGTCCGAGGAGGCGCGTCCGGTAGATGACGATCGGGTCGTATGCCGCCCACGCGGCGACCTCGTCCTTGGGCTTGTAGGTGCCGGGATCGGCGCGTGAATGCCCGCTCGTCCGGTAGGTGCGGGCTTCGATGAGCGACGGGCCGCCTCCGGTGCGCGCGCGGTCGAGGCACTCGCGCGCGGTGAGGTACATCGCGTCGGCGTCGTTGCCGTCGACGAGGATGCGCTCGAGACCGTAGGCTCCGGCGCGATCTGCGGCGGGGTTGGCGACCGCGGTGACGGTGCCGATCGGCGTGTATTCCATGTAGAGGTTGTTCTCGCACACGAAGACCACAGGCAACTTCCACACCGCCGCAAGGTTGAGCGACTCGTGGAACGCCCCGATGTTCGTGGTGCCGTCGCCGAAGAACGCGACCGCCACACGTGGCTCACCGCGATACTGCGCCGACCATGCGGCGCCGAGCGCGATGGTCAGGTGCGCGCCGACGATCGCGTAGGACCCCATGACGCCGTGGCTGACATCGGTGAGATGCATCGAGCCGCCTTTCCCGGTCAACACGCCGCACGAGCGCCCGAGAAGCTCGCCCATGACGCCGGTCATCGACGTGCCGCGCGCCAGCGTGTGTGCATGTCCGCGGTATGTCGCGAACGTGTAATCACCGTCCTGCATCGCCTCACCGAAGGCGGCGGCGATCGCCTCCTGACCGAGCGACAGATGGCTCGTCCCCTTGACGAGGCTCTGCATGAACAGGTCGTACGCGCGAGTCTCGAACTTGCGCATGCGGACCATCTGGCGATAGAGCGCAAGCGCTGTTGCGGAGTCGACGCTGCCGTCGGGGCGGTGCAACGTCGACGGGTCGATCCCCGGTGGTCCGGTCGCCTCGATGGGCTCGTCAGTCGATGCCGGCATGGGCGTGCTCTCCTCTCCGTTCGATCGCGATGCAGCTAGTACTTGTTGGTCACGAACAGCTCTTCGGCGGGGAAGAGGGTCAGCACCGCACAACCGCCGGCGGTGACGACGATCTCCTCCTCGATGCGCGCGGCGGAGCGTCCGTCGCTCGCGGGGCAGTACGTTTCGAGCGCGAACACCATGCCCTCGCGCAGTTCGATCGGATGCTCGAGGGAGTTGAGCCGGGAGATGATCGGCCGCTCGTGCAGCCCGAGGCCGAGGCCGTGCCCGAACTGAAGTCCGAACGCGTCCATCTCGCTCGCGAATCCGAAATCCGTTGCGGCAGGCCACAGCAGCGCGATCTGGTCCGTGGTGGTGCCCGGCTTCACGAGTGCGATCGCGGCGTCGATCCACTCCCGAGCGCGCGTGTACGCGTCGCGTTGCGCCTGCGTCGCACGCCCGACCGCGAACGTCCGGTAGTAACAGGTGCGATAGCCGTTGAACGACTGGATGATGTCGAAGTACGCCTGGTCGCCGGGCCGGATGAGCCGGTCCGAGAAGTTGTGCGGATGCGGGTTGCACCGCTCACCGGAAACGGCATTGATCGCCTCGACGTCATCGGACCCCATCTCGTAGAGGCGCTTGTTGGCGAGTGCGACAATCTCGTTCTCGCGTATGCCCGGTTTGAGCGCTTCGGCGATGTCCTGATAGACGCCGTCGACCATCGCCGCGGCGGTGGACAGCAACGCGATCTCATCCGCCGACTTGATCAAGCGCGCGTCGAGCATGACCTGCTGCGCGTCGCGCACCTCGACGCCCGCACGCAACAACTCGAGCATCGTCGGCGTCTCGGCGATGTCCACCCCGAGTGGCATGCCCGCGACGCCGGCGGCCGTCAACTCGGAGACGATCTCAGCCACGGCGCGGGTGATGAGTCCGGCATCCGGCGCGACCGCGCCGCGGAGACCGAGCATGCCCGCGCGGCTGTTCTCAGGACGAATCCATGGGGCGTGGAGCTGGTGGTGTCGGGCCGCGGAACCGAAGTCCCAGACGATGGGCTCGCCGCTGCGCGTCAGCAGGACGTAGCGCGCAACTTTGTCGCGCGCCCATTCGCCGATCATCGTCGCCGAGACGTAGCGGATGTTGTTGACGTCGAAGAGCAGCACGGCACCGAGCTCCGAGGCGTCGAGCGCCGCACGTGCGCGTGCGAGCCGGTAGGCTCGCAGTCGCGTGAAATCGACGCGTTCCTCGAAGTCGACGTTCATGCGGCCGGGGCTGGGGGGCACGCCGCCCATGGGTGCGGTGAGGCTCATCGACGATGTCTCCTGCTCGCTATCGCAGCTGATCGCTCATCCAGTCCGCCATCGCCGGCCGGTACTTGTAAGCGATGTTGTTGCACACGTGATTCCCGTCCGGATACATCAGGAGGGTTGCGTTCGGCGCTTCGCGTGCGATGCGCTCCGCCTGCGCCGGTGGAAAGAGCCGATCCCGTGCGCCGTGGATGACGAGCAGCGGCTGTGTCACCCGCTCGAGGACGCCTTCGAGGTTCAGCGTGAACGCCTTCTGGCGCGCCTCCTCATCGGTCTCCGACTTCGTGTAGAAGATGTAGCCACCGCGCGTCAGCGGGTTGAGCGCGTCCCAGCATTCGCCGAGGTTGTACGGCCCGGCCAGGCCGATGACAGCGGCGAGTCGTGGCTCGTGCGCTGCCGCGCGAGGCCCGTAGATCGCGCCCATGCTGATGCCCATCAGACCCGTGAGCCCGAATGTCGTGTCGAGTCCAAGCGTGGTGAGATGGTCCAGCACCGGTGTGATCACGGTCTCCCAGTTGGGCCGGATGGCGAAATGGACCGAGTTCTCCGATTGCCCAGGCCCCTCGATGCTCATGGTCGCCATACCGCGGCGCAGGAATTCGTCCTCGGTCGTGTACATCTCCTCCTTGGAGGAATCGAGGCCCGGAACGATGAGCACGAGCGGGGGTTTGATGACCCCATCGGGCCGGCGCAGATGCGCGGGGATGATGTGACCCTCAAAGGGGATTTCGATACGCTCCGCCGGAGGATCGAGGCGCGCCAGTGTCTTCGCGTAGACCGCGACCGAGCGATCGCGGAGCTCCGCGTGGAGTGCTGGGTCCTCGAACCAGAGGAACTTTCCCAGGTGGTAGCACCAAGCGGCGCGCTGGTATGCGTCGACGGCTGACACCGCGCGCCCCTGCCGCTCGGCTTCGCGTCCGCGTTCCTCGTGCGCGGCACCGACGGCCCGCCAGTTGGGAGCCCACTCCGACCACTCGGTCGTGCGTCCGAGGACGTCCTCGAAATCATTGACGTCGATGCCGTTGGCGACGAAGCGTGGCTGCCAGTGATGCGCAGCCATCGGCACGCGGTTCAGCGCATCGCTCATGCCGGGGCTCCGAGGAAGAGACGGCCGATCTCGCCGTTGCCGAGGACGCCGGCACCGGTTCCTTCGAGGCGCACGCGCCCGCTCTCGAGCACGACACCGTGACTGGCGAGGCCGAGGCCGGAGCGCGCGTTCTGCTCGACGAGCAGGATGGTGCGGCCTGCCTGGTTCATGTCGCGGATGAGGTCGAAGACCAGGCTGTGGGTCTTTGGGTCGAGCCCCATGGACGGCTCATCGAGCACGAGGAGCTTCGGGTCGAGCATGAGCGCCCGCGCGAACTCGATGATCTTCTGCTGCCCGCCCGAGAGGGAGGCGACGCGCTCGTGGCGACGCTCCGCAACCATCGGGAACGTCTCGCAGACCGTACGCATGCGGCGCTCCGTGAGCGCGCGGTCCGACAGGATGTATGCGCCCATGCGCACGTTCTCCCATACCGACATCGTGGGGAAGAGGCTCCTTTCCTGCGGGACCTGGACGATGCCTCGCTGGAGAATCTGCCGGGGGCTCAGCCCCGTCAGCGATTCACCGTCGAACCGCACGCCACCGAGTCGTGGCCGGAGCAGACCGCTCACCAGGCGCAGGATGGTGGACTTGCCGGCGCCGTTCGGTCCGACGACGCAGGTGATCCCGCCTGCCTCCACGGACAGATCGAGCTCGTGCAGCACGTCGCCGCCGCCGTATCCGGCGGTGACATGGTCGAGCTGCAGGAGTGGCGTCATCTACGAGCCCAGGTACGCATCGAGCACGGCTGGATTGCCGCGAATCTCGTCGGGAGTCCCAGTCGCGAGAACCGCGCCGCGATGCAGCACCACGACGTCGTTGCAGAGTCCCATGACGAACGGCATGTTATGTTCGACGAGGAGAAACGACACGCCCTGCGCGTTGAGCGCGCGAATGTGATCGCTGATCCGCTCGACGAGTGCCGGATTGACGCCGCCCGCCGGTTCGTCGAGGAGGACGAGCTGCGGCTTGACCATCATCACGGCCGCGAGCTCGAGCAGCTTGCGCTGCCCATACGATAGCGATCCCCCCAGCAGCCCCGCGACATGGGCGATATCCATCGACGCGAGCATGTCCATCGCGCGCGCACGCTCGTCGTGCCGATGACCGCGGGAGAAGAGCCCGCGCAATCCCTCACGGCGCATGGGAACGAGCATGTTCTCGAGCGCGGTCAGCCGCGGAAAGATGCGCGCAAGCTGGAAGGTGCGGCCGATGCCCAGCGCATAGATGCGGTCCGGGCCGAAGTTCGCCAGCGACTGGCCGTTGAAGCGCACGTCCCCGGAGTCCTTGGGGATGAAACCGGTGATGAGGTTGAAGACGGTCGTCTTCCCGGAGCCGTTGGGGCCGATGAGTCCGGTGATCCGCCCCGGCTGCAGCGACAGTGAGCACGCGTCCACCGCGGTGACACCGCCGAATCGCTTGGCGAGGTTTTCCACCTCGAGCATGCTCATGGCGATGGCTCCGCGATGGCGCGCGTATCGGGTGCCGGTCCGGCCGCGTCGGACGGGCCGACTGCCTGGCGGTTGCTCATGCGACTGATGAGAGAAAGCACCGACGGCACGATTCCCCGCGGCATGAGGATGATCACCACCAGGAACACTGCGGCATAGAAGACGAGGTACAGCCCGCTCGCACCGAAGTTGTAGGCGAGCCACAGCTGCGCAGGCTCGAGGATGAGCGCGCCGAGCACGGGCCCCCACAACGTTCCGAGCCCACCTAGAAACACCATCAGGACGATGGAGAGTCCGACCAGCGGATCGATCGCGAACTGCGGGTAGATGTACGTCACGTAGTACCCGTACAGCGCTCCGATCATGCCGACGAGCGCGGCGCTGATGATGAACGCGGTGAGCTTGTACGCATGCGCAGGCACGCCGACGGCGAGCGCTTTGTCCTCGTCGTCTCGGATGGCGAGCAGGCCCAGACCGAACTTCGAGCGCCGGATCCACCACGAGATGGCAAGGGCGACGAGTGCCATCAGCAGCATCGCGTAGTAGAACGGCGTGTTGTAGAAGTCGCCGCTCCACGGCGGCACGGGAAAGCTCAACCCGGCGCCGCCGCCGGTCAGCCCGACGAGATTCTCCGCGAGCAGCTGGACCATGAACATCATCGCGATGGTCACGATCACGAACGTGGCGGCGCGCGTGCGCAGCGCGATCCAGCCGATGGCGACGGCAAGGAACGCGGTAAGGACGCCGGCCACGGGGACGAACAGGAAGGGCTCGTAGCCGCCGGCGACGCCGAGGTGCGCGAGCACGAGTCCGAACGCGTACGCACCGAATCCGAAGAACGCGGCATGGCCGAGGGAGATGTAGCCGGTGTAGCCGCCCATGATGTTCCAGGCCGTGGCGAGGCCGACGTACATCGCGGTGAACACGGCGATATTCGTCGTTGCCGGATCCACCGCGAACACGGGCACCAGCAGCGCAAGGACGACGGCGACAGCGAGTGCGCCGAACTTGACCGGGGCGCTGGTGGCGAGGCGTGTCATATGCGCTCGCGGACGCGGATCCCGTACAGCCCCTGCGGGCGCACGACGAGGACCACAACGAGGATCACGAAGAACGCGAAGCTTGCCCAGACCGGCGAGATCACCACCGCCGCAACGTCCTCGACGATGAGCATCACGACCGCGCCGATGATCGCGCCACGCAGGCTGCCGAGACCGCCGAGCACGATGATGGTGAGCAGCCGCGAGATGAGGTCGTAGTGGCTGCCGGGATCGAACGAGTTGGTCAACCCGAACACGACGCCACCCGCCGCGGCCGTCGCAACGCCGATGCCGAAGGCGACGGCCGACACTCGGTCGACGTTGACCCCGACCAGCTGCGCCGCGGTCCGGTTCAGCATGGTGGCGCGGATGGCGGCGCCAAACGGCGTGCGATACAGCAGCAGGAACATCGCGCCGAGGATGGCGACGCAAAGGCCGAATCCGAACACGTAGACATACGCGATGTGAAACCCGAATATCGCGAACGACGCCGTCTCGTACCAGGCGTTCAACTGGACGAAGTTGTTCGTGAAGATGAATCCAAGCAGGCCTTCGATCCCAAGCGCCACGGCGTAGGTCACGAGCACCGACAATGCCTCGCGATCGTCTTTGAGGGGACGGATGAAGGCGACCTGGAGCACCACACCGAGGATGAACATGGCCGGCATGGTGATGAGGAGGCTCACGAACGGATCGATGTGCGCGCCGGAGCTGAGGAGCGCGTAGCTCAGATAGGCGCCGAGGATGACGAGCGCGCCGTGCCCCACGTTGATGATCCGCATCACCCCGAAGATCAGGGTGAGACCCGAAGCCATGAGCGCGTAGACGCCGCCGGTGAGGACACCGAAGATGACCGCTTCCAGGATCAGGGTCATCTCGGCCCCCGCCCCCGGGTCACCCTGAGAAGTCGGGCTTGGGGTACTCGGGTTGAGCGACCGCTGCGGCTGGCGGATAGACGGGCACGGTGGTGCCGTTCTGCCACTGCACCAGGAAGCTTGCGCCGTTCGGCCGTCCGAGCGAGTCGAATGCGATCGGGCCCTGAACGGTCTGGAATGTTCCGTTGTGCAGCGCCGTGATCAGCGCCGAGTTGGCGATGCTGTGCGCCTTCTGCGCGGCCTGGTCCACAACCTCGCCGACGCTGTACGCCTCGGCAGCATCCGACGGGATGTCGGCAGGCGTGCCACCGTACTTGGCGACGAACTCGCTCACGAATGTCGCGTTGTCCGGCGTCTTGGCGCTCGACCACCATCCGGCCGGCACCATCACGCCCTCGGTGTTGGCAAGACCGACCTGCTTGGAGAAGTCGCTGCCCTGGTCGGGTCCGGCGGTCTCGATGAGCGCCTTGGGGTTGTAGTGCTGCTGCTGGAACGCCTTGATGAACGCGATCCCGTCGGGCTCCTGCGTGCCGAGGATGACGATGTCGGCGTTCGCCTGAATCACCTGCTGCGCGAGCGGCCCGAAGTCGGTCGTCTCCGCGGGATACACCTTGTACGACAAGGTCTTGATGCCACCCGCTTCGAGCAGGGCTCGCGCCTTGTCAATCTGCGGCTGCGTGAACGGGTCGTCCTCGGTGGAGTACGCGGCTGTCGCCGGACGCTCGGCAGCGGGCAGTGAGAGCACCCACTGTGTGAAGCTCACGAGGTTGTCCTCGACCGGCGCCGGTTGGACGAAGAACAGCGAGTGGATGGGGGGCGTGCGGCTGAAGACGCTCGGACCACCACCTGCGGGCTCCGGGAACGCATAGCCGAACCGATTGGTGACGGTCGACGCGGGGATCGTCAGCAGGCTGCTGAACGGTCCGAACACGAGCGCGACCTTGTCCTGCGTGATGAGGTTCTGGTAGTTGGTCACCACCTGGGTGGTGCTGCTTGCATCATCGACATACTTCATCGTCACGTGATGTCCCAGCAGGCCGCCCTTCGCGTTTTCGTCCTGCGCCCAGAGGTTGTAACCCTGGACGAGCGCCTTGCCGTCGCCGGAGAAGTCCCCTGTCAGTGACACCGACACTCCGATGGTGATCGGCGCGCTCGCCGCCGGCGTTCCGCTGCTGCTCGTGCTGCCGCACGCCGCCAGACCCACCCAGCCAACTGAGACGATCCCGGTCACGGCCACTGACAGAGGCTTCCGCATGACTCGTCCCCCGCTCGCTGCTGGCGAGCTGTGTACCGATGAACAAACGATTGCGCTAGCCTAGGACCCAGCGGAAACGAATGTCAAGGGCAAACGAATGCAGGTGACGCTCAAGGAGTTGGCGATGCGGGCCAACGTCCACCCATCGACGATCTCGCGCGTGGCCAACAATGATCCGAGCCTGCGCATCGCCGTCGAAACCCGCCAGCGCATCGAGGAGCTCCTCCGCGAGACGGGCTACCAGCCCAACGGGATCGCGCGCGGCCTGAAGCTGCGCCAGACCAAGGTGCTCGCAGTCGTCATCCCGGACATCACCAACCCGTTCTTCGCCGCGCTGTTCCGCGGTGTGGAGGACGGCGCATCTCCGCGCGGTTTCAACGTCCTGCTGTGCAACACCGACGGACTGCCGGATCGTCAGCGCTCGCATCTCCTGAGCCTCCAGGCCCGTCGCGTCGACGGTGTGATCGTCGCGAGCAGCTTTCTGAAGGACCCCAGCGTCCGCGAGCTGCGCAGGCAGCGGGGTCCCTATGTGCTGGTCAACCGATTCAGCGACGAGGGGGAGGACCCGTTCGTCGGATCGGACGATCTCCTCGGCGGCCAGCTCGCGACGGGGCATCTGATCGAGCTGGGACACACGCGAATCGGCCATCTGTCGGGCAAGCCGACGGTCAGCACGGGCATCCTGCGGCGGCGCGGCTTCCTGGCGGCGCACACCATCGCCGGTCTCGACCCCGACCCGCGGCTCATCATCGAGGCCGGCTACACCGAGGAGAGCGGCGCACTCGCCGCTCGGCGGCTCCTCTCGATGCCGAACCCTCCGACCGCCGTGTTCGCGGTCACCGACATGGTCGCCATCGGGCTCATGGGCGTTGCCCGCCAACTCGGCATGCGCATCCCAGAAGATCTTGCGGTCGTCGGCTACAACGACATTCCGCTTGCGAGCCGGCTGAGCCCAGGCCTCACGACCATGCACGTGCCAATCCACGAGTTCGGATCGGTGGCGGTGCGCCTCCTGCTCGAGCAACTCGAAAGCGAGTCGGTGGGGCGCCGCGTGCGTTTCACGCCGGACCTCATCGTGCGTGAGTCGACGGTCCCCGGAGCCGCGCACACCGGCCGCCTCGCCCGAACGAGTCTCAGCACCGAGTAGGCGTGCATTGACATCGAGAAATTCCCGCGGCTATGCTAGACAATCGTTTGCGCAACCCGAGAATGCGTTCGCACGACGTGCGGGAGAGTAGGAGATGACCGGAGCGGCGCCCAACGGCGAGACGCTCGGATGGATCGGCGTCGGCCGGATGGGCGAGGTGCTCGCAGGGCGTCTGCTGGATCGAGGCTGCGATCTCACCGTCTACAACCGAACGGCCGCGAAGGCCAAGCCGCTGAGGGATCGCGGTGCCCGTGTCGTGGAGCACGCTGCGGACCTAGCCGATCGCGACATCGTCATCACGATGGTTGCGGGGTCGAGTGACTTCGAAGCGGTCATGACCGGTCCTCACGGCCTGCTGGCTGACCCGGGTCGAGCCCCCGGGCTCGTCGTCGACGCCTCGACGGTCTCGATGGACGTCTCCAGCGAGATCCGCGAACAAGCTGCGGAACGTGGCGTGGCGCTCCTGGCCGCGCCGGTCAGCGGCAATCCCAAAGCGGCGCGTGCCGGCATGTTGAGTGTCGCTGTGTCGGGGCCTCGCGACGCCTATGAACGCGCGCTGCCGTATCTCCAGATGCTCGGGCGCACCGTTTCATACGTCGGCGACGGAGAGGCCGCGCGGCTCGTGAAGATCTGCCACAACCTCGTGCTCGGGGTGGTGGCGCAGGTCCTTGCGGAAACCACGGTGCTCGCCGAGAGCGGCGGCGTTTCGCGCGCCGACTATCTCGCCTTCATCAACGACAGCGTTCTCGGTTCGACGTTCAGCCGCTACAAGACTCCGGCATACGTGAACCTCGACTTCACGCCGACCTTCACCAACAACCTGCTGCGCAAGGATCTCGAGCTCGGGCTCGCGGCGGCGCGGTCGCACAACGTCCCGCTCCCACTGACGGCGCTCACGCACGAGATCGTGGTGAGCCTCATCGGCCACGGATTCGGCGAACAGGACTTTGCCTCGCTCATCGAGGCGGCGGCCCGCGGGGCGAACCTCGTCCTCGAGCCCGACGCGCGCTTCGTCCCCGACGGGCTCGGCAGCAACGAGGCGCCCGGCTCGCCGGACTGAGCAATCCCCGGGGTCGTCTGCGCTAGGGTGATCGCCTGATGCTTGCTCTCACGACGACCGGCGATGCCGAGCTCCTGGTGCTGACAGAAGTCCCCGAACCAGAGCCGATCGCGACCGAGGCGCTCATTCGTGTCTCGGCGACGAGCCTCAACCGCGGCGAGATCATTCGCAGTGCCGCCGCCCCGCCGGGGCAGCGGCCTGGCTGGGACGTTGTCGGAGTCGTGGAACGCGCGGCCGAGAGCGGTGGGGGGCCGCCCGCTGGAGCCACCGTGGTCGGACTGATGAGCACCGGTGGGTGGGGAGAGCTGGTCGCCGTGCCGGCGGAGTATCTCGCGGTCATCCCGGATGGGGTGACGCCTGCCCAGGCTGCGTGCCTGCCGGTTGCCGGCATGACAGCGTTTCGAGCCCTGTCGCTCGGTGGATTCCCCGTCGGGAAGCGAGTGCTGATCACCGGCGCATCGGGCGGTGTTGGGCATCTTGCGGTGCAACTCGCGCGCAGCGTCCAGATGACGGTGACCGGACTCATCCGCAACCCCGCGGCCGACGCCGGCGCGGCGGCGTCATGTCATCACGTCATTCGCGACATCGCCGACGCGGAGGGTCCGTACGACCACGTGCTCGACGGCGTCGGCGGCGCGGTGCTGACACGTTGCCTCGAGGTGGTGGCCCCGCACGGTCTGGTTGTCTCCTACGCCTCCACGCTCATGGATCCGGCAGCACTCGGCCCGCGCTGGTTTGGCGCGCATCTGGGTGCGACGCTGCGATCGCTGCTCCTCTTCGATGAGCTGCCGCACACGCAGAGCGCGGCGTCGGATTTAGCGGCGCTCTGCACGCTGGTCGCGTCAGGCGTCCTGAAGATCCACATCGACGTCGAGGCCGACTGGGCGAGAGCCGGTGCGCTCGCCCGTGATCTGCTCGAACGGCGCGTCACGGGCAAGGTGGTCCTCCGGATCGGCACGCACTGACGCGCAAGCCAACAGAAAGGACGCGCGTTGCACGATGGTGACCCATGAGCGATAACGGCCCTCCGGGCAACAGCTTTGACAACTGGGCGCTTCCGCCGCAACCGCCCGCCTGGCCGTCGATGCCGCCCGCGACGCCGCCAAAACGTCGTCCCAGGGCGCTCGGTCTGGGAGCTACCATTGCAGCGACGATCCTCATCGGCGCCATCGGCGGTGTCGCTATCGCGTTCCTGACCCGCGCGCACACGGACTCGCCGTCCGGGGGCGGCGGGGCTCCGACCGCATTGCCGACGAACGCGCCACCATCACCCGCCCTGTCGCTGTACCAGAAGTCACTCGCGACAATGCGCGCTGCGGCCGGTTTCCACTACGTGAACACCTCGAATGGGCCCGATCCGGAAACGATCACCGGTGACGCCGGCGCCTCCGGCGGCCGTCAGGACATCACGTTCACAGCTTCATACGGTGTCGAGAAGTTCACGCTCCTGCTCGTGAGCGGCACTGTGTATTTCGAAGGAAACACCGCGGCTGTCGAGGACCAGCTTGGTGTGCTCAAGGCCGATGCCGCGACGCTGCAGAACAAGTGGGTGTCCGTCGTGGCCGGCAACGGCCCGTACAGCATTCTTCAGCCCGGCATCACGGTGGCCGATCAGGTCGCGGAGGTGCAGTTCGTTCCCGTGTCCACCACACAGGTGACGACCAGTGGCGGGACGCGCGCAACGCGCATCCTCGGCAACATACCCGCGTCGCAGAATGCCCCGGCCGAGACAGCACAGATGGACGTCGCGCCCACCTCGAACATCCCCGTCGACTACTCGACGAGCGTGACCGTCAGCGGCTCCGCGATCACCAGCACCACGACCTTCAGCGAGTGGGGCACCGCACCCACGGTGACCGCTCCTCCGGGCGCAGTCGCTTGGTCATCGCTCGCCACCGCGGCACCCCCTGGCGGCTATGGCAGTGGCGGCACCGGCGCAACGAGCCCGACGCCCTCGGCAACGCCCGCGCCGGCGATCTAACTCAAGCGCTTGCGCCGGCGAGGCGCTCGAACAGGCCGCGAATCTCCGGCGGGGAGAGCTCGAGTGTCGCATCGCCGACATGCAACTCGAAGCGTTGCAGACGCGGGCCCTCGGACGCCCATGGTCGTGAGAACGTCCATATCTTCTCGGACTTTGCGATGGCGACGATCCGCTTCTGCAGATCGTCGAGGCTGACCGCGAAACGGATGTGCATCACCGGACTCTGGACGGGATCCGGTAGAACTTCCACGCCTGGGATGTCGCGAACCGCGCGCGCGATCGCCTGCGCATGCCGGTAGTAGCGGGGCATCAACGGCAATCGCGAGCGCAGCACCGTCAGCGCTGAAGCCGCATACGGCCAGAGCATGATCATCCGCCCGCCATGCCGCGTCCGCCACACCGAGAGCTCCTCGATGACGCCGGCATCGCCGGCGACGCAACACCCCGCGATGCCGCCGAGTCCCTTGTAGAAAGAGACGTACACGGTGTCGAAGAGGGAGGCGATGTCGAGCATCGATTTGTTGTGCGCTTTCGCGTAGTACGGTGACGCATCCCAGAGGCGCGCACCGTCGAGGTGCACCGCCGCGCCCCGGTCGCGCGCCCAGCTCACCTGCGCAACGAGCTCGTGCCACGTGGGCAGCGTTCCGCCGAGTCCACGCTGCGGCAGCTCGATGAGCAGCGCCGCGATCGGCTCGTGGACCTCGGCGAGGCTCGCGGTCGAAAGCGGTTCATCGCGTGGGCCGATCGGGACGCCGAAGAGGCCGTGCAGGCGCTGGTAGCCGCGTTCCTCGTTGGTCTCCATGTGGCACATGGGGTGAAAGACGATGCTGCGGCTGCTTCTGCGGTCCGCGTGAACGCGGAGCGTCGCCTGTTGCGCCATGGTGCCGGTCGGGAGAAACAGCGCCGCCTCCTTTCCCAGGAGGGACGCGACCTCATGCTCCAGGTCGCTGACGACGCCACCGATCCCGTAGTAATCCATGGCGCTGTCGCCGGGGATCGTCGCAAGCAGGTCTGCTGCTGTCCGGCGCCCGTGGTTGTGCAGGAAGCGCGTGCACGATTTGGTCAGCGCTTCGATCTTCGGGTCGCGCGAGAAGGCCGGGGGTGTTTTCGTCGCGGCCGGTCGGTTGCGTTTCGGTGTAGCACGTGGCATGCGAGCACCTTACGAGTCCCGAAGCCCCAACTGGCGGCCCACCGCGCCGCGCAGTTGGCCCACGCGCCCCGAGTGGGCGCGTGGGCCGCGGCTGCTACGAATGACGGATGTTGTGTCTAGCCGACGGAAACCTCGAGAACGCGAGTGCCCCAGTTGCTCACTCGGTCCGGGGTCTGGCTCGCCAGCGGTGGGACGTACTCGGTGGCCAGCCATACCCCGTTGCCGGACGGATCGATGACGGCCCAGGAGTAGTCACCCCAGCGGGATGAGGTGAGCGCATACGGCCCGGTGCCGGCGGCGGCGATATGGATCGCTCCGAAGCTCGACTGTCCCGCTCCGATCACCGCGTAGGCCGCGCTCGGGAAGTGATTGGCACCGGTCACCGTGAAGACCATCGCGGCACCGCCCGACGGCAGTTCCTGGATGGCCGGGTAGATCACATTGTTGCCGGCCATCGCCACGTATCCCTGACGCTGAATGGCGGAGGCGCCGATGTGGTTGTTGCTGACGGTCGGATGGATGCTGAACCAGGCCGCGCCAGCGCGGACTGTGGAGTCGCCGGCGATCGAAACCGAGCTGGTGACCTCACCCCACAGCGACCCGTTGATGTACTGCGTCTGCTGCATGCGATCGTCACCCGAGTCGATGGTGCTGGTCGCGCCCTTCTGAGCGGCCGCGGGGGGCTGGCCGTACGTCTCGGACGTGATCAACGTGCTGGACAGCACTGGCGAGTTGCCGTGCTGCAGCGCCGTCCGGTTGGTCATCGCCCAGACGCCGATCGGCGAGCCGCCGCCGTTCGTCCCGTCCTTGTCGCCGGCCTGGGTGTCCTGGGTGCTGAGGAAGAACTCGGCGCTCGGGCTGCCCGTGCTGATTGCGGGTTGCACCGACGCGGCAAGCGTCCCACCGATGTGCAGGTTGCCGAAGTGGGCGAAGTGAGCAGGCACACCGGCGACGAGGTCCTTCTTGGAGAAGGCATACACCTGCGCGCCGTTGAACTGCGGGCCAAGGATCGAGAACTCGTTGGTCGTGACGTACAGGTTGTCCTGGTCGATCCCGAGTGTCGGCTGATCACCGAAGCACGGGCAACCGTTGCCACCGGCGTTGGTGGTGTCGACCTCGTACTGCGTCCAGGTGTTCTCGGGGTTGCCCGAGCTGTTCACCGCGATGTCCAGCTGCGACGACTTGCCGTCCACCGCCTCGCCGCCGCTCAGGAAGAGGATGGTGGCGAACCACGTGTTCGTGGTGGGGTCGTAGTAGCAGCGCGGATCGCTCGTGAACTGCGTCGATCCCTGATCGAACAGATCGTTGACGTTGGTCGGGCCCTCGAGCGTCTTGCCGTTGGTCTTGAAGATCCGATACGCCGAGTTCACCGGCTCAAGCACGTAGCCGTTGCCGACGCACAGCCCCTGGTCCGGCGGCTCGAACTCCTGGTTGAAGTTGGTCTTGCGGCTGTCGTTGCTGCT
>DATDID010000006.1:0-14848 GCA_036521195.1 Candidatus Dormiibacterota bacterium
CGACGAGGTGGGCAGGCTCAACGATGCGTTGGATGCCGCGCGCCGGCGGATCGAGGAGTTGGAGGCCGAATTGCAACGAGTCCGGCTCGAACTGGCGCAATCGACAGACAGCGCCGCTGCACGGATCGCGCTGACCGCGGCTCGCAGGGCGCGGCGTCTCATTCCGCCGAACTCCCGCCGGCAGCAGACCCTGCATGCAGCCACCGCGAGAACGCAGGTACTCGTCGAGCATGGTCCTGTAGCCGTGGTTGGCGCGATCCGTCGCGACCGCAGTCTGCGGCGCGCGATCGGCGTCGCCGACACCGCTGTCGCGCGCCGCCGTCAGTACCGCGCATGGCTGGCGTCGCACACGCCGGCGGCGAGTGAGCTTGCGCGCATGCGCAGCGAGGCCGAGACGCTCACCGACCCGATCGTCATCAGCGTTGTCATGCCGGTGCACGACCCGCAGCAGGCGTCGCTTGATGCGGCGATTCGTTCCGTGCTGGCGCAGGCGTACCCGCACCTCGAGCTGTGCCTCGCCGATGACGCGTCGACGAAGCCGTACGTGCGCGCCGTGCTGGAGCGTGCGGCACGCGATCCACGCGTGAGTGTTGTATATCGCGATGTGCAGGGCGGCATTGCCGTGGCGTCGAACAGCGCGGTCGGGTCTGCAACCGGTGCGTTCGTCGTCTTCCTTGACCACGACGATGTGTTGCGGCCGCACGCGCTCTTCGCGGTCGCCGACTATCTGCGCTCCCACGCCGACGCGGATGTCGTCTACTCAGACGAGGACAAGCTCCTCCTCGACGGTGGTCTCGGCGCGCCCGCATTCAAGCCGGAGTTCTCGCCGGACCGCCTGCTCGGTGAGAACTACATCAACCATTTGACGGCGATCCGTCGCTCGCTCGTCGACGAGGTGGGTGGACTTCGTGAGGGCTTCGACGGCAGCCAGGACCACGACCTCGTGTTGCGTGTTACGGAGCGTGCGCGGCACGTGGGCCACGTTGCCGATGTCCTCTACGCATGGAGGATGGCACCAGGTTCAACAGCAATCGCTGCCGACCGGAAACCCCATGCCCAGGAAGCGGGACGGCGCGCAGTCGCCGACGCTCTTCGCCGTCGCGGCGTCGATGCGCGGGTCGAGCTCGGTCCGAGCCCCGGACTCTATCTACCGCGCTACACGCTGAATGGGACACCGTCCGTCGACATCCTCGTGGTTGCGCGCTCGTCCGAGCCTGACGTCGACGAGTGCGTGCAGAGCGTCGAGCTGCTCACGACGTACACGAACCGAACCGTCACCGTCGTGCAGGCAGGTGAACGCGTCGCCGAGTCCATCAACGCCGCGGTCAAAGCGACGTCCGGTGACCACATCATCCTGCTCGACGCTTCGGTGCGCGTGATCACACCGGTCTGGCTCCAGGTGATGCTCGAGTTGAGTCAGCGCGACGAGATCGGCGCCGTCGGTGTGCGCCTGCGTTATCCGGATGGCGCTGTCGCGCACGAGGGCATCGTCCTTGGACGCCTCGGCGTCGCGGACAGCGTTGACCAGCTGCTGCGCGTCATCAAGGAGACCAGCGCGGTCTCGGGTGCGTGTCTGATGACGAGACGCACCGTGTTCGAGCAGGCCGGCGGTATCGACCCGATCTACCGGCGTTCGCTCCTCGACGTGGACTACTGCCTGCGCGTTCGCCAAATGGGCCTTCGCGTGCTGTGTACGCCGCTCGCCGAGCTGACGTGGGGCGATGCCGAGCGGGGCGGGAACGAGGACGGGAGTGGCTGGGACGAGCGCACCTTCACCGAACGTTGGGGAGACGCGGACGAGATTCGCGACCCGTATCTGAACGCCAACGTGCTGTGGCCGCACCCGCTGAGCCTTCGTCTGGGCTGAGGTCGGACACCACCTCACGCAGTCGTTACCGAAAACGCGCCGGTCTGGCGGGCGTTGCTCCCCGATCATGTGTGGGACACACGAGCGAACCAGGAGGCATGGGGTTTCAATTGGGATCACGCAGTCGCGCGTTCAGCAAAGGTCGCATCTCCCTGCCGCTGGTGGTTGGGCTCGTTCTCTCGGCAGCCATCTGGTTCTCCAACGAAACGCCGGCGACCGCCGGCGCACCGGCACGGACGGCCTGTGGCCCGACGACCGCTGCCAGCGCCGAATGTCCCGTGGTGTCGGGCGCCGCTCGCCTGGCATTCGCGGCGAAGCTCGAGCAGTCCGCCGCCGCGCACGTGCCCACAGCCGCGTGCGGCACCGCGGAGCCTGGACGCGCGCAGTGCTTCGCGGAAGAGGTCGCGATTTCGCCCGACTCGCCCGCGCCTGGATGCCTTGAAAACGATGGCGGCTACGACCCCTGCGATCTCCAGAGCGCCTATGACCTGCCGTCGGCGACCAACGGCGCCGGCCGAACGGTGGCGGTGGTCGACGCTTTTGACGATGCGAACGCGGAGTCCGACCTCGCCGTCTATCGCAGCAACTTCGGTCTCCCGGCGTGCACGACGGCCAACGGCTGCTTCCAGAAGGTCGACCAGACTGGAGGCAACGACTACCCGGGTCCACCGCCCGCCGGCGACAACTGGATCCCCGAGATCGGACTCGATCTCGACATGGTCTCGGCGATCTGCCCGAACTGCCACATCATCCTCGTGGAGGCTGATTCGGACCAGGACAACAGCCTGTTCCTCTCCGAGGACGAGGCTGTCGCTCTCGGCGCAACCGAGATCAGCAACAGCTGGGGTGGACCCGAGTTCATTGGTGAAAACACGGGCGGGCTCACGGGCAAGGGGTACGACCAGTACTTCAACCACGCCGGCATCGCAATCACCGCCTCTACCGGAGACAACGGCTACCGCGTCGCGTACCCGGCAGCGTCTCCGTATGTGACTGCCGTGGGCGGCACCAATCTGACGCCGACGAACAACGCTCGCGGGTGGACCGAAGCAGCGTGGAACGGCGCCGGAAGCGGCTGCTCCAGTGTTGAGGCCCAGCCGAGCTGGCAGACCGCCAACGCCGGCGTCAAATCCCACTGCGCGCGGCGGGCCGACGCGGACGTCTCGGCTGTTGCGGGCACCGGCACTCCAGTCTTCTCGTACGACAGCGCCGATGGCGGGTGGATCGAGGTTGGCGGAACGAGCGTGGCCTCACCGATCATCGCCTCGGTCTACGCGCTGACGACATCCGCGCCGATCAACGGCGCGAGCTACATCTACAGCCACACCTCCGGTCTCAATGACGTCACGAGCGGGAGCAACGGGAGCTGCGGCGGCATCAACCTCTGCACCGCCGTCTCCGGCTGGGATGGTCCGACAGGGCTCGGCACGCCTGACGGCACCACCGCCTTCGGCACCGGTGTCCCGATCGTCCGGTCGGTGACGCCAGCTTCGGGCCCGCTGGCGGGAGGGCAGGTGATCACGGTGGCCGGAACCGGCTTCGCTGCCGGGATGACGGTCACGATCGGTGGAACCTCGGTCACGCCCTCGGCCGTGTCCTATGCATCGTTCACGTTGACGACCCCGGCAGAGGCCGCGGGCACCGTCGACGTGCAGGTCACCACGTCCGGAGGGGAGAGCGCGTTCTCCTCGGCCGACGACTACACGTACGTCGCGCCCGCGAACTACACACCGATGGCCACGCCGTTCCGGATCCTCAACACCCGGGGCGGGGCACCGCTTGGGCCGAACTCGAGCCGGACGGTCCAGATCACGGGTGTTGGGTCGATTCCGACTGCGGCCGTGGCGGTGGTGCTGAACGTGACCGAGGTGGATGACCCGACCGCGAGCCTCCTGACCGTGTACCCGGCCGGCACGCCGAAACCCAACGCCTCGAACTTGAACTTCAACGCCGGGACCACGACACCGAACCTGGTCACCGTGACGCTCGGCGCTGGAGGCGCTGTGGTCATATACAACGCCGCCGGATCCGTCACTGTGATCGCCGATGTCGAGGGCTATTTCGAGCCGCCGGCATCTCCAACGCCGCTCGGTGAGTTCCATCCGATCAATCCGGTCCGTGTGTGCGACACACGGAGCTCCACGCTGGCGCCGAGCGCCTGCAAGACGCACGGCGTCCTGATCGCGGGCATCCCGATGCTGACCACTATTACGACGGGCGGTCAGATCCCTGGCGGCGGCATGGCCGAGGCGGCTGTTCTCAACCTCACCGCTGTCGAGGGGAGTGCGCCCACCTATGTCAGCGTCTACCCGCCGGCGTCGAATGGCACGTGCAGCACGCCGAGTGTGTCCACCATCAACGTTCTGGCCGGCGCTGTCGAGGCCAACCGCGTGATGGTGGGGCTCGGACCCGGACCGAGCGGACCGGATACGGCGGTGTGCGTCTTCTCGGCCGCCGGGAAGATCAACATCCTGCTCGATGCGAATGGGTGGTTCGGGACCGGCGCAGCTCCGACCGGCTATCAGTACCAGGCGATCGTGCCCAGCCGCATCTGCGACACGAGGAAGGCCTTGGCGGGTTGCGCTGCCGGGACGATCGGCGCGGGGCTGCCGAACGTGCGCTCCGTCAGCGTCGACGGTGTCGGAGGCGTCCCATCGGCTACGAGTGGCACGGTGGTGCAGGCCGTGATCGCCAACCTCACCGCGGTCACCCCGACGCAGGGGACCTTCCTCGTTGCATACCCAGCCGACCTGCCCAGCGCCCCCAACGCGTCGGATATCAACCTGGCTGCCGGCGCGACGCTGCCCAATCTCATCGTCGTGCAACTCGACACGAGCGGCGACACGCACAATGGCCACCTGGACCTGTTGAATAGCGTCGGCAGTGTCAACGCGATCATCGATATCGAGGGCTGGTTTCAGTAGGTATGGCGTGGATGGCGGTGCTCCCCGAGATGGAAGGGGTGCTGAACACGATGGCCTCGCGGCCGCTTGCCGAGCGATTCGGTTCGATCGACGGCGTCATGCTCAAAACGTTCAAGAAGTGGACGGACCAACGCGGCTACTTCATCGAGCAGCTCAAGCGCGGCGACGTTGACGACCAGGGACGGCCGTTCATGCCGGATCACCCGTTTGCGCAGATGTCGCGCAGCCTCGCCTACGCGCGTGGCGGCAACCCGCCCGAGCTGATCAAGGCGTTCCACTGGCACAAGCGGCAGTGGGACTACTGGGACATCGTCCAGGGCGATGCCCGTGTCGTGCTCGTCGATCTGCGGAGCGATTCGCCGACTGCGGGAAGGATCCAGGCGGTGATGCTCGGTGAGAATGCGCCGCGTATGGTGGCCATCCCACCGCTCGTCGCCCACGGGTACCAATGCCTGTCGAGTCGCGACGTGACCCTCAACTACTACGTGACCGAGCCGTACGACCCTGCGGATCCGGACGAAGGCCGCATCGCCTGGGACGACGCGCGCATCGGCTTCGACTGGACGATCGAGAACATCTGACGTGCGCCTGCTGGTGACCGGAGGAGCGGGCTTCATCGGCAGCGAGTTCGTGCGCATGACGGTCCGCGATCATCCCGACGACTCGGTCATCGTGCTCGACAAGCTCACGTATGCCGGCAACGAACGCAACCTCGAGTCGGTGCGCCATGATCCGCGTTTCCGCTTCGTGCGCGGGGATATCTGTGACGCCGCAACGGTGAACGAGCTCGCCGGTGAGACGGATGTCATCGTCAACTTCGCAGCGGAGTCCCATGTGGACCGCTCGCTGGAGGCGCCCGGGCAGTTCATCCTCACTGACGTGTACGGCACGTTCGTCCTCATGGACGCGGCTCGCGCGCACAACCACAGCCGGTTCCTGCAGGTGAGCACCGACGAGGTGTACGGCGAGGTGAGCAGCGGCCACAGTGTCGAAGGCGATGCGCTGCAACCACGCAGCCCGTACAGCGCAAGCAAGGCGGGTGGCGAGCTGCAGGTGCAGGCGTATCGCACGTCGTACGGGTTTCCCGCCATCGTCACACGCGGGTCCAACACGTACGGCCCGTATCAGTATCCGGAGAAGATCATCCCGCTCTTCATCACGAACGCGATCGATGATCGCCCACTGCCGATATACGGCGACGGCGGCGCGGTCCGCGACTATCTCTATGTCGAGGACCATGCGCGCGGTATCGACTGCGCGTTGCGCGATGGCACCGTCGGCATGGACTACAACATCGGCGCGGGTGGCGAGACCGACGGCATCACCGTTGCCGACACCGTGCTTCGCCTGCTCGGCAAGCCCGGGTCGCTCAAGCAGTTTGTCCGCGACCGCCCAGGTCACGATCGCCGGTACGCGGTCGACTCCGCGCGGTTGCGGGGGATCGGATGGCAGCCGCGAATCTCGTTCGAGGAGGGGATGCAGCGGACGGTCACGTGGTTCGCCACCAACGAAGACTGGTGGCGGCCGCTGAAATCCGGCGAGTTCTGGGAGTTCTACCAGCGGAACTACAAGCCTGCGGAAACCGGTATCGCCCCATAGACCGCACTGCCCTGATGCCTCTGAGGGCTATAACTGATGCGGTATCATCCTTCGAGAAAGACGGCAAACGCGCCAAGAGTCAGTGGGCGAACGCCACGTGGGATGGATGTAGTTGCCAGACACCGCACAGCGCTGGCGCACCGGCGTCACGGGAAGAGGTTCGATCGAGACGTTGCGAACCGTAGTCGTCATGCCCGCGTACAACGCGGCAAAGACGCTCGAGGCGACGATCGACCGCATCCCACCCGGCGTCGTCGACACGATCATCCTCGTCGATGACGGCAGCGCCGACGACACCG
Organism: Candidatus Dormiibacterota bacterium; assembly: GCA_036521195.1. Classification (GTDB taxonomy): domain Bacteria; phylum Chloroflexota; class Dormibacteria; order Aeolococcales; family Aeolococcaceae; genus Palsa-851. The sequence continues at coordinate 6,690 of DATDID010000006.1, forward strand.
CGAAACTCGCGGCATCGCTCGACCTCGTCGTCATCAAGCACCCCCACAACGCCGGCTACGGCGCCAACCAGAAGACCTGCTACATGGAGGCGTTGCGCGACGGCGCCGACGTCATCGTGATGCTCCACCCGGACGGCCAGTACGACCCCTCGATCCTCAGCGACATGGTCGAGGTCATCACGAGCGGTCGCGCCGATGTCGTCCTCGGTTCACGCTTTCTCAACCCGGGTGGCGCACGCGCCGGTGGCATGCCCTGGTGGAAGCGGCTCGCCAACAAGTCGCTCACCGGATACGAGAACCGTGTGCTCGGCCTCGGTCTTTCCGAGTATCACACCGGGTACCGCGCGTACAGCCGCAAATTCCTGACCACGGTGCCGTTCCTGCGCAACTCGAACGACTTCGTGTTCGACACGCAGATCCTCACGCAGGCCGCGGCGTTCAACTTCAAAGTGGCAGAGGTACCGGTGACCACGCGGTACTTCGACGATGCATCCTCGGTCGACTTCAAGACGTCGACGGTGTATGGCTTGAAGACAGTCTGGACGGTGAACCGCTACGCGTTGCACCGCATCGGACTACGCTCGCGCCGCTACTCCCGCTGAGCGGGGCCCTTCACCGCGTAGACGGCAATCGTCGCGCTGCGTCGCGCTGTTGCGGCCACGGGCGCGATCACCGCGGCAGCAACGGTGAGCGGTGCGGCAAGGCCAACGGCGATCGCCGCTGAGAGCGCGCCGGACCGGCCCTCACGGAGACGTGCCTCGGACCTGCGCAGCACGTCATAGAGCAGATTCGGTGGTAGGCCGAGACGGTTCTCCACCGTCTGCACGAAGCTGAAGAGATCGTACTCGGGCACGAGATGCGTGACTTTCACCGTCTCGAATCCGGCTGCACCGAGCATCGCGCCGAGCGTTGCGGGAGTGAAATGGACGAGGTGTCGAGGCACATCGAGGTGGAACCACTTGTTGCGCCCGATATGCGCTTCGGGGGATCCGAAGTTCGGCACCGCGATGAGCAGGATCCCTCCGGGCCGCAGCAATCGCGCGATGGCGCGCACGGTTTCCCGTGGCGAATGGAGATGTTCGGCGACGTGCCACAGCACTACCGTGTCGAACGTCGCGCCCTCGGCGACCACGTCGTCGACGTCCTGGGCGCGCACGTCGAGATGGAAGACGTCGCGGGCCTGCTGCGCCGCGGACGGCGAGCGCTCAGTCCCGCGCGCGGTCCACCCTCGTTGCCGCATCTGGTTGAGCAGCACACCGGGTCCGCAGCCGATGTCGAGCACGCTGCCACGTCGGCCGAGCAGCCGCTCGATGGACCGGATGCGGCTGCGGTGCACCAGCCCGAGCACGCGGTCCATCCCACCGCGATATCGCTTGGTCGTGCTGTGATATCCGCGCGGGTAGTAACGATCCAGCTCCGCCGCGGACGGCGCGGGAACGGTCTGCGCGAGGTCGCAGTACGCGCACTGCGCGATGCTGAAACCATCGCCGGTGGCGGGATCGTCGGCATCGAACAGTCGGACGAGCGCGGTACTCGGGTGTCCGCACGCGGTGGCTGTCATCCGTTCAACGCAATGGGTGCGGGCCGCGTCCACGCCCCCGGTTCGATGAGCGCGAGCGCGAGGCCGGCGATGATCAGCACGCCACCGGCGATCGTCGGTCCACCTGGGACAGCGCCGAAGAACGCGAGCGCGAGCAGCGCGGCAAGCGGTGGCTCGGCGAGGAACGAGAGCGAGACGAGGAGGACCTGCACATGGCGGAGCGCCCAGTTGTACACGGTGTGACCGCCGAGGGTGCAGATGACGGCGAGACCGAGGCAGGCAAGCGCGACTTTCGGCGATGGGAGATGCGCACTCCCTCCGGCGACGGCGGTCAGGGCCGCAACCGCACACACCACCGCGTAGACGACCGCCGAGTACCCGGCAACGCCGAGCTCGGATCGCACGCCTCGACCGATGAGCAGGTTACCGGCGAGGCACACGGCGCCCCCGATCGCCAGCAGGTCACCGAAGAATGCGTGGCTGTCGACCCGAAAGTCCCCGGCGCAGGTCACCACCATGCCGAGCAGTGCGATCGCGACGGCGAGCAGCGTGCGGCGTGACACGCGTTCGCCGAGCAGTCGCCTCCCCAACGGCGTGACGATGATCGGATGCACCGAGACCAGCAGCACGCTGGCCGCGATCGACGTGTACTGGAGCGACGCCGTCCACAGCAGGAAGTGGCCGGCCAGCAGGACGCCGCTCGTCAGGACCAGCGAAGTCTGAGTTCGTCCGCGCGGGATGACGTGCCGACGCATGTCCCGCACCACCCAGGGAAGGAGCAGGACGGCGGCCATCCCCATGCGCAGCCAGACGATGGTTGCCGCGTCGTCGTCAGCGAACCTGATGAAGATCGCCGAGAACGAGACGGCCACGCTCGCGACGACCAGCGCCACGCCCGGCGAGGGCGTGCGCCCGCGAGCAGCGGCGACGCTCACCTGCGGCGCTCGCGCTCCCGAGCCTTCAGCAGGTCGGTATAGCCCCCGAGGACTTCGCGGATCTCGCCATCCTCGATCGCCCACGTGCGCGTGGCGACGGCATCGATGAGTGCGCGGTCGTGGGTCACGAGCACCATCGCGCCGGGGTACTTCACCAGGGCAGCCTCGAGCACCTCCTGCGCAGGGATGTCGAGGTGGTTCGTCGGCTCGTCGAGGAGCAGCAGATTGGTCTCCTCGATGGCCAACTTGCCCATCATCAGACGCGCCCGCTCACCACCGCTCAGGTCGCCGACGAGCTTCAGTGTGTCGTCGCCGCTGAAGAGCAGCGAGCCCAGGAGCGTCCGGGCACGCTCCTCGCCGACCGGATGGGTCGCGAGGAGATCCGCGAGGACCGTGCGTTCGTCGTCGCCGGCCGGTACGTCGGCGGCGCCGTGCTCGGTGGACTGACCGAGGTCCTGCCGGTACAGCCGGCGCACGCTCCGGGGGCCGAGTGTGAGGGTGCCCTCGAGCGGCGGCAGGTCGCCGGCGAGCGTGTGGAGCAAGGTCGACTTGCCGCTCCCATTCGGCCCCAGCACCGCGATGCGCTCACCCGGCACGATCGTCAGCGGGGGCACCACGAGCAGCGGCTCGTCCCGACCGATGATGAGCCCGACACCCTTGAGCGTCACCCGCGACGCCGGGGCGCTGCTGAATTTGAGCCGGGGTTTGCGGTCGACGGTCGGCGGCTCGACGCGCTCCAGCCTGTTCAGGCGGGTCTGGCGGCCCCGGGCCTCGCGCGCCCGCTGTCCTGCCTTGTACTTTCGGATGAACTCTTCCTGGTGGTCGATGTACGCCTTCTGCGCGGCGAACTCCCGCCGCCGCCGCTCGCGGCGCTCGACACGGAGCTTCGTGTATTGCGTGTAGTTGCCGGGATAGTCCTCGACGGTGCCGCCCGCAACCTCGATCACCTGCGTGCACACGTTGTCGAGGAAGCGCCGGTCGTGGGACACGAGCACGAAGGCCGTCGACACGCCTTTCATGAAGTCCTCGAGCCATTCGATTGCAGTGAGGTCGAGGTGGTTGGTCGGTTCGTCGATGAGCAGGAGGTCGGCGTCCTGCACGAGCAACTTCGCCAGCTCCAGACGGCGCTTCTGGCCACCGCTCAGCTGTGAGGGATGGCGCTGTTGCGTCGCGGTGTCCAGGCCGAGCCCGCCGAGCGCCTCGCGCGCGTTGGCCTCGAGCTCGTAGCCACCCTGGTCGATGTAGCGGTGCTGGACATCGCCGTATCGCTGCAGCAGTTGCGCCGCGTCCGGGCGTGCGCCGTCAGCGAGCAGCGGTTCCAGCGTGGTCATCTCGTGGTGCATCGCAGCGAGGTCCTCGCGCGATGCCATCACCTCGTCGAGGATGGTTTCGGCGACCGGTTCCGGTGCGTCCTGGGGGAGGTATCCGATGCGGAGTCCCCGCTGACGCTCGACCTCACCGCTGGTCGGCTCGCGGGCGCCACTGATGAGCGTCAGCAGCGTGGTCTTGCCGGCGCCGTTGGCGCCGACGACCGCGATCCGCTGGCGTGTTTCGATACGGAAGGTCACACCCTCGAGCACGTTCTCTGCACCGAAGGCGACACCGACGTCGCGGAGGCTGACCAGGGACAAGGGCCGCTACTGCCCTGTCGCACCCTCGCGGGCGACGATGCGCCTCACGATGGCGACCGACGACGCGTACGTCGAGTCCATGCCGAAGTAGGAGAGCCCGCGGGCGCCGAGCGTGCGGGCCTGCGTGTACGGCGTGTCCGAGCCGTAGTGGATGACGCCGAAATCGATCGGCAGCTTGGAGAAGCTGATCGGCTCACCGGTCGGATAGCGGGCAGGCTGAGTCATCTCGTACACGGCGTTGCAGTATGGACCCGCTTCCATCTCGACCACGGTGAACGCCTCGCGGTAGTAGAAGTCGAGGTAGCCGCGGTTCTGCAGGAACGTTCCTTTCACGCTCACCGCGCGCTGATTGTCGAGGCCGCTCCCGAAGCGCAGGTACGGGGCGATATCGGAGACCGAGAAGGCATTGTCGAGCCAGAACGTCGACCTGCTGTGCTCGTCGTGGATGACGCTGCTGATCATCACGTCACCGACGTCGGCGTTGAGCGTGGCGGCCTTGCCGAGGATGTACACGCCGCGCAACTCGACCGTTTCGGCAATCTCGCGAAGGATGTTGTAGGCGGCGAGACCGAGCGGGTAGTCGATGTTGACGATCACGGCTCTGGACGCCGCGAGCGCCGCGGCGTCGACCGGTAGCACGCGTTCGTCGAAGCGCGAGGGATCGAGACGGTCGAGCGGCACCACCTGCGCTGCGACGTCGAGCGCTGTCCGGCTGGTGACGCTCAGCGAGCCGGCTTCGCGTTCCTCGCGCCGGAGCGCGACGCGTTCCGAGTCGGGGAGCAGGCGCATGCGCTCACGCGCGGCGTAGTAGAGGAAGTTGTTCCAGTGACCCTGAGCGGTGCCGTCCCGGAACCGCTGCAACTCCTCGCGAAGCTCCTCGGTACCCTCGCGCTCGACCGCCACCGCAAGCTCATCCGCGTGGCGCGGGGCGACTCCTGTCACCAGGTTGGCGATCGCGTGTGAGTTGCTGCTCACGAAGTACACGGGACGGTCGAGCAGCGATTCGGAGCGCATGAGGCCGGTGACCTGCTGCCACCACCGGCGGGTCACGCGCGCGTAGCCGACCTGTGTGCCGCCGAGCATCCGCACCCGAAGCGACATCGCGTGTGCCGCGATCGCTCCCAGACGAGCGCCGAACCCCACGCCCCAGATGTCGTGCAACTGCGACCAGTCGTCCTCGAGACCTCCGCATGCCGCAGCCAGGGCCGCGGGCGTCGAGGGCTCGACGCGCTCGATGCCGGCGTTGTTGATCGCGATGCGCAGCTTCTTGCACTCGATCTGGAGTGCCACCATCGTCGGGATCAGGTCGTCGACGTCCGAGGCGCTGGCGATCAGGACCGCGAGCGTGCCGTCGCCGTCGTCGTACCAGCGGCGGCGCCTTCCGGGGGCGCTCACCTCGGACCACTCGCTGAAAGGCTGATAGCCGCGCTGTGCGAAGACTTCGGCGGACTGGCCCATCACGACGCTTCGCGCTCCGAGGATCGCGTCCGGCAGCCGGCGGACGGCGTAGAGAAGGGCGCCCAGGTCGAGCTCCACCGACCCGGCCAGCGGATGCAGGCTCGATCCCATCGCCTTGTGGGAGTGCTCGAAGACCCGGAGTTGCGTCTCGCCGCTGCTGCGCAGGATCGTCGTGTACGTACGGTGATACACCTCGACCGCATCGACGAGAGCGGTCTCCTCGGAGGCCTGCTGCGCGCGATTGAGGCTCGCGAACGGTGGCTGGGTGGCCGGCCCGCCTCCCAACTCATGTGACGCCATTCAGGCCATTGTCCCCGCTCACGCGACGGCGGGCACGTCGGGCTGGCTATCCTGCCCCGGCCGTGGGAAGAATCGCCGTGACCGGATCCGTCGCCTTCGACACCATCATGGTGTTCAAGGGTCGGTTCGGCGAACACATCCTTCCTGACCAGACGCACGTGTTGAACGTCGCCTTTCTGGTCGATGAGCTCCAGCGGCGTCGCGGCGGCACTGCCTCGAACATCTCGTACTCGATGGCGATGCTCGGTGAGCACCCGCTGCTGTGCGCCGCCGTGGGCGCCGGCGACTTCACGGCGTTCGAGGCCGCGCTCGTCGCCGAGGGCGTCGACACGTCCGGGGTCCTGCATTGCGACGGCATCGACACTGCGACCGCGTTCATCACGACTGACCTCGATGGGAACCAGATCACCGCCTTCCATCCCGGCGCGATGACGCGGGCAGCCGGAGTGGATCTGAGCGTGCTCAGCGACATCTCCGACGTGATCGTCGGCGCCGATGACTCGGAAGCGATGGCGCTGCACATCCAACAGGCCGCTGCGCTCGGCGCCCGGCTGATCTTCGCGCCCGCACAGCAGATCCCCGCGATGCCCGACGACGTGCTGCGCGCCGGCCTCGATCAGGCCTGGCTGGTTGCCGGCAACGACTACGAGCTGCAGATGATCCGCGAGCGCACGGGCAAGTCCGTGGAAGAGCTCGGTGCCGGACGGATGGTGGCGGTGACGAAGGGCGCGAACGGCAGCGAGATTCACGCACCTGATGGGGTGACCGTCATCCCGCCCGCCAAACTTGCTGAAGCGGTCGACCCCACCGGGGCTGGCGACGCCTACATTGCGGGACTGCTCACCGGTTTCCGCGCCGGCGCGTCGGTCGATGTCGCGGGGCGCATGGGATCGGTCGCGGCCGCGTACGTCGTCGCCGAGCGAGGCCCGCAGGCGCATCACTTCGACCCCGCGTTGTTCCGGGCTCGCTACGCGGAGACATTCGGGTCGGAGCCAGGCTTCGGCGCCTGAACGGCGGGGTAGAGTGGTCGACATGGAAGACGCAGTCATCGTCAGTGCGGTGCGCACGCCGGTCGGCACATTCGGCGGCGCGTACGTCGACGTTCCCGCGACCAGACTTGGATCGATCGCGGTTGAGGAAGCCTTGCGCCGCGCGGGGATCGACAGCGTCGACGAGGTGCTCATGGGCAACGTGCTCCAGGCAGGACTCGGCATGAACACCGCGCGTCAAGCGTCGATCGGTGCGGGCCTCGCCGAGGGTATCCCCGCGACAACGATCAACAAGGTGTGCGGGAGTGGCCTCAAGACGGTCGCGCTCGCAGCGCAGGCGATTCGCGCGGGCGACGCCGAATGTCTCGTCGCCGGTGGTATGGAGAACATGTCGCGCGCGCCGTACCTGATGGAGAACGGCCGCTACGGATACCGGCTCGGCCACGGCCAGCTTGTCGACGAGATGATCCGCGATGGACTCTGGTGCGCATTCGAGGACTGCCACATGGGCATCACGGCGGAGAACGTCGCGCGCGACTACGAGGTGACGCGCGAGGACCAGGATGTGTTCGCTGCCGGTTCGCAACAGAAGGCCGACGCGGCCATCAAAAGCGGGCGATTCAAGGACGAGATCGTCGCGGTACCCGTGCAGCGCAAAAAGGAACAGGTCCTCGTCGACACCGACGAGCATCCTCGCGCCGGCACGACCACCGAGTCACTCGGCGCGCTCCGTCCCGCGTTCGCGAAGGACGGCACGGTGACGGCCGGAAATGCGAGCGGCATCAACGATGGAGCGGCGGCTGTCGTCGTGATGAGCGAATCCCGTGCCAGGGCCGAAGGTCGCGTGCCACTCGCGCGGATTCGCGGGTACTCGAGTGCTGGTGTGGCACCACGCGTGATGGGGATGGGGCCGGTGCCTGCAGTCCGTGCTGCGTTGGAGAAGGCGGGTGTGTCGCTGCGCGACATCGACCTCTTCGAGCTCAACGAGGCGTTCGCAGCCCAGGCGGTCGCAGTCGGGCGCGAGCTCGCGGTGCCGGAGGATCGGCTGAACGTCAACGGCGGGGCGATCGCCATCGGCCATCCCATCGGTGCGAGCGGGACGCGCATCCTCGTGACGTTGCTGTACGAGATGCAGAAACGCGACTCGCGGCTCGGAGTCGCAGCGCTGTGCATCGGCGGCGGTCAGGGCATCGCAATGGTGTTGGAGCGCAGTTAGGCTCCATCTCGTTGCGGGATCCGCACGCAACGGCAGAGGTGGGGCGGCGGAGGATCTGGTCCGATGCTCAGCTTGCCCGCTCGGTCGTTC
>DATDID010000007.1:0-27844 GCA_036521195.1 Candidatus Dormiibacterota bacterium
TGAACAGCTCGATCTCATCCTCGAGTGGCGACGAACAAATCGAGTACGGCCGCTCGATGACCTTGCCGTTGGAAGCGAGACCGAGCGTCACGTACTGGCCGGGGCGGTACGGCAGCTCCGCGTCGGTGCGAATCCGAATGATCCACAGATCCGGTGCAGGGTCGCGGCGGGACACGACCGTGGCTGAGGCGTACTTTTCCGGATCCATCATGAGCGCGGTCCAGAGTGTAGGGGGAAGCACGCACGCGCCCGTTTTTCCAGAAGGTGGAGACTGTCGTAGCGATGTACGGTCCCCTAGCCCTCGTCGGCGGCGACGAGTTCCACCCAGGCAACGAGCGTCAGGACGAAATCCTTCGCGATGCGTGCGCCGGTCGACCGGCCTATATCGTGGCGACGGCTGCGCAGGAATATGCGGCTGGAGCTGTGGAAACCGCCCGCAACTGGTTCCGCGGCCTGGGACTCGAGGTGAGGGAGCTCCGCATCCGCAGCAAGGAGGACGCGAACTCGGCCGAGGTGGCCGACGCCGCCGCCGGCGCGGGCCTCGTGTACATCGCCGGAGGCGACCCCGGCTTCGTCGTGGAGACCCTTCGCTCGAGTGCCGTCTGGAAGGCGATCGCGGCCGCCTGGCGGGCCGGCGCGGCGCTCGCAGGGTCGTCAGCAGGCGCGATGGCGCTCTGCCAGTGGTGCCTGGTCCAGACGAGCTGGCCCGGCGAGATCGACGAACGCTCGGTGGACGCCCTCGGCCTCATCCCGGGAACCGCGATCCTCCCGCACTTCGACGTCCTGGGCGACGCGTGGGTCCTGTGGGCTCAGGAGGGGCTCGACGATACGGCCAAGGTGGTCGGGATCGACGAGCGCACCGCCGCGGTGCTGCGCGACGGCCGCTGGGAGGTGTTCGGCCCGGGCGCTGTGACGGTTCTGCATCGTGGCGTGCGCAACCGTCACGTCGAAGGCGAACTGATCGAAGAAATGCCGACTCCGGAACCTTGAGGCTCTCCAGACCGTAATCCGAACGTAACCCTGGTCCGTTTACATCTATGTAAGCCTGGATAGCCTCTACAGCGAAGGATTCGAGAGACAACGGACATGAGCTTCAAAGGCGCAATCATCGACATGGACGCGGCGAAAGCGCGCGCCGAAGACGAAAAGGCGCGGCGGCAGTTGCGTATTCAGCAGGTAAAGCGCCTCGAGCGCGTGCTGGACAGCGTCGAGCACCACAATCTGCAGCGCGATCGCCAGGTGCCGGCGGCAATGTGGCGCCAGCTCGCCGAACTCGAAGGTGCGCTCCCCGTCCCCGCGCCGCCCGCGCTTTGGCAGGCTCGCAACACTGCTCGCCTGCACGACGCGCTGCTCGACTGGGAAGCGGACCTGCTCGACGAAGTCGCACCGCATCGCGTCGCGTACGACGACACGCACGACGACTGACCCCTCACCCGCTCGCGCGGGTCTGGCACACTCAGCGCTCGTGAATACCGCCGAACGTATGGCGCTCATCGAGCGCAACACCGCCGAGGTACTCGGCGCGGACGAATTGCCGGCGTTGATGGACGCCGGTGTCCAGATCCGCCACTACATCGGTTTCGAGATCTCGGGCAAAGCCCACCTCGGTACCGGGCTCGTGAGCATGGCGAAAGTCCGCGATCTCACGGCCGCCGGCGTGCATTGCTCGGTCCTGCTTGCCGACTGGCACACCTGGATCAACGACAAGCTCGGTGGTGATCGGGAGCTGATCCGGCGCATCGCCACCGGATACTTCACCGAAGCATTGCGCGCGTCGCTGCTGTGCGTCGACGCCGACCCATCCGCGGTTGAGTTCGTGCTCGCGTCCGATCTCTATCGCGACGACGACACGTACTGGGCGTCGGTCATCGAGGTCAGCAAGAACACCACCCTTGCGCGCATGCAGCGAAGCATCAGCATCCTCGGCAGGCAGGAGGGTGAGAGCATCGATTTCGCGAAGCTCATCTACCCGGCGATGCAGGCCGCAGATATCTTCACGCTCGGCGTCCATATCGCACATGCCGGTGTCGACCAGCGCAAGGCGCACGTGATCGCTCGTGACGTCGCGCTGCAGATGCGCGTGCACGCCGTCCGCGGCGTCGATGGCGCGCCGATGAAGCCGGTCGCGCTGCACCATCCGCTGCTCCTCGGATTGCGCCGCCCGCCGGTCTGGCCCGTCCCCGCCGACTCCGTTCGCGATGTCTTCTCGGCGATGAAGATGAGCAAGAGCGATCCCGGCTCGGCCGTGTTCGTTCATGACACTCCTGACCAGATCACCGACAAGGTGCGGCGGGCGTTCTGCCCTCCGGGCGAGGTGACGTTCAACCCCATCCTCGACTGGATCGACAAGCTGATCTTCGGCATTGCCGGCGGCCCGTTCGTGATCGACCGCTCCGAGGCCAACGGCGGGCGCATCAGCTTCGACACGCCGCAGGATGTCACCGCCGCCTACGTCGACGGATCGCTGCACCCGATGGACGCCAAGGCCGGTCTCGCATCACGCCTCGTCGACCTGCTCGAACCCGCCCGCGCGCACTTCGCTCAGCCGGAGATGCGCGCGATGCTCGACGAGATCGAGGCAGTCACCGTCTGATCAGCGCAGGCCGACGGCCTCCTGCACGCGATGCAGGGTGGCATCGGCCACGAGGTGCACCCGGGCCGCGGACTCGGCGAGCACGCGATACAGACCCGCTTCATCTGCGCGCACTTCGGCGTAGCGGTGCTGGATAGGGGCGAGCGCGTCGACGATCGCGTCTGCGACCGCAGCCTTGAGGGCGCCGTACGTCTTGCCCTCGAACTCGTGCAATGCCACGTCAGTCCCGATGCCGGCGAGCGCCGCGTAGATCTCGAGGAGATTGGCGACACCGGGGCCAACCGGATCATGCACCGCGGGCTGCGTGTCGGTCGTTGCCCGCGCGATCTTCCGGCGCACCACGTCGGGAGGGTCGAGCAGCATCACCGCGTGACCCGGACGGTCCTTGGCGATGCTCTTGCTCATCTTCTCTTCGGGCGTGTCGAGCCCCATCACACGCGCACCCACTGCGCCGATGAGTGGGGCCGGGACCTTGAACACGTCGCCGCGTTGCGAGTTGAGGCGCTGGGCCAGGTCGCGACAGAGCTCGATGTGCTGACGCTGGTCCTCACCGACGGGAACGAAGTCGGCGTCGTACAGGAGGATATCGGCCGCCATCAACACTGGGTACGTGAAGACGCCGGTGTTGATGCGCTCGCGTCCCTGCGCCTGGCTGCGCGCCTTGAACTGGGTCATGCGATCGAGCCACCCCATCGGGGTGAGCGTCTCGAGGATCCAGCACAGCTGCGAATGGGCCGGGACGTGCGACTGGACGAAGATCTCGCAACGCGCCGGGTCGAGGCCGCACGCCAGGTACATCGCCGCCAGCTCGAGCGTCAGGGAGCGCAGCTGATCCGGGTCCGGGTGCTGGGTGAGCGCGTGCAGGTCGACGATGCAGAAGTAGTTCTCGTACTGGTCCTGGTCGCGAACCCAGTTGCGGAGGGCGCCCAGGTACGTACCGAGGTGCAGCCCGAAGTCAGGCTGAATACCGCTCAGAACACGCGGGCGCGGAGCAACGGTCTCGGACATGTCGGACACAGCGTACGGCCTGGTCGTCAGGCGGTGCGACGGCGCTGGCGACGCGGTTTCGCAACGGCACGTGGTGCCCAGCACGCGGCGACGAATGCGGCGATCTCCGCGGTGAGCCGCTCGGGCCAGAACCGCAGCTCGAGGATGTTCGAGGCCTCGACGAGACGCGCGTCAGGGAGCTCATCCATGAGCATGCCCGCGTCAGAGAACGGATGAACCGGGTCGATGTGGTGGCCCACAACCAGCGCGGGCATGCGCAGCTCCCGCCGCTGCGCGCTGTGCGGCGCGATGTGGCTGAAGAACAGGCCGCGAAGCAGCGCCGCACTCGGGCCGGGCTCCTGGCGGATGGCGTCGAATGCGACGTTGCCCCAGAACGGCAGCGCCCAGCGCGGGACGCGGCGGAATACCGCTGCCACGGGGCGAAGCAACTGCTCACCGAAATGCAGTCCGACGAGCAGGGGCCCGAATGCGATCACGGAGGCCACCAGGCCGTTCTCGAGCACCGGCATCTCGAGGATCATTCCTCGCACGCGGTTCGGGGCAAGGTGCGCCACCTCGAGAGTCACGTTCGCCCCGAGCGACGTCCCGCCGACGACTGCTTCGTCGATGTCGAGGTGATCGAGCAGCGCGATCCCGTCAGCCGCGAACGACTCGATCGAGTACTCCTTCATGTCGCGCGGACGGTCGGAATCGCCGTGCCCAAGGGGATCGAGCGTCAGGACGTGCGAGCCCGCTGCGGCAAGCGCCCTGGCAAGACGCTCCTGCATCAGTGCCGGGATGAGCAGCCCGGGCATGAGCAGCACCCAACGCTTGCCCTCCCCGAATTCGGTGTACGCAAGCCGGTGACCGCGGCTCGTGAACGAGGAATGCACCACGCGCAATGGGCGACTGTCCGCCATGGCGCGAACTATGGCGCACAACCGGTCATTCCGTCCGCCTGTCCTAGACTCTGCCGTCATGGGATTCATCACCCGGACCGCCGCCCGAACCATGCTCTCGGGGATCTTTCTGTACTCGGGGTACGGCATGGTGAACAACGCCGAGCGATACGCCAAGCAGGCCTCGAAAGTGCTGCCGATGCTGCCCGAAGAGCCGATGCTCGCTCGCGCCCATGGCATCACGATGCTGGCTGCGGGCTCGACGTTCGCCCTCGGCATCTTCCCGAAGCTCTCGGCGCGCATCCTGGCCCTGACGCTGATCACCAACACGTACGTGGGTCATCAGTTCTGGAAGGCGGAGAAGCCTGAGGATCGGCGTCCGCAACTCATCCACTTCCTGAAGAACGTGGGGCTGTTCGGTGGACTGCTTTACGTATCCTCGGACCGCCGGTCGCAGCATCGGGACGCAGACACCGACTGACTCACCGGCCGGCGGCGAGCTCGTTCAGGTAGGCCGTGAGCCCCTCCTGCCACGAAGGCAGCGGCGGCTCGCCGAGCTCACGCCAGCGCCGGTTGTCGAGCACCGAATACGCGGGCCGCTTCGCCGGCGTCGGGTAGTCGGCGGTCGTGATCGGAACCACATCCGTTGTGAGCCCTCGCCCGCGAATGGCCGCGAGGGCGAGGCCGTGCCACGTGGTGACCCCGGTATTGCAGAGGTGGTACGTGCCTGGCGGCGCGATCTCGGTCAGCCGGAGCACCGCCGGCGCGAGGTGGCCGCTCCACGTCGGCGCACCACGCTGGTCGTCCACGACGCGGACCTCCGGGCGTTCTGAAGCGAGACGGAGCATCGTGAGGACGAAATTCGGTCCATTCCTGCCGTACAGCCAGCTGGCGCGGACGATGAGATGGTCGGGGCAGGCCGCGCGGACCGCCTCCTCGCCGTGGAGCTTGGTGCGTCCGTAGGCTGAGCGCGGGTTGGGCACGGCGTCCTCATCGATGGGAGCGGTCGCCGTGCCGTCGAAGACGTAGTCGGTGCTCATATGGCAGAGCCGCACACTGGCGGCGGCGCACTCCCCGGCCACGATCCCGGCGCCGGTTGCGTTGACGGCCTCCGCCTCAGCCTCGTGGTCCTCGGCCGCATCCACCCGCGTCCACGCCGCGCAGTTGATCACCGCCTGAGCGCCGCTGGCTTCGAGCGCGGCCCGGACGGCCGCGGGATCCGTGATGTCGCATTCCGCGTGACCCACGGCTGTGACCGAGTCACCGCGCCGCAGGGCAGCATCCGCCACGTCGCCGCCGAGCTGGCCGGACGCGCCGAGGACGAGGTACTTCAGCGTCGCACCGTCAGAGCTCGACGCGCGAGTGGTCGCCGAGCATGAGCCTGACGGCGGTGGGTCGCGCCGGCGACTTGCACACCTCGCACTCCTTGCCGATCAGCGACCCGTCGATCTTGCCCGCGATGTCATGGATCTTCGTGCCCTCGAGCACGATGCTGTTCTCGATCTCGGCGTTGCGCACGACGCAGTCGAAGTAGATGGAGGTGAACGGGCCGATGTAGGCGTTGTCGACGACAGTCCCGCTGCCGATGATCGCCGGACCGCGGACGACGCAGTTGCTCAGCCTGGCCCCTGCCTCGATGACGACCTTGCCGTGCAGGCGCACGTCCTCGCCGACGGTGCCATCGGTGCGCGCCTGGAGCGTGTCGAGGATCATCCGGTTCGCCTCGAGGATGTCGTCGAGGCGCCCGGTGTCCTTCCACCAGCCCTCGATGATGTGCGGCATCACGCGTTTGCCGGTGTCGATCAGGCGCTGGATCGCGTCGGTGATCTCGAGCTCGCCGCGAGGGCTCGGCTCGATGGAGTCGATCGCCTCGAAGATGACCGGTGAGAAGAGGTAGACGCCCACCAGCGCCAGATCCGAGCGCGGCACCGCGGGCTTCTCGACGAGCGAGACCACGCGTCCGTCCTCGAGCTCAGCGACGCCGAAGCGCTCTGGTTCGGGCACCCGCGCCAGCAGGATCATGGTGTCCGCTTTCGAGCGCTCGAACTCCTCCACCAGCGAGCCGATGCCCTGCGCGATGAGGTTGTCGCCGAGGTACATGACGAAGCTATCACCGGCGAGGAAGCTGCGCGCGATGCCGACGGCATGGGCAAGACCGAGCGGTGCTTCCTGCGGGATGAAGGTGATGTGGGCGTCGAACTTCGACCCGTCGCCGACGGCCGCGCGAACCTCTTCGCCCGTCTCGCCGACGATGATCCCGATGTCGTGAATTCCCGCGTTGGTCAGCGCGTCGATCGCGTAGAAGAGGATCGGTCGATTTGCCACCGGGATCAGCTGTTTGGCGCCGGTGTGCGTGATGGGCCGGAGCCTCGTCCCCTTACCGCCGCTCAGGATGAGCCCCTTCATCGGGGGCCGTTCTCAGCCATCGGGGCAGCGTAGCAGCCGGTCACCCCGACGACCCGCGACGCCATTCCGGCGATATCGTCACAGACGCCCGTCGAGGTTGATGGTGTTGCAACGCGTCATCCGACGATTGCGGCAAACGCCCCATTCCCCAATACCCTGTTCACCACGGCGACGCCCTGAGAGGGGGGGCGTCGTCGGTGCCCTTGTACGATGCGCCGATGGGTCGCCATCTGATCACGAGTGCCTTGCCGTACATCAACGGCGTCAAACACCTCGGCACGCTCGTCGGGTCGATGCTCCCGGCGGACGTCTACGCACGCTACCAGCGCCTCCGCGGGCACGAGGTGCTCCTCATCTGCGCGACCGATGAACACGGCACGCCTGCAGAGCTCGCAGCCGCCGAGGCGGGGCTCAGCGTGGAGGACTACTGCACCCAGCAACACGCGATCCAGGCCGACCTCTCGCGGCGGTTTGGACTGTCGTTCGACCATTTCGGACGAAGCTCGTCGGCCCAGAACGCCGAGCTCACGAGGCACTTTGCAGAGCAACTCCGCGCCAACGGCATGGTCGAGGAGCGCGTCACGGATCAGGTCTACTCCATCGACGACGGACGGTTTCTCCCGGATCGCTACATCGTCGGGACCTGCCCGCACTGCGGCTACGAGCGAGCCAGCGGCGACCAGTGTGAGAACTGCGCCCGCCTGCTCGAGCCCTCGGATCTCATCAATCCGCGATCGACGATCTCCGGAAGCACCAATCTCGAGGTCCGTGCCACGCGGCACCTCTTCATCCGTCAGTCGCTGATGGCGGACCGGGTGCGCGAATGGGTCGACTCGCACACCGACTGGCCGATCCTGGTGTCATCCGTCGCGCGCAACTGGCTCAATGTCGGTCTCGAGGATCGGAGCATCACGCGCGACCTCAAGTGGGGCATCCCGGTGGGGTGGCCTGGTTTCGACGGCAAGGTGTTCTACGTCTGGTTCGATGCCCCCATCGAGTACATCGGCGCCACGAAGGAGTGGGCCGACCTAGACCCTGACACGCGCGACTGGCGATCGTGGTGGTTCAACGCAAGCGATGTGCGCTATGCGCAGTTCATGGGGAAGGACAACATCCCCTTTCACACCATCAACTTCCCGATCACCATCATGGGCTCGGGCGAGCCGTGGAAGCTCGTGGACTACGTCAAGGGATTCAACTATCTGACGTACTACGGCGGCAAGTTCTCGACGAGCCAGAAGCGCGGCATCTTCATGGACGCCGCGATCGAGTTGCTGCCCGCCGATTACTGGCGCTACGCATTGCTCGCTGCGGCGCCTGAGTCGGATGACACCGAGTTCACGTGGGAGGGCTTCGCGCTCACCGTGAACAAGGACCTCGCCGGCATTTTCGGCAACTTCGTGCAACGGACGCTCAAGCTCACCGAAAAGCTCTTCGGGATGGTGGTGCCTGCGGGCGGCGAACCAGGACCGGAGGAAGCCGAGCTTGCGGCTTCGGTCGACACTGCACTGACGACCTACGCAGAGGAGATGGACGCGATGCGCTTCCGGCCCGCTGCGTTCGCCCTGCGGAGCCTCTGGACGCTTGGTAATCAGTACCTCGACCGCTGCGCGCCCTGGCACGAGACCGAGCACGCCCGCGTCGCCTGCATCCTGCGAACGGCGATCAACGTCGCCCGCATCGAGGCGATCGTCTCGTCACCCTTTGTGCCCTTTGCGTGCGAGCGTCTCGTGGCGGTGCTCGGCCTTGAGGCGTCGGAGGTGAGGTGGCCCGGTCCGGCGAGCGGCGAGTTGAGCGTGCTCGCGCCAGGCCGGACACTCAACGCCGGCGAACCGCTTTTCCCGCGCATCGGTGACCGCAGCACGCTCGCGGCGTGGGTCACCGAGATGGAATCACGCTTCGGCGGTCGCCCCTGACGTTTGGCTCATCTGGCGCGTTAGTAACACTTTTGACAGGTCGGCGCGGTAAGGTAAATGCTCCTGATGAATCCCGAGCCACCGAACTGGGAGCCGCCGCCGGCTCCGCCTGAGCCGTTGCCGAACCGCCCGCGGGGCCGGCTGCGTCTGCTTGGTGTGGCTGTTGCCATCGCCGTGATCGGCGCCGCGGCCGGATTCGTGGTGACGCGCGCGAGCTCGGTCACGCCGGCGAACACCACCGCCGCGAAAGCAACGCCGAGCAGCGGTCCGGCACTCCGTCCGCCGTCGTTCGGGCGTGGTGGCTTCGGTGCCCCGTGCGCAAGTGGATTCGCGAGCGCCGGCTTCGGGCTCGCAGGCGGAGGGTTCTGCGGCGGGGCGACGGGCACCGTCACGAAGATCAGCGGCTCGACCATCACGCTGCGGACGCTCGCCGGCACGGCCACCGTCACGACCAGTTCGTCGACGAAGTACACCCGTGAAGGCAAGCAGGTCAGCTTCGCCGCAATCAAGGTGGGTGAAGTGCTCCAGGTGCGTGCCATGCGCGGCGCGACATCGAAGACCGCCACATCGCCAATTGCCGCCACGGCAATCACCGTCGAGATCCCGACCGTTACGGGCCGCGTCCAGTCAGTGAGCGGCAACACCATCACGCTGGTCACCGGCGACGGTCAGCTCGAGTACGCGACGACATCGACTGCCACCGTCTATCAGGGACTGCGCGGCGCAACAGCGACAAGCGCATCGGTCAAGGCCGGCATCTACGTCGTCGTGCAAGGGACCGAGACGGACCTGACGCACATCACCGCCGACGGCATCCAGGTGCTGGGAAGCGCGACATTCACACCCCACAACTTCCCCAACCACCCGCGCGGCGACGCGTCGCCGAAGCCGAGCCCGGCAACGGGGAGTTCGGTCTAACTCGGCGTTCCCAGCTGCTCCAACAGGGTCTTCGCGTAGAAATCCTCCCAGCGACCGGGGATCGAGCCTTTGGCAAACTCCTTGTCAGAGCGGACCAGCAGATACACGAGCTCGCTGCGCACCGGCGCCGATCCGAGCAGCGCCGGAAGGCGTGAGTGGTTGATCAGCCAGTCCGCGTACCACGAAGCCCAGTCAGGATCCTCGCCGTCGACGATCTTATAGACGATGTGGTGTGTCTCTGCGGCATCGTCGAGCACCCCAGCGATGTCAGCTGCTCGGTCATCCATGTCGCTGCCTCCTCGAACCCTATTCGGTGCCCGAAGTCTTGCGCACCTACGAGGAGTCCCGCTGCTTGATCGCACGCGCACGTTTGCGCACCGCGCGGTGCCGCTCGGCGAGCGCGCGAAGGTCGCGCGCCGCGTCGAGACGTTCCTGCTCACGTTCGAGCTTGCGTTTGGACTCGAGGCGTGCGAGCACCGTTGGATCGTCGGCAGCCGCCGCGCGCACGGCGCAGCCAGGCTCGCTCTCGTGCATGCAGTTGCGGAAGCGGCAGGTCGCGGCGACATCAGTGAGATCGCCGAACACCTCCTCGATGCCTGCGCCGGCATCCCAGAGGCCTAACTCACGGGTGCCAGGCGTGTCGATGATCAGCCCACCGCCGGGGAGTTCGATGAGCTCGCGGCGCGTTGTCGTATGGCGGCCCTTACCGTCTGCACGGACCTTGCCGGTCGCGAGTACGTCAGTACCCACGAGGCGGTTGACAAGCGTCGATTTGCCCGTACCGCTTGGTCCGACGAGCACCGCCACCGCTCCCCGTGGGAGCAATTCGCGGACGTGCTCAACCCCTTCTCCCGACGCGTTCACTGCCACCACTTCGGATCCCGCAGCCACGGATCGCGCTGCGCGGAGGTCGCCGTTCAGGTCGCTGCTCAGATCGGACTTCGTCAGCAACACAACCGGTGTTGCGCCGCTCGACCAAGCCATTGCAAGCGAGCGTTCGATCCGGCGGATCTTCACGGTGGCACCGAGCGCGACCGTGATGAAGACGAGGTCGATATTTGCGGCAACGGCTTGACCCACTGTCGCGACGCCAGCCGCACGCCGCATCAGGACGCTGCGCCGCGGCAACAGGCGCACCGCGATGCCGTCATCGATGACGAGCCAATCGCCCGTCGTGACTCCCCCCTCGTCGGGAGCGCCTTCGAGCGTGGGCGCCAGCGGCACGCGGACCGCTCCATCCTCGGTCACCACCGTGACAAACCGTCCGTCGACGCGCGAAACCAGACCTCGGAGGCCGTCGCGGGTTGCGGCGTCAGCGAACGCCGACTCGAGCGTGCCGTTCCACCCAAGCGCGGTGAGACGGCGTAGATCGTGAGACAAGTGGGAACTCCATGGTGCGAGAAGAGCCCGGAGCCCCGGTGACGACCGCGCACCAGGATCTGGTGCGGAGCCGAACGATCAGGCGGCGGAGCCGCCGGGCACGACGTCGGTCAGGTGCGCGGTCGGCGCAATCTTTGGTGCCATGTCCGTGCCCTCCACGTGTCGTGCTGATCGGTCGTGCGAATCGTAGCGCAGCCGCTCCATTTTACGCGCGCGTCATTCGGATGACGATCCACGACGTGCCACCGGCGAGCACCAGGCCGCCGGCAACGTCAGCGAGATAGTGCTGCTTGATGAGCACCGTCGACATGACGATCAGTGTCGTCCAGATGGCTGCCGGTATGCCGATGCGGCGGTCGACGCGCCACCAATGGATCGCGATGATCGTCGACAACGACGTGTGCAGGCTCGGAAAGTCGTTGTAGGGCTGGTCGCTCGCGTAGATGCTTCGGATCATCCCGGAGAATGGATCGGTGCCCGGGATCGCGGGACGCGCGATGTACGACTGCAGGAAGAAGTAGAAGGCGTAGCTGACGAACCAGACGATGATCATCGTGATTGCTGCCGAGCGATAGACCCGTATCCGAAGGAAGAGGAACGCCAGCAGGCTGATGCCGATGTAGGGGATCAGCGAGACGTATGGGATTGCGAAGACCGGCACGACTGGGAGCGCGCGGTCAAGTGGACTCTCGAGAAAGATGCGGTTGGGACCATGGTTGAGCCCGTCGTAGATGAGATTGGTCCCGAGTATCGCCGGGATGAGCAGCAGGCTCATGACCAGTCCCCACCCACGCTCCGCGAGAATGCCGCGCTTGAGCGGCGAAGCCTCGACCATGGCGCCTAGTCCTCCCGTGCTGCGGCAGTGAAGGCTACAGACTCGTCACCGGTCCCGCTCATCGCAGGTACCATGGCATAGGCGCGGGAGTAACTCAGTTGGTCAGAGTCCCTGCCTTCCAAGCAGGTTGTCGCGAGTTCGAATCTCGTCTCCCGCTCCACCTATCTTGACGTCACGTCCCCACAGATGGCGAGAGGTGCCTCGTGCTCGCGTGAGGCCGTGGCGTCGTCCGGGATTTGACCGCCTCAAAGCAGTCTGATGCATGCGTGAGATGGCGTCACGGACATGCCGGAGGTGGAGGCTCGCGAACCTACCACGCATGGAGCAGCATGTTGCAGCGATGCAGCAAACCGACCCGCACGGACTGGCCGCGCTACGGCGGCAGGGGTATCACCGTCTGCGCACGCTGGCGCCGCTTCGAGAACTTTCTCGCGGACATGGGCGCGTGCCCGCCAGATCTATCTTTGGACCGAATCGACAACGATGGCAACTACGAACCGGGGAATTGTCGGTGGGCGACCTGGGAGCAGCAGGCGCGAAACCGGCAGCCCATTGCTGGGGAGCTACATGGGAGCGCGAAGCTGACGGTGCCTGATGTAATCGCGATCCGCGAACTTGCGGCGATTGGTACAACCCACCGGGCACTGGGGGCGATGTTCGGTGTGAGTCACACCAACATCGGAGATATCGTCCGGTTTCAGGAGTGGCGACAACTGTTGGTGAAACCGGTATCCGGACCGCCACTCGGACGCGAGCTCGAAGGACGAGAGATCTGAACGGTTCTGATGTGTATCCTCGCAGCGGACCGACTGGGACTTGAGGAGGATCCATGACCGTGACGTACACCTTCGACGGCTTCTGCAGCCTCGATGGCGTCGGCTCCAACAGCCGCGACTGTGGCGGCTACTGGAGGAAACGAGGTGTATGACGCGTGGGTCACGCGGATGCGGAGCTTGCCGCTGATCGTGGTGTCGACCACATTGCAGGCACCTACCGGCCCACACGGCACGGCTGAAACATCCCGATGACGACCCTCCTGCTTGTTCACGCGCATCCCGACGACGAGTGCATCGCAACCGGCGGTGTCATGGCGCGTGCTCACCACGATGGCGTGCGCGTCGTCCTGCTCACGGCAACCAGAGGTGAGGAAGGTGACATCCACAACATGGATGCCGATGCCGTCCGGCCACGCCTCGCCGAGGTTCGCACCGCGGAGTTGATGCGCTCGTGCGAGATTCTCGGCGTCGACCGGCAGGAGTTTCTCGGGTATCGCGACTCGGGGATGGCTGGTTCGGCGAGCAACCAGGATCCACGCTCATTCCATGCGACTCAACTCGATGAGGCCGCAGCGCGCGTCGCCGGCTACCTCCGCGAGGAGCGTCCCGATGTCGTCGTGACGTACACGCCCGACGGCACGTACTGGCATCCCGATCACGTCAAGGCACACCAAACGACCTTTGCCGCACTGGACCTCATGCGCGCCGAAGGGTGGGAACCTACGAAAGCGTATACGCACGCCGTGCCGCGCAGCGCCGTCGAACATATCGAACGGCGCGCACGGGAAACAGGCGCGATATTGCCGATCGAGGTCGGACAGATCGTTGGCATCCCCGACACCGATATCACCACCGTCGTCGACGTCTCTGCGTTCCTGGAGCAGAAGCGCGCGGCGTTCCTCTCTCACCTCAGCCAGTACGAACCGGACAGTCCCTTCTCGACCATCGCGGCGCAGATCTTTGAGGCCACCCTCGGCGCCGAGCGGTTCATCCTCGCTCGTGGATCGATCGGCGAAGGTTCACCCGAGTCCGATCTCTTCGCCGGTCTCTAGCGGCGTCAGCGCGTCAAGGTCACCTTGGTCAAGCCGGTCGGAGCATCGGGGTCGAGGCGCCGTGCCAACGCGGCCGACAACGCGATCTGCTGACCACGAACGGCTGCGGCGACCGGCTGTAGCGCTTCGGGAACGACCGCGGGCAGGCCGAGATCCGCGCCTCGATCCGAGCTGATGACGCTCACGGTCACACCGCGCTCGCGCAGGAGCGCGCACAGCGCGGCAACGTCGGCCGCAGCGGGGCCGGGCGCCGAGAACGCCAGCACTGGCACGTCGGACGTCACCGCGGCGATCGGGCCGTGGCGGAGATCGGCGGCGGAGAATGCCTCCGCAAAGATCGCCGAGGTTTCACGAATCTTCAACGCCGTCTCGCTCGCTGCCGCAAGCAACGGGCCTCGCGCGACCGTCAGCACGCGGTCTGCGCCATCAAGCCGGCGCGCGATGAGCACCGCGCCCTGCCGATCATCGAGCACCTCACCGACGTGCTCCGGCAGCGCGGTGAGGTCACGTTCGGTCCACGGCACCGGGCCCATCGCCGTGGCGACGAGCGCGAGCGCGACCAGTGTTGCCGTGAATGTCTTCGTTGCCGGTACGGCGACCTCGCCGCCGGCGGAGAGCTCGATAACGACGTCAGCCACATCGCCGAGCGGGCTGTCGCTCGTGTTCACGATCGCCACGGTCCGAGCCCCGGTGGCGCGCATCCGTTTCAGGACACTGACGACCTCCGGCGTGCGCCCCGACTGGCTGATCCCGACCGCGAGGTATCCACGATGGTCGGCTGGAATCTCATACAGGGTATGGAGACTCGGCGATGCGAGTGCGACCGGCCGGCCACTCGCCATCTCGAACAGATACCGCCCGTAGAGCGCGGCGGTGTCGGATGAGCCGCGCGCCAGCAACACGGTGCCGCATAGATGCGCGGGCAGCAGCGCGCTGACCGACGCGGTGATCGCGGCGCGACGCTCCAGCAAACGCTCGAGCACGTGCGGCTGCTCCGCCATCTCGGTGGCCATGCTCTCGCCGTTCATGCGCTCTCCTCCTTCGATCCTTCGCCGAGCCGGCCACGCAGACGCGCCGCTGCCACACCATCCGCTCCGGCGAGCGAGAGTCCCGCAAGCGCAGCACCGACAACCGGACGTATCGAGCATAGGCTCGTCTCTGCCTTCGGTGCCTCGGCACGGATCCCGGCCGAGATCTCGTCGAGAAGAATCGACTGGCTCGACGTGAGAACCGACCCGCCGAGCACGACCTTGACCAGCTCGTCGTGCATGCCGAGTTGATGGAGCGCTGCCACCGCAAGTCGGACGACTTCGGCGCCCTGCCGGTGCATGATCGTGCACGCTGCCGTGTCGCCTGCCTCGGCTGCCGACACCACGAGCGGCGGCAGCTCGACGAGCCGTGCGGTGCTGAGGACTCCCTGGTGAATCGCGACGGCGACGTCGAGCGCAGTTGCGTATCCGAAGTATTCAGCGACGGAGTGCGCAAGCGTCGTCGGAATGCCACGCCCATCCTCGCTGCGCACGCCGGCGCCGAGGGCTGCCATCCCGATGTCGGGTCCACCGCCCCAGTCACCCGTGATGTCGCCGAGAGCGGGAAACCAAGCACGACGTCCAGACGGTGAGGCGCCGACGCAGTTCACGCCGGCACCGACCGTGACGGCAACGCCATTCCCGGCCCCCGTTGCCGCCCAGAGCACCGCGAAAACGTCGTTGGCGACGTGGTTCTGCTCCGCCCAACCATGCGCCCTCACCGACTCCGCGAGCGCGATCTCCTCGGACGGCAGGTCCGCGCCCGCCATGAACAC
This sequence comes from Candidatus Dormiibacterota bacterium, assembly GCA_036521195.1. Taxonomy (GTDB): domain Bacteria; phylum Chloroflexota; class Dormibacteria; order Aeolococcales; family Aeolococcaceae; genus Palsa-851. Next base: position 15,567 of record DATDID010000007.1, read on the forward strand.
TGCCGCGACGGCCGCCTTACCCCCGTCGCGCGGCCGTATTCCCGCTGCGATCCACGCGCGGTCGATCAGATCACCGACGAGTCGAGTCGCGGGCTCGAGTCCCAACTGGTGGGGCGACGAGCCGGCCCCTCGGACAGACGCCAGCACTGTCCCGTCGACACGTACGAGCAGCACATCGGTCTTGGAGTTGCCGCCGTCGACAGCAACGATCAGATCGTGGCCGGTCATGCGAATGCCGGGAGAAATGCCCGGTTTGCGGCCAGGAGATCCGCCAGCAGCTGTTCGGCGATGCCGCTCTGTCCGATGAGCGGATGCGTCAGCAGTGCACGGAAGGCGACCTCGCGATCGCCGCTGACAGCCGCCTCCGCAGTGAGCGCCTCGTAGGCTGCGGTATGCGCGATCAACCCCGCCTGGTGTGCAGGCAGCGTCGGTACAGGAAGCGGTTCGGCCCCACCGGCGCCAACCCGCGCCGGCACCTCGATCACCGTATCTGCCGGCAACTCCGGAAGGATGCCGTTGTTTCGGACATCAACGACTTCAACGCTCGGGCTGTCGCCAAAAAGAGCAGCGAGGAGGTTGATCGCAGCCTCGCTGTAGTACGCACCGCCGCGTTGCATGAGGAGCTCAGGCGTGTCGTGCAATGCCGGGTCGCGGTAGAGCGTGAGCAGCTCACGCTCGACATCCATGACCTCCTCGGCGCGGCTTCGGGATTCCAGAAGCTCCTGCACGACGAGGTCGTGCTGGTAGTAATAGCGCAGGTAGTACGACGGGATGGCGCCGAGGTTGTCGATGATCCGTCGCGGCAACTGGATGTGCTCCGCAATCTCGTCGCCGTGCGCGCGAAGCAACGCGGGCAGAGCGTCCTCGTCGTTGACCCACACGGTTCGGATCCAGGTGAGATGGTTCAAGCCCGCATGCCCGAGCTGCACCTCCTCCGGAGCGACTCCGAGCCATGACGCGAACAACCGCTGAAAGCCGATCGCGACGTTGCAGAGCCCAATCGCGCGGTGGCCGTGGTCGAGCAGAGCGCGCGTCACGATCCCCACGGGGTTGGTGAAATCGATGATCCGGGCGTCGTCCGCTCCCTGCCGGCGCACGCGTTCCGCGATGTCGAGGACAACCGGCACCGTGCGCAACGCCTTGGCGAAACCGCCAGCCCCCGTCGTCTCCTGCCCGACGCATCCGCAGCGCAGTGGGATGGTCTCATCGCCGAGCCGCGCTGCCTGGCCGCCGACTCGGATCTGCAGCAGCACCGCTGACGCCCCATCGACCGCGGCATCCACGTCGCCCGTCAGCTTCAGCGCGCCGTGGTATCCGTGCGCAGACGCGATGCGCTGAGCTGCGCCACCCACCACCTCGAGGCGGTCGCTGTCGACATCCTGCATCACGAGCTCGTCGACACCGAGGAGCTCTTCGAGGCGGCCGAATCCCTGCGCCAACTCTGGGCTGTACGTACTGCCCCCGCCGATGATGGCTATCTTCATGCCGTCTGGTCTGCAGGTGTCTCCTCGCCGCGACGTTGCTCGCGGGCGCGGATGAGGTCGATCGCGGTCCGCGCGACCGGTGTGTCGGACCCGAAGATCCGATCGAACGCAAGCCGCAATCCCGTGGTGGTGCAGCCGGCGATCACGGCGTCGACACCGAGCGTCGACACCTCGAGGCGCGGCGAGAACGGAGATATCGATGCAAGCGCCTCACTAATCGGCCGCAGCAGGAGATCGCCGCCACCGGTTCCGATGCCTCCGCCGAGGACGACCAGCTCGGGGTCCAAAACGGCCGCTACTGCTGCGATCGCGTGCGCGAGGCGTCGCGCCTCGATGTGCACGACCTGCTCAGCATTCGGATCGCCGTGGCGCGCGGCATCGAAGATCGTTGCAACGGAGCTCGATGCACGCACGCCGTGCTCTCGAGCGAGCGCCACGATCGCCGCTGATCCAACCAGACTTTCGTACGCGCCGGTCCCCCACGTCGCGCGATGACCGTGGCCGACTTCGGCCCCGAGGTCGAGGCGAAGAAAGCTCACTTCGCCCGCAAGCCCCGCGGCGCCACGACGGAGCGCCCCGTCCACGAACAAACCGGCACCGACACCCGTACCGACAGAGAGCAGCACGAAGTCATCGCTGTCCTGTGCGACGCCGTGAATGTGCTCCCCGACCGCCGCCATGTTGACGTCGTTTTCGAACACGACGGGCGCGACCAGTGCATCGCGTATCGACGGGATGACCTTCGGGCTCTCCCAACCGGCGAGCTGTGGGGCAAGCGACAGATGGTCGGCGCCTGGACGGAGCACGCCTGGACTGCCGACGACGACCTGGTTGATGTCATCGAGTGCGATGCCAGCCTCTGCCGTCAGCCGCTCCGCGGCCTCGCGCAGCTGCGCGATGACTGCTTTCGCGGTGCTGCGTGGCGTCCGCATCGAGCAGCGTCCGACCACCGCACCCGTCAGGTCGACGAGCGCTGCGCGCACCCATTCACGACCAACATCGAGGCTCAGCACCCACCCCGCTCGCGGGTTGACGTCGTACAGCTGCGCGCTCGGACCCGGTTGTCCACTCGTCCGTCCAATGCGCCGGAGCAGGCCGAGTTCGACGAGCTGCCCAAGGACCTCAGACACGGTGGGCTTGGAGAGACCGGTGCTCCTGACCACGTGCGGGGCCGCCAGCGGCCCGCTCGTGTGCACCAGCTCGAACGTTGTGCGCAGGTTGATGGCGCGAAGCAGACTCGGCTTCGCGGCTTCCGATGCCGGCATCCAGTGTCTCTCCCGAGGGACGTTAGTAAGGGTCGTTGTCTCCGGCATCGTGCCGGACAGTTGTCATGGAACGCGTGGGTCGTTGTCGATCTGCCATGCGAATGCCATCGGCGTCGCGGCGGTGAGGTCGAGCGCGGGCTCGTCAGTCGACCAGGACTGAACATTGTCCTGGAATACCGCGGTGGCGCTGTTGAACGGCGCGAATGTATCGACACCGTTTGCGGGGCACGCGCGCATGTGTGCGACCACGCCGGTCGCGGCAAAGGAATTCGGCCCTTCGACCGTCGCACCCGCGAGCACCGGCGGCGCGCCGTCGAGCGACCCCGCGAGGTTCGCGATCTGATGCTGCATGCATTCGGGGAACGTGCTGCCGTCACCGACGATCAGCGATGTACCCCAGGCGTTGGCGCCGAGGATGTTGCCGAGCCAGCGGGAGTCGTAGCGAGCGAATGCATCGCTGCCCGTCAGCTCGCCGTATTCGGCCGCCAACACCACGAGCCCCGCGCCGTGAGCGGTCGTGTCGAACGTGTCCCACGGGAATCCGAAACCGAAGGGGTCCGCTCCGCTCTGGGTGACCGCGTGGCCGAGCTGCTTGCCGATGTCGCTGAGAAGTTGCGCGCGGGTGACCTCGAGGCCGCTCGGGTTTCCGGCGTGGTCGATGGCGTGATAGAGATCGAAGTGCGCGAGTCCGCTGACGTCATAGAGATTGAGCGAGTCAGCCGCGTCGTTGGGACCGGTGATGTACGCGTGCGCCCAGTGCGCTGCCAGCTGCAGGTAGTGGGTGGCATTCGGGTTCGGCACGCCGGCCGGCACCGGACCCGCCGACAGGCCGTCGTAGATCTCGGTCGCGCCCCATTCCAGGTCGTCGCGCCACTCCTGCTCCGGGTAGAAGTCGAACGGGATCGCAGTCTGCAGTTGACCAGGGTGCGTGTCGGCGAGCGCAAAAACGTCCTCCGCGTCCTTCAGGCAGGTCGTCGCCTGGACCGGCTTGGTCACCCGATCAAGCTGATAGCACAAGGCAAAGTCGGCCGCAAGCCGGCCCGCGAGGTTCGGGCTGATCAGCGATCCAGGCGCCCCAGCGCGGAAGACAGGCCGGTTGCGGATGTACCGGTCGTCCGGGTTGGTGCCGCCGTACATGTCGTCCGCCTGTGGCAGGCGCCAGATGTCGTGGTCGCCGGTGATCGCGTCGTTGCCCTCGCCAATCCCGACCTGCAGGTACAACGTCTTCGTGCTGTCGTTCCACATGCGTTCCAGCCAGTCGATGCCGAACGCCGCCTCGGCGCTGTAGTTCGCTGTCGCGGATCCCGGGCCCAGCTGATTGGGGAAATCGCGCACATCCGTCTCCATCATGCCGACGGTGTAGCTGATCGTCTCCGTGAACTTGAGATAGTCACCTGCGTCCCACCATCCTCCGGCCGCGTCGATGGTCACGCCGAGTGGGGTGAGGTCGCCCTTGAAGTTGCCGTCGCTGTTGACCGCGGGAATGAGGTAGGTCTTCGCGTTCTCGTCGTTGAGGTGCGCGGGTGCGTTTCGCAGCGCGGACGGTATGAAGTTGGGTCCGTCGCGCTCGTTCTCGTAGAAAGACAGCGAGTTGCTCATCGCGGTCGCGTAGATCAGTGCCGCCGTGTCGATACGGAAGGCCGGCGAGCGCGCGTGCATCGATCCATCGCTGACCACGATGTGATACGTGCCCGTCCGGCGCACCGAGTTGAAATCGAGGGCGTAGATGTGCGAGTACATACTGCTCCAGGAACCCTGGTCGGCGCCGATCACCTTGGCCAAGGCGACGTTGCCGTGCGAGTCGATGACTTGAAACGCCGCGCCGGCACGGGGCGCCGCCGACGTCATGAGATATGCGCGTTTCGTCGCACCGGACGCGTACCCAACCTGGTCGACGCGAACCTGGGCGGCGACAGGTGTGCTCGCCGCGACGGTCGGGGCGGGCGCGAGTCCAGCAAGCGGCACGAGCACGAGCACAGCGACAACGAGTCGGTAGTGGAGTCGCTGACGCCGCCGCCCGGATCGCTCGCTCATGGTAAGGGATTCTTCCTATCAGCAAGCCCGCTGTCAAGCGGCGAGGCATCACTTGAACTCAGGTGATGCCCTCGCGATCGGAATTCCCGCTCCATGTTGCTGGTTGACCAACCCATAGTTGATAAGGTAGCTTTCCTGCTAATTAGCCGGCCGCGGATCATTTCTCGCCCCGGAACCGCGGTGACAGCGAGACTTCGGAGGAACCCGGATGGCATGGACGTGGCGACCGAACAGGAGCGCGGACACTCGGTCGATGCGACACCTCAGGCCGATCACCGTCATGGCCGTAGCGGGGATTCTGGCGGCCGCCTGCGGTTCGGCGACGACGAGTCCGAGTAGTGCTGGAAGCACCAACAAAGGCAAGGTCGGCGGCAAGCTGATCATCGACAACGAGAGCGGCAGCACCTGGACGTGTCAGTTCAACCCGTTCAACCCGTCGGTGAACATCACGTCCATCGGGTTCATCTACGAGCCGCTCGAGTTCATCAACATCCTCCAGACGAACCCAGACGGCACACCGGTCGTGACGCCCTGGCTGGCGACCGGATCGAGTTGGAGCCCCGATTTCACGAAGCTGACGATGACGATCGCAAGTGGCGTGAAATGGAGCGACGGCACTCCGTTCACCGCGAATGACGTCGTGTACACCTTCAACGCGTTGAAGGCTGACCCCGCGCTCGACCTCAATGCGCTGTGGTCGGTGGACAGCGGTCCGCTCACGAGCGTGACGCTGGAGGGCACGAACCAGGTCGTCTTCACCTTCAACGCGCCGGCGCAGTCGTACTTCTACTACGTCGCGGACCAGACGCCGATCATTCCGCAGCACATCTGGGGCTCGCTCGACCAGAGCAAGCTCGACGCCGAGGCCGACAAGACCCCCGTGGGCACCGGTCCCTATCTCATGTCGAACTGCTCGCAGGACAACATCAAGTACCTGCGCAATCCCAACTACTGGCAGAGCAAGCCGGGCCACCCCGTCCCGCAGATCGCGGAGGTGGACTACCCCGCGTTCCTGAGCAACACGTCGGCGAACCTGTACCTCGCTCAGGGGCAGGCCCAATGGGGCGCGCAGTACATCCCCAACATCCAGTCGTACTACATCAGCAAGAGCTCGTCGACGCGCCATTACTGGTTCCCGCCGACGCTGAACGTCTCGCTCTTCCCGAATCTCGACAACCCGCTGCTCAGCAATCTCGCGGTCCGCCAGGCGATCTCGCTGGCCATCAACCGCCAGCAGGTCTCGCAGCGCGGCGAGAGCGGATACGAACCCGCCGCGAACCAGACGGGCATCGTCCTGCCGACCTACAAGGCCTGGTATGACAAGTCGATCGACACCACGGCTTATGATCCGGCCAAGGCCGACCAGATCCTGGCGGCCGCCGGGTTCACCAAGGGGTCGGACGGCATCTACCAGAACGGGCAAGGCCAGCCTCTTTCCTTCACCATCAAGACCATCAGTGGCTACACGGACTGGGATGCGTCACTGCAGGTGATCACGCAGGAGCTCAAGGCGGTCGGCATCCAGGTGACCGTGCAGGACGAGGACAGCGACCCCTACACGAACGACACCCAGAACGGCACCTTCCAGCTCGCCTACGGTGAGATGCCGGTGGCGGGTCCGGGACCCTACTACGAGCTCCGACCGATGCTGTTCAGCGGGAGCATCGGCTCGACGAACTACTCGCGCTACAAGTCGAGCTCGACCGATGCGCTGTTCAATCAGTACTCGGGCGCATCGCCGGCACAGCAGCTCCAGATCATTCAGCAGATCGAAGGTGTCATGGCCCAGGATCTCCCTGTGATCCCGGTCGTCGAAGGTGTTGACTGGTACCAGTACGACACCACGAGCTTTGGCGGGTGGCCGACCCCCGCGAATCCGTACGCGCAGCCCCCTGTGTGGGCGACGCCGGACAACGGCATGGTCCTCACCCGTCTGTATCCGGTGAGCTAGGCGTAGTCCCGATGCGCAGGGTCAAGGCGCTACCGGCGCGGCGGTGAGGTACATCACCCGCCGCGCCGGTCTCTTCCTCATCACACTCTGGGCGGCGCTCACCGTCAACTTCATCATCCCGCGGGTGATGCCCGGCAACGAGGCGTCCGCCGTCCTCGCAACGTTTCGAGGGGTGAATCCCTCGGCGCTGCACGCGCTGGAGATCGAGTTCGGCGTCAACGTCCACCAGAACCTGATCGTCACCTACTTCCAGTACCTGGCGAACTGCCTCACGGGCCAGTTCGGCCTTACCGCGCAACGGGTTCCGGTGCTCACGGAGATCATCAGCAAGCTTCCGTGGACGCTCGCGCTCGTCGGAGTGACGACGGTCATCGCGTTCGCGATCGGGACCATGGTCGGTGTGGTGAGCGCATGGCGGCGCGGTGGCAGGCTCGACGGCATCCTGCCGCCCTTGCTCTTTATCGTGGCGTCGTTCCCCGTCTTCTTTGTTGGTCTCCTCTTGCTCTTCGTCTTCGCGGTGACGCTCAACTGGCTGCCGCTGAGTTCCAACTACAGCATCGGGGCCGAGCCGTCACTGTCACTCTCGTTCGCCGGCGATGTGCTGACGCATGCGCTGCTACCCGGATTCAGCCTCGTGGTCGTCACCGCGGGGCTTTGGATCTACTCGATGCGCAACAACATGATCACCACGCTTGCCGAGGACTACGTGAAGATGGGCCGCGCGAAGGGCCTGCCAAGCTGGCGGATCATGATCGACTACGCGGCGCGCAACGCCATCCTGCCGAACCTGACCGGGTTCGCCATGCAGCTGGGATACGTCCTCGGCGGGTCGATCCTCGTCGAGTACACGTTCTCCTACCCGGGGTTGGGGTATCTCTTCTACACGAGCACCACCGACCACGACTTACCGCTGATGCAGGCGTTGTTCCTCGTCTACACGCTCGCGGTGCTCATCTGCGTCCTGCTTGCCGACCTGGCGACGGCTGGGTTGGATCCACGCACACGTGATGCGTAGGGGGCTCGTCGCGTGAGCATTGCCGAGATCAGCGCAACGACGACACTCGAAACCGGGGCGCTTCGGCAACAGCGCGGGTTCGCGCGCTTTCTGCAGGCTGTGCTCCGCAATCGCAAGGCGACCGCCGGCACCGTCATCCTCCTCCTCATTGCCTTCGCTGCGATATTCCCCGGCGTCATCGCTCGGGACGATCCACTGGCGGCCATCTACGGTCAGGATCTCGGTCCGTCAGCGCAACACCTGCTCGGCACCACGCAGCTTGGTCAGGATGTGTTCGCCCAACTCATCTGGGGTACGCGCCTGACGCTGATCGTCACGGTCGTCGTGAGCGCGATTGCAACGGTCATCTCGATGGTCATCGGCGTCACCGCTGCATACGTCGGCGGCGTCACCGACCGCGCCCTCTCGCTCCTCACGGACATCTTCCTCATCATCCCGACACTGCCGCTGCTCATCGTGCTCGCTTCCTACCTGCCGCCCGGGTCGCTGACGATGATCGTGGTGCTCACACTCACCAGCTGGGCGTTTCAGGCACGGCAGCTCCGGTCCCAGGGACTCTCGCTCCGCACGCGTGACTTTCTTGCTGCCGCACGGGTGCGCGGGGAACGCACGTCCTACATCATCCTGTTCGAGATCATCCCGACGATGACATCGCTCATCGTCGCGTCATTTCTCGGGCTCTCGGTGTTCGTCGTCGGCTTCGCTGCCGGCCTGCAATTCCTCGGGCTCGGCAACAGCACGGAACTCACCTGGGGGACGATGCTCTATTACGCGCAGCAGGGTGGTGCGCTCGAGGCGGGAAATGCCTGGTGGGCGCTCGCTCCAGGGGCAGCGGTCGCCTTCATGGGCGCCGGATTCGCACTCGTCAACTACGCATTCGATGAGATCGGCAACCCCGCGCTCCGGCCGGTGAGAAAGCGACGTGCCAGAACCGCTGCTTGAAGTCGACGACGTCTCCGTCTCGTACCTGACCGACGCGGCTGAGGTCGGTGCGGTGGACCACGTCAGCCTCGCACTCCACACCGGCGAATTTCTCGGGATCGTCGGCGAGTCGGGCTGCGGCAAGTCGACACTTCTTTTCGCCATTGCGCAACTCCTGTCGCCACCCGCCGCGATCACCTCAGGACGCGTGGTGTTTCGCGGTCAGGATCTCGTGCAACTCACCGAAAGCGAGCTTCGTCACGTGCGCTGGCGCGACTACTCGGTCGTCATGCAGAGCGCCATGAACGCCCTGAATCCCATGAAGAGCATCGGAGCGCAGTTCAAGGACACGATGCGTGCGCATGAGCACGTCTCGAACGAAGCCATCGAGGCTCGCTCGTCCGAAGTCCTGCGCCTCGTGGGTATCGACTCCGCCCATCTCGACAGCTATCCGCACCAGCTGAGTGGTGGGATGCGCCAGCGGGCGATGATCGCCATGGCGCTGCTCTTCACGCCGCAGCTGGTGATCATGGACGAACCGACATCCGCACTCGACGTCGTCGCGCAACGTTCGCTGATGACCCAGATCAAGGACCTGCAACAGCAGTTCGGTTTCGCCGTCATCTTCGTCACGCATGACATGTCGGTCATCGCTCACTACTCGGACCGGGTGATGGTCATGTATGCGGGGCAGGTTGCGGAGATCGGCGCGACTCGATCGATCTTCAAGCAGCCGATGCACCCGTACAGCAAAGGGCTGCTCGATGCGTTTCCGTCGGTTCGCGGGCCCCGGCGCCCGCTGATCGGCATCCCCGGCAGTCCGCCCGATCTGAGCCGGCCGCCCACCGGATGCCGCTTCCACCCACGCTGCAGTGAGGTCATGCCGAAGTGCCTCACGATCGAACCGGCGCTCTACCCGGTCGGGGACACCGACGTGCGCTGTCTGCTGTTTGCGAAGTCACTGAAGGACGCGGTCTGAGCTGTGAGCAATCCAGCAAATGCTGACGCCGACGACAACGCTGTGATTCTGCAAAGCATCGGACTCACGCGACACTTCCGGCTCGGTGGACTGCTGTCCCGACGAATCCTGCACGCCGTGGACGACCTCGACCTGGTCATCCACGAACGGGAGATCATCGCGCTGGTCGGTGAAAGTGGCAGCGGCAAAACGACCGTTGCCCGGTTGCTGGCGATGATCTACCCGCCCACGCGCGGTCGTATCACCTACCGCGGCAAGTCCCTGCACAGCCTGCGTTCTCGCAAGGACGTGCTCCGGTACCGCGGCAAGGTACCGATGGTGTTTCAGGATCCCTACAGCGCGATGAACCCGGTCTTCCGTGTCTCCCATGGCGTCATGCGCAACCTCAAGCTGCACCGACCAGAGATGGACAGCGCGCAGCGCCGCGCGGAGGCCGAGCGCGTCTTCGACATGGTGGGACTGAATCCGGCGGCCGACATGTTGCAGAAGTTCCCCTACGAGATGAGCGGCGGCCAGCGTCAGCGCGTGGGATTCGCGCAAGCACTCGCGGTGCAGCCCGAGCTGATCCTTGCCGATGAACCCGTTTCCATGCTCGATGTGTCGATTCGGGCCGGCATCCTCAATTTGATGGCGAACCTGCGAGCGGACACCGGAGCCTCCATCCTGTACATCACCCACGACATCGCGAGCGCGCGCTACGTCGCCGACCGGATCGTGGTGATGTACGCCGGGCATGCTGTTGAGCAGGGTCCGACGGAAGTGGTGCTCTCGCAGCCCAAACATCCATACACGCAACTCCTACTCTCAGCCGTGCCGGATCCTCGCGAGACCGCCGCGCCCGTGTCCGCCGACAGTGGTGAGCCACCCAGGGTGATCAACCCCACGGAGGGCTGCCGATTTCGGCAGCGTTGCCCCTACGCGATCGACGAGTGCGCGCGCGTGACGCCGCCACTCAGACCCATGGGCCCGGGGCACGATGCGGCGTGTCATGTCGCGGTCCCGGAGTCGGCAGATGCTGATGGAATCGCCGTCGCCCCATCTGCTGACCCGGCTGTGGCCACGCGAGTGGTTCGCGGGCTTGGAGGGCACGGCGCCGAGCGCGCTGACTAACATCGCGTGCATGCAGCCGGGGTCGCCATGAGCAACCCGCAGGTCGGGATCTTCGCACTGGGAACGGCGTCGCACAGCTACCTCGAGTTCGACCTGCTCCCAGGATCGGATGCGAGTGCGCTCGTCGCGAAGGCTGCGTCCCTCCGGGAACCGCGCACCACGGTGGGAGGGGTGAACCTTGTCGTCGGCTTCCGCCCGGAGTTGTGGCGCGCATACGCGCCTGAAGATGCACCACCCGGCGTCGAGGGGTTCAACGCCGACATCGCCGGCACCGGCGGGTTCGTCATGCCGGCCACCCAGCACGACGTCGTGGTCTGGCTCTCGGGCATGGAGTACGACGTCGTCTTCAGCAGCGCGAAAGCCGTCATCGGCGCACTGGCCCCGCTCGCGTCGGTTGCGGACGAGACGGTGAGCTGGCCGTACGAGCGTGATCGCGACCTCACCGGTTTCATCGACGGCACCGAGAACCCGGACCTCATCGATGCGGCCGACGTCGCACTCGTTCCGGACGGCCGTCCCGGCGCGGGTGGCACCGTCTTGCTGCTGCAGAAGTGGCCACACGACCGCCTCGCATGGGAAGCCTTGTCTGATGAGCAGCAGGAGCAGGTGATGGGACGGACCAAGCGTGAGAGCATCGAGCTCGACGACAAGCCGGCGCACTCGCACGTCAGCAGCACCGATCAGGATCGCTTCGGGCACGTCTTCCGGCGCAACATGCCGTATGGGAGCGTCACGGATCACGGGACGATGTTCGTCGGCTTCAGCGCGGAGCAGCGCCGTCTCTCCGCGATGCTCGACAGCATGGCGGGACTGCTCGACGGCGAGCGTGATGCGCTGACGCAGTACACGCACCCGATCACCGGCGCGTACTACGTCGTTCCATCGGCCCGCAGCCTGCGTCGTTAGAACCCTCGACGACGGTCTTCAGCGGCGACGAGGTGGTCATTCCGGCCTCTTGCCTTATCCTCGTGCGTCCATGACTCCCACCACCGACTCCGCCATCGAAGTCTCCGGCCTGCACAAGTCCTTCGGCAAGGTGCATGCGCTGCGTGGAATCGACTTCACCGTCCCTCGCGGGAGCGTGCTCGGCATGCTCGGGCCCAACGGCGCCGGCAAGACCACCGCAGTGCGGGTACTGACCACACTGCTGCACCCGGATTCGGGGCGGGTCGTGATCGAGGGATATGACGTCGTTCGGGACGCCGCCGCCGTGCGCCGCCGGATCGGCCTTGCCGGCCAGGCAACGGCGATTCAGCTCGAGCTGACCGGGCGCGAGAACCTCGAGATCATGGGGCGGCTCAACCACATGCCACGTTCGAGCGTCAAAGATCGCGCCGCCGAGCTACTCGAACGCTTCGAAATCGCCGACGCGGCAGATCGGCCTGCAAAGACGTACTCAGGCGGCATGCAACGACGTCTCGACCTCGCCGCAAGCCTGGTCGCCGAGCCGTCTGTGCTCTTTCTCGATGAGCCGACCACCGGCCTCGATCCGTATGGGCGGCTCGGCATGTGGGCCATC
>DATDID010000008.1:0-6724 GCA_036521195.1 Candidatus Dormiibacterota bacterium
GCCCGAGGGTGCGCAGGTCGCCGTCGTGCCAGTCGTGCCCACCCATCCGCCGCCCCGTCGGGTGCCACCACAACACCTCGCCGTCGCGGTAGAAGGTGTCGCGTTGCAGGTCGGGCGACGAACGGCGGAGTGCGGTCACCCTCGCCACGAACGCCGTGAGCGACTCGGCCTCCGGAAGCGCCGCCCAGTCCACCCAGGACGTGCCGTCGTCTCGGCAGTACGCGTTGTTGTTGCCGCCCTGCGTGCGGCCGAACTCGTCGCCGGCCCGCAGCATCGGGACGCCCTGCGACAGGAACAAGGTGACCAGGAAGTTCCGCTGCTGCCGGGCCCGGAGCTCGAGAATCGCGGGATCGTCGGTGGGGCCCTCCGCCCCGCAGTTCCAGGAGCGGTTGTCGTCGTTGCCGTCGCGGTTGTCCTCGCCGTTTGCCTCGTTGTGTTTCTCGTTGTACGAGACGAGGTCGGAGAGCGTGAAGCCGTCATGCGCGGTGACGAAGTTGACGCTCGCCGACGGCTGGCGGCCGTCCCCCTGGTAGAGGTCGCTCGATCCCGTGAGGCGGTACGCGAGGTCGCGGATGCCCGTGGCGCCGCGCCAGAAGTCACGCACGGTGTCCCGGAACGCACCATTCCACTCCGCCCAGCGCACGGGGAAGTTGCCCACCTGATAGCCGCCGTCGCCGACGTCCCACGGCTCGGCAACGAGCTTGACCCGCGACAACACCGGATCCTGATGGATGATGTCGAAGAATGCGGAGAGCCGATCCACCTCGTAGAACTGCCGCGCGAGCGCCGATGCAAGGTCGAATCGGAAACCGTCGACGTGCATCTCGTTGACCCAGTATCGAAGGCTGTCCATGATCAACTGGAGCGTGTGAGGGTTGCGAACGTTGAGACTGTTCCCGGTGCCGGTGACATCGAAGTAGTAGCGGCGGTCGTCGTCATTGAGCCGGTAGTACGCGGCGTTGTCGATGCCGCGAAAGCTGAGCGTGGGACCGAGCTGATTCCCCTCGCCGGTGTGGTTGTAGACGACGTCGAGGATCACCTCGAGTCCGGCGGCATGCAGCGCGCGCACCATCGCCTTGAATTCGCGCACCTGCTCACCGTTGGTGCCGGTGGACGAGTATCGCCCCTCCGGTGCGAAGTAGCCGACCGAGTCGTACCCCCAGTAGTTGACGAGGTCGCGCTCGACGAGATGGGAGGCGTCGTAATAGTGATGGACTGGCATCAGCTCGACCGCGGTGACACCGAGCTTCTGCAGATGTTCGATCGCAGCGGGATGCGCGAGCCCCGCGTATGTCCCGCGCAGCGCGGGCGGGATGTCCGGATGGCGCTTGGTGAAGCCCTTGACGTGCAGCTCGTAGATGATGGTGTCCGACCACGCGGTATTGGGGCGGCGGTCGTCCCCCCACGGGAACGAGTGATCGACGACGACGCACCGCGGCATCGCCGGCGCGGAGTCGAGCGTGCTGATGCGCATGTCGTCGCTCCCGATGCGATACCCGAACAGCGAGCGCGCGTGCCGGAATCGTCCGGAGATCGCTCGCGCGTACGGATCGAGGAGCAGCTTTGCGTGGTTGTGCCGCAGCCCTTCGTGCGGCGCGTAGCGACCGGCAACGCGAAAGCCGTATCGCTGTCCGGGACCGACGTTGTCGATGAATCCATGCCACACGAGGTCGGTGCGCTCGACGAGCGGATGCGTGGCAGTCTCACCGCGCTCGTCGAAGAGCACGAGGTCGACGGCTTCGGCGTTCTCCGAGAACAGCGCGAAATTGGTGCCGGATCCATCCCACGTGGCGCCGAGCGGCGCGTCGACGCCCGGCCAGGCGTCGCGGTTGCCGGGGCTCTGCCCGGCAGAAGGTGGCTCGGGAACGGTCATTGCCTCACTCGATTCTCTGAACTGGGTCCCCGGGCATGACCGGCGCTGCGCGCGCCGGCAGGCCGCAATGGGGCGTCCTGAGAGAGTACGAGGATGCGGCAGGCGCTCGCCGCGTCATCGCGGCTGCGGACGTCCGCGCTGTCGAGGCGGCGATGCTTCCCGAGGATCATGTCGAGGCGCCGCTGTTTGTGCGTCGCGGTGAGCCGCTTCCCCCCGGAGCGACAAGCATCGAGCTCGAGGATGGGGGCGAGAGCGGTGCCGGTACGAAGCTCTCGGGAGCGGTGCCGTTCGGGTACCACCGGCTCGTGTTCGCAGACGGGCGCCGCACGCGGCTGATCACCAGCCCGGGCAGATGTGCCCTCCCCGACGATATCCGCGGGTGGGGCTGGGCGGTGCAACTGTACGCGGTCCGCTCGCGTGCGAACTGGGGGATCGGCGATCTCGGCGACCTCGCTGATATTGGTGACTGGGCACGGGGCCAGGGCGCAGCCGCGATGTTGCTCAATCCGCTCCACGCTGCGCATCCCGGGCTGCCGCAGGAGCCGAGCCCGTACTTCCCATCGAGCCGCCTGTACCGCAACCCGCTGTATCTGCGTATCGAGGACATGCCGGGCGCGTCCGGAGATCCCGTGGTCGCCGAGGCGCAGCGCGCGGCGGCGGCTCTGCGCGATGCGCCGAACGTCGATCGTGATCGGATCCTGCCGCTCAAGATGCGCGCGCTCGAGTCGCTCTGGTCGCGTTTTCAGGGGGACCCGGCGTTCGACGCTTTCGTGGCCCACGAGGGCATGCTCCTCGAGCAATACGCGAGCTTCTGCGTCCTGGCCGAGCGCCACCCTGGGCCGTGGTCGGCATGGCCGGAGGAGTACCGGCGACCCGATACGTCTGCTGCGCGGGCGCTCGCCGTCGGAGCCAGGAACCGGCTCGACTTCCACCGCTGGTTGCAGTGGTGCATCGACGGCCAGCTCGCTCGCGCGGGGGAGCAGCTGCCCGTCATCCACGACCTTGCGGTCGGGTTCGCGTCCGACGGCGCCGACGGGTGGCTCTGGCAGGACGTCGTCGCGTCGACGGCTCGCATCGGTGCCCCGCCGGACGACTTCAACCCCGCAGGTCAGGACTGGGGGGTGCCGCCGTTCGATCCGCACCGGTTGCGATCGAGTGGCTATGCGCCGCTCGTCGCGACGATCCGCAGGATGATGCGAGCGGGCAGAGGCATTCGCATCGATCACGTGATGGGGCTCTTCCGGCTCTGGTGGGTGCCGCTGAGCGCCGCCGACCCCAGCAACGGCGCGTACGTCCGCTATCCCGCACACGAGCTGCTCGACATCCTCGCGATCGAGAGCGAGCGTGCCGGGTGCGCGGTCATCGGCGAGGATCTCGGCACCGTGGAGGACGGCGTGCGCCCGGAGCTGCGTCATCGCCGCGTCCTCTCGTACCGGCTCGCCTGGTTCGAAGCGGAGGCGCCGAGCCGCTTCCCGGTCGGGGCGCTCGCCGCGCTGAGCACGCACGACCTGCCGACCGCCGCCGGCGTCTGGACCGGCGCCGACCTTCGGGAGATGGAGTCCGGACACCGTGCGGTGAACCGCGAGGCGGAGCTTGGGGTTCGACGCAGGCTGAAGCGGCTGAGCGGATCAGCCGAGGGCGATCCCGCCTCCTTGGTGGTCGAGCGCGCCTATGAGGCGCTGGGAACGGCTCCGAGCCGCCTGATCGTTGCGACGCTCGACGATGCGGCGCTCGCGGAGCGCCGGCCGAACCTCCCCGGAACGCTCGACCGGCCCAACTGGTCGATCCCGCTGCCCCGGACGCTCGAGCAGCTGCGTGAGGACCCGCTCCCGCGACGGATCGCGTCCGCGCTCACCCGGCCTGGATGACGGGAGAACCGATCAGGAGGCGGTGCCCACCTCGCCGGCGGAGACGCCTTCCGCGGCGGCACGGGCCGCGGCGATGCCCTGGCCCGGGTCGTCCCCGAGGCGCGCGACACCGGCGGTGAGCGTCAATTCCAACGCCAGCTTGCGCATCTGCCCGAGCACGCGCTGCGCGAGCGCGTTCCCGGAGGCGTTGCCACCCTCGCGCACCAGTACGATCGCGGCGCCATCCTCGAGGATGCACACCGGCTCGTCGGCACGCGAATAGGCCATCACGAGCGAGGCGTAGCCGCCGCGCGCCGCTGACGGAATCGAGGGGTCGACGACGAAGACGCAGCACGCCGCTTCAGGCCCGACCTCGAGGGCGGACTTTGTGAACTCGTCCAGGGTCACCTGCCAGGGCAGGAGCGACAGGGTTCTCGAATCACTCATCCGCAGGTTCTCCGTCTTCGTGGTTGTACCTGTGACGCCCGTCAGGCGCCGACAAGGAAAAGGTGTTCGAGTCGCGCGAGCGCTGCGAGACGTTCGCCCGCTGGGCTGCAGCCCGCATCGCGCCACTCCAGCAAGGTCTCGACGGCGTCGGTGAGGTCCCGGACACGAAGTGGCTTGCTCAACGCACCAAGCCCGGCTTCGGCAGGACGTCCGTCGCGGATGGCTCCGGTGACGAAGCTGATCGCGACCTGCTCGAGCCCCGGTTCCTCGAGGATTGCCCGTGCGAGGCGGACACCGTGCATGTCCGGAAGGATGCCGTCGATGAGGATCACCGATGCCGCCGTGCGATGCAACTCGGCCATCGCTTCCTCACCGGTGCGCACGCCGACCGGCGCGTAGCCCGCACGCTCGAGCGCGAACGTCAGGAATCCGCGCACGCCGTCGTCGTCCTCGACGATCAGAACGGTGGGGGAACCGGCGGCTGCCATGGCGGCTGGATCATACCCGGCATCCAACATTCGCAAGGCGCAGGACGCACCTCTTCATGGAGCCGTCACCGTCCGCGATCTCCGATGTTCGCAGTCATTCATGTTGTGATGACAGCCGCAG
Source organism: Candidatus Dormiibacterota bacterium (assembly GCA_036521195.1). Lineage (GTDB taxonomy): Bacteria > Chloroflexota > Dormibacteria > Aeolococcales > Aeolococcaceae > Palsa-851. The sequence goes on from DATDID010000008.1 coordinate 4,777, forward strand.
GTTTCCATCGTCTGAAGAAGCTCCAGGTCGGCACCGGCGAAGTGGATGACGGGCTTTCCGTCGGTGTCGGCATCGGTGGGGACGACCGCACTCGCGGAGACGTACACCGAGTGGCCGTCGAGCTGGACCCAGGGCAGCATGTTCGGCACGCCGGCGCGGACCATCCGCTCGGCTTCCTCGGCTGACGCCGCCGCCTCGAGCGAGCGATGGCCGACCGAGCTGCGGTACGACGAGGTGGCCATGTCCACCGCTATTCCCGATGAGTCGGAGAGCAGTCCGGCCACGGCCCTGGGCAGCAGGTCCATGCCGAGCTCCACGAGCTTTCTCGTGAGCGTGCCGGCGGTGTCCGTCGGCAGGATCGGGAGTGGCGCTTGCGCGAGGATCGGGCCGGCGTCGACCTTGGGAGCTGCGCGATGGAGGCTGATGCCGGTCACCGGCGCGCCGTCGGCGATCGCCCAGTACACCGGCTCCGGGCCGCGATACGCAGGGAGAAGGCTCGGGTGGACGTTGAGCCAGCCGTGCCGGGCGAGCCCCAGCGCGCGCGGTCCGACGATCTGGTCGAAGCTCGCCATGACCACCGCGTCGAGCCCGAGCTCGTCGATCGCGAACCGCGAATGCTCGTCGTTGATCCGCCAGGCACGGATGAGCGGAATCCCCAGGTGATCGGCGATGCGGCTCAGCGCGTTGTCGCCGAGGATCGCGGGGTGGGCGCCGGGGGAGGTGATGATCCCCACCGGCTGGACGTCGAGCTGGAGCAGGCGTAGCAGGAACGCCAGGCTGAAGTCGGACGGGAAGCCCGCGAACGCGACTCGCGGCCCGGCGCCGGCGGTGATCGTCTCGGGCGGGGGAGGCAGGTCGCGGTCGGGGATGAACGTGAAGATCTCGCGCGCCCAGAGGTCGTCCTGGACGGAGTCCAGGTACGCGGAGTTCGTGGCCATCTCAGTTGATGCTACCTGTCGAAGCGATCGGGCTCACCAATCGCTCGCGGATCAGTGCCTCGAGCACCGTCGCAATATCGCTGCGGTCGCGTCCCGGAACTGCTGACTCGACGCGCGCGTGCAATTCGTCGAGGGTGCTCGGTGCCGGGTTGGCGAGCATGGAGCGGAGCACCGCGCCCCGAAGCTCGCGAGTGCTGCCTTTGTAGCGTACCGATGGGCGTGCCGGCTGGGCCGGTCCCACCGCGAGGCGGCTGCGAGATGCGCACGCCGGCGCAAGCGGGCATCCGTCGCACATCGGCCGGGCGCGGCAGTGGAGCGCGCCGACATCGAAGAGCGCGTACGTGAACTCACGGGGCTTCAAGCTGCGGGGGCGTGTGCTTTCGAGCTGTGCCTCGAGTGACGAGGTGCGCACGTCGCCCGGCTCCTGACCGAGCGCTGCTCTCGCGGTGACCCGTGCGATGTTGACGTCCTGCGGCGGGATGCCCGATGTACCGAAGGCGAGCACTCGCAGCGCCCGAGCGGTGTACGCGCCGATGCCCGGGAGGTCGCGCAGCCCGGACTCGGTTGCCGGCCAGCCGTGCTCCGCGACGATGCGTGCGGTGTCATGAAGGGCTCGCGCGCGTCGCGGGTATCCCAGACCCTGCCACTCGCGGAGGACGTCATCGAGGGTTGCGGCGGCGCAAGCCTCGGGACTCGGCCAGCGAGCCATGAAGGACTCCCAGCGGCCGGCGACGCGCGATACCTGCGTTTGCTGGAGCATGACCTCGCTGACGAGGATGGGCCAGGGGTCGTCAGTGGCGCGCCACGGCAGGTCATGCCGGCCACTTTCCGCATACCAGCGCGCGAGCCCGCGGGTCCACACGCGTCGGAGTTTGTCAGACTTCCTCAGCGCTGGCATCTTGAGGAGAACACGACCATGGCGCGACACACGATCACATTGATTCCCGGGGACGGCGTTGGCCCCGAGGTGAGCACGGCGGCGCGCCGGGTCATCGACGCAACCGGAGTCG
>DATDID010000009.1:0-79944 GCA_036521195.1 Candidatus Dormiibacterota bacterium
GAGATCGAGCGCGCTCATGCCGCTCTCGTCGACGCCGCCGCCGAGAGCGACGACGCGCTCCTCGAGAAATACCTCGAAGGAACCGAGCTCAGCGACGAGGAGGTGCGGACCGCGCTCCATGCCGCGACGGCGCGAGGTACGCTGGTGCCAATCGTCTGCGCGTCGGCGGCTACCGAGAAGGGCGCCGCGATGGTGCTCGACAGTGTCATTCGATATCTCCCGGCACCGAGTGAGCGCACGCGGAGTGCGCTCGATCCCAAGGGCGGCGAGGTCGCCGTCGAGTGCGACCCGAACGGCAAGCTCTGCGCCTTCGTTTTCAAGACCACGGTCGACACCTTCGGCAAGATCTCGTTCTTCAAGGTCCTGCGTGGCACGATCCGCGGGGACAGCCATCCGATCACTCCGCGCCTCGGCCAGGAGGAGCGAGTCGCGCAGCTCGGGCAACCCAACGGAAAGGCGATCACCACGGCGACCGAGGTGGTCGCGGGCGACATCGGGGTCGTGACCAAGCTCACCCACACCCAGACGGGCGACACGCTGTGCGCTAAGGACGCCCCGCTGCTGATGCCGCCCCTGCCCTGGCCTGCGGCGACGGCCTCGGCCGCGATCGTGGCTCGCTCAAAGGGTGACGAGGACAAGATCATGAGTGCGCTTTCCCGACTCTGCGACGAGGACGCGACCTTCACCACCGATCGCGATCCCGTGACCAACGAGGTCCTCGTGCACGGGCTCGGCGACGTTCACCTCGACGTCGCGCTGGAACGGATGAAGCGCAAGTTCGGTGTCGACGCTGAGCTGCACCCGCCGAAAATCCCCTATCGCGAGACGATCACCGGTACCGCACGCGTCGCGCACAAGTACAAGAAGCAGTCGGGCGGGGCAGGGCTGTACGGTGACGCCACCATCGAGATCGAGCCACTCCCGCGGGGCGGCGGCTTCGAGTGGGAGGACAAGATCTTCGGCGGCTCCATCCCGCAACAGTTCCGCCCGTCGGTGGAGAAGGGCGTCCGTCAGACCATCGAGCACGGGGCCGTCACCGGCAACCCGATCGTCGACGTGAAAGTGCGGCTCGTCGACGGCTCGACGCACGCGGTGGACGGCAAGGACATCGCATTTCAGATCGCGGGAGCGATGGCGATGCGCGAGGCCGTGCAGAAAGCGTCGCCGATCATTCTCGAGCCGATCATGGACGTCAACGTGATCGTCCCCGATCGCTTCACCGGCGACATCATGGGACTGCTCAACTCCAAACGGGGTCGGGTCGGCGGCATGAACCCGATCGGCGACGGCCGAGCCGAGGTCAACGCGCACGTGCCCCAGTCGGAGATGTACACATTCCCGGTCGAGTTGCGTGCGATGACCCAGGGTCGGGGCAGGTATTCGATGGCGTTCGCGAGCTACGAGGAGGTGCCGGCGCACGTCGCTCAGAAGCTCATCGACGCGCACAGCAGTGAACATTCGGCCGCATGAGCCGGCAATCGGGGTAAGGAGTCAGCAATGGGTGAGACGGTCGAATTTCCGAGCAACGGCCACACGGCCAGCGGATACCTCGCGACGCCGCCGAGCGGCCACGGGCCGGGCGTGGTGGTCATCCAGGAGTGGTGGGGCCTCGTGCCGCACATCCGTGATCTCTGCGACCGTTTCGCGGCCGAGGGTTTCGTCGCGCTCGCGCCCGACCTGTACCACGGCAAGGACACGACCGAGCCGGACGAGGCGGGCAAGCTGCTCATGGAACTGGACCTCCCCCGCGCTGCGCGCGACATGCTCGGCGCGGGCAAATGGCTGGCGCAGAGCGACAAGACGGCCGGTGACCGTGTCGGCATCGTCGGCTTCTGCATGGGCGGTGCTCTGGCGCTCTACGCGGCAACGCTGAGCGACGTGTTCGCGGCCGTCGTTCCCTTCTACCCGTACATGGGAGTGACGGCCGCAGCCAAGCCCGAGGTCGCGAACATCAAGGGCGCTGTGCTCGGTCACTTCGCGACGAAGGACGAGGCGTACACGCCCGAGCACGTCGCGGCCCTCGAGGCGGAGCTGCGCGGCGCGGGCGTCGACGTCGAGTTCTTCTGGTACGAGGGCGCCGACCACGCGTTCTTCAACGACACGCGGCCCGAGGTCTTCGATGAGGACGCTGCCCGCCTCGCCTGGGACCGGACGCGGGCCTTCTTCCGGACCCACCTGGCGACGACCGTCGCCCCCGTCTAGGGCTCCGCTCCGGGGTCGCCGCGGGGGGCGGCACCTGAATTCGGCTCCAATTCGGGTCCGATGTGTCTAGAATGCGCGCAACCTGCCTCCGAGCAGTCGCAGAACCACCCAACCACCCGGAGGAGAGCACATGGCCACTGGCTATTGCCTCAAATGCAAGGAGCAGCGCGAGATCAAGGGCGCTGAAGCAATCACCATGAAGAACGGCAAGCCTGCGACCACCGGCACGTGCCCGGTCTGCGGCACCAAGATCTTCAAGATCGGCAAAGCCGCCTAGATACTCAGTTGCCGGGCTCGGGCCTCGCGGCCGGCCTGGCAATCGCGCACTGGTGACGGGGTGCAGGCGCGCCCCAGCACCACCTACCCGAGCAGCTCGCGCTGGAGCTGGTCGAGCGGCAGCGACCCCATATGGAGCGCATCCATGTGGAATCGCTTCAGGTCGAACTCGGCACCGAGCCTTTCCCGGAGTAGAGCGCGGATGTCGAGCCACACACGCTCCCCAACTTTGTAGCTGATCGCCTGCGCCGGCATCCCGCAGTAGCGCTCGAGCTCGCTCAGCGCGAATCCCGGGCCCCCGAAGTAGCTGTAGCGCGTGACGAAGGGGAGGGCGACCTCCCAGTCCCAGACCTGTCCGGGTGCGTATTGCTCGCTTGCGGGGATCTCGAGCTGCAGGTGGAGCCCAATGTCGACGATGACCCGCATGGCGCGAAACGCGTGGGCGGCGAGCATCCCGAGCCGGTAGTCCGGGTTCTCCAGGTATCCGAGCTCGTCCATGAGCCGCTCGGCGTAAAGCGCCCACCCCTCACCGTGGCCGGAGTAGAAGCCCAGCTCGCGCTGGAACCTGCTGAGCCGATCCTGGAAGGTCATGCAGAGCCCCACCTGCAGGTGGTGCCCGGGGACGCCCTCGTGGTAGGCGGTGCTCACCTCGGTCCAGAGTGGGAACCGGGTCCGGTCCCGGGCCGGATACCAGGTGCGTCCGGGCCTCGAGAAGTCCGCCGACGGCGCCGTGTAGTACATCGCCGCCGCGGTTCCCGGTGGTGCCTGGCGGCACTCGACCCGGCGGATCTGCTCGGGGATGTCGAAATGCACGCCGTCGAGCTCGTCGATCGTCCTGTCGGTGAGGTTCTGGAGGAAACCGAGGAGCTCGTCGATGCTCTCGAGCCCGCGGGCGGGGTCCTCACGAAGCAGGGCGATGGCGCCGTCGAGCCCGAGCCCGGGGGCGATCAGGTCCGCGCTGCGGTCCATCTCTGCTTCGAGCCGGTGCAACTCCTCCCAGCCCCAGGCGTACACCTCGCGCAGGTCGCCGGTCAGGCCGAGAAAACGTCGCACACCGAGTGCGTACACCTCCTCGCCGGCTGCGTCCGATTCGCGAGCGTGCGGTGCGTAGTCGTCGCGTAAGAACTTCGCGAGCTCCGCATAGGCGGTTGTCGCAAGACGCGCGCCGCTCCGAAGGGCTTCTGCGTCGGCTCCGGCCTGCCCCCCTGCCTCCGCGAGCGCCTCGAAGTACGCCCGTCCCGAGGCATGCTCGCCGCCGAGGGTTCCTGCCTGCGTGGCGCACACGAGTGCCTGCCGTCGCGGCGCGATCTGGCCCGTGGACAGGCCGTGCCGCAGCGATGCGGTGAATCCCCGGATTGCATCGGGCACGCGCGTCATGCGGGTCGCGATATGCGCCCAGTCCTCAGGCGTGGCGCGTGGAGCGCCGTCGAAGGCCGCGCGGATGAACGAGATGGGCGAGTCGAAGTTGGAGAGCTGCCGCCACGGATTGCCCGCTGCGTAGCCCTCCTGCATGACGTCGATCCGATCGGTCATCACCGCCGCGGCGATGCGATCGGCATCGTTCTCCGGCTGGGCCGCGTCGAGGGATCGCATCGTCGACCTCGCAAGGTCGAGTCGAGCATCGACACCGTCCGGCGAGTAGTCGGTGGCCTCGTCGTCGTGCCCCGGTTCGCCGATGGCCGTAGCAGTGAACGGATCGAGACGGCAGAGCGCCGAGACGTACGAATCGGCGATACGGAAGACCTGGGTCACGTCCCCGACGTTACGCCTCGAGTGCGACCACCGCGCCGACGCCCGCGATCGATGCGACCTTGTCGCCTTCGTCGAGCCGCATGATGATCACGCCTCGCGTCTGCCGGCCGGAGATGCGCACCTGCTCGAGCGGAATGCGGATCACCTGACCCATCGTCGAGATGACCATCAACTCCTCGTCAAGGGCGTCGACGACGCGCATGCCGACGATCTCGCCGATCTTCGGAATGGCCGTCTGGTCGACGGTATACACGCCCTGGATGTTGCGGCTCTTGATCGGGTAGTCGCTCATCGGAGTCAGCTTGCCGAAGCCGTTCTCGGTGATGACGAGCACGTGACCTTCGGGATTGACGATGTCGAACCCGGCGACCTCGTCACCCTTGCGCAGCCGGATCGCGCCGACGCCCATCGTGTCGCGGCCCATCGGGCGAACTTCCTTTTCCGTGAAGCGCGATCCCTTGCCCTGTCGGGTGACGACGAGCACCTCGTTGCCCCCCGAGGAACGCCGAACCCAGTTGAGCTCGTCGTCATCCTGCAGGTTGATGGCGATCAGCCCGTTGCGACGCACGGCTGCGTACGCCGCGGCCGGCGTCTTCTTGATCTGACCGAGCTTGGTGACCATCACCAGGTACTGCTCATCGCTGAACACTTCCATGTCGATCAGCGCGGTGACCTTCTCACCCTGATCGACGTCGATCAGGTTGATGATCGGGATCCCCTTTGCCTGCCGCTTCACATCGGGAATCTCGTGCGTGCGCAAGCGGAACACGCGTCCTCGATTCGTGAAGAAGAGCATGTCGCTGTGCGTGTTCGCGGTGGTCGAATGCTCGATGTAATCCTCGTCCGTCGAGCGCCGGGCGCCGACGATGCCCTTGCCACCGCGATGCTGCGCGCGATACGTGTCGAGCGGCATGCGCTTGACGTAGCCGCGATGTGTGAGCGTCACGAAGACCTGCTCCTGCGGGATGAGGTCCTCCTCGTTCATCTCGAGCTCGTCGTGACGGATCTCGCTGCGCCGCGGGTCGGCGAACCGCCTGCGCAGGTTGGTGACCTCGTCCTTGATGACGGCGTCGATGAGGCGCGGGTTGGCGAGGAGTTCCTCGAGCTGGTTGATCTTCTTGATCAACTCCTCGTACTCCTCGCGGAGCTTGCCGCTCTCGAGGCGCGTGAGGCGACCGAGGCGCAGATCGACGATGGCCTTCGACTGGCGGTCGGTGAGCCCGAACCGCACCTCCAGCGCGCTCTGCGCCGCCTTCTCGTCCTGTGCGGCACGGATGATCCGGATCGTCTCGTCGAGGTTGTCGAGGACCTTGATGAGCCCTTCGAGGATATGCGCGCGGTCTCGCGCGGTCTCCAGCTCATGCCGGGTGCGCCGCGTCACGACGTTCTGGCGGTGGCTGATGTAGTGCTGGAGCATCGCCTTGAGGCTCAGCACCTGCGGCCGACCGTCGACGATGGCGAGCATGAGCGCGCCGAAGGTCATCTGCAACTGGGTGTGCTTGTAGAGATTGTTGAGCACCGTGTGCGGACGCGCGTTCGCCTTGAGCTCGATGACGATGCGGACCTTGTCCTCGCGTCCAGATTCGTCGTGAAGGTCCGCGATACCGTCGATCTTGCGGTCGTTCACCAGCTCCGCGATGGTCTGCATGAGGCGCGACTTATTGACCTGGTATGGAAGCTCGCGAACGATGATCTGCTCGCGTCCCGACTTCGATTCCTCGAAGTCCACCTGCGCGCGCATCACGATGCGCCCGCGGCCGGTGCCGTAGACGTTGGCGATGTCGCGCGTGTAGATGATGCCCCCGGTGGGGAAGTCGGGACCCTTGACGATCCGGATCAGATCCTCGGTCGCCGTGTCCGGATCGTCGATCAAGCGCACCACCGCGTCGCAGATCTCACCGAGGTTGTGCGGCGGGATGTTGGTGGCCATGCCGACCGCAATACCGCTGGCGCCGTTGACGAGCAGGTTCGGCAGCAGTGACGGCATCACCGACGGCTCACGCACCCCGGGGACGTTCGCGAAGTTCGGGCCAAAGTCGACGGTATCCTTCTCGATGTCGTCGACGAGGCTCATCGCCACAGCGGTCATGCGCGCCTCGGTGTACCGATACGCGGCAGGCGGGTCGCCGTCGACAGAGCCGAAGTTGCCCTGTCCGTCGATGAGCGGATACCGCATCACCCACGGCTGGGCAAGGCGCACGAGTGTGTCGTAGACAGCCGAATCACCATGCGGGTGATACTTGCCGAGGACCTCACCGACAACCGCCGCGCACTTCTGGTAGCGGGCCCCGGCCGTCATGCCCGTGTCGAGCATCGCCCAGAGAATGCGGCGCTGTGCCGGCTTCAGCCCGTCGCGGATATCCGGGAGCGCGCGGCTGATGATCACGCTCATCGCGTAATCCATGTAGGAGGCGCGCATCTCCGCCTCGAGCTCGATGGGATGAATCTGTCCGGGTTCGAAAATCGCCATTACTGAGCTCCAACCTCCACGGGGGTTCTCACCGCGCTCGCGATCACACCGCTGACGCCCTGGTCGGCCGCGCGAGCGGCAACACGGATCGCGTTCATCGTCGCCTCGGCGTCCGACCGCCCGTGCGCGATGACCACTTCACCTGCAACGCCGAGCAACAGCGCGCCGCCCGTCTTTCGGTAGTCGACACGATCGCGGAGCGGGCGGAGCTTCGGCTTGAGCAACGCTCCGCCGACTTTGCCGCCCATGGACTTGCGGGCTTCCCGGGCGATGCTCGAGAAGAGGAAATCGCCGATGCCCTCGGCAACCTTGAGGACGACGTTACCGGTGAACCCGTCGGTCACCACGACATCGCATGCACCTCGGAAGACGTCCTTGCCCTCGACGTTGCCGACGAAGTTGATCGGCAGTGCCGCGATGAGCGGGTGCGCGGCCTGGACGAGCTCGGATCCCTTCTCGGCCTCCTCGCCATTGCTGAGCAGGGCGACTCGCGGGCGCTCGATGCCGAGCATGGTGCGAGCGTAGACGTCGCCCATCAGCGCGAACTGCGCCAACCACTCGGCCTTGCAGTCCGTGTTGGCACCGACGTCGAGCATGAACGTCTGACCCGACTCGCTCGGGAACGCTGCGCCAATGGCGGGTCGCGCGATGCCCGGGATGCGCTTGATGGTGAACAGTGCGGCTGCCAGCATCGCACCGCTGTTGCCCGCGCTCACCACTGCGCGAGCACTGCCGGCGGCCACCAGGGCGCAGCTGCTCACCAGTGAGGAGTCGCGCTTGGCGCGCACCGCGTTGGCGGGATGCTCGTTCATCTCGATGACGTCGCGTGCGTCGACGACGGTGATCGCACCCGACGATGCGCCCGCGCTCCGCAGCTCGGCTTCGACGGTTTCGCGCCGCCCCACCAGCGTGACCGAGATGCCGTGCTCGTTCACGGCGCGCAACGCACCTTGAACGATCGCTGCCGGGGCGTTGTCACCGCCCATCGCGTCAACCGCGATTGGGAGCGGCATCAGACGTCGAGGTTGCGCACGCTCGTCGCGTGGGTCTGGATGAAGCGCTTCCGCGGCTCGACGTCCGAGCCCATGAGACGGTCGAAGATGTCGTCGGCCTTGATGGCGTCGGCGACACCGACCTGGAGCAGCACGCGGCGCTCCGGATCCATCGTGGTCGCCCACAACTCCTCCGACATCATCTCGCCAAGTCCCTTGTACCGGGAGATCTCGGTGTCACGGCCCATCGTCTTCGCCTTGTCGTCGCGCTGGTCGTCGCTGAAGGCGTACTCGGTCTGCTTGTTGCGTCCCTTGCCCTTCTCGAGCTTGTACAGCGGCGGCTGCGCGAGGTAGAGATAGCCGCCATCGACGAGCGGGCGCAGGTGGCGCCAGAAGAACGTGAGCAGCAGCGTGCGGATGTGCGAGCCGTCGACGTCCGCGTCCGCCATGAGGACGATGCGGTGGTAACGGAGCTTGTCGACGCTGAACGTCTCGCCGAAGCCCCCGCCGAGCGCCATGATCAGGTCCTTGATCTGCTCGTTGCCGAGGATCTTGTCCGCGCGTGCCTTCTCGACGTTGAGGATCTTGCCGCGCAACGGCAGGATGGCCTGGTTGCGGCGCTCGCGCGCCTCCTTGGCCGTACCACCTGCGGACAGTCCCTCGACGATGAAGATCTCGCAATGCGCGGGGTCGCGCTCGCTGCAGTCGACGAGCTTGCCGGGCAGCGTTGCCGACTCGAGCAATGACTTGCGTTGCACGAGGTCTCGCGCTTTCGCCGCCGCCTGGCGTGCGCGTGCAGCGGTGAGCGACTGGTCGATGATCTTGCGACCTTCGCCCGGGTTCTCCTCGAGGTACTGCATCAGCGCGTCGCTCAGCACTGTCGAGACCTGGCCCGCGACCTCGCTGTTGCCCAGCTTGGTTTTGGTCTGACCCTCGAACTGTGGCTCGCGGAGCTTGACGCTGATCACCGCGGTGAGACCGTCGCGAACGTCATCGCCCGTGAGGTTGGGATCCTGTTCCTTCAGGATGGACGCTTTGCGCGCGTACTTGTTCAACGTCGCCGTCAGCGCGGTGCGGAACCCGGTGACGTGCGCGCCGCCCTCCTCGGTATGCACGTTGTTGGCAAACGCCAGCACGTGTTCCGTGAAGACGGTGTTCTGGTACTGGAGGGCGATCTCGACGACGTTGCCGTCGATCTCGCGCTCAACGTACATCGGCTTGAAGTTGATGACGTTGCGGTTGGCGTTCAGGTATCGAACGAAGGACTGAATCCCGCCCTCGAAATGGAACGTGTACGCGGCTGCGTCGCGCTCGTCGAAGAGCTGGATCGTGATGCCCTTGTTGAGGAACGCGTAGCTGCGCAGCGAGTTCTCCACGATGTCCCAGGAGAACTCGATCTCCGGGAAGATCTCTGGGTCCGGCCAGAACTGGACGAGCGTTCCGTGACGGTCCGACTTGCCGACAACGGCAACAGGGCCGTCGGGGACGCCCCGTGTGTACGTCTGCCGGTGGATCTCCCCGTCGAGATAGACCTCGACCAGCAGACGCTCACTCAGCGCGTTGACGACCGAGAGGCCGACGCCGTGCAGACCGCCTGAGACCTTGTACCCGCCGCCGCCGAATTTGCCTCCGGCGTGCAGCGTGGTGAGGACGACCTCGAGCGCGGACTTCCTGGCCGTGGGATGCATGCCCACGGGGATACCGCGACCGTTGTCCAGCACGGACACGGATTTGTCCGCGTGCAGCGTGACCTTGATGGTGTCGCACCAGCCGGCGAGCGCCTCGTCGATGCTGTTGTCGACAAGCTCGACGACAAGGTGGTGCAGACCACGCAGGTCGGTAGAGCCGATGTACATGCCAGGTCTGCGACGGACAGGCTCGAGACCTTCCAGGATCTGAATCTGGTCGGCCGAGTACGTGCCTTTCGAGACCCGGCTGATGCCCTCAGGCGGAGGGTTCGAGCTGCCTCCGTTGGCGCTCGGCGTCGGTTCGACGGGCTCCTCGTGGGGCCGTTCGGGGCGTGCGATGTCGGTTATCGGTACTGCTCCGGTTGTGACGTGAGTGTTGGAGGTGAGGCCAAAGGTGAAACCGCTCGATTACTCAGCGCTGACTGCTCAAATCGGCCGTTCCAGATGCCTCTATTCTACCAGCCTGGAGGCCTACTTTGCTCTCCTCCGCGCGGTGCGCTGCACTAGCATCAGTACGGTGAAGGACACTGTCGCGGACGTAGCGGAAGAGGCTCTCAAGGAGTACCGCCGCAAGCGCGACTTCAAACAGACCCCGGAGCCGAGTGGGGACCAGGTCGGACGTGCGGACGCGGACCGATCCGCATGGGATCTCCTGCCGCACGGACACCGCTTCTGCGTGCAGAAACACCGGGCAACGCGGATGCACTTCGACTTCCGACTCGAGCATGCCGGGGTGCTGCTCTCGTGGGCGATCCCGAGAGGCCCGAGCCTCGATCCGGCCAAGAAGCGCCTGGCCGTACAGACCGAGGACCATCCCATCGATTACGGCGAGTTCGAGGGCGTGATCCCCTCCGGGTACGGCGCTGGGACGGTGATGCTCTGGGACATCGGCACCTTCGAGTGGATCAAGGAGTCGGCCGAGGACTACGAGCGGTCGCGCCTCAAAGGCGACATAAAATTCCGGCTCTCGGGGAGCAAGCTGTCCGGCGAGTTCGCGCTCGTGCACATCGGCGAGCGCGGACAGCAGTACGGGGGCAGCAGCGACGGCAGCAAGAACTGGTTGATGCTCAAGAAGCGCGACGCGTCGGTGGTTGAGGGGTACGAGGCGATCGACCGCGATGTTTCGGTCAAGACCGGCAGAAGCCTGGCTGAGATAGCCAGCGACGGCGGCGGTGATCCAAGGGAGATGCGACGCGCTCGATCGCGGGGCGAGACGCCTCCGGCGACCGACTCCGCGGTGGGCGAGCCGGTCCGTGCGCCCGCCCCGATGCTGGCGACCTCGGCCGAACGCGCTTTTTCACGCGAGGGCTGGTTCTTTGAGCTGAAGTACGACGGGATCCGGGCGATGGTCAGCGTCGCGGGTGACGCGGTCCGCATCACCGGCCGCAGAGGCAAGGACGAGACGTTGCACTACCCCGAGGCACAGGCGATCCGTGCCGGCATTCGCGCACGGCAGGCAATCGTCGACGGCGAGCTCGTCGTGCTCGACACGGACGGCCGCCCGTCGTTCGAGCGTCTGCAGCAGCGCATCAACGTCTCACGCGAGGCCGACGCGCGGCGTCTCGCCGTCGAGCACCCCGTGACGTTCGTCGCCTTCGACCTCGTGCAGCTCGAGGGCCGCGACCTCATGGCGACCGAGCTACGCATCCGCAAGAAGACGCTGCGCGAGACCATCGTCGACGCGCCACACATCCTCTTCGCGGAGCACGTCGAACGCGATGGCGTCGCACTGTTCGAGGAAGCACGCAAGAACGGCATCGAAGGCATTGTCGCCAAGCGCGCGGACTCGCTGTACCGCCCCGGGCTCCGAACACCCGAGTGGGTGAAGATCAAGTCCTGGCGTACCCAGTCGTGCGTGATCGCCGGCTACACAGCCGGCCGCGGTCGCCGCTCCAACCAACTGGGAGCGCTCATCCTCGCCATACAAGACAACGACGGCCGCCTCAAACACTGCGGCCAGGTGGGTACCGGCTTCAACGAAAAAAGCCTGCGCGCAATCAAAGAGAAACTCGCCTCCCTGATCGTCGACAAATGTCAACTCGACACAACCCCAAGAACAACCGAACCAGCCACCTGGGTACGACCCGAGCTGATCTGCGAAGTCCGTTTCTCGGAATGGACCAGCGAAGGCATGCTCCGCCACCCCGCCTTCCAAAAACTACGACCCGACCAAGCCCTCGACGACACCGCCCGCGAGCAGCCAACACCCGTCCCACCAAACGCCAAAACACAACGCACGTCGCGCAACACCACTGAGCGCTCGCCAGAAGACTCCCGCGACGAGACAAGGCCCGCTGCCCAGTCCCCCGCCGACAACGCACCGAGCCCCGCCGCCTCAGCGCCGAGACGGTCGCCCCCGCACACATCGCGCATACGACCCAGCCCCGAAACAATTCGGGCAAGGAACAGTCTGGGTCGCCCCGTGGGGAGCAGCGTCGCCGGAGTGCTTGGCGACGAGGATGCCACGCCCTCCAGAGACACCGACAACCACAAGGAGACCAAGCGCGGAGGCGACGAGGGGACCCCACGGGGACAGGACCCAGACACCATCGATGCGGCCCTGAAAACGTTGAGGACGCTGCACGGCAACGCGAGATGGGAAATAGCAGGCAGACGCCTCCCACTGACCAACCTGGACAAAGTGCTCTGGCCCGCAGAAGGTCTGACCAAGCGGGACATGATCGAGTACTACGTGCGCATGGCGCCGTACATGATTCCGTACCTGCGGAACCGACCGCTTTCGATGCAGGTGTTCCCCGACGGCATCGATGGAAAGTCCTTCTGGAGAAAGGACAAACCGGCACATGCGCCGTCGTGGATCGAAGCATGGACGTACCACGGTGAGAAGACCAAGACCTACATCGTCGTCAACGAGGTCGCGACACTCGCATGGGTCGCCAACGCGGGTGTCATCGATCTGCATCCATGGCATTCACGCATCGACGAACCCGGGAATCCCGATTGGGCCGTCTTCGACCTCGACCCGTTCGAGCCCGCGACGTTCCAGGACGTCATCAACATCGCCAAGCTGGTCAAAGCCGCGCTCGACCATTACGGGATGCACGGAGTCGTCAAGACCAGCGGGCAGACCGGCCTGCAGATCTACGTCCCCGTCCGCCGCGGGCCGGACTACGCGGCCGTGCGCGGCTGGGTGGAGGAGGTCGGCAAGGCGATCGACCAGGCCGCACCGGGTCGCGTCAGCTGGGAATGGGCCGTTGCCAAGCGGACCGGGCGCATACGCATCGACTACACGCAGAACATCATCAACAAGACGCTCGCCGCCCCCTACTCGTTGCGTCCTGCGCCCGGCGCGCCGGTATCCACCCCGATTACCTGGGAGGAGCTCGACGACCCGCAACTGCGCCCGGATCGGTGGAACATCGCGACGATCGCCCAGCGCATCGAAGAGGTCGGCGATCTCTTCGCGCCGGCACTGCACGCGGATCAAGACCTCCCGGGCTAGAACGTGCGCGTAAACCGCCGTCAGCGGGTACGCTCCACCCCGATGCAACGGTTGCTTTTTCCGCTCGCACTGTTCGCGGCCGCGGGTGTCGTCGCAGGCTGCGGCTCATCCACTCCGACAGCCTCTAAGACCGCAGCTGTCACGACGCAGGCAACGCCAACGCCCGTGGCCACCGCAGTCCCGACGCCCACGCCGGTGCCCACCCCAACAGCCGCAATCCCCTGCATGCCAGGTCAGTTCGAGATCACGATCAACAACCAGCAGGGTGCTGCAGGCACCATCTACGCGACCTTCGAGATTCGGAACACGACGACGAGCGACTGCACGGAGAATGGCTACCCGAAGCTGCAGATGCTCGGCCCCAATGGCGGCGAGCTCGCCACGCAGTGGACGAACGACAACTCGATGGCGTCGCCGTCAGCGACCGACCTCGCGCCGGGGACTGAGCCGCTTGGTGCCGCGGGCGCGACAGGGCACGGCTACTTCCTCGTGTCGTGGACCGACGCGACGTGTTCCGCAGCCGCGTCCACGTCGCCGAAGTTCTGGCAGATCACACTGCCGACATCAGGCTTCCAGACCGACGTCACCGCCATGCCGGACAGCGATGTCTGCGGCGGCGACATCAAGGTCGGTCCGATCAAGTCCGCGCCGTACACCTGATCCCCGCCCACGCCGGCGCCGTTCGACGCCAACGCCGGATTCCCAATAGAATTCGGCCATGGCGGTGCTGCTGCTCAATGCCTCGTTGCAGCCGCTCAACGTGATCAGTCACAGGCGGCTGGTCGTCCTGTTGACCAAGGAACGGGTTGCGTTTGTCGACGAGGCGGCGGAGCGCGCCGCGGCCGAAGCGCTCGCCGGCCGGCGGCTCCCCGAGGGTGTGGTGATCGTCCGCCTTCTGCGCACGATTCACGTCCCACGCCGGTTGCTCCGCCCGAACCGGCGCAATCTGCTGCTGCGCGACGACCACACCTGCCAGTACTGCGGCCGGCTCGGCACGGCCGCCGACCTCACCGTCGACCACGTGATCCCCGTGTCCCGGGGCGGTGCGCCGGACAAATGGGAGAACGTCGTGATCGCGTGCCGGAAGTGCAACTGGCGCAAGGCGAACCATCGCCCGGAGGAGGTCGGCCTGCTGTTGCGGCGCAAACCGGTCCCGCTCACGCAGGAGTACGCGCACATCATCTTCCTGCGCTATCCGGAGCTGAAGGAGGCGTACGACCGCCTGCTCGCCGTCGCCTGATGAGGCTGCGTTCACGGTGATCCCGCGCCTCTATACTCGGTAGGCCATGCCTCGATCCATGTGGCGCGGGGCCATCAGCTTCGGCATGGTGGCAATTCCCGTGCGGCTGTACCTCGCTACCGAGTCGAAGAGCGTCTCGTTCCGGCTGCTGTGCCCGAATGACCAGACGCCGGTGCGCAACAAGCGCTGGTGCCCCGAGGAGGATCGCGAGATCGGCTGGAGCGATGCGCTCCGGGGCTACGAGGTCGGCAAGGACGAGTACGTGGTCATCAGCGACTCCGACCTCGACCAGTTGCCGCTGACGACGACGCACAGCATCGACATCATCGAGTTCTGCCCCGACTCGGAGATCGAGGCAGGCGTGTACCTGAAAAGCGCCTACTACCTCGAGCCCGAGGCCGTCGGCGCGAAGCCCTACGCGCTCCTCCGCCAGGCACTCGAGAAGACCGGCAAGGTGGCCATCGGCAAGATCGCCCTCCGCGACCGCGAGCACCTCTGCCGTCTCGCGCTGCACGAGCAGGGCCTGCTGCTCAACACATTGCACTGGCCGGATGAGATCCGCTCCGCGGGCGAGCTCTCCATCCCCGACGAGAACCTCGACGTCAAGAAGGCTGAGCTCGACATGGCGGTGATGCTCATCGAGAACCTGAGCGCTCATTTCGATCCCGCCCGCCACCACGACTCATATCGCGAGGCGCTGCTCGAAGTCGTCGAATCGAAGCTCACCAACGAGCCGATCAAGCGGCCGGAAGCGCCCGAGCAGGGCAAGGTCACGGACCTCATGGCCGCACTCAAAGCGTCGGTCGAAGCCGCGAAGTCGCGCAAGAGCGACGCTGCCGGGAGCGAGGCGTCGGACGACGCCGAAACGGCGGAACCGGCGCGCCGGCGCCGCGCTTCCTGAGGCTGCGCGGACCGGGAGTGGCGAGGACAGCAACGTCACGCGCCGTCGCGCCGGCGCTCGAGGAGCCACTGCTCTTCCGCACCCCGACGCCGCCACTCCTCCCGGGGCACATCCCGCTCGAGGAGTCGGTTCCGTGCTCGGACCCGTTCGACGATCACGACTGGCTTTTCAGCATCGACTGGGACGGCGCGCGCTCTCTCCTCTACCTCGACCCCGACAGCCCCGCGCGGGTCCAGGGTGAGACGCTCTGCGAACTCGGCCGGCGGTTTCCCGACGTCCTCGAGACGGTGGTCGCTCCGGACGGCCGGGCTGCGGTGCTCGACGGGGTCATCGCTGTGCTCGACGCGCAGGGCAGGCCGGATCTCACCGCCCTCGGCAGACGCCTGGCCGCCGGACCGGCACTGGCTGGCGAGCTCCCCGCGGTCTATCTCGCGTTTGACGTCCTCCATCTCGACGGCCGCCCGGTCACCGGCTGGGCGCTCGAGCGTCGCGTTGAGGCACTGAGCGCGTTTGCCGGGAGCGGCGACGTGCTCCAGGTACCGGACCACGTGCGTGGCCGGGGCAGCGCGCTCGCGGCAGCCGCCACCGCTCGCAGCCTCCCCGCACTGCTGGCGCGCCGGGCGAGAGCTCCGTACCGGCCCGGTCTGGCATCGCCGGATCGCCTCCGGATCCCACTCCTCGAGCAGACGACCTGCGTCATCGCGGGCATCATCGAACGCCGTCTCGGCGCTCCCCGGCTCATCCTCGGCGAGATGGTCGCGGGACGGCTGGTGTTTGCGGGTCAGGTGGAAGGCCCGCACGACAAAGTGGTCTCGCGCTGGCTCGCGCAGCAGGCGGCAAGCCTCACCGTCGGTGCCGCGATGCTCGACGGCGTTCAACCGTTTGACGCGACGTGGCTGCGACCCGCGTTGACAGCCACGATCCGCCACCAGGGCAGGGGTGCCGGCGGCGCGTTGTTGCAGCCGTCGCTCCTCGCGGTCCGCGACGACGTGGAGCCGCGCTGGTGCGTGCGCCGTCCACCGGTCGCGGCACCGGCGGACGCCGCTGAACGCTTCGGGTTCGCGCCAACGTTGATCGTTCCCCTTCCGCTGGGCGACGCCGCACTCCTGCCCCGGCCTCGAACATGACCGGCGGGGTGCTGATGTGCCCGCCGAACCACTTCGGCATCGAGTACGAGATCAACCCGTGGATGCACGTGGCCGTCCAGGTGGACCATGCGCTGGCGGAGGAGCAGTGGCAGGCGCTGCATCGCACCTACGTCGACATGGGTGTCGACATCGAGCTTGCGACGCCGGTGGCCGGGCTCCCCGACATGGTGTTCACTGCGAACGCGGCGGTCGTCTGGGACGGGCGCGCTGTCCTCGCGAACTTCCACCATCGCGAGCGCCAGGGCGAGGAGTCGCACTGGCGGGCTGAGCTGGAACGGCTGCACTTCGAGGTGCACGAGCTGCCTCGATCGCTGTCGTTCGAGGGTGCCGGCGACGCGCTCTTCGTCGGCGACCGCCTCTTCTGCGGCACCGGATTCCGGACCGATCGTGAGTCGCACCGGCCTGTTGCCCGCATCCTCGAGGTCGAGGTGGTCACGCTCGAGCTGGTCGACCCGCGCTTCTATCACCTCGACACGTGCTTCTGTCCGCTTGACGCGAACACGGTGATCGCCGCTCCGGAGGCCTTTTCCTCGGCATCCGCACAGCTCATTCGCCAGCTTGTCCCGAACCTCGTCGAAGTCTCGGTCGAGGTGGCCGCCGGCTTTGCCTGCAACGCGATGCCGCTGGGAACCCAGGTCGTCTCGTCGCTCACCATCGCCCAGCTCGAAGAGCCGCTCCGAGCAGCCGGATTCACGATCGTCCCGATGGCGATGGGGGAGTTCCTCAAGGCAGGCGGCGGAGTGCGCTGCCTCTCCCTGCCGCTCGGCACCGGCAACCCGAACGGGCTTGTCACCCCGCGCAACGCCCAGGGAAGCTCCACCAACCTCTGAGCTGTTTCCCAGACTTCCGCGCGAAGATGGGCCCGTGTCCTCTCCCAGCACGAGTGAGCCGAACCGCATTCTGGTGGTCGACGACGAACGGGCGATCACGGACCTGGTCGCCATGGCGCTCAAGTACGAGGGCTTCACCGTCCAGACCGCGGCGACCGCGAAAAGCGCGCGCCACGCGGTCATGGACTTCCGCCCCGACCTGATGATCCTCGACGTCGGACTGCCTGACGACGACGGGTTCACCGTCGTGCAGCGGCTGATCACCGACGGCGTCAAGGTGCCCGTGATCTTCCTCACGGCGCGCGACGCGACCGAGGAGAAGGTCCACGGCCTTACCATCGGCGGCGACGACTACGTCACCAAGCCCTTCAGCATCGAGGAGCTCGTCGCGCGGATTCGTGTCGTGCTGCGTCGCCACCATCCCGATGCGGGAGCCGCGAGCAACAAGCTGGTGCTGCACGATCTCGAGCTCGACGACGAGACCCACGAGGTCTTCCGCGCCGGTGCGGTCATCGATCTGACCCGCACCGAGTTTCGTCTGCTCCGCTACCTGATGATGAACAGCGGCCGGGTGCTGTCTCGCACGCAGATCCTCGATCACGTCTGGGATTACGACTTCGGCGGCGATGCCAGCGTGCTCGAGACCTACATCAGCTATCTGCGGCGCAAGGTCGACCAGGTGGATCCGCCGCTGATCCACACCGTTCGCGGCGTCGGCTACGTCATGCGGGTCCCGCGCGCGAGCGCGGCCCAGGCGTGAACTGCGCGCCGGCCATGTCCCCGGGACCGTAAATGTCGCTGCGCCTCCGACTGCTGCTCACCCTGGCACCCTTGTTCATCATCGGTCTCGCCGCGGCTGACGCCGGCACATACGCGGCCGTGCAGGGCACTTTGTTGCACGGTGTCGACCAGCAGCTGGTGAGCATTCAGCCGAGCGTCACGAACGTGCTCACCAACGTGCTCTTCGGGCACGGCCCACAGGGGCCGGGTGATGGCTTCGGCCAGGCGGACGCCTTTCCCGCCGGCACCTATGCAGAGCTCATCGACGCCGGCTCGTCGAAGGTGCTCGCGGTGGGATATCTCTACGGGGGCAGCCTTGCGGCGTCGACCTCGCATCCCGTGTTCCCGGACAACATCGGAAAACACTCCGAGACGTTGACGGTTTCCGGCAGTGGGACCTGGCATTCCTACCGCGTGTCTGTTGCGCCCGTTCCAGAAGAGCAGGGCCTGGTCTCCGTTGTCGCTGTCCCGCTCGATGGCGTCGACGGAGTCGACAACACGCTCAGCACGCTGCTCCTGTTCGAGATCGCGATCAGCAGCGGCATCACCGTCCTCGTGCTGCTCGCGACCTTCTTCCTCGTCCGCCGTGGCATGCGTCCGCTGGAGCGGATGGGAGCCACCGCGCGGACCATCGCGGCAACCGGGCTGGGCAGCCGCGTCTCCCCATCGACGGAGAAAACCGAGGTCGGGCGCCTCGGTCTTGCGCTCAACGAGATGCTCGGCCAGATCGAGCGCGCCTTCGCCGAGCGCGAGGTGGTGGAACAGCGCCTTCGTCACTTCGTGTCCGACGCGTCGCACGAGCTGCGCACCCCGCTGACGTCGATGCGCGGATATGCCGAGCTGCTACAGCGCAATCCCGACATGTCACGCGATGACGTGCTGCTCGCGGTGCGCCGCATCGAGGACGAGACGCGGCGCATGGGGTTGCTCGTCGACGACCTCCTGCTGCTCGCGCGACTCGACCAGAGGCGCCCGCTGGACCGCGCGACCGTCGACCTCACGTCGATGATCAACGACGCGGTCAGTGACGCGCGCGCCGCCGACCCTGGACGCACCGTGATCTCCCGCATCGCCGCACCGATGGTCGTGACCGGTGACGATCTGCGCCTGCGCCAGGCCGTCGCAAATCTCGTACGCAATGCGCTCGTGCACACGCCTGCAGGCAGTCCCGTGGAAGTGACGCTCCGTCCCGAGAACACGCATGCCGAGATCGACATCATCGACCACGGTCCGGGCGTTCCCGCGGAACAGCGCCAGCGGATCTTCGAGCGGTTCCACCGCGCCGACCCGCTGCGCAGTCGCGACCAGGGAGGCAGTGGTCTCGGTCTCAGCATCGCGGCCGCCGTCGTGAACGCGCACGGCGGCCGCATCAGCGTCGAGGACACACCGGGTGGCGGCGCGACCTTCCGCATCGAGCTGCCCGCAGGGTGAGCTGATGTCAAATCAAGTGCTCTGGTACACCACGCGCGGCGCCGGCGCGGTCAGCCTCATCCTGCTCAGCGCCGTCGTCGTCCTCGGGTTGCTCGCGCGCCTTCGAGTCGAGGCTCGAGGATGGCCGCGGTTCCTCAGCGCGGCCGTGCACGGAGACCTCGCGCTCATGACGCTCGTGTTCCTGCTGCTGCACATCGTCACCGCAATCGTCGATCCCTTCACGCACCTTGGGCTCGTCGCAGCCTTGGTGCCGTTCGGGTCGTACTACCGCACGCTGTGGCTTGGCCTCGGCACCATCTCGTTCGAGCTGCTCATCGCGATCGTCGCGACGAGCCTGCTGCGACGTCACATCGGCGCACGCACCTGGCGCGCGATCCACTGGCTCGCGTACGCAAGCTGGCCGGTGGCCGTGCTCCACGGCATCGGCACGGGGACTGACAGCACAGCGTCGTGGATGGTGGCCATCGACATCGTCTGCATCGCGTCTGTACTCGTTGCTGCCGGCTGGCGCCTTCTCGCGGCGCCCCCGGATCCGCTTGCGGGCGAACGCCGCGATGCGGCGGAGCGCGCGTCGTTCGGAACAGGACGATGACGTTGTCAGTGCTCGCCGGTCCCGCGCCGGCTACCGGGACGGAGGGCTACGCGGCGCATGTCGCGCGACTGGGCCCGCTACCGCTGAGCACGTCTGCGCTCATCGATACCATCGACCGCAGTGAGCTCCGTGGCAAAGGAGGAGCGGGCTTCCCGGCCGCGACGAAATGGCGCGCAGTCGCGTCGCGGCGAGCGGGAAACCCTGTCGTGCTCGCCAACGGTGGCGAGGGTGAGCCACTCAGTCGCAAGGATCGGACGTTGATGGAGCAACGTCCCCATCTCGTGATCGACGGCGCGCTGCTCGCGGCGGGTGCGGTCGGCGCACGCGAGATCGTCCTGTACGTCGGCGCCGACCACACGGGCGCGATCCGCGCGATGCAGCGAGCGGCCGGCGAGCGCCCACCGAGGGAGCGCGACCTCCTTCACGTCGTGAGCGCCCCAGTGCGCTACGTCTCCGGTGAGGAGACCGCCGCAGTCAACTTCGTCAACACCGGCATCGCGTTGCCGACGTCGATTCCACCCCGTCCGTACGAGCGCGGAGTCGACGGCCGCCCCACGCTGGTGCAGAACGTGGAAACGCTTGCGCACGCCGCGCTCATCGCGCGCTCCGGTGACGCCTGGTTCCGTTCGCTCGGCGTTGGCACTGCGTCGGGGACGACGTTGATCTCCGTCGGTGGCGCGGTGCCGCAGACGATGCTCATCGAGGCGCCGCAGGGCACGACCATCACCGATGCAGTCAACGCTGCAGGTGGTCTCACTGCCGACAGTGACGCTGTACTGCTCGGTGGCTACTTCGGCAGCTGGGTTGCAGCGTCGACGGCATGGGGTCTGGTCATCGATGCGGACGGGTTGCGTGCCAACGGGTACTCGCTCGGCTGCGGAGTGATCGCCGTGCTCCCTGCAGGACGGTGCGGCGTCGTCGAGACCGCGCGGATCCTGGCGTATCTCGCGCACGAGAGCGCTCGCCAGTGCGGCCCATGCACCTTTGGTCTCCGAGCGATCTCGGCGGCGACCGGACGTGTCGCGGCGCTCACGTCTTCGGACGGCGACCTCGACCACATCAAACGTTGGTCGGGGCTGCTCGCCGGCCGCGGCGCGTGCCGCCATCCCGATGGCGCCGCCGGGTTGCTCGGCTCAGCGCTTCGGGTGTTTGCGGAGGAGTTTCAGCGACACGACCAGCAACACCGCTGCAGCGCAACCATCGCGCAGTCGGTGGCGTCATGAGCGGACGGTATGTCGTCGCCGTCGACCGCATCAAGTGCGACGGACACGGTGTCTGCGCCGATCTGCTGCCCGAGATGATCGAGCTCGATGACTGGGGCTATCCGATCATCCTGCCCGGTGCGGTGCCCCCGTCGGTGCTGCCCCATGCCCGGCGCGCAGTATCGGGTTGTCCGACGCTGGCACTCCGGCTCCAGGCGCTCGCGGCGCGACGTTGACCTCCGCGGCCTCCCGAGTGCCGGAGTCGCGAGCTCAGAGCCGTCGAGTCTTTCCCGGGAGTCTGCTCGGTCATCGATGAGACCGGACTCCCAGAGGGATCCCAGCATCCTCATTGCACGCATCAAGATGCGATCTCCAGGCTGGAGCAATGCACCCCGCGACCCGGCCCGCAATCGACATCGCGATTCCCGTGCACAACGAGGAACGCGACCTCGACGCGAGCATCCGCACGCTGCACGCCCATGTACAGCGCCAGCTCGCATGTTCCACGTGCATCACGATCGTCGATAACGCGAGCACGGACGCCACGCAGGCTATCGGCGCTCGGCTCGCCGCCGAACTCGACGGTGTGTGTTACATGCGCCTCGACGACGTGGGACGCGGCAGAGCGTTGCGTGCCGCGTGGCTCGCGAGCGGCGCCGATGTCGTCGCGTACATGGACGTGGATCTCTCCACCGACCTGCGCGCCTTGCGCGACCTGGTCGAGCCGGTCCTCGCCGGTCGCGCCGATATTGCAATCGGCAGCAGGCTGATGTCCGGGGCGCGTGTCACGCGCAGTCTCAAGCGTGAGTGCATCTCGCGTTGCTACAACCTCGTGCTGCGTACGTTCCTGCATCTGCGAGTGCGCGACGCGCAGTGCGGTTTCAAAGCAGTACGCGCGGGGGTTGCTCGTGAGCTGCTCCCGTCCGTGCGAGACGAGGGTTGGTTCTTCGACACCGAGCTGCTCGTGCTCGCGCAGCGCGCGCGACTCCGCACGCTGGAGTTCCCCGTCACATGGATCGAGGACACCGACTCGCGCGTCAAGATCGTGAGCACCGCGATGAGGGATCTCCGGGGAGTGGCGCGCATGCTGCGGAGCCAACCCGGCACGCTGGGCAGGGCGCCCCTGGTCGCCTTTTCCCAGGATTCGCCCAGGAATCCTTGACCCTGGCTCCAGGGGAGGTGCTCATCCTGAGATGCGTGAACAGGATCACTGTCGCCGAACGTGACCGCGCGCTAAGGTTTCGGAAGAAGCTCACGGTGTCGTCAGGCGTCGGCGCCACGGTTGCCGTCGTCGCCCTGGCCGCACTCTCGGCACACACGTACGCTGGAACCCTCAGTGCAACGTCGACCACATCAATGACGACAACCCCGGCATCGAGCAGCACCGCAGCGCCACTCGCAACAGGCTCGGCGAGCAGCGGCAGCTCGTCGTCAGCAAGCGCGGTGAGCGGCGCCTCGTGACCGTCACCGCGCACAGGGGAACGGCGTTCGGAACCCTCATGCAGGTGGTCGTCACCGATCCCGAGCACCTGGAGCGCGCAACCTCGGCGGTGGAGCGCGTCGTCGACTCGATCGACCGCACGTGCAGCCGGTTCCGCGATGACAGCGAGCTCAGCATGTTGCTCGCAGGCAGTGGCCGCCACGAGACGACGGTCTCGGCGGTGCTCGGTGAGGCGATCGCCACCGCGTTGCGTGCAGCCGAGCTCACCGACGGCGCTGTCGACCCCACGGTTGGAGGCGCGGTTCGCAACGCCGGCTATACGGTCGACTTCGGTGCGCTCGCCCCCGATGGCGCACCGATTTCCCTGACGGTCCACCCGGTCCCCGGCTGGCGCCGGATCACGTATTCGCCGGCATCGAGAGTTGTCGAGATCCCCGCCGGCATCGAGGTCGACCTGGGTGCCACCGCGAAAGCGCTCGCCTCCGATCTCGCTGCCGAAGCGGCAAGCGTCGCGGTCGACGGTGGCGGTGTCCTCGTCAGCCTTGGCGGTGATGTGGCCGTCGCGGGTCTGCCACCGGACGAGGGCTGGCACGTGCAGATTGCCGAGAACAGCCGGGCGCCGATCACGCGCGACGGCGAGACGATCGCGATCCGCTCAGGCGGTGTGGCGACCTCCAGCACGACGGTTCGCCGCTGGCGCCGCGGCGGCGTCGAGCTGCATCACATCATCGATCCGGCGACCGGGCTGCCGGCCATCGGTCCGTGGCGGACGGTGAGCGTCGTCGCCGGCAATTGCGTGGACGCGAACATCGCGGCCACTGCGGCGATCGTCCGAGGCGTTGCGGCAATGGCCTGGCTCGAGTCGGCTGGGCTTCCGGCGCGACTTGTCGATCGATCCGGCGACGTCCGTCGGGTCGGCGGCTGGCCCCCCGCCAGTCCTCAGGCGTCCTGAGCGATCAGCGCCTGCACTTCCCGCTGGTAGCGACGCGTGTCGTCGTACACACCGTGGGTCGCGACGCTCGCATCACCCTGGTAATACCCGGCGAGCGTCGCCGCGATATCGCCTTCGTGCTTGTTCATGAGGTGCCGCAGCAGCATCGCGCCCGCGACGACGTTGTCCTGCGCGCGCCAGATGTCGAGCTGTGTGCCCGCGATGTGGCGCGACACCCACTCACCGGTGAACGGCTCGATCTGCATCACGCCGACGGCGCCGGTGGGGGACACCCGATCCTGGTGCCAGTTCGATTCCGCCCACGCGACCGCACGCAGGAGCCGCGCGTCCACGCCGACATCGGCAGCGACGAAGCTGACGAGCGCGTTCATGCGCGGCAGGCGGCCCGGCACGACCATTTCGTCGCCTTCGGCGATGGGCGCATTGACCCCGATCCCGTTGGCGCGAGCGAGTGCGGTGGGATCGACACCGAAGCGTCGGGCTGTCTCGAAGACTCCCTCGCCGCGCCCCACGCGGTAGGTCTCGGAGTCCTCACCCCCGCGCGCATACGCCGGCAATGCCAGTGACGCATCGGGGATCTGGAGCATCTGACCAACCTGCAGGAGGTCGGTCGGGGCAATCGCGTTGGCGTTCAGCAAGGCCGCCACGCTGGTGCCGTGACGGACCGCGATGTCCGACGCCGTGTCCCCGGGGCGAACGATGTATGAGCTCGCGAAGACCGCGGAGGGGATGGTTGCCACGGCGGTCGCGCCGAGCGCTGCTGCGGCAAAACGAGATTTCGTCGGCATCCGGGTTCCTCGTGTAGTGAGACGTTGGGGGGATGGGGGAACCGGTCGCCCGTTGGCGACCAGCGCAGCGTAGGCACACCCGATCGCTGGCGTCAAGCTTTGGCGGTCGCCGTAACGGTTTCGTCACAACGGAGTCGTCTCCGTGTGAACTTTCGTCGAACCGACGTGAGTGCTACGCTGGCCGTAAAGCCATGCGACTCCCGAGCCTGCCTCGCACCTCGCTACCGACCACACTGGTGGCGGCGACGTGCGGTGTCGGCCTCGGATTGATCACATTCGTGCTCGCCGCGTGGCTGCACAGCGTCGGCGCAAATGGAGCTGCCTCGATGCTTTCTGAAGCCGCACTGCTCGCCGCACTCGCGTGCGTCGCCGGCTTCGCGTTCTTCGGCGGCAACGTGCGCCTTCGCGGTGCGCGCGTCCCCATCAATCGCGCGCTTCCTCCGTCCTGGTGGCCGCGTGAGGCGGATTCCGTGTCGCTGCTCGCTGCCTGCGTCGGTGCTCCGCTGGTGATCGGCGCCGGCGCCGCGGTCCTGCTCTTCCGCTAGACCCGCGGCCCCTCTGCGAACTGGGCGATGGCCCAGGAAGCGGCCTCGCGGACGACGGGATCCGGATCATCTTCCGCACTGCGCTGTAGCGCGGGAAGCGCGCGTCGATCGCCCGCATTGCCGAGGGCGATCGCGCAGTTGCGTGCGAGCCCGGCTCGGCCCGTTCTCCATACGGCAGTTCGCCGGAAACGCGCGGCGAATGCCTCGTCACTGAGCTCGAGGCACTCGACAAGGTCTGGATTCGGCACCGGACCATGCGCAGTCGTGGACGATCCCGCCCCGAGTGGCGCAGGGGCGAGGCGGTGGTTGATCGGGCACGCTTCCTGACAGAGGTCGCAGCCGAAGGCCCAGGTGCCCATGAGCGGACGCAGGTCCATGGGAATCGCTCCGCGATGCTCGATGGTGAGGTACGAGATGCAGCGCCGAGCGTCGATCACGCCCGGTGCGGTGATTGCTCCCGTCGGGCAGGCGGGAAGGCATTCGCGGCACTGTCCGCATCCACGCCGCGACGGAGCGTCAACAGGCAGCAGCACCGACACCGCGATGCCGGCAAGCATCACGTACGACCCGGCTTCCCGCGTGATCACCGAGGCGTGCTTGCCCGCGAATCCGATCCCGGCGCGCTCGGCGATGGGCCGGTCGAGTGCCCAACCATGATCGATGAACCGTTTGGCCTCGAGGGTGTCGACTCGCTCACGCAGCCACCCGACCAGCGCATCGCAGCGATCGGCAAGCAGATCGTGGTAGTCGATAGCTCCTCCGCCGCCGTCCATGCATGCGTAGGCGGCAAACCGCCCGCGCACCGGACCCTCGGAGCCCGGTTCAGCGGCGCGGACGGGGCGATACGGCCAGGCCAGCGCGATGATCGAGCGCGCCCACGGATACCGCGCGCCGATATCCGCCGACGCCTCGACGCGCTCGCGCGTGTACCAGGGCATGCCGTCCATCCGCCCGGCGTCGATCGCTGCGAGCCCTCGATCCCGCGCCTCGGCGAAGGGTCGGGCCGAGGTCACCCCGCTGGCCGAGAACCCGAGGCGGCGCGCTTCGTCGCCGAGCTCGGCCTTCAGCCTCACGCCGTCCATGCCTCGATGGTGTCACGCGGCCCGACACCGTAGGATCGAGACATGGCGCGCCTGCTGTGCATCATGGGCTCCGGTGAGACCACGCCCACGATGGTGTCCGTCCACGCGGACCTGTTGACGAGGCTGGGACCTCGTCCAGTCCCCGCCGTGCTCCTCGATACGCCGTTCGGCTTCCAGGAAAACGCCGCTGACATCAGCGAGAAGACCGTTGCGTACTTTCGCGAGCGGGTCGGCTTCCCGATCGCGGTGGCGACGTTCCGCAACCGCGAGGAGGCGACGCCGCTCGAGTACGAGACCATGCTCTCCCGAGTCGCCGAGGCGCGCTATGTGTTCGCCGGACCCGGGAGCCCGAGCTATGCACTCCGGCAGTGGCGGGACACCGCAGTTCCCGAGCTGCTCAACGCGAAGTTGCGCGAGGGCGGATGCGTCACGCTCGCCAGCGCTGCCGCCGTCGGTGTCGGGATGTTCGCCCTTCCGGTGTACGAGGTCTACAAGGTTGGCGAGGACCCGCGCTGGCTCGAAGGACTCGACCTGCTCGGCATCACCGGGCTTCGCGTCGCCGTCGTCCCCCACTACAACAACGCCGAGGGCGGCACGCACGACACCCGGTACTGCTACATGGGCGAGCGCCGGCTGCGCATGCTCGAGACCCTGCTTCCCGAGGATGTCGACATCCTCGGCGTCGACGAGCACACCGCGGCGATCGTCGACCTCGATGCCGGAACGGTGTCCATCCGAGGACGCGGTGGACTCACCCTGCGCCGCCGGGGGAAGTCACAGCGATTCGAGAACGGCACGACGCTCGCGATCAGCGACCTCGCGCGCGATTCGCACGGCTCAGGCGACGGATCCGCGGCGTCATCCGACGTCGCCGCACCCGGCGTTGAAACGTCCCTGGCGCCCCCGGCACCCGGGGTGTCGCCGTTCCTCCAGGAGGTCACGCGGCAATCCGAGCTCGCCGACAGCGCGCTCGCCGGTCGCGACGTCGACGGCGCGGTCGGCGCGGTGCTCGCCATCGACTCGCAGATGCACGAGTGGGAGGCGGACACGCTCGATTCGGACGAGCAGGACCGTGCGCGAGAGGTGCTGCGGCGATACGTCGTCCGCCTTGGGGACCTGGCTCGCAGCGGAGCGGGCGACCCTCGCGACCTGATCGCCCCAGTCGTGGACGGCATTCTCGAGCTGCGTGTTCAGATGCGCGCCGCCGGCGAATATGCGCTTGCCGACAAGTTGCGCGACGCACTCGTCGATGCCGGCATCGAGGTGCGTGACACGCCCGAGGGATCGACCTGGGAGCTTGCTGTCACGACGCCAGCCTGACGCAGGGTCAGGCGGTGGCTTCGCCGGGCGCCGACGTGTCGAGTACCGGTTCCTCGGGGCGGCCAAGCCAGTAGCCCTGACCGGCGGTCACACCGAGCGCAGTCAGCTGGTCAGCGGTCGCCTCGTCCTCGATGCCCTCAGCGATGACGCACGAGCCGGAGCTGCGCGCGTATGCCACGGTCGCCTCGATGACGGCGCGAGCTCCGCGCTCGCCCCAGTCCTGCGTGATGCTCTTCGCGACCTTCACGTACTCGGGCACCGCAGCGGCAAGCAGCTCGAGCGTCGAGTGGCCTTCGCCGATGTCGTCCAGCGCAAAGCGGAAACCGTGCTCTCGATAGCTCGCGAGCACGAAGCGCAGGCGCTGTTTGTCAGCGATCGACTCGCGCTCGGTGATCTCCAGCACCATCGTCTCCGGACTCCGTTCCGCCCATCGCGCGAGCAAGAGCATGTGGTCGACCGGGTGAATGGGATCGAGCAGCATCGCCGCGGAGACATTGAGGAAGAGCGGCGCGTCGTCCGGCAGCGCCGATGCGGCTGACATCGCGATCCTGCGGCAGATCCAGTCGACCTCCTTGGTGACGCCGCGCCGGTGCGCGAGCGCAAAGACATCCTCGACGCCGTCGAGTGGATCGCGCAGGCCGGGAACGCGCGCGAGCGCCTCATAGCCGAGCACCTTGTGGTCGGTGAGGCGGACGATCGGCTGGAACGTCGCCCGGATGACGCGTCGCTTGCTGAGAATCGCGTCGAGCATGGCTCCCGCGTCGCTGCCGCCGTTGAGCAGGCTCGGCAGCGAGCGCTCACCGGCGACGACCACCCGATCACGACCCTCGTGCTTCGCGCGCGAGAGCGCCTCATCCGCCGCCAGCCACAACGCGTGCACACCGCCGGCTCCCGCGGCGACGCCGGCGCTGATTCGCGCCTTGCCATGCGGCAACGCAACGCCGTGCAGTGACAGGCGCATCCTCTCGGCGATCGCGATCGCCTCCTCCTCGCTGGTTGCGTCCATGATTGACACAAACTCGTCGCCGCCGATGCGGAGGAGCTGATCGCCTGCGCGGAGCTGGGCACGGAGCGTGCGGGCCACCTCGACGAGCAGCATGTCGCCCGCCTCATGGCCGAACTCGTCGTTGAGCGGCTTCAGATGGTCGACGTCAATCGCGACGACCGCCGTGGCGAGCGCCATCTCACCGAGGCGTTCCTCGAACGCGCGCCGGTTGCCGACCTTCGTCAGCGGATCCGTCGTGGCATGCATCGCCTTCTCCTCGAAGAGGCCCGCGCGCGCGACTGCGACCGCGGCCTCATCGGCGATTGCCTGGACCACGGTCAGGTCGTCGAGATCCCACGTGCCGCGTCGCGCATGCGAGATCAGCGCAAGGACGCCGATCACGCGGCCGCCGGTGGCACGGAGCGGTGCCGCGACAAAGCTGCGCGAGCGACGCCCGCCGCCGAGGCTTTCGAGCTCCTCGAGACGCGAGTCGGGCATCCCGGCATAGGCCTGCCTGATGTCGCGTGGTGTGCGCAGAAGGCACGCGTCGCCGGTCGAGTACACACGTCCGATGACCCCTTCGCCGGCGCCCATCGTGACGAGCGGGCCGGCTGCCGGCGTCACGCCACCGGGGCCGAGGATGAGCGGGAGAGTCGCGAGCGCGCCCGAGTCGGTGTCGAAGAGCAGGACCCGGCCCCAGGTCGCGTCCGGGTACGCCTCATGGCATCCGCTGAGCACAGCGGCCGCAACCCCACCCGAATCGGTGGTGAGCCCAAGCCGTTGCGCGACGTCGGCCACGGCTCGTAGCCGTCGCGACTGCGCTTGATAGTGACGCTCGGTCAGCGACCAGTTCGAATACGCAAGGACGGTGACGCCGACGAGCAGCGCGTCGATCTGAATCAACTCCTTGAACCCGCTGCCCGCAATCATCCCGGACCACCACCAGACACCGGCAAGTCCGGCCAACGATGCCAGCAGGACCGTCCAGAGCGCGATGGGCCGGGCTGACGGGTCGACGGTCAGCAGCACCGCGACGAACCCGAGCACGATCAGTGGCACCGGATGTGCGAGGCGAGGCGCTGCGAGCCCGAGGATGATCGTGCAGAGCGCGACGCTCGTCAGGCCCTGGACCAACGCCGCGGTCGACGCGCTGACGCGTGCCGCGTGACGCAACCGGATCGTGACCTCGAGCATGACGGCAGCCACGACCACGACCTCGATCTCCACCAGCATCACTCGCGGCGGCAGAGCGGAGTCGACCAGCTGCCACCCGGTGATGCCGAGCAGCACGCCTGTCGCAAGTAGTGGCAGCCAGCGCCGGGCGGCGCTCTCGGTATGCATAACCCTCTCGGGTCCCAAGCGTAGTCGGCAGCGTCCGGCAGGATTGACGCGTTACGCGCTTGTGTCGAGTTCCTCTGAGATCAGGAACTCCCGACAGCCACCGTTCCGGTGAGTGCGGCGCCGATCGTGCGTCTCCCATCCATCGGGGACAGGACCACCTGCGCGCTCCCGGCATCTCCCGCCGCGAAGAACAGCTGCACGGGTGCGCTGGACTGGCTGGTCAGCTCGCCGCCGCACGCCTTGCCGTCGACGAACGGCTCCTTGTCGACGTTCTGGAAGATCGCGTCCACCGGCATCAACGGCCCCTGGATCACGGCGCTGACGCAGAGTTGACCCACAACCGAGAAGCCTGTGTTGTCGATGGAGACGTCGATCTCCACCTGCTTGCCGGCCGGCGTCGACGCCGGGATCACGCCGCTCAGGTCCGCCATCGCATTGCCGGAGGTCGCGAACAGCGGGGCGACCACCCCGAGAAACAACCCCACCAGAACGGCACCCGCCACCACGAGGAAGACGATCCTTGGATTGCCCTGGATCCAGCGCTTGATAGCTGCGATGACGCTTTCTCTGCCCTCGTCTAGATCGTTGCCGGCGGGCGGTACTCGCCGAACACGGTACGCAACGACCCGCAGATCTCGCCCAGCGTCGCCTCCGTGCGGACCGCGTCGATGATGCGCGGCATGAGCGGCGCATCCGAGCTCGCCGCCTCGTGGATTGCCTCGAGCGACGCCTCGACGCTGACCGCGTCCCGGAGCGACCGGTGCTGGGCAAGCCGCTCTGCCTGGTCCGCCATGACTCGCTCGTCGGGCCGGAACAGCAGTGGCGCGCCTTTCTCCTCGGTCTCGGTATGTCGGTTCACGCCGACGATCACCTTGTCGCCGGCAGCGATCGCGCGCTCGGTGCGGTACGCCTCGTCCTGGATGAGCTGCTGCATCCAGCCCGACTCGATACAGGCGACCGCACCTCCGCGGGCATCGACCTCGGCGAGCAGCTCCAGCGCTCGGCGCTCGAGCTCATCGGTGAGCCACTCCACGTGGTACGAGCCCGCGAGCGGGTCGACGGTGTTGGTGACTCCCGTCTCCTCCGCGATGATCTGCTGCGTGCGCACCGCAATGCGCTGCGCCTTCTCCGTCGGGATCGAGAGCGCCTCGTCGTAGCACGAGAGCGCGAGCGACTGGACGCCGCCGAGCACCGCGGCGAGCGCCTCGATCGCCGCGCGCACGATGTTGTTCTCCGGTTGTTGTGCCGTGAGTGTCGAGCCACCGGTCTGCGTGTGCGTCCGCAGCATCAGCGACCGCGGATCGCGTGCGCCGAAACGCTCGGCCATGACGCGCGCCCACATCCGTCGCAGCGCGCGGTACTTGGCGATCTCCTCGAAGAAATCAATGTGCGTGTTGAAGATCCACGACAGCTTCGGCGCGAAATCGTCGACATCGACGCCTCGCGCAACGGACGCCTCGACGTACGCGATGGCGTTGGCGATCGCGAATGCCATCTCCTGCACAGCGGTGCTGCCCGCCTCACGGATGTGATACCCGGACAGTGAGATCGGATTGAATTTCGGTGCGTGCGCCGTGCACCACGCGATGAGATCCGCAGCGAGTAGCAACGACGGGCGCGGCGGATAGATGAAAGTACCCCGAGCGATGTACTCCTTGAGGACATCGTTCTGCACCGTTCCCATGATCGAATCCGCGTCGACACCCTGACGCTCAGCTGCGACCGCGTACATCGCGACGAGCACCGGCGCCGGTGCGTTGATCGTCATCGACGTGCTCACGTCGCTCAGCGAAATGTCCGCGAAGAGGTCCTGCATGTCGCGCACCGAGTCGATGGCGACGCCGACCTGCCCCACCTCACCCGCGCTCCGCGGATCGTCGCTGTCGAGCCCCATCTGTGTCGGCAGATCGAAGGCAACCGACAATCCCGGCTGCCCCTGCGCCAGCAGGTAGCGAAAGCGCGCGTTGGCGTCGGTGGCCGTGCCGAAACCCGCGTACTGGCGAATGCTCCAGAGACGCCCCCGGTACATCGTCGGCTGGATGCCGCGCGTGAACGGGGGCTGACCGGGCAGGCCCTCGTCGCGGACGGCGTCATGTCCGGCGAGGTCTTCGGGGGTGTACAGCGGTGCGATGGGGATGCCGCTGCCGGTTTCGAAGTGTTCCTTACGCTTGCCGTGCGCCATCAAGGCAGCATATACACTCCCCCCGATGGCGCTCCCGGTGACCCCGTTGCTCGTCGAGGACTCGGCCGCTGCGCTCGCCGTCGACGGCTGGCAGTACACGCAGCGCCAGCTCTACTACGCAACGTGCGCGAAAGCCGAAACCCCTGCCTCCAACGCCGCTTCCAACGGCGAGATCGGTCTCGGCGTGCTGCTGATCCTCGTTGGACTCATCCTCATCGGTATCAAGGTCGCGTTCGTGCTGTTCGTCTCGCTCGGCGTTGCGCTCGTGCTCACCGGCATCATCGGACGGCTGCGACGGCCGGTCCTCGTCGGACGCGTGCTCGCCCTCTCGTTCGATGAGTTCAAGGCCAGGTTCGGTGACCTCAGACCTGCGGGGCTCATCGATCCGGCCGCGGCGCTGCCCACGCCCGACGCGAATGCTGCCGGCGGCACAACGATCATCTGCGACACGACCGATACGGCGAGCCTGGTCGCCGCCAACCTCGCCCACGTGGAGGTCGGCTCGGTGATGGTGGTTGCAGCGAAGGACGGCAGCGCCGACGCGCCCAACGGACGTGCGATCGTCCTGCACGACGCGTCGCCGCGCGGCTGTGCACTCGTGCTGAATCTCCGCGACGAGGGCATCGCCGCAGAGGACGCGGGTCTCCGTCCGTCAGACGTCGACGGGCCGTCCCATCAGGTCATCGAGGGTGCGCCTGCGCGCCTGCCTCGTGACCTGAGCACGCTGTTGCGCCGCGACGAGATCGACTGGTTGCTCAGCGGCCGCAGGGTGGAGGTCGCGACGCTCACCTCGGAAGTCGCGATGGCTAGTGTGCTCGCGGCGATCAGACGGCTTGATCCGTCTCGCGGCGATGATCCGCAGCAAGCCGGCTGAGCAGCTCGGGATCGACGTCGGCGCCTGACACGGCTGCGACCTTGCACGCAGTCTCAGCACGGAGCGTTGCGGTGCGACGGCCTTCCTCGAGGAGGGCGCGCTCACCGAGCACAGCGCCGGGACCGACCTGCGCCACCGGCGCGGCGTCGACCTCGACCGCCAGGACGCCGTCGAGCAGCACATACATCTCGTGCCCGTCGTCGCCCTGCTCGACGAGGGGCGCCCCTTGCTTGACCGTCACGATGCGTGGTTTCGCAGCGCCGCGCATCAGTCGCAACGAGAGCTCGCGCTCGAGCGCGGACTCGACCTCGGTGACGAGCGCCGGCGAGTCCTCGTCGCCCCATGGGGTGTGATCGCCGAACGCGTGCAGTGACCACCGCTTGAAATCCACCAGGCCGGACTTCTTCGCGAGATTCCGCTCGTTGTCGTAGATCCAGTGACGTGGGAACGGGCTCGCACCGATGACGTCGTGTGTGGACCTGCCGTCAGCGAAGATCGTGAGCGTCAGCGTCGTCCATGCAAGTGGCGCCACGAGCTGGACGAACGGAGGGTGACTCACCCTGCGCGGCGCCGGGACACCCGTGCGTCCACCAGCCGTTTGCGTGAAGCGCACCCAGCCTTCGCCCGCGACCGCCTGCGGACGCCGGTCGGGAAACGCGACTGCGGCAAAGGTCATCCCGCGGCCACCGAGCCTGAGCGTGGTGGCGCCGATCTGGCCGCCGCCGTCCTGTCCGAAGTCCGTGATGCGCCCGTCTTCCACCTCGATCCATGCCGTCAGTTCGTTGGCGAAACGGAACCGATCGGCGTCGCGAAGCGCATCGAGCGAGTCGATGTGGTCCGGGGGCGGGTCGTCGTAATGGGCGACGCCCATCTCGAACGGCATCTTGGTGACCCCTTCGATCGCCTCCGAGGGGATCCACGAAATCGACGTGACCGATGACTGGATGCGCATGTTGGTCCTCCGTGGTCGTGATCATGGCGCGCGCTGCTGATCGGCGTCGAGGGTGCGTGGACCACGGCTGACGGTGAGGGCCGCCCCCCGCAGACCGTGGTGGCAGCCCCATTTCCTTCCGCGCCGCGCTCACTAGAGTGGGCGCCATGCCTTCGGAGCCGATGATCCGCGTCGTCCTCGCCGACGACAATCTCATCGTCCGCGAAGGCGTGAGGGCACTGCTGTCCATAGCCGGGGATCTCGAGGTCGTCGCCGTTGCGGGTGATTACGACGAACTCCTTGCGGGAGCCGCGGAGCATGTGCCGCAGGTGGTGGTGACCGACATCCGGATGCCACCGGACTTCACCGACGAAGGGATTCGGGCCGCACGGATCGTGCGCATGCGCAATCCCGGGACCGGGGTGGTGATCCTGTCGCAGTACGACGAGCCCGAGTACGCGATCTCCCTGCTCAGTGAAGGCGCCGCCGGTTACGCGTATCTCCTCAAGGATCGCGTCGGCGACGGCGATCAGCTTGCACGCGCCGTGCGGGAGGTCAGCACCGGTGGTTCGATGCTCGACCCGCGCATCGTCGACGCACTGACGAGACCCGTCAGTGAGGGAGGCGGCCTGACCGACGTCGAGGAACGCCTGCTGCGGATGGTCGCCGAGGGCAAGCCCGTCAAGGCGATCGCGGCGTCACTGCACACGACACCGACGTCGGTTGGCGACGACGTCGAGCAACTGTTCCTGAAGCTCGCGCAGCAGGCGAGTGCCGGCACCCAGGGTGCGCTCGATCGGTTGCGGTTGCTGCACAAGGTGATCATCGATCGCGAGGAGCAGGGCGAGAGTCTCAGTCGCATGCTGCCCGGCGGGATTGCGCAGCAGATGCGCGAGCACGGCATCGAGGCAGGCAGAACCGAACGGCTCACCGTGACGGTGCTCATGTCCGATATCCGAGCGTATTCCACCATCGCCGAGCAATCGGATCCATCGATCCTCGCCGGCCAGCTGAACGAACATCGTGCCGCCATGAACCACGCGCTGCTCCGTGAGGGCGGCACCGTCATGCAGTTCGTCGGTGATGCGGTCATGGCTGTCTTCGGTGCCCCACTCCTGCAGCCGGACCACGCGCAGCGTTCGCTTGCCGCAGCGCTCGCGATGCATGCTGCGCAAGCACACGTCAACGAGGAGTGGGCTGTGCGCGGGCTGCCGCCGTTCCACATCGGCATCGGCCTGTCCACCGGAGACGTTGCCGCTGCGCTCCTCGGGTCGGAGGAGCGTCTCGAGTACTCGGTGGTCGGCGACGCGGTGAACCTCGCGCAACGCCTGCAACAGTGGGGCGACGGCGGACAAACGGTGCTGAGTGAACCGACGTACGAGGCGTTGATCCAGAAGCCTGATGCGGAGCGCATCGAGCCGGCGCTCGTCAAGGGTCGTCACACCCCGGTTGGCGCGTATCGCATCGGCGCGGTGGTGGCATGACGTCGCAGCCTGCAGCACGGCGCGACGTCTGGCTGGCCTGGGTGATCGGTGCGCTGTGTCTGCCGATGCTCATTGGCAGCGTCGTCCTGCTTGTCCTGGACTGGAACGTCATCGACGCGCCGGCCACGTCCCAACTGCCGTATCTGGTTGCGGCACCCATCACCGGCATCCTCGGTGTGTTGATCGCGACACGCCGTCCGCGCAACCCAACGGGGTGGCTGCTGCTTGGAATCGGCGCGAGCAACGTCGTGTCGACCACGGGCGGATTGGCCGCTGTGCGAGGGCTTGCGAGCGGCGCTGTTCCTTCGGGCTGGGTTGCGTGGTCTGCGTTTGTCTTCACCAACGTCGGTTCGGTTGGCGCGCTGCTCGTTGCGGCACTGATCCTCGTGTTTCCCGACGGTCACCTCCTGCCGGGTCCGCGCTGGCGGTGGGCGACGGTGGTGGTTTCGCTCGCCGTCGCGGTGGGACTCGCGGCGTCGATCGTTGCGCCTGCGCCGCTGCAACTCAGTCCGAACCTGCCAAGTGTCCCCAACCCCGTCGGGATCGGTGCGCTCAACAGTCTGACGAGCAACGGGAGCCCCATCGAGCTGGGGATCCTGTTCATGCTTCTCCTCGTTCTTGCTGCGGCGGCGGTGCGGCTCCGGCGGTCACGTGGCATCGAGCGGAGTCAGATGCGCTGGTTCGCCTACGTCGCAGCGGCGTCGGTGGCGGTCATCGTCGTCGGGTTCTTCGTGGTGAACGCCAACGCAGATCTCGGGAACAACATCAGTGACCTCGGGTTCGGCTTCGGCTTCTATCTGCTCGTTCCAGCGACCATCGGTGTCGCGGTGATGAGGTACGGCCTGTACGACATCGATGTCTTCATCAGTCGAACGCTCGTGTACGGTTCGCTTGCGGTGTTCATCACAGCCGTGTACGTGGGCATCGCAGTTGGAATCGGAACGCTGGTGGGCAGTGGCGGCAAGCCGAATCTCGCGCTGTCGATCCTCGCGACGGCGATCGTGGCGATCGGGTTCCAGCCCGTGCGCGAACGCGTCCAGAGGATAGCCAACCGGCTCGTGTATGGGAAGCGGGCGACGCCGTATGAGGTGTTGAGTGAATTCTCAGGCCGCGTTGCGGAGACGTATGCCGCCGATGAGGTGCTGCCGCGCATGGCTCGAGTGCTGCGGGAAGGGACCGGTGCGGAATCCGCGACCGTATGGCTGCGCGGCGCCCTGGAACTTCGGCCCGCAGCGACCTATCCCGACCAGACGATCGCCCGCGATTCGTTGCCCATGAGCAACGGATCACTCCCCACAATGCCGGATTCGTCGCGCGTGGTCGAGGTGCGCCATCAGGGCGAGCTGCTCGGCGCGTTGAGCGTGACGAAGCGCCGTGGTGAAACGCTGACGCCGATCGAGGACAAGCTCGTTGACGACCTGGCGCACCAGGCGGGCCTCGTGCTCAAGAACGTCGGATTGAGCGCAGATCTGCAGGCGCGGCTTGACGAGCTGCGCGCGTCACGGCAGCGACTCGTCCACGCGCAGGACCTCGAGCGCCGCCGCCTCGAACGGAACCTCCATGACGGTGCGCAGCAGCACCTCGTGGCGCTCAAGGTGAAGCTTGGACTTGCGGAGATGTTTCTCACTCGTGACCCGGAGAAGGCAACGGCGGCACTCGTGCAACTCAAGCACGACGCCGACGAAGCCCTCGAGACGCTGCGCGACCTGGCCCGCGGCATCTACCCACCGCTGCTCGCTGACAAAGGTCTTGTCGTCGCGCTGGAGTCGCAGGCACGGAAAGCGACCGTACCGGTGAGCTTCGACGCCGACGGTGTATCCCGCTATTCGCAGGACGTCGAGGCGACTGTGTACTTCTGCGTGCTCGAGGCCCTGCAGAACGTGCAGAAATATGCGCACGCTACGCGTGCGGTGGTGCGCATCCACGCCGACGCCGACCTCGTCACCTTCGACGTCACCGATGACGGCGAAGGCTTCGATGTGGCGGTGGCCAGGAAAGGTGCCGGCCTCACCAACATGAACGACCGTCTCGATGCGCTCGGGGGGCGCGTCCGGGTGACCTCCGAGATCGGTCGCGGCACCACGGTTCGCGCGGAGGTACCGGTGACGCTGTGATCGCGGCACCAGCAGCCGACGCTCTTCGGCATCGCTCGCGCTTGACTGCTCCTGCCGTTGCCTGGGCGCTCGCGGTGATAGCGCTCGCCTTTTTCATCACCGACGCGGCGGTGTACTTCTCGCCGCTCACGCCGCCGGCACTGTTCAAAGCCGGCGGTGGTGCGATCAGCGCCTTCTGGCTCTTTCCGTACGCATCGATCATCCCGGTGGGATTGCTCATCGCGCTGCGCAGGCCTGCGAATGGCATCGGATGGCTGATGCTCGTCGCCGTGATGCTCCTCGGAGCCGGAGCAGCCGCTGCGCTGGTGGGATCCATTCTCGCGCAATCACACAACAGGATCGGCGACCCCATCCTTCTCTTCTCGGCGCTGTGGAACGCGACCGGAGGTGGCGTTCTCGCGCTGCTGCTTGTGATGCTGCTGATCTTTCCGGATGGCCATCTGCCGTCGAAGCGATGGCGATGGCTTTTGTACTCAATCCTTTCCTTCGCCGTCATCGGGCTGGTCCTCGTCATCGTCAGTCCGATTCCAGGCACGCTCGGTGAGACAACGACTCCCCAGCCTGGAGTCGTGCTCCCGGTCAGCATGCTTGCGATCAAGGGGATCGCTGGGATTGTCACCGCGTTCTCGAATGTTGTCGGCGTCGTCTTCACGTTGGAGGCTGCTGCTGTCCTTGTCTCGATCTTCCTGCGGATGCGCGGCGCCGACGCCGATCGCCGGCAGCAGGTCAAGTGGGTCGCCTTTGCCGGAGTGATCACGCTGACGATCGTCTTCGTGCTCAACGGGATTCCTGTCGGCAACTCCGGCGAGCCCCCGCCTCTGTACTTCGTCATCGCCGGACCGCTGCTCATCCTCGCCGGCGTCGCCATACCCGGAGCGATCGGGATTGCCGTGTTGAAGTACCAGCTGTACGACATCGACGTTCTCATCAGCCGCACGCTCGTGTACGGCGTGCTGGCCGCTTTCATCACCGCGGTCTACGTGGGCATTGCGGTTGGGGTGGGCACGCTAGTGGGGAGCGGTGGCAAGCCGAATCTCGCGTTGTCCATCGTCGCCACCGCCATCGTGGCGGTCGGATTCCAGCCGGTTCGTGAGCGCGTGCAGAGAGTCGCGAATCGGCTCGTCTACGGGAAGCGAGCAACGCCGTACGAAGTCCTCAGCGAGTTCTCCGGACGCGTGGCGGAGACATACGCCGCCGACGAGGTGCTCCCGCGAATGGCACGGGTCCTGCAGGAGGGAACGGGTGCGGAATCGGCGA
Organism: Candidatus Dormiibacterota bacterium; assembly: GCA_036521195.1. Taxonomy (GTDB): domain Bacteria; phylum Chloroflexota; class Dormibacteria; order Aeolococcales; family Aeolococcaceae; genus Palsa-851. Next base: position 38,264 of record DATDID010000009.1, read on the forward strand.
CCGTGTGGCTGCGTGGAAGCGCCGAACTGCGGCCTGCGGCAACGTATCCGGACGGGACTGAAATCCACGAGCCGCTGCCGATGAGCAACGGATCACCGCCCCTGCTGCCGGATACGACCCGGGCTGTGGAAGTTCGCCACCAGGGGGAATTGCTCGGTGCGTTGAGCGTCAGCAAGCGCAGAGGCGAAGCGTTGACACCGATCGAGGACAAGCTCATCGATGACCTCGCGCTCCAGGCGGGACTGGTACTCAAGAATGTCGGGCTCAGCGCAGATCTGCAGCTGCGCCTCGATGAGCTGCGTGCGTCGCGACAGCGACTCGTGCACGCCCAGGATCTGGAACGCCGGCGTTTGGAACGCAATCTCCATGACGGTGCGCAGCAGCATCTCGTTGCGCTGAAGGTGAAGCTGGGGCTGGTAGAGATGCTCCTCGGCCGCGACCCAGCGAAGGCGGCGGCAACGCTGGGACAGCTCAAGGGTGACGCAGACGAGGCGCTCGAAACCTTGCGTGATCTGGCACGTGGGATCTACCCGCCGCTGCTTGCGGACAAAGGACTCGTCGTCGCGCTGGAATCGCAGGCTCGCAAGGCGACGGTGCCAGTCAGCGTTGAAGCCGGAGCGGTGACACGCTACTCGCAGGATGTCGAGGCGACTGTGTATTTCTGCGTCCTCGAGGCGCTGCAGAACGTGCAGAAATACGCGGGCGCGACGCAGGTCGTTGTCCGTCTTTCGGCCGGCAATGGGACGCTGGCCTTCAGCGTCCTCGATGACGGTGCAGGCTTCGACCCAGCAGTCGCGAAAAAGGGCGCGGGCCTCACCAACATGGCCGACCGTATCGACGCACTCAACGGCAGCGTCCTGGTCACATCACATCTCGGCGCCGGCACAACGGTGCATGGCGAGCTGCCTGCCGTGTCTCGCGACCCGGTCGAGGTCTGAAGCGTCCTACGCGGACGACGCGGCGTCCCAGGCCTCGATGAGACGGTCCGGACTGAACTCCGACTTGGAGATGAACCCCGCCGCGCCTGCTTCAGCGGCGCGCGGTCCGTACTCATCGGCCTCATAGGTCGACAACACAAGCACCACCACGGGCTTGCCCGAATCCACCTCGGAGAGGATCTCCCTGGTCGCATCGAGACCACTGATCCCCGGCAGATTCACGTCCATGAGCACCAGATCGGGACGGAGCTCACGCGCCGACTTCACCGAGTCCTCGCCGGTCTCGACCTCACCCACGACCTCGAATCCGTCGGTGAGCTCGACGACCGTGCGGGCCACGTCGCGAAACGGCGCTTGATCGTCGACGATCAACACCCGTACGCTCATGTCAGGTCTCGCATGCTGCCACGGTATCCCGACAGCGTCGCCGGGGCAACCCTGCAGCCATCACTCGTCGGGTGATGCAGGCACCCTGGCAACCGGCTCGCCTATCCTCACGTCGTGCCGATTCGTGTGGTCCTCGCGGAGGACAACTACCTGCTCCGTGAAGGCATTCGCCAGCTGCTCGAGACTTCCGGCGAGATCGACTTGCTCGCGTCGTGCGCCGACCTTCCCGAGCTCGAGCACGCGATCGAGGAGCACAGCCCGGCGGTGGTCATCACCGACATCCGCATGCCACCGACCGGCACCGATGAAGGATTGCGCGCCGCGGAGCGACTCCGAACTGAGCGACCCGAGGTCGGCGTGGTCGTGCTCAGCCAGTACGCCGAACCCGAATACGCGCTCGCGTTGCTGGAGAAGGGTGCGAGCGGTCGCGCCTATCTCCTCAAGGAGCGTGTCTCCGACATCGACCAGCTCGTCGGTGCGGTGCGTGAGGTTGCGCGTGGTGGTTCGGTGATCGACCCGCGCGTTGTCGAAGTGCTGGTCGCCGCGCGGAGTGCCGCGCGCAATTCGCCGATCGCGCAGTTGACACGACGCGAGCTCGACGTCCTGCAACAGGTCGCGATGGGACGGAACAACGCCGGCATCGCTGCCGCCCTGTTTCTCACGGAGCGCGCGGTCGAGAAGCACATCAACGCGATCTTCTCCAAGCTCGATCTGTCCGAGGAGCCCGACGTGCACCGGCGAGTGAAAGCGGCGCTCGTCTACCTCGCCGCGCAGCCGTAGGTCAGTCCCGCTCCTGCGCATCGTGCGCACCGACGAGCACCGCCATGTTGCCCATAGGGTGCTTGTTCTCGCGCATCAGTTGATGCGCATGACCGACCTCATCGAACGCGAACGTCTGTGACAGGCACGGGTCGACCTCGCCGCTGATGACCATGTCGTTGAAGGCCGCAGCTTCCTGATCGTTGGCGAAGTGCGAGCCCTGGAGCCGCTTCTGGCGCATCCAGAGATAACGAAGGTCCACCGCCGCGTGATAGCCGGTGGTGCCGGCACAGATGACGACCATCCCGCCGTTCTCACACACGAAGATCGATGTCGGGATGGTGTCCTCGCCGGGATGCTCGAAGACGATGCGCGGGTTGCGTCGCTCGCCGATGACATCCCAGAGCGCCTTGCCGAACGCCCGGGCGCCTGCGCTCCACGCCGCAAATGCCGCGTCGTCGCGCCAGTTCGGGATCACGCCCCAGTGGGAAAAGTCGCGCCGGTCGATGTACCCCCGCGCGCCGAGGTCCATGCAGTATTTGCCGCGTTCCGGTCCGGAGGTGACGGCGACAGGGATTGCGCCCTTGGCTTTCGCGATCTGGATCGCCTGCGAACCGAGCCCACCCGATCCGCCCCAGATGAGCACGACATCGTCCTTTTGCACCGTGTGTGGATGCCACGAGCACAGCATCCGGTACGCAGTGGCGCCGACCAGCGTGCCGGCAGCCGCAGCCGCCCAACTCAGCCGTGCGGGCTTGGGCAGCAACTGATGGGCCTGCACGAGCGTGTACTGCGCGAAGCTTCCCCAGTTGGTCTCGTATCCCCAGATCCGGGCGCTCGGCGCGACGATCGGGTCGCCGCCGGCCGTGATCCACGGGTCTTCGGGATCCCACATCCCGCAGTGCGCGACGACGTGATCACCGACACGGACGTTCTCGACACCGTCGCCGACCGCCCACACGATCCCGGACGCGTCGCTGCCCCCGATGTGGAACGCCTCGTGCTCACCCGCCTTCTCGCGAGCGGCGATGACGTCGACCGGTCGGCCAAGGGCGGCCCACACGTTGTTGTAGTTGACGCCCGCAGCCATCACGTAGACCAGCGCCTCTCCCGGACCCGGCGTCGGCGTGGCGATCGTCTCGATCTTGAAGGCTGTCTGCGGATCACCGTAGCGCTCAGGGCGGATCAGCGACGCGTGCATCAACCCCGGGACGTCGCCGAGCGACGGCATCGTCCCGACATCGGTCGCATCGGCGTGCGGCATTGCGCTCGGACAATACACGGGGCAGCGTTTTCAGCGACCCCACGGTTCGCTACACTCACCGACGCTCTTGGGACGACCACGTAAGGGGAGGACCCGGCGGTGACGTGTGCCCACTGCGGTAAGCAGGTGCCCGATGCGGCCTTCTGCACCAACTGCGGTGCCCACCAGGGCCTTGCCAACGACGGGGTCGCCGCACAGGAACGAACGCAGCACTTCGCTGCGCACCCGGGTGAGCACGTCTCCCAACCGTCGGTCTTCAGCACGCTGCTCCCGCACCTGGGACATCGAAGGATCCACGAGTTCCGCTGGGCCTTCATCATCGGGCTCGCCGCGATCGTCGTCCTCGTCGCGACAGGGCTCATCGTCGCGGCCTTGCTGGCGTCGATCTTCCTCGTGCCGACCCTTTACATCCTCTATCTGTACGAGGCGCAGGTCTATCGCGACGAGCCCGCGCTGGTGCTGGGTGCGACGCTCGCCGGCGGGATCATCCTCGGACTGATCGTCACCATCATTGCGGACCGGATCATCGGTGTGAGCCTGGGTTCCGACTCTGGTTCGATCTTTGCGTACACGGTGATCCTGCCGATTATTCAGCTGGTCGTCATGCCGCTGCCGGCGCTGTTCCTGCTGACGCGTCCGCAGTTCGGCGAGACCATCGACGGGCTCGTCTTCGGCATCACCGCCGGTCTCGGTTTCGGGCTGGCCGAGGGGATCGTCAATTATTCGAATGTCATCGCCAATCTCGGCGTGCACACCGACTCCGCATCGTGGATCTACCCGATGGTGTCGCTCGCGGTGCTCGTGCCGCTCGTGCATGGGAGCGCCTCGGGCGCGATCACCGCATCGGTGTGGCGTCCATTTCGCGCGGGCACCGCACGGTGGGTGTCGCTGTTCGCGATACCGATCGCGCTCGTCGCGGTGCTGGCGTTCTACGCGGGCGGCCAGATACTCGTCACGCACGACGCCGCGCCGCTCATCGTGCTCGCCTATCAGGCTGCAATCGTCCTCATCCTGATCGTATACATCCGCCATCTGGTGCACCACGCGCTGCTCGAGGAGGGTCGCGACCTCGGCTATCGCGCCATCGTGTGCGCGCACTGCCACCACCACGTGATGGCCGCGGGTTTCTGCCCGAGTTGCGGGAGTGCGCTCAGCGCCTCGCCACGGCGCGAGACGGGCGCAGAACCGTCGCCTGTCGCGGCTTCGACGACGGAGGCCACATAGATGGCACTCGCCTGCCCGCAGTGCGGGACCAGCAACCCGGACGGCAACGCGTTTTGCGTGAGTTGCGGCTCCGCGCTCACCGCGACCTCCATCGGGGACGAGGTCACCCGGACCATACAGACAGCTCCGTTCGCGCCGGCACCGGTTGCTGCAGGCGCGCCGCCGTTTGCCGTAGCGCCTGGAACAGCACTGCCGCCTCTGAGCTTCCTGCCGGAGGGAGACACGCCGCCGGCCGGATACGCCCCGCCGTCGGGACCGTATCTGCCGGCACCTCCGTCAGGAGCCGCGCCGGCGCATCGGACATCGAGCACGATGCTCATCGCGATCGTCGTGATCGTCCTGCTCCTCGTCGGAGGTGGCGGCGTTGCCTACGCCGCGCTGAACAAGGGCGGAACGACGCCGGCGCCGACGGCCAACATCCCGGTCACCGTTCCCACCACTGCGCCGACCGCGGCTCCAACGGCTGCCCCAACGCAGCCGCCCTCGTCGATTCCACAGTCCGCTTCGACCGGGCACATTGTCGCCACACCATTCGCCAAGGTGTTCGTCCCCACTGGTTTCACCGTCATCGACCAGGAGTCGGACTCCATTGTCATGGGCCCGAACAGTGGCAGTGAAAATGCGGTCGGTGCACAGGCCCAGCCACTCAACGGCGCGACCACCAACGCGCAGCTCGACCAGGACCTGCTTGCGGGCGACCAGCAGAGTGACGATCCGAGCGCGAAGATGTGCAGCACCAAGGCGCCATCGCAGACTCAACTCGTTGGGTCGGGCGGGACCATCACCGCTGACGTCATCTCGATCTGCGAGAACCTCACGCCCCCCAACGGACCGGCATTCGCGGCGATCGACGGTTACTTCGCCGGCGTCGCCCAGGCCGCGGATGGCAGCTTCAAAGCCGTGTGGTTCGAATTCCTCGCGCCTGCGAGCAGCTTCGCGGCGTTCACCAACAGCATTCCGTCGGCGATGATCACGCAGACGGTGTTCGCGGACGCCTCGCCACCCTCCTAGTCCGGTCACCTTCCCTGGAAGTGCAGGTTGGTGAGGACGTAGTCGAACGACTGGTCCGTCGCAAGGTAGAACGGCGCGTCGCCACCGGTGTTGCTCTCACACCACATCTCGGCCACGAGTGTTGTGTTGCCGTGCGTCGCGGCGATGATCACGATGCCGACCGGGTTGCCGGAACTGCCTGAGGTCGAAACGAGGTTCGCGGTGTATCCGGTGCCGACTCCGGGGATGAGTCCGACCTCCGCGCCGGGCACCGGCTCGACCGCGGTGATGTCCTGGAACTGATTGCCCGAGAAGTCACCGAGCGCGTTCTGCACCGCCTGCGATGTGTTGGTCCCGGACATCGCGGTGACGAGGATCTCGCCGATGGTGTCGCCCTGCTTGTCCTCCGCGAGGAAGTCGGCGGCGTTCGACGACGGATCGGGTTGGTTGATCGTGAGGTTCGAGCCGCTGTAGTCGATGACGAATCCCCATTTCGTGTCGACGAATTCGCGCGAGTCAGGAAGCCGCGTGCCGACGTCCGGCCCGCAGTAGAACCCGCAACCCTGCGCGCTCGTCGATACCTTGACGGCGAGGACGGTGACAAGGGTTGCGACGATGGCGACCACAGCCAGTGCCGCGATGATCACCGTTGCGTGGGACAGCTTGGATGGGTGAGTCGCGCTCGCATACGGCGGAAGCGGTAGTGGTCGCGCAGCCGCACCCGGCGCTGTCGCCGCGCCGCACTTTCCGCAGAAGGCGCTGCCGGCGCTGAGCGGTGCGCCGCAATGCCCGCAGAAATGACCGCCGAACGTCGTGGTCATGATGCGATCTCCTCGACGGCGGCGTGGCGTGCATGCTTCGGTGCGGCGAGGCGCGCGGCACCGCAATTCGGACAGAACGCCATGGTGTGCACGAGTCGATGGCACTCACCGCAGGGCGCGAGCGGGCCGATGCTGTGCTTGCCCGCCTCCTCGAGCAGCGCTGCATGCAGGACAACACGAACCACCACGAGCAACACGGCGCCGAGCGCCGTCCAGATGAGCAGCGACGACAGTGGGTCGGGCGTGTAGTACCCGGCAACACCGAGCACGACCTGCGCGGCGAATCCGGCGATCACACCGATGGGCGTCACCCAGCCGGCGCGGCCAGCGTGTCCGGGGGCTCGCCTCCACAGCGCCGCGGCGATAACGCCGGTCGTCCCTGCATTCACCACCGACGCGACCACGCCGCTGCGCAGGATGCGCAGGACATCGTCGGCCGCGATGCCGTGAACGAGTGGTGCGGTGAAGAACGGCCAGGAGCTGGCGATGACAGCAACAAGCGTGAAACCGAGGGCGGACGCAACGGCGAAGGTGAGCCCGTCGAGCGTCTCGTCGAATTTCGTGCGTGTCAGCAGGACGAGCGGCCCGGCGAGCATCAGCGCCTGCGCAATCAACGGCAGGAGCACGCCCGTCACGAGTGGTCCCTGAACGGTGCCACTGAGCTGCGTCGTCGTCAGGTGGTTCGCGATGACGAAGTAGAGGAATCCGAGCACGCCGCCCGTGACGACGGTGAGGAGCAGGACCTGGATCGGCTCGTCCTCGTACACCTCGGACTCGTAGAGGTAGAGCAGGTACAGCACTGGGAGGAGCAGCACCGAGACGAGCGTCGCCGGTGCGACGAATCGGAGCGCTGCGAGCAGCAGCACCACACCGACGCCGCCGATGAGCACCTCGCGGAAGACGTGCACCTGGCGATGCGGCAGGTGCGGGAACAGCGTTGTGATCACCGACGAGCGGGTGACGTGCTCATCCGGCGCGGCCGCGTACGACGATGCGCGTCCGCGCCCGGCGTTGCCTTCGAGGTGTTCGCCGCAGTTGCCGCAGAAGACACCCGCGGGAACATGCGCGCCGCAGTGTCTGCAGGTCACCGTCTCCGTCGTGCCGCTCGCGTCGCCGCGGGTACGCGCAGGCGTGTCGGTCATCCGCTCGCCCCGTGAGTCTTCTCGTACCACTCGAAGTCATTGGTGAGCGCGCCGACATCGGGTGTGCCGAGACCCGTCGCCATGTCCCACCCCGGGCCGGCGGCGAAGTGCAGGTTCGAGCCGAGCGTGATGTCGTGGAACGCGGGCGCGGGCAGCCCGGGAGGCGATTGTGCGAAGAGGTAGAGAGCGGGATTGGCAAAGCCGACCGGCGGCAGTGACTTCTGCGAGAGATTCTCGTCGATGAGCGCTGCGACCGCCGCCCAGAAGGGTGCCGCTGCCGACGTTCCGCCGACCGGGCCCTCCTCCGTCTGACCAGCAGTCTGTCCAGGGCCGATGATGTCCCAGCCCGAGAGGATGTCAGCGTTGGCCGCGACATCGGGAACGCCGCGACCGGTCATCGAGGCGGTAATGCCGGGTGCCACCTGCCACGTCGGTCGCGACAGTTGCGTGCTCATGCCACCACCGCTGCCCCACTGCTCGACGGGCTCACCCCACGCGGACTCCTGGAAGTAGCCGCCGTCCTCAGCGAGGAATGCGGTGGTGCCGCCCACGGCCGTCACGCCGACACTCGACGCGTCGGGCATCACGGATATCTCGGTGTTGCCGTTTGCGTCCTGGTTGGGAAAGTTGTTGAGGCACATGTATGCGCCGCGGTCTCCGGATGCCCAGAAGATGCTCATCCCCTGTGCCGCGGCGGCCACGTCAACCTGGTTCTCGGCGGCTCCGTCCGCGGCAGCGCCTCGCTCGTGCTCGCATTCGTGCTCGCTGATGCTGCTCGAGAGGATGACGTGTGGGGAAGCCGCGGCGATCGCCTTGATGACGTCGGGGATGGCGGCGCCGTTGCTGAATTCGTAGACGACCTCATGTGCGCCGGGAGCGATGCCGTGCACGATCTCGAGGTCGAGGGCGGCCTCGCCGGCCACGTCCGAATACTGTTTGTCGCCGCTGACAAGTGGTGCGCCCCAGTCAGCCGCGTCCTGGTGGATCTCCACGTTGAACGGCACCGTGGGAGTGAACTTCTTCGCAAATGCGTTGAGCACGCTGGTCGGCGGCACTCCCCACTCGAGGAAGACCACGGTCTGCCCTGTGCCGTCGAGTCCCGCTTTGCGCAGCGGTGTGATGTCGTAGAAGTTCGTCATGTCCGCCGGCGTGACACCGTCGACGTCCGCGGCGGGGACGGCCGACGTCAGGTCGCGCACGTAGTTGTCGAGCCCGGTGACGGCGATGACCATTCCGGCGAGCTGCGCAGGAATCGCCGGTGCAGTCAGCGATGAGTAGAACGCGGTGCCGTCCGGGGTCACGAAGCGATGGATGCTGATCCGGAGGAATCGCTCGACAGCATCAGCCGAGCCGCTGACCGTCAGCAGCACTGCGCCGGACGTCCAGTGCGCGGTGAGGCCGGCGGCGGTGAGGGCTCTGAGCGCGGCAGCGACACGCGCCGGATCGGGTCCGAACCGGCTAGCGAACTCGGCCGAGGTCATGGCGGAGCCACTCGCGAGCGCATCCTGCAGTGCGTTGGGGTCGCGGTCGGCGAGCGTCAGGTCGAAGGACATGGGCTGCGCCGAAAGAATGGGTCCGAGGTCGCGGCTGTCGCGGATCGCCACCTCGAGCGGGGCCAGGCCGCTGGACGGCGAGGTCTGCGTCGTCGATTGCGATGACGGCGGTGGCTGGCGCGCTTGGGTTCGCGACAAGGTCGTCTGCGAGGTGCAGGCGGCGAGACCGAGCAAGCACACGAGGCTCGCCACGAGCAATCGACCCACGGGAGGCGAATATTACGGGCCCGGTCGATAGCGCCACACCGACGGAAACGCTGCCGCCGCGGCGCCGAGACCGACGAGACAGAGCGCGCCGCCGGTGATGATCGCCACTTCCGCGCCGAACGCGTTTGCCACGATGCCTGTCTCGACGTCCCCGAGATACGGGCCGCCGGCCACCACCATGAAGTAGAGCGAGGTGAGCCGGCCCCGGAGTTCGTTGGGAGCGATCCGCTGCATGATCGTGGTGCGACAGACGGCGCTGAAGCTGTCGGCGCCACCGGCAAGGGCGAGCAGCAGCAGCGCGACCCGGAGGCTGTGGGCGAACCCGAAAGCGACCACCGCGACGCCCCACACCGCGATCGAGATCACGATGATCCGGCCGAGGCGCTTGGAGCGAGCTGTCGGCCCGCTGATCAGCGCGGCGACGACTGCGCCGAATCCCGGTGCGGAGTAGAGGAAGCCCAACCCCTGGGCGCCGGCGTGGAATGTGTTCGCTGCCAGCACCGGGAAGACGGCACGCGGCAGGCCGAAGATCATCGCCGCGAGGTCCATGGCGAACGTGCCGAGCAGGATCGGCTGGCGGCGGGTGAACTGGATGCCCCGAAGGATCGCCGCAAGCGGCCGCTCTCGCTCCGTCGATGAGTGTCCCTGCGGCGGCAGCAGCATCACGGCGACCAGCGCGGCGCTGAACGTGACCACGTCGACCGAGTACGCCTCGGCGAGTCCCAGATGCGCGATGACGAGGCCGCCGATTGCAGGCCCCGCGACGAGTGTCGTCTGGAACAGCGCGATGTTCAGCGAGAGCGCCCCGGCAACTGATCGCTGCCGACGAGGTTCGGGATGATCGCCGTGCGCGTCGGGGAATCGACAGCGCCCACCAGCGCCGCGAGCGCGACGATGCCGTATAGCGCCAGCAGTGGCGGGTTCCCGGTGTAAGCACCCAACGCGAGCAGCCCTGAGCACGAGGCGAGACAGAGTTGGGTGACGAGCAGGACCCGCCGGCGGTCGAACCGGTCGGCGATCGCGCCACCGCCGAGCGATCCCACGATGAGCGGGACGGCCTGGACGATGCCCAGCAAGCCCACGTACAGCGCCGATTTCGTCAGTGCGTACACCTGGAACGGGACCGCGACCAGCGTGATCTGGCGGCCGATCAGGGAGATGAGCTGGCCGATGAACAGCCGCCGGAACGGCCGCGATTCCCGGAGTGCTCGGGCGTCGACCGCCATGGTCCGGACGACCCGGCTGGCCATCGGCCTGCGCACGAGCGGCGATGCCGGTTCGACGCTCGGGCCGTCGGGGGCCGGTGGAGTCAGTTCGTCGGGCACGTCGTCCCCGTCCGCGGCAGCATGAGCTTCACCAGGTACGCCTGCTCATACGAGTCGGCGCACGCGCTCTTGCCGAACGAGACGTGCCCGTCGCCGTCACGCGTCAGGAGGACGGATCCTGGGAAGAACGGGACCGCACCGAGCGCCCACTTGTACGGTGTTGCGGGATCTCCGGTGGCGCCGACGAAGAGCAGTGGCGCGGTCTGGACCGTGTGGAACGACGGTGGCTGCGCGTGGAACGGCCAGTACGCGCAGACCAGCGCGCCCCACACCGTGCCGGCGCCGAAATGCGGATCGATCGCATTCATGCGTTGCGCCTCGGCAACGTACGTCGAGAGGTCGGTGGGCACCGAGCCGTCCGCGCACGCGATCGCCATGTTCGCTTCTGCGAGGGGCGCATAGGTGCCGTTGCTCCTGCGCCCGACGTAGTCGTCGGCGGAACTGAGCAGCAGATCCCCGTTGCCGGAGGCCGCCTGATTGATCGCGTTGGCGAGCGCCTGCTCGACGTCGCGGTCCTCGGCCGGCTCGTAGAGGTAGGTGATGATCCCCGTGATTGCCTCTGCTCGCGTCAGCGCGCGCCCGTTCACGAGCAGCGGAGCTCGGGCTGCCTGCGCGAGCACGCCCGCGATCGTCGCGGCGGGGGACCGCTGGAAGCCGCATCCCTGCGCGCAGTCGGTCTCGAAATCGGCGAGGTCATGCTCGAACGCTGTCGCCTGATCCTCGGAAGCGGGCAGCAGCGGGATCGTCGGGTTCTCAACTCCGTCGAGCACCATGGCGCGCACGTTGTTCGGGTACAGCGATGCGTAGGTCTCGCCGAGGAACGTCCCGTAGCTCAGACCGAGGTAGGTGAGCGGCGCAGCACCCAACCCGCGGCGCAGCTCCTCGAGGTCCCGGGCGGTGTACTGCGTCCCGAGAAAGAGGAGCGTCCGTCCGGTGCGTGCGAGGCACCCGGCCGCGAAACGCTGCGAGAGCGCGACCAGCGTGCGCTCGCTCTGCGCCGTGTTCGCGATGGGATCGGCAGAGTAGTACTGGTCGAGGTCTGGCCCCGACAGGCAGTGCGCAGCGTCACTCTGTCCGGTTCCCCTCGGATCGAACGACACGATGTTGAACGACGCGCGCAGGCCGGCGAACTCAGTCGCAGCCTCGTTCAGGAAGTCGGTCCCCGGCTCGCCGGGCCCGCCTGGATTGACGACGATCGAGCCTTGCGCCGATCCGTCGAGCGCGGGCAGTCGCGCTACCGCGATCGAGATGGTTGAGGCGGACGGATCGGCATAGTCGAGCGGGACGTTCATCGTCGCGCACTGCAGCCCACTGACGCCCGAGCACGGACGGAAGCTGAGCGGCGGAACTGCCGGCAGCGTCAGTGGCGGCGGTGCGGGCAGCGGCAGGGCACCGATCGTCGGTTCATCGGTGGGCAGTGGCGTCGTCGCCGTTGGACTCGAGCTGCAGCCGGTGGCGGCGCAGACCGCCGCGATAAGCGCGAGCCGCCTCCACACTCTGGATCGCACCGGGGCAACGCTATCCTGTCCGCCGATGCGCACGCGGCCCTCGCTCCCGATCCGAGCGTCATGAGCGATCGCGATACCTGGAACCCGACCCAATACGAGCGCTTCCGCAGCGAGCGTGAGCACCCGTTTCACGACCTCGCGGCACTCATCACGCGACGTCCGGCCGGACGCGTCGTGGACCTCGGCTGCGGCACAGGTCTGCTCACCGCGGCGCTGCACCAGCAGCTCGGTGCCGCGTCGACCCTTGGTGTTGACTCTTCAGACGCGATGCTCGAGCGCGCTCGGAGTCTCGAGGCTCCCGGACTGGCGTTCGTGCACGGGGACATCGGTGCTTGGGAGCCTGACGCACCGTTTGACGTCGTGTTCTCCAACGCTGCCCTGCAATGGCTGCCCGACCACCCGCGACTGTTCAAGCGGTTGACCGCGATGCTCGTGCCCGGTGGCGAGCTTGCGGTGCAGGTTCCCGCAAACTTCGATCACGTGTCGCACACGCTCGCGGCAGACATCGCGCGGGAGGAGCCGTTCGCAAGCGCCATGCACGGATACACGCGCACGTTCTCGGTGCTTGCTCCCGAGGCGTACGCGTCCATGTTGTACGAGCTCGGCTATGCCGCGCAGTACGTGCGCTTGCAGGTCTACGGGCACGTCCTCGAGTCCGCGGATGCAGTAGTGGAGTGGGTGAAGGGCACGCTGCTCACCGACTACGAAGCGCGCATGCCCGAATCCCTGCACGCCGCGTTCGTCGCTCGCTACCGCGAACGCCTCAACGCGGCGCTCGGCGATCAGCGCCCGTATTTCTATCCGTTCAAGCGCATCCTCTTGTGGGGCCGGTTGGCCGGCGACTGACTGTGGAGATCAAGCGCCTCGACCTCGCACACGTCACCATCGAGGGAAGTCAGTGGCCGGTGCACGGCTACGTGATCCTGCACGAGCAGTTGGGAACCATCCTCGTCGACACCGGCTGCGGTGGGCCCGAAGTGGTGATGCGGTACTTCGCCGTTGTCAACCGAACCGTCGCCGAGGCGCTCGCGGATCACGACCTCGCGCCGATCGACGTGAAGATGGTGATCAACACACACTTGCACTTCGATCACTGCGGGCAGAACCCGGCGTTCGAGCACGCGCCGCTGATGGTGCAGCGGGCCGAGCACGAGCGAATCTTTCGCGAGCGCGATGAGGTCACCGACTGGATCGAGGCGTCCGGCATGCGCTTCGAGTTGGTGGACGGTGAGGTGCAACTGGCGGACGACCTGCGAATCATCACAACCCCGGGTCACACGTCCGGACATCAGTCGGTCATCGCGACGACAGAGACCGGCACCGAACTGTTCATCGGTGACGCGGTGTACACACGCGCGATATGGGATCACGCGAGCGCGTCGTCCAAGCTGCCTTCGGGTCAGGCGGCCGACCGAGAGTCCTGGGATCGGACCGTCGCGGATCTACGTGGGCGGAAGCCGGCGAAAGTCCACTTCTGCCACGACTCCTAGTCGTCCCCGACGTCGCGTTCCAGCTCACGGATCACCGCATGACGCGACCAGCACGCATCGGCAACGACGCTCACCGCATATGCCCGGTCGAAGGGCTCGCCGCCACCGAGCGCGACCGCGGCGTTGGCAGCAACCTGAGGGTTCGGCGTAAGTCCTGGACTTGGGACCGCGACGAACGGCTTCAACACAGTTCCGTCCGACAACTCGAACTGCATCGGCTCACCGCTGACGACACGGATCCCGAACGCTCCATCGTGATGTCGCCGGTGATGAAACCGGCACAACGAAACGAGGTTGTCCATGTCGGTGCGACCGCCATGCGCCCAGTGCTTGATGTGATGTCCTTCAGCGCGCGCCGGAGGAACACTGCATCCCGGGAACCGGCATCCCTGGTCGCGAGCCTGCAGCGCGAGCCGAAGACGCGATGACAGCACGCGGTGGACACGACCCACATCCAGAACCTTGCCGTCGCGTTCGAGAACGGAGACCACGTCGGAGTCGCAAGTGAGCCACTGCGCGGCGTCGAAGGGGAGCCACGGGCCGTCCTCTATGTGACAGCGCGCCGCTGGATCGCGCGTGATGAGTGCTGTCTGATCGACGTGCACCACAACCTGACGTGTCGGAGCGGGAGTCGGCGTTGCCGACACGCTGGCGATCCATTCTTCGCAGACGCGAACGAGCGCATCGGCACAAAGGACTTCGTATGTGAGCTCGGCCGGATCGTCGACTCCACCGTCGGCGCGGGACGATGACCGCAACTCGGAGACGAGTGCGGCAGCGGCAGCCTCCACAGCAGCCCGGATCACGGCACCGTCCTCGCGGGTCAGCACCGCGGTCAGCTGCAGCATCCCATCGTCCCGCCACCACGTGTGCAAGCCGCGCCGCTGCAGCGCGTGCTCGGCGAGATCCGGGTCGCCTGCATCGATCGCACTCGATACCGCACGACAGATCCTGCTCAGCTGACCGCCCGAAGCGTTGAGTGCCACGTCGAGCCAGACCCCTTCATCCTCAGGGACGGCGACCTTTGTGACCCTGCGGACCTTGTCGAACGACAGGCGTCCATCCGCGAACGCTTCGGCGAGCTGAGGCAACGCCTCAAGGGCATGCCCCTTGCGAACCATCTCCGCTCCGGTCGCGACATCGACCCCGGCGTGGATGGAGAGCCAGTGCGCGCACGACCGGAGCCCGGCGCCCATCCAGCCGCCCACGCCGTCGTACTCGGCGCTCAAGCGCACCAGCTCCGCGGTGGCCGCATTGATCTGCGCCGAGAGCTCCTCGATGCGGCGGCCGACATCCTGGCTGATGTTTTTGCTCACGCGAATATAATAAACAAACGTATGTTCGGCTGGCAAGTGGGGAAATCTGCCGCGGGTCCAGTGCCGTTGAGAAGTCGGGCCCAGACATCCGTGGCGCACGCGCGCACACGAAAGCGCATCCAAACCGGCCGCTGCAGCTACCGCCAGCAGCCGCTGGTCCCGCGCCCCGATCGGGGCCGCCGTCAGCTACGAAATCGCGTTGACGATCTCGGGCCGCAAGCCGGGGAAACCGGCGAGGTACTCGCGTCGGTCCGCCTTCAACTTCGCGACCAGCGCCTGGTACTCATCGCTTCGCCCCTGCCGCTCATACAACTTGCGCGGCTGAAGGATCTCCGGGTCGTCGATCCCAGGCAGGGACACAGCGACCTCGTAGCCGAAGTCCGGATCCGTCTCCCACTCGATCGTGCCCTCGGAGATCGCCTTGACCATCGCGCTGGAGTACGAGATCGAGACCTTCTTACTGCGCTCGTCGTCATCCCTGCCACCGACGCGGCCGGTGTTGAGCAGGTACACCGCAAAGCTGCCGCTGTCCATCAGTTCGAGGAACCGATTGCCCTGCTGCTCGTGACGCAACGGGAAGAACGGGTTCGTGCCGGGAACACGCAGGAACTTGCCGGCCTCTTCAGCACCGCCGGCCGACGTGCCGCGTGTCTCGCCGAGCATGAAATACAACGCCGCCTGCTCACGGTTGAGCCGCGCGACACCGGGAATGAGGTTGTCGTTGCGGTTGAGGATGAGGAAGTGATCGACCGCTTTGACCTCGCGGGCGTCCTTGTGCCAGCCGAGTGCATCCATCTGGAAGACGGCGCGGCCGTTGGGCGTATACGACGTGTCGAAGAAGTCGACGACGCCCGCGTCATCCTGCGACACGTTCTCGAGGTACGTCTCCGGCTTGCAGACGGCGCCATAGATGGTCGGCTCGTCCGCGGGATCCAGCGCGAAGGTCTTCGCGAAGCAGCCGTTCTCCGTTGCGACGATGCGCCCCGCGGGATACAGGGCCACGAAATCGTCCTGCACGGGTTTGCTGTCGTTCTGGCGCGTGAACGTCGTTGTGGTCTTGCCCGTTCCCGACAAACCGATGATGAGCAACGCCTGCTCGCCGCGAGCCGTCGGCACCACCTTGCAACCCGCGTGCAGGGAGAGACCACCCTGGTCGTAGGTGAGCTTGTTCCACATGCGGAGCCCGCCCTTCTTGGACTCCCCGAAGTAGTCGCTGTTCAGCACGCGCGTCACGCCGGCCTCGAGGTCGACGGCGATCACGCGGTCATTCGGGTAGCCGGGAGCTTCGAGGTTCGGCGTGTAGATAACGGTGAGCACCGGCGCGAAGTCCGGGCCGGGGTTCTCGGGATCGAAATACAGCCAGCGCTGCATGCCGGCGATGTTGGCGTTGGCAGCTTCGATGTACAGACGCGCCGCAACACGATGATCGCTGTCGTTGCCGATGTAGCCGTCGATGACGAGCATGTCCTGGTCGCGGATGTACGCGTCCTGACTGTCGGCGATCTTCTGACCGTCGGCGCGGCTCATGGTCTGGTCCGAGTGCTCCTCGGGCCGATCAGTGACGACATACGTGCTCGCCTTGCTCCGCGAGACAACGCGGGTCTGCACGTTGTAGTTGTCGTACTCGGTGTGGCGCGCGTTGGGCATGCGCGACGTCAATTCGCGCAACTCCGCAGGCGACGGGTTCCAGCGGATGTTGCGAGCTGCGGGCAGGTTGCTCGCATGGGTCTTGATGACGTCGGTCATGACTCCTCCAATTTCCCTGGCGGATTCCGTGGCGGCGTGTCCCCCCGCTCGTCCACGTTCGTCTTTCCAGCCAGTGTTTCCGGACCTCGCGAGCATAGCAAAGGGTCGCGCGTGGGCCGATTGCGCCGGTCTGCGCCTCGTATGGTTGTAGGCTGTCGCTGATGACTCAAACCGCACCGGCTCCCATCGCTGAGGCCACCTCGCTTCGCGAGAAGTCCTGGGTCTTCTTCAATGGCGAAACCGTTCGCTATGCGGATGCCAAAGTTGGCCTGCTGACGCACGGCCTCAACTACGGCACGGGCGTGTTCGAGGGCATCCGCGCCTACTGGAACGCCGAGCGCGAGCAGCTCTACGCGCTGTCCGTCCCGCAGCATTTCGAACGCATGCAGCAGAACGCCCGCGTACTGCAGATGGTCATTCCCTGGTCGGCTGAGGAACTCATCGAAACCACGCTCGACCTGCTGCGCCGCAACGAGTACCGCGAGGACGTCTACATCCGGCCGCTCTCCTTCAAGGCAGCCGAGATCATCGGGGTCAAGCTCCACGATGTCCCCGACAGCTTCGCCATCGTCACCGCGCCGATGGGCTTGTACGTCGGCAACGGGGGGATTCGCTGCATGGTCTCGTCCTGGCGCCGCATCGATGACTCGATGGCGCCGGTCCGGACCAAGTGCACCGGCCTCTACGTCAACTCGGCGCTCGCCAAAAGTGAAGCGCTACAAGGCGGATTCGACGAGGCGATCATGCTGACCAGCGGCGGTCATGTCTCCGAGGGCAGCGCCGAGAACATCTTCATCGTCCGGCGCGGCGAGGTGCTCACGCCGCCGCCGTCCGACAGCATCCTCGAGGGCATCACGCGCGCGTCCGTGATCCACGTCCTCCGCGAGGAGCTTGGGCTCGAAGTGCGCGAACGGACCATCGACCGCTCTGAGCTCTACGTCTCTGACGAGGTGTTCATGGTCGGCACCGGCGCGCAGGTGGCGCCGGTCATCGAGATCGACCGCCGCCGTATCGGTGACGGCGAGCCGGGACCCCTGACGATGCGTGTCCAGGACACATACCACAAGGTCGTCACGGGTCGCGATCCGAAATACATGGCCTGGCTGACGCCCGTCTACTGAGACCGAGCCGGGAACGCCTCCCGGATCGCCTGCGCTCCCGCACGGCGGAGCAGCGCTCGGGTATGGCGCATCGGATCGATCGACTCGTCGATCGCATCCAGTCCGATCGCGGCATCGAAGAGGTCGGGCAGACGGTCGCTGACCGTGCCGCACACGGCAACGCATGGGATGCCCAACCGTTTCGCCCTCACTGCGACCTCCGCCGGAGCCTTGCCCACCCTTGTCTGGCCGTCCAACCGACCCTCGCCGGTGATGGCGACCGAGGCGTCGGCCAGCGCTGAGTCCAGTCCGATGACGTCACAGACGAGCGCCGCACCCGGCAGGAGATGCGCGCCGATCAAAGCAAGGCCGAACCCGCACCCTCCCGCCGCGCCGGCTCCTGGAAGGCCGGCCACGTCGCTTGCGGCAGGTTCGCGAGCCATGCGCGCGAGATGCCCCAGCGCTTGCTCGAGACGCTCCACCTCGCGCGGAGAGGCACCCTTCTGAGCAGCGAACATGCGGGCCGCCCCCTCGGGACCGAGCAGCGGGCTTCGGATGTCGCAGGCGACGTCGATCGAGCAGCGCGACAGCTCGGGATGCAGATCGGACACGTCGATCTTGGCCAGCTCCTCGAGGCCGGCGCCGCCCGGTCCGATCTCCGCGCCGCGCGCATCGAGCAACTGAACCCCGAGGGCCTGCAGCAGGCCGGCGCCTCCATCGGTGCACGCGCTGCCCCCGACCCCGACCACGATCCGCGTGCACCCGGCGTCGAGTGCTCGCCGGATCAACTCACCGGTGCCGCGAGACGTTGCATGGAGCGCGTCCAACCGGGCCGGATCCACGAGCCGCAGTCCTGATGCTTCTGCGAGCTCCACCACCGCGGTCCTCTCGTCGAGCATGCCGAGCCGTGCGGTCACCGTTCGGCCCAAGGGCCCCGTCACCCGATGCCGGGCCACGGTCGATCCAGTGCGCGCTGCGAGGAGGACATCGAGGGTCCCATCGCCGCCGTCCGCGACGGGAAGCTCGAGCGCGTCAGCGCCGGCGTCGCGAACGCCAAGGGCCAGAGCCCGCGCCGCGGCCCGGGCGCTGAGCGTTCCCTTGAACGCATTCGGCGCGCAGACCGCGACCGGCTGTGTGCTCAGGGGGCGATGAGTGCTGCGGCACAGGCCGCGCACGTGCCGTAGAAATCCAGCGCCGCGTGGTCGAGCGCGAACCCGTAACCGCCGCGCACCGCATCGATGAGCTGGTTCACCGCGGTGTCGTCGATCTCGGTCGTCGACCCGCAGTGGCGGCAGACGAGGTGGTGGTGATGGTTGTCGGCGCACGACGTGTAGACGTGGATATGGCCTTCCGCCTCGAAACGCTGCGCCAGACCGGCATCGACGAGGAAGTCGAGCGTCCGGAACACGGTCGCGCGCCCGAGTTGCGGGTGCTCGGCATGCAGGGATTCGTACAGCTCCTGCGCGCTCACCGTGTGTGGCGCCCGGGCGAGCGCTCCGGCAACGATCATCCGTTGCAGGGTCAGGCGATGTCCCTGGGCTGCGAGCCGGTCGGCGACGCTGGTCGTTGCGGAGACGACCACCGGTCAGTCCACCCGCCGGAGCCACAGGTCCGGATGCCGCAACTCCTCGAGCGACGGCATCATCGCAGCGGACTCCCAGACCCGGTTGAGCGTCGTCAGCCCAGCACGATCGAACACCGCGACGGCGAACTGCTCGCCCACCTCGTACTGGCGCATCTTGATCTCGAGGCCGGTGATCGTCAGGATGAGTCGCTCCATCGGGCCGCGCTGGCGGCGGCGCCGCTGCATGGCAGCCTCGAGCTTGTCAGAGCCGCGAATCGCTTTCCGTCCGGCTCGATGCATGAGGAAGTTGCTGTACCCCTCGAGCACGCTCATCACCGCCTGGACGTGACTGACGGCGCGCAACTGTCCGCGTACGGTCTCCGGCAACTTGCGAACCATGTCGCGTGAGGGCAGCAGCGTCTCGCCATCGGCCGACAAGGCATCGATCATCAGGCCGCGCATGAGGTCCTGCAAATGCTCGCCAAGCCAGGGGTGCAGCTCGAACTGCCACGCGTGGGTCAGTTCGTGGAGGATCAGCCAGGGGCGGAGGTCGGTGTCGCCAAGCGAGAGGTCGCGCTCGATCCCCGCGATATTCGGCTCCACGAGATAGAGCGCACTCGGCAGGGATGCGCCGCCGGGCTCGTCGACCAGCGTGAGCACCGGGTCGTACTGGCCGAGCACCCGGCGCGACATGAGGCCGAACAGCTCGCCGACGTACCGATCGAGGACCCGGCGGCTCAGCCCCGTTGCGATCGACTCCGGGACGCGGGCACGGAGCTTTTCGACGGGTGCGAGCAGGCGCTGGACCATCCCCAGGTTCGCGTCGATGAACCCCGTTCGGTCGAGCGCGACGAATCTCGGGTAGGACGTCAGAGGCACCTGGGAGATCTCGGTCATCATCGGCGCCACCCGGGCTGCCATCTCGGTGTATGCCGCCTCCAGGGCGGGAGCATCGATCGTCCGGCCCGGAATGCCCCCGGTTCGCGACACCGCGATGCGGCGTACGTCCTCCCAGTCGACAAGGCGGCGCTGGGTCTTGACCTGCGGCCGGAGCAGGACGCGGGCCGAGATGACGGCTCCGGCGCCGACTGCTCCAACGGTGAGTGTCCGGCGGACGAGGTCCGATCGAGTGGTCGGGCTCATGCTTCGATCATACGGGTGACCGCTCGCAGACCCCGCTCACTTACATCGAGGAACCGGACCGCCCGTCGATGTAGACCGGATGCTCCGGCGGCTTGCCCTCGAGCCAGTAGGCGTCGAGACGCTCGTCCGTCCAGCCCCGCTCGCGCAGGAAGGGCTCGTCGAGAATCTGCTGCCCTGTCAGCGTGGGTGGCTCGGTTCCGACGATTTCCATCATCGCGTCGCAGAGGATCTCCGGCGACCGCCACTGGCTTCGGTCCCCAAGCCCCCAGTTGATGCTGGCCAGGCTCTCGATGATGGTCACCGGCCAGAGCGAGTTGCACGCGATCCCGTCGGACTCGACTTCCGCGGCGATTCCGATGGCCATCCGCGTCATGCCCATCTTGGTGGTCATGTAGGCGACGTGTCCCGGGCTCGGCGTGGTGCTGATGGGAGGGCTGCACATGATGATGTGGCCCCAGTGGCGCTCGACCATGTGCGGCAGCGCGTAGTACGAGCACAGATACGCCGCGCGCACATTGATCTCCCACATCAGGTCGTAGCGTTTCGGAGGCGTGTCCAGCACCGGTTGCCACCACAGGGCACCGGCGTTGTTGACAAGGATGTCGAGACGCCCGAAGCGCTCGATCGTCGCGTCCACCATCGCTTTGACCTCGTCGTCGTGACGAACGTCGACGCGCACGGCGAGCGCGTTTCCTCCGGCGGCCTCGATCTCTGCCGCGACGGTGTGGATGCTGCCCGGAAGCTTGTCGGTCCCCGCCTCGGACTTGCCGGTGATGACGACCGATGCGCCTTCACTGGCAAGGCGAAGTGCCATCGCGCGACCGATGCCGCGGCTCGATCCGGTGACAACGGCGACGCGTTGCTCGAGTGGGCGAGAGGCACTCATCGGCGCGCATCATATGCGCCGCTATGGGGAGAGACGTTGTGAAGTGGGTCGGCGCCCTCCTGGCCGTGGTCGGGACTGCCGCGTTTGTCTACGGGCTGATCGTGTTGATCTCTAACGGAAACTGCGGGTGCTCGGACGACGGGTTCTGCTCCGGTCCACCGTGCCCGCCGGCGGACAACCTCGGCTTCCTCGGGCTCTTCGCCGGGATCTGGGTCGCGATCGGCGGCATCATCATGATGAGTGCGGCCGCTTCCCGCGCCAGGGTGGCGAAGTGGCGAGCGCAATTCGCAGCAGGCACCAGCGCGTACACGGGCTCGCGGCTCGCGACGCCCGCCGGCACTCCAAGCGGCTTGACGTTCCAGTCGATGGGCGGCGCGTTCGGCGCAACGCCGGGAATGACCATGGCCCCCGGCATGAATCCGGCCATGTTCGACCCGAAAGCGATGAACGATCTAGCCCAGCAACTCCAGGCTGTCAGGCAGGCGAACAGCGGTAACCCGGAGGCGGCACGACAAGCAACGCTCGACGTCTTACGCGGCCACGGATATCAGATTCCGGCGAACGTTCCGCCGGGTCCGTTGGTCCTGCAGGCAGGGACGAGCCCGGTCGCCACCGCGAGCGGTCCCGGTTTTGCGCTCCCCAGCACACTTGGACCGGCGCCTGGTTCCGCTGAGGCGATCCTCGCCGCCGATGCGCAGGCCGGTGTCCCGACAGCACAGCCCGCGCAGGGTGACGCGACCGGTCGGCTCCAGGAGCTCGACGCGTTGAAGGCGCAGGGCGTTGTCAACGACGCGGAATACGCAGCGCAGCGCCAGCGGATCCTCGACTCGATCTGATCCGCTCAGCGAACGAGTGCGGCGATGTCCTCGACGTTGCGGCCGAGCGCGTCGGTCAGCGGCCCCGGGAGCCGGCGCTGGAGGATCTCCGCGACGCTCGTGTAATACCAGAGCTGCTGCTTCGGATCAGTGACGGTGAAGCGCTGCCAGACCACGTCGCCCTCGGTGCGCAGATCCTCGAGAATCGCGCCCGAGTTGTGGACCTTGTCGCATGCCGAGACGAGCAGGACGTCCTCATCGGCGTCGTCGAGATGCTGGAGGTACTGTTCCTTGCGCTCGCGCCATCCGGGCTTGGGCTGCCCGGGAACCGCGATTGCGTCGCTGCACGCCATGACGATGCGTGCGACCCGCTCGCCGAACTGATCCTCGATGACGCTGTGAGTCGCGGCCCCGTCGTTCGAGTCCTCGACAGTGTCGTGGAGGAGGGCGGCGATGGCGACATCCTCGTCGGCACCGTGCTCCAGCGCGAGCGCGGAGACCGACATGACGTGCGCCATGTAGGGGATACCGGTCTTCTTCCGGAACTGGTCCCCGTGGATGGCCCAGGCCAGCGCGAACGCCGTGGCGAAGCGGCGGGTCAGCGGTGGCGCGGTGGTATCGCGATCGGGCACGAGGACATTGTCCGTAATCGCCAGAATGACGCGTGCGCTTCTATCTGGGCCATCGACTTCCAGGAGGGTACTGGGCGGGATTCTCGACGTACGCGAGGCGTCCGCAACATGCGGCGCGACAGGCGGCCAGAGCGACCGGAGGCATCGGCTGTGTCGGCTACATCGTGCTTGCGGTCGTGCTCGCATTGAGCATCGCGTATTGGTACATCAGCGTTCCTGTGCTGGTGCTGACGGCGATCGCCGTCGGTGTGACGGTGCATCGCCAGCACGTGCAGCGCGAGCGTCAGTCTGCCGCCGCCGCTCCGGCGGCGGTTGCGCCAGCGGCGTCCGTTTCGCCGGTGGTCGCCACGCCACACCAGCCGCTGCAGACACCGCAACGCAAACCGCCGCTGACCGTGCCGGCAGACACATTCAAGGTCGGATCGCTCGTGCACCTTGAGAAGGACGGGACTCGTGCGACGTACTTCGTCGACCACGGTCGCACCCCTGACGAGATTGTCCTGAAACGCGTGACCAGCACCCCGACGGCGCCCGATGCCTGACACCGCGCTGCTCAGCCTCGTCGTCGATCGGATCGACGCGCATCCCCCGGCGGCCGGGGCTGCGGACCTGATTCTTGCCGCATTCCAGGGCGCTGCGTCGGTTGATGCGACGCTCCGCGGCGACGGGGGCTCGACGTTGGCGTCCGCCGCCCACATCGCCGCAACCGCAACGCCCGCGGCCGTGTACATCACCGCGATCGAGGTCGAGGGCTTCCGGGGTATCGGGCCGCCGTCGACGCTGCAGATCGACCCGGGACCGGGCCTGACGCTGGTCGTCGGCCGCAACGGCTCCGGGAAGTCGTCGTTCTCCGAAGCGCTCGAGATGGTGTTGCTGGGCACCAACCAGCGCTGGGAGCAGCGCGTCAAGGTGTGGCGCGACGGGTGGCAGAACCTCCATCACCGGCATACGCGCGTGGCCGCGCGCTTCACCATCGACGGGCGCAAGCAGCCGCTGGACGTCGCCAGGGTCTGGAAGGATAGCGATGGCGTCGATGGTTCGACGCTGACCGTCGATGGCAAGACAGCGTCTCCTGATGTGCTCGGGTGGACGCAGCAGCTCGCGGGCTATCCCCCACTGCTGTCGCACAACGAGCTCGAGCACGCACTCGACCGTGAGCAGTCGAAGCTGTATGACGCGCTCGCCGGCATCCTGGGTCTCGGCGATCTCGCCATGGCGCAGCAGGTCTTGCAGAAGGCACGCCTGGATCGCGAGCGCGATGTCAAGGCTGCGCGCGAGGCTTTGCCGCAACTGCGTGCGCTGCTCGAGCGGACGACCGACGAGCGCGCCGAGCTGGTGCGAGCCGCGCTCGCATCGAAAACGTGGGACCTCGACGTCGTCGCAGGGACAGTCGGCGGTGATGCGCAGAGTGATGAAACCATCGTGTTGCGCAAGCTTCGTGATCTTGCGGGGCTCCCGGTCCTCGACCGCGAGCGACTCACTATCGCGGTCACCGAGTTGCGCGATGCACAGGCCGCCGCCGAGCGTTTGCGGAGCACCGACGCGGGGCGGGCGCACGAGACGGCATCGCTGTTGCAGCAGGCGCTTGATATGCACGCGCATGCGGAGGGCGAGCGCTGTCCCGTCTGCGGCACCGAAGGCGTGTTGACCTATCAGTGGCGCATACAGGCGCGCGATCAGGTAGCGGCGCTCCGCGCCGACGCGGAAGCAGTGCGTACCGCGCACAACATGCTCGACAACGCAATGCGGCAGGGGCGCCAGCTCGTGACCGCTCCCTTGCGGACGCTCCGCGATGGCGCTGGTGCGGGTATCGACATAGCCCCGGTGGTCGATGCCTGGGAACGGTGGTCGAGCGTGTCCGCCGACGATGACGCCCTTGCGCTGGCGAGTCATCTCGAGACGCACGGACCGCCGCTGATCGCAGCCGTCGGCGATCTTCGGCGGGCTGCCGCAGCCGAGCTCGAACGGTTGGAGCGAGCATGGCGGCCCGCTGCGGACGCGATTGCATTGTGGCTACCGCTCGGACGCCGTGCGCAGGCAGCCGAGCAGGAGGTCGCGCGCCTCAAGGACGCCGAACGGTGGTTGAAGGAGGCACACGACGAGTTGCGCGACGAGCGCTTTCGTCCGATTGCCGGTGCGGTGCAGGAGAACTGGACGCAACTTCGTCAGGACAGCAACGTCTCGCTCGGCGATCTGCGCCTGCTTGGTGCGCAGACGCAGCGCCGTCTGTCGCTCGACGTCAAGGTCGATGGAGAGCACGGATCCGCGCTCGGGGTCATGAGCCAGGGCGAGCTGAACTGCCTTGCGCTCTCACTGTTCCTGCCGCGAGCGTCGATGCCCGAGTCGCCGTTCCGCTTCGTCGTCATCGACGACCCGGTGCAGGCGATGGATCCCGCCAAGGTTGCGGGGCTCGCGCAGGTGCTCGCCCGCGCAGCAAAGGAGCGCCAGGTGATCGTCCTCACGCATGACACACGTCTGGCAGATGCGATGAGCGCGCTCGACATTGCCGCGACAGTTGTCGAAGTGGTGCGGCGTGAGCAGTCCGTCGTTGAGTTGCGCCGGATCCAGGATCCTGTGCAGCGCTACATCAAGGACGCGTTCGCCGTTGCCAACAGCGGCGACCTGCCCCCAGAGGCGCTCCGCGTTGTTCCGGGCTTCTGCAGGCTCGCGCTTGAGGCGGCGTCGTCACTCGCCGCCACGCGCTACATGCTGCATCAGGGCAAGTCCTATAGTGAGGTCGAGTACGCGCTGCAGAAGCCGACGACGCTGAACATGTGGCTGGCGCTCGCGTTGTTGCATGACGCCGATCGTGCCGGCGATGTCTCCGGATACCTGTTCAAAAACCACCCGTCGGCGGTGGATGCCGTCAAGGAGTGCAACCGCGGGACACACAGTGGGAAGGTGTACGGCGACATGCGCCAGTTCATCCGCAGCGTCGAGCAGCTCACGTTGAAGATGCTCGAGGCGCGCTGATGGCCGGCGCATCGTCGGTGGACGCGCATACGCTCGTGTCCACGGCGCGCGACCTCATCCGGGACGACGACGCGACCACCGCGGGGCTTTGGCCTCGCGCGGCGGCGCTGCTTGCTCGCCAGGGGCTTGAGCTTGCAATGGAGCGGCTGTGGCAGGTCACCGCGCCGGGACTGGAGCGCACGCCGACGAAGTGCCAGTTGCTCTGCGTCGGCGACATGCTCAACGACCGCACGCTCGGCGGCCGCGCGATGCTCACGTGGAACTCGTTGTCCAGCGCCTGCCATCACCGCGTGTACGAGTTGCCGCCGACGGCGTCGGAGTTGAACCTGGCGCTCGAGACGGTCTGGGATCTTGCAGAGGCGGTGGAGCGTTTGCGGGGCAAGATAAAGGCCTGATCCGGCGATCCGCCGTGCTTACGCGGCGTGCAGGGCGGCGCTCAGGACCGAGGGATCGATGACAGCCGGCTGTTGGGCGGGAATCGTCACCACCACCGTTTCACCCCGCGCCATCACGTGGCGGGGCCGAACCAGGGTTATGCCGACAATATTTCCGGCGGAATCTAGTCGAAGCGCATGACCTTCCGGCGACTCGTCGAAGGCGACCGCGGTTTTCGGATCACCGACGTGGAGGTACAGTACGTCTCCCTCCGGGTCGTACAGAACGTTGTCGAAGGTGATTCCGGCGATCGTTGTTGTCATGGCATTGCTCTTCTTGGGAACGCTGTGATGATCAGGCCAACATCACCTGAATAGACTACGACAACCTTTATCCAGGCGCTTGGTCCGCCAGGGAGGTAGAACCAAGCCTCACCATCCGATTTTGTGCGCTGGACGGCGGGCGCATGGATGGCTCGCATCACGAGGTGCGGCTGCTGACGTAGTTCTGGATGGCGGGAGGCAATGTGATCCCATCTGCCGAGCGTGAGGCTGACGCGGCGCCGCTGGGGGTCTGTGGTGACCGCGATGATTCGTCTCTGATGCACGGGTTGGGCAACTCTCCTGGACAAAGCGCTCGAGATCAGCGGCATCACCTCCGGCTGGAACATGCCGATCACCGTCGCCGTTCTCCAGGGACATCGAACGGTCAATCCGAGTTCTGGAATCCCGCGACAGCCATGTGTCGCGGGAGCACTCGACACTCAGCCCTGGAGATCCGTGGCGGGGTAGCGAAGTGAGGAAAAGCGATGCTCAGGAAGGTGGAACCCATCACCCTCGGCTGCGACGTGCGCATCGAGGGCGACAACATCGCCGTCACGGGTCTCTCTCTGCACGACGCCGATCTGGCGTCATATGTGAGCCAGCACCCGGAGGTTGATCGGCCGGCTGTGGTGGAGCGCGGACTGAAGGTTGGGTTGATTGCCTTGCGCAATGCGAGCGTGACGATCAACGTCGACTTCGTCGCGCGAGAGTTCGACCGGCTCATGCACCGTACCGATGAGTCGCACCATCGGGCGGCGATCGCGCTCGACGCCGCGCTGCGTGAAACCTTCGCGGCGAAGGACGGAACGCTGCCGCGCACGCTCGAGCAATTCCTCGGCAAGGACGGAACGCTGCGCAGGCTCGTCGACGACCTCTTCGACGAGGAGCGTCGCGATAGCGCGATCGGCCGTATGCGCACGCTGCTTGCCGGCTACTTCGACGGCGACGGGGCCGTCATCAGCCGGATGCTCGATCCGCGGCTTGCGGCCAGTCCGCTGCACGGGTTCCGCGCCGAGATGCGCGAGATGCTGAAGGACGTCAGTGAGCGGCTGGTGCGTCTCGAGGCTGCGCGCGAAGCACGCGCCGACGAGCGCCAGAAGGGCACGGCCAAAGGGCTCGATTTCGAGGATGCGGTGGAGGCACGTCTCGACGCGTTGCTGCGCGGAACGGGCGACCTCGTCGAGCCCACCGGCACGGCAGTCGGGAACAGTGTGCGCAGTCGCAAGGGCGACTTCCTCATCACGCTGGATCCGTCGTGGACGCGCGGCGTCCCTGTATGCGTCGCGGTGGAGGCGAAGAGCGGTCGCGTCGGGTTGTCCAAGCTCTGCCGTGACCTGGATGAGACGCGGCGCAACCGCGGCGCTGCCATCGCCGTCGCCGTGTACCGCGCCGGCAACGCGCCGTCAGGGTGCGCGCCGTTCACGCTGCATGGCGAGCACATCATCTGCGAGCTCGATCCGGACGATCCCGACGACACCGCGTTCACTGCTGCCGTGCGTCTCGGGCGCGCCCTCGCGCTGTCCGCTGCGCGCGACCATGCCGACGTCATCGACGCCACGGCGGTGCGACGTGATCTCGACGGCATTCGCGCGCAGCTCAACGCGATCGTCGGCATGAAGTCGAAGCTGACCTCGATCTCCGCCGCGACCGGCGATGTGCGCAACGGTCTCGATGCTCTGCGTCAGGGGGTGCTCGATCGGGTCATCTCGATCGAGGGCAACGTCGCCGATGCCGGCGGACGCTCGGAGGTTGCGTGATGCCGGCGGACGACCTGCGGCGGTCGGTGACGCACCTAATGCAGTGCTTTCTTGACAACGCGCTGGAGGCGCAGTTCGTCATCTTTGAGAACTGTGACCACGAAGACGAGTACGTGCAGTTCACGCTGAACAACCGCATCCTGTACGCCGAGGTGGGATCGCGGGAATGGCGTGCGCCTGATGACTGCCGACCACTCGATGCGCACGCGCGATCAAGGCTCGCGGACCTCGGGTTCACGCACGGCGGTCCGCAGCGCAATAACATCTGCGACAACGTTGCTCAGAGCGCGCCGTACCTTGCCGATCTTCGCCTGCGACTTGCGGTCGCGGCGTATGAAGCACTTCCCGAAAGCCTCACGGTCATCAGCAATGTGGAGGCCGTCCTCGAGCTGGCGGGTCCGTTTGGGCGGCGACCTGGGTGCACGGCGCGTGGTTCCCGTGGCAATCGGCACAAGGAGCTCCAGACAACCCCGGTCACGTCGCCGTCGCCCGGGCTCCAGTTCCGTGTCGAGCGGGCGCTGCGCAGCAATTTCGCGCAGATTGGCACGAGGGCCGAAGAACTCGAGGCTCTGCGTAATGAGGTCGCGGACGTGTCCTCATTCGATGCGCTCTCCACGTGGGCGCAGGACTGGATCCGCAAGGCTGAAGAAGGCCCGCTCTGGGTGGTGCTCGGGGGATAACCCAGGTTTGTCAGAGGGTCGCTGCGCGCCGGACTCCGTCGGCGAACACGGGTGATGGCCGGTGACCGAGCGCCGATTCGACTGTCGACAATGCCTCCGCGACGGCCATTCCGCGGTGCCGCGCAAGAAAGGTAGCGGCGACCGTCGGCGTGCGATTCTCGGCAACCACGCAGTGCACGTAGACCTTGTGGCCGCCGGCCACTCGCGTCGCGATGAAGTCCGCAGTGTCAGCGAGGACGAACGCGAGATTCGGATTGTCCTGAGGACCGCCGTCGACAAGGCCGATCACTCGGTGCTCCGTCCGGTCCGGAACGTCCTTGGTGCCCATGCGGCACAGGGAGACAACAACGTCCACACCGGACTGCACTGCTGCATCGAGCCCGGAGACGCCGCCGAACTGAACGCCACCGAGTGCGACTGTCGCCGGCCTGGCCGGGAATCTCTCGAGGTAGTACGGAGTCAGGTGGACGCGGCCCGGCCACCCGATCTGGTCGGATTTGCCGCCCTTCGCAGCGCGCCGCGCCATGGCGTCGAGGTCGCTCGCACGCAGGTCGGGCTTGCCATACAGGCGCTTGCCACGCAGCATCGAGGTCCACGCGATCGGCACGGCAGTCGCCCCCCATCGCGCGCCGAGGAGCGTCCCGGCAATGGCTCCAACCGTGTCGGTGTCACCACCGGAGCGGACGGCGGCTCCAATCGCGGCGACCAGGTGTCCGCAGGGAGCCGCTCCATCCGGGATCGGCGTCCGAACGACTGCCGACAGTGCCGTCTGAAAGGCGTTGACCACCCAGCCGTTGTTTTCGTGGAAGTCGACGGGGGGCCGCTCGCACGCCTCATCGATCAGCTGCGCCCACCACGAGCGCCGGGCTTTCTGCAAATGCAGGAGCGCGCCCCGCAGCGCCTCGGCGAAGTCCCACGGCTCGTCGGGACCAGGCGCGCCATGAATCGTGTGGTCGATGGCGACCGCCCAGATCACGCTCGCGTCAACGCAGTCGATGTGTGCGTGGGTGAGCTCGGTGGTCGTGCGCGCGTAGGCGGCAATCTGCTCGGGCTTCCCCGGATACGACAGCGCTGCGGCGCCGATGCGCATCAAGCCGCCGTTGGGTGCGTTGTCCGGGCGCGCCCGCTGGAATGCCGCAGCCGACTCGTGGAGTGGAGGCCCCGCACTCAGCACCATGCTCGTCTGACTGCCCACGTCCCTGGGGCCGCTTGCGAACCACGCCAGAAAGGCTTCTTCGACGGCCTCCACGTGCCGGTTTCCGGTTGAGAGGGGCGCGAGCAGCGCGAGCGTCATCTGCGTGTCGTCGGTCCACTCGCCGGGCTTCCAGCCATAGATGCCGCCGCCGGTCATGCGCAGTTCTGCCGCTTCGTCGAGCGGACCACGAAACTCGTGCGGCGCGCCGATCGCGTCCCCGGCCGCGGCGGCAAGCGCAACTCCTGCCGAACGATCGGCGATGACGGGGTCGGTTGGAGTCACGCGGTACGTTTTAGACGATCGGACATGTCGACATCTACGTAGTACCTCGGCGGGACGACAAATGGATGTCGCTGGACTCTCGGGGTACCGCGACTGGAGGCCGCACCACCAGAGAGGGCCGTCGCGGTCTGCGAGCTATCAGTCGCCCGTGGCACCCTTACGAGCGTCATGGCCGATCGTCGACAGGGAAAGCTTCTGCCTGTCGGCGTCTATGAAGCTTTGGTCACCGAGGCGGTCCGCGCTGGCCTCCCTTCGGTCGCCGACCTCTACCGCCTCGAGTCGGTCGATTTCCCTGATGTGCCGGGGGTTCTGGCGGGGCATATCGCCCGTGTGCTCAGCCTGGTGCTTCGCAGCCTCGGCGACGACCTCCCCGCCCAAGTTGCCTTGTCCAACAATCTGATTCGGGAGGCGCTGGCACATCGCCCTGAGCTCACTGAGCTCCTCGACGAGTTGATCGATGATGGCGCCCAACGCCTGATGGAGATCCTCCGGCCAGCTTTGACACCACTCGGGCGCCTTGAAGCTTCCCCGCGACCGGCGGTTGGACTCTCTCAGAACGCGTTGCTTGTTTCGTCGCAGCAGGAACCAGCGCTGAGCGCAGAGTTGCGGCACGAGCTAGCGTCTGCGGACAGCGTCAGCCTCCTCTGTGCCTTCGTCAGATGGAGCGGCATTCGTGTCTTGCTCCCAGAATTGCACGCAGCTCGAGCTCGGGCCGTCCCTGTGCGAGTGATCACCACGACATACACGGGTTCGACCGAGGCCCGAGCTCTCGATGAGCTCAGGAACCTCGGTGCGGAGATCAAGGTCAGCTACGACCTCGGCTCCACGCGACTCCACGCGAAAGCCTGGCTCTTCGAGCGATCCTCCGGATACTCGACCGCGTATATCGGATCGTCAAACGTCACCCACACGGCGCTGCACGATGGCCTGGAGTGGAACGTGCGGCTCAGCGACGTTGCTGCGCCCGAACTACTTGCACGATTTCGCGCGGCCTTCGAGACCTACTGGGCGGACACAAACTTCGAGCCTTATCAAAAGGAAGTATTCGAAGACGCGATCGCGCGAGCGCAGCCAGGCAATCAACCTAGCGAACTCCTTCCGTTCGACCTTCGGCCGTATCCCTTCCAAGAAGAGATGCTCTACACGCTCGAGGTTGAACGTAAGCGCTTCGATCGGTGGAGGAATCTGATCGTCGCTGCAACGGGAACGGGGAAGACCGTCGTGTCAGCGTTCGACTACCAGCGCGTTCGAGACGAATGGGGCGACGCGACGCTCCTGTTCGTTGCGCACAGGCAGGAGATTCTCGAGCAAAGCCTGACGACATTCCGAAATGTCCTCCGAGATGGGAGCTTCGGTGAGTTGATGGTTGCCGGCCAGCAGCCGCGCGAGGGCAAGCATGTCTTCGCGTCGGTTCAGTCACTGTCGGCGTTACTGCGACGTCAAGGTGATGGGTTCCACCCCGAAGCGTTCGACGTGGTGGTGGTCGATGAGTTTCACCATGCCGAGGCGCCGACGTATCGGGCGCTTCTCGATCATGTGAAGCCGCGACTCTTGGTTGGAATGACTGCTACGCCCGAGCGAACAGACGGCTTGGATATCAAGCGCTGGTTCGGTGGCCACATCGCGGTGGAACTGCGGCTCTGGGATGCGTTGGAGCAGGGCCTCCTGTGCCCGTTCCAGTATTTCGGGATTGCGGACGGCACTGATCTGAGTTCACTGCGATGGAGTCGCGGCGGGTACGAGACGTCTCAGCTGAGCTCGCTGCTCACGGGCGATGACATGCGACTGGGCAAAGTCATTCGAGCGGTTCGTGATGTGGTTCTCGACCCGGTTCGGATGCGTGCACTCGGGTTTTGCGTCAGCATCGAACACGCACGGTACATGGCGGATCGCTTCTCAGCGGCTGGAATCCCCGCAGCGCATGTGTCGGCGGAATCGACATCAGCGGAACGGCGTGATGCCTTGCGCCGTCTCCAGGTCGGCGATGTCAACGTCCTCTTCGCCGTCGACTTGTTCAATGAAGGTCTTGATATTCCGAACATTGACACCGTGCTGCTGCTCAGACCGACGGAGAGTTCAGTTGTGTTCATGCAGCAGATCGGACGTGGCCTTCGCAGGACTCGTGACAAGGACGGACTCACGATCCTCGACTTCATTGGGCAGCAACATCGTCGCTTTCGATACACGGAGCGGTTCACCGCTCTGACGGGTTTGGTCGGCCGCAGACTCGTACAGGAAATACAGACAGGTTTTCCGTATCTCCCAGCCGGTTGCTCAGTGAACCTGGATCGGCAGTCGACGCAACTCATTCTTGAGAACCTTCGGGGCGCGACTCGCAGCCACCGCGGGCAGCTCGTTGAGGAATTGCGCACCTACGGGGATTGCGGGTTGGAGGAATTCCTGGATGAAATGGCGCTGAGCCCGCGCGACATCTACGCCGGAAGCACGCCTGGGTGGACCGCGCTTCGGCGTTCCGCTGGATTCGAGGACGCGAACGCCGGCCCTGATGAAGCTGGGCTCAGCAGTGCTATGAGCCGGATGCTGCATGTCGATGATGTCCAAAGGGTTTCGAGGTATACAGACTGGCTGACCAGTGCGGCGCCGCCCTCACCGGACGTCTTGTCACCGTTGGAGTCGCGGCTCGCGATGATGCTGCACTTTGACCTGCAGCTTCGCGACAAACCCTCCAAGAGCGTCGAAGCGACACTCGCGCGTCTGTGGGCGAATCCGAGCATGCGCGACGAACTTCGCCAATTACTGAATGCACTCGCCACGCGAGCGCGCCACCTCACGCCATCGACCACGCTGCCGACGGACCTTCCGCTCGAGCTTCACGCCCGGTACACGAGGGACGAGATTCTCGCGGCCTTTGGCGCTATCACGCCAGAACGGCCAGGGAGCTGGCGTGAAGGCGTCAAGTGGCTGCCTGAATTCCGAACGGATCTGCTGCTCGTGACCCTCAACAAGTCCGTCAAGAAATTCTCGCCGTCGACGCGCTATCGGGACTACCCGATCTCCCCGTCGCTGTTCCACTGGGAGTCGCAGTCAGTGACCTCGGCAGCGTCCGCGACTGGGCAGCGATACATAAATCAGAGGCGGGATGGCACCGACGTGCTCCTGTTCGTTCGCGAAGACTCGATTGGCGACGGCATAGGAGCCTCTCCGTTCCTGTTCCTCGGTCAGGCGGACTACGAGCGCCACGAGAGCGAGCGACCGATATCGATCGTCTGGCGCCTCCGGAACGACATGCCTCCCGACTTCTTCAAGTCCGCGAGGGCGGTTGCGTAGCCCTCCAGCTCTCCGCCTCATCCCCTTAGCACTCGTCCTCGCCACCCGCTAGCAGTCAGCCGAGCCGAGTGCTAAACTATCCCGTGGAACCCAGGCTAGAGGACATACCAGGAGGAACCATGGCCAAGCAGTTGCTGTTCGACGTCGAGGCTCGCGCCCATCTCAAACGAGGGGTCGATCGGGTCGCGGACGCCGTGAAGATCACCATCGGCCCCAAGGGCCGGAACGTCGTGCTGGACAAGAAGTTCGGCTCGCCGACCATCACCAACGATGGAGTCACGATCGCCAAGGAGATCGAGCTCGAGGAGCCCTTCGAGAATATGGGCGCTCAGCTGGTCAAGGAAGTGGCGAGCAAGACCAACGACATCGCCGGTGACGGGACCACCACTGCCACCGTTCTCGCCCAGGCGCTGATCGCAGCCGGCCTGCAGAACGTGGCTGCCGGCGCCAACCCGATCCAGCTCAAGAAGGGCATCGAGCTCGGCGTTGAGGCGATCGTGAAGGCCATCAAGGAGCAGTCGATCCCGATCTCCGAGCGCGAGAAGATCGCGCAGGTCGCATCGATCTCCGCTGCTGACCCCACCATCGGCGAGACCGTCGCCGACGCGATGGAGAAGGTCGGCAAGGACGGCGTCATCACCGTCGAGGAGTCGAAGGGCCTGGAGACCGAGCTCGAGCTCGTCGAGGGCATGCAGTTCGACAAGGGCTACATCTCCGCGTACATGGTCACCAATGCCCAGCGCATGGAGGCCGTGCTCGAGGACCCCTACATCCTCATCACCGACAAGAAGATCTCCGCGATCGCGGATCTCCTGCCGATCCTCGAGAAGGTCGTTCAGAGCGGCAAGCCGCTCGTGGTGATCGCCGAGGATGTGGAGGGCGAGGCGCTTGCCACCCTCATCGTCAACAAGCTCCGCGGCACGTTCAACGCAGTCGCCGTGAAGGCCCCAGGCTTTGGTGATCGTCGCAAGGCGATGCTCCAGGACATTGCGATCCTGACCGGTGGCCAGGTCATCAGCGAGGAGGTCGGCCTCAAGCTCGACTCCGCACAGCTCACCTCGCTCGGCCGTGCCCGCAGCGTGAGCATCACCAAGGACGACACCACCGTCGTCGAGGGCAACGGCAGCAAGGACGCGATCAAGGGCCGCATCGAGCAGATCAAGGCCGAGATCGACAAGTCCACCAGCGACTGGGACAAGGAGAAGCTCCAGGAGCGTCTCGCGAAGCTCAGCGGCGGCGTTGCCGTGATCAAGGTCGGCGCCCCGACGGAGACTGAGCTCAAGGAGAAGAAGCACCGCATGGAGGACGCCGTGTCCGCCACGCGTGCCGCAGTCGAAGAGGGCATCGTGCCTGGTGGTGGAGTCGTGCTTGTGAACGCGATCCCAGCACTCGACAGCGTGAAGGCTGAGGGCGACGTGCTCACCGGTGTCAACATCCTCCGCCGTGCGCTCGAGGAGCCCCTCCGCCAGATCGCGCAGAACGCTGGCATGGAAGGCTCGGTCGTGGTCGACAAGGTCAAGTCCCTTCCCAAGGGCCAGGGCTTTGACGCCGCGAAGGGCGAGTACGTCGACATGGTCAAGGCCGGGATCATCGACCCGACCAAGGTCACACGCTCGGCAGTGCAGAACGCGGCGTCGATCGCAGCGCTGCTGCTCACCACCGAGGCGCTGATCACCGACATCCCTGAGAAGAAGGGTGGATCGGCGGCTCCGCCGATGCCGGAGTACTGATCAGCAGCTGATCGAAATCCGAAAGGGCGGTCCGGGCGAAGGCCTGGGCCGCTCTTTCTTTTTGTCTGTTGTGGTTCTCAGGCAGCGGGTGCCTCGGGTGTGCGATAGCGTCTCCGCGGTGATCACCTGGCCGAACGGCACGGTGCAGCCGGGGCTCGTATGAGTCGGCACCGGAACAACCCCCGCGTCCTCCGCCACCTGCGGTATCGCCGCCACCTGCACGGTCCCGTCTTCAGCGCCGGCTACATGTTCCCGGAACTCCCGGCCTCCGGTGCGGGCTCCGTGGTGATCACGCTCTCGCAAAACGCCGCTGCGTACAAGCCATCGCTACAAGCGCGCCGGCAAGGACACGGTGACCATCACGATCACGGACACGGCGGCGCGTCGTGTCCGGGAGCAGGCTGATCACTGTCCGCTGACCCTGCGCTTGGTGTGTGACCGGATCAACGATCCGCAACAACCCAGCGACAGACGAATCGAGGTTCGGGCAGGGCGGGTAGATTCGAGCGGCCCACCCGTACTGAGGTAATTCCATGAGCGACGTCGCGCCAGATCATTCCTTCGAGGAGTCCGTTGGCGAGGGTTTCCTGCACGTCACAGGGATCGGAAGCCGGCTTGCCAAGCGTGAAGTCGCCGAGGAGCAGCTGGACGCCGTCGACGACAAGATGCTCACCGACCTCGACCGCGAGTTCCATGAACGTGGCGAGGAAGCCGTCCCGGGTCTCGATCTCACCGCGGTGACCAAAGTCGACCCGCAATTCAGCGCCGACGCCTTTCTGCTCATCGCGCGCGACACATTCCGGACCATGCAGGACGCGAAGACGCTGGGTGCACCATCGCTGGACGCAGACATTGCCTCGGCAGAAATCACGTCGGCGACCGTCGTCGGGGGTCTCGAGCGGGCGGTCGTTCGGTTCGCCATCATCGGCGACGCCGCTCCGGTGACCCAGGACTGGACGTTCGAGCGCGATCCGAGCAGCGATACGAGTGCCGACGACGAGCAGCACGAGGTCGCTGACGGCGGTTGGACCGTCGCTCATCGCGGCTGGCGCCTGGCGGGGATCGCAGCCGCCGCATAAGGGCGGTTCGGGCATCATGGGCGGCTGCCCATGATTGGCAACCTTCGGTTCCCTGCTCCGTTCTCGCGAATCCCCGTCGTCTGGGCCATCGCAGTGATCCTGTTCGTGCTCGCTGCTGTGATCGTGGCGACGCACGGCAAGAGCGAAAACGCGCTCATCCTCGCGGTGGTTGGGGTGCTCCTCGTGATCCGCGGCGCGTTCGTCTTCAACACCCGGCGTCCAGCTGCCGCAGCGACCCCGCTGCCAACTGCTTCGCGTACATCAGCGCCGGCTACCGCCGTTGCCGCGCGGCCGGAAACTCCGAAGACGGTCATCGAGGCCCAGGATCTCTCCAAGCGATATGGCGATATCGTCGCCGTCGACAGCATCAGCTTCTCCGTGCAGCGGGGCGAGATCTTCGGTCTCCTCGGACCCAACGGCGCCGGCAAATCCACAACCCTCGAGATGCTCGAGGGCCTGCGCGACATCGACTCGGGGACGGCAGTCGTCCTCGGGACGGATATCCGGCACGACGCCACGGCAGTGAAGCGCCGCATCGGCGTGCAGTTGCAGGCAACCGCTCTGCCGAGCTTCACAACGGTTGCCGAGTCAATCGACCTGTTTCGCGCCTTCTACGACCACACGCGTGACACGGCGGACCTCCTCGAGGAGTTCGACCTCGTGGCGCAGGCGAAGCAGATCACCACGAAGCTCAGTGGCGGACAGCAGCAGCGCCTGAGCATCGCGCTAGCGATGGTCAACGATCCCGACGTCGTCTTCCTCGACGAGCCGACGACGGGTCTCGACCCGCAGGCTCGCATGTCGCTCTGGGACTTCATCGAGCGTTTTCGCGCCCGCGGCAAGACCGTGATGCTGACGACGCACTACATGGAGGAGGCGGAGCGCCTTTGCGACCGCGTCGCGGTGATGGACAAGGGCCGCGTGGTTGCGCTCGATACACCCGACCGGCTGGTCTCACAGTACGGACCCGGCACCACGATCGGCTTCACGAGCGCGGGAGCCAACGCAAGCACGCTGCGTGCACTCAACGGAGTCGACTCTGCTGACGTCGACGGCGTCACCGTGCGCATCGGTACCCATGCACCCGAGACCGTGCTCGCGCAGTTGCTCCGTCCTGACAGCGCCGGTGGCGCCGCCGACGTCGCCAACCTCAGGGTCGAGCGCGGCACGCTCGAAGACGTGTTCCTCGCGATCACCGGACGGGCCCTGCGCGAATGAAGGGCTTCCTTGCGCTCGTCAAGACCATCGTGCGGAGCAGCTTCCGCAATCGCGCGGCACTCATATTCACGTTGCTCATCCCCATCTTCCTGATGGTGCTTCTCGGCAACGTGCTCGGCGGCAACAACGCGTCGGTCAACATCGGTGTCGTCGACCAGGCCGGCACGAGCCTCAGCCACGCATATGTCACGACCCTCAAGCACGACAAGAACCTCGTGGTGGAGGAGGGGAGTGCATCCCATGAGTCAAGCCGCCTGCAACACGACGACGTCCTTGCAGTCGTCGTGATCCATCCGGACTTCGCGACACCGTGCGTATCCGACCAGAAATGTCTGAACAGCGGTGTGACACTCGATCTCGACAGCAACGACCCGTCGGACTCGCAGATCGCGTCCCAGGTAATCGGCGCCATCACGCAGGCGTTCTCGATTGCTGAGCACATTGGCGGAACGCCGGGGATCACGGTGAATACTGCCGAGATCGGGACGCAGAACATCACGACGATCGACTACTTCCTGCCATCGATGATGACCTACGTCGCCGTGCTCGCAGGGCTCACCTACGTGTCGATCACCATCGTCGATCAGCGTGAGCGGAAGGTCCTGCGGCGTTATCGGGCAACGCCACTCCGTCCATTGCAGGTCCTTGGCGCAGCGATGACCGGAGGTGCAATCACGGTCGCGCTCGAGGTGAGCGTGCTCGCGATCGTCGGAGTTGCGCTCTTCGGCGCGCGCGGACACGGTGACTGGTTGCTTGCGGTGGTCGCGCTCGTCGTCGGGATCGCGAGCTTCGTGAGCATGGGGTTTCTGCTGACGTCGTTCGTGCGCACCAGCGACGCGGCGCGCGGCATCTCCTCATTGATCGGCTTCCCAATGCTCTTCCTGAGCGGCATCTTCTTCCCCGTCGACGCCCTGCCGCAGTGGATTCAGGACCTCGTGCACGTCCTGCCCGTGTACTACGTCTCGGATGCCCTGCACCAAATCCTCAACTCGGGCAGCGGATTGCCGCTGGTCGACGTCGCGGTCCCGCTCGCGTGGGCGGTGGCGTGCTTCGGTCTTGCAGCGTGGCGCTTCCGCTGGGAGTAGCGGGTCAGGCGCAGGCGGTGGCGCGGTACGAGGCGCTGCCGAGGTCGGGTGCCAGCTTGCCGTCAACCGTGATGTTCGTTCCGCGTTCGGGTTGCGCGCAGTCCTTGGGGAACACGATGAAGACGCTCCGTGCCCCGGCGGAGATGTAGCCGTCGCACGAGGTGCTGTTGCAGATGTACGGCTCGAACGTCCCTGAGAGCGTCGTTGTGCCGTTGGCGTTCACCGACTGCACGGGGTTCGCGAACAGGCCGGTGAATCCGACGACGAACAGGATCACGATGGCGACCACGGACACCACCACAACGGGGATGCTCCACACCGGACGCTGCTTCCGGATCGGGGCCCCGTCGGGCTGCGGCTCCTCATACAACGGTGCCTGATCGGGTGTGGTCTGCGGAGTCTCCACGGCACTGCTACGGTACTGAATGCCGTGCGGCAGCCGATCGTCTTCGTCACCGACTTCGGCCGCGACGACGCGTACGCCGCGTCGTTGACCGGTGCCGCATGGCGGATCGACCCCCACGCGCAGTGCGTCGACGGCACCCATGGCATTCCGGCAGGTGACGTGCTCGGCGGCGCATACCAGTTGAAAGCCCTCGCGCTAGCCTTCGCCGAAGGCGCCGTCTTCTGCGCGGTGGTCGATCCGGGCGTTGGCACCGACCGCCGCGCGATTGCCATCGAGGTCGGGAGAATCCGTTGCGTCGCACCCGACAACGGTCTGATCTCGTACCTCTGGGAGGAGCATGAGCCATACCGAAGCGCGGTCAGCCTCGACCTACCGCTCGACGCAGCGCCGACCTTCCACGGCCGCGACGTCTTCGCGCCGATCGCGGCGCAACTCGCGTCGGGAGGCCGGCTCGACGCCGCCGGAGAGCCAATCGAAGACCCGATCGTCCTCGCCGGGGCCTTCGCAGAACGAATCGGGACGGGTCTGCGAGGGCGCATCTGTGTGGTCGACCACTTCGGCAACGCGATCACGACGATCCGGGACGCTGACATCGGGCCTGCGACGGTGCGCTCGGTGAGCTGGCAGGGCGGCGCATGCACCGGCCTTCTGACGACGTACGACGACATCGATCAGGGAGCCGCCGCGCTCATCGGCAGCGCTGGACACATCGAGGTCGCAGCGCGCGGTGTCCCGGCGGCATCCGTGGGTGGTCCGAAGCTGGGCGACGACGTCTTCGTGGAGCTGGGGTGAACGATCTCAGTGACCTCACCTCGGAACAGGTCGGTCAGCTGGACGCCGCGGCGCTGCAATGCGGCGTCACGACGCTGCAGCTGATGGAGATCGCGGGGTGGCAGGTGGCGCGGTGCGCATGGCACCACATCGGCAATCGTCCAGCCGATATCGGCGTTATCGCCGGATATGGCAACAACGGTGGCGACGGGCTCGTTGCGGCGCGTCACCTCGCGACCTGGGGATGCACGGTGCGGGTGGTGGTCGTCGCCGAGGACTCACGTGTCCAGGGCGTGGTGCACGACCATGTCGCAGCGGCTCGCGCTTGCGGCGTCGATGTTCACGTCGGCACGGAACCTGCCGTTGTGATCGAGGCGGCCGGCAGCGCGGTGCTGCTCATCGACGCACTCCTCGGCACCGGACTGCGCAGTGCGCCACGTGATCCCCAGGCCACCGCGATCCGCACGCTCAACGGAACCGGCCGCCCGATCCTGAGCGTCGATGTGCCGAGCGGTCTCGACGCGACCACCGGCGACGCGTTTGATCCGTGCGTACGCGCCACGCTCACGTGCACGCTGACCGCGATGAAGCGCGGTCTGCGAAGCAGCGGCGCTGCCGCGTACGCGGGCGCCGTCTGGGTCGCCGACATCGGCATGCCGGCTGCGGCATGGGGGCGAGCCGGTCTCGTCCAGCCACCCGGCGTCGTCGGTGGGGAGTTGGTGCACACTTCGTCCTGATCTCCCCTTGACCGCGGAGCGGACTCCACAGTATTCTTTGACCGTCTTACTCGCGCCGTCAGCGCAAACGTCATGATCAACGTCTCAGCACACATCGCTCCCGAGGCGCGCGAGCTTGCCGCAACCGTACGCGAGCAGCTCGATGATCTAGTCACGTATGCCACGCACCTGGTCAACCACCAGGCTGACGCGGTCGCGTTCGTCGCCGGAGGCATCCACCATGCGAGCCGCTACCCACCCACACGACTCCGGGTCGACGGCCGCGCCGCGCTGTACCGGGCCGTCACGCGCGCCTGCCGGCACGGTCAGCGCTTCCCACCGCGGCCCGCCGGGATCGGCAGGATGTTCCGGCGCAGCGGCACGTCGGTGCAGGTCGAGGTTGACGCGGTCGACGCAGGCCGGATCAACACCGTCAAGCGCGCCATGGCAATGCTCGGCTTCGATCGCCGCGCGGCGCTGCTCCTACGCGATCTGTGCGGTCTCGACTACCACGAGATGGCGCGAGCGCTCGAGTGCTCGCCGGAGGCGGCGGCCCGCCTCGTCGCTGCAGCCCGGCGCGAGTTCGGTTCGATCTACCGAGAGATCGCGCTGTGAGGTGCAGCCTCCTCGCTCTGAGCAGCTATCTCGACGCTGAACTCGAGGTTGCACCAACGGGCGAGCTCGAGGCGCACCTTCTCGCGTGCGATCGCTGCAGGACCGCGATCGAGCATCTTCGCGAAGAGTCCGAACGCATTGGCGCGCTCGCCCGAGTACACATTCCGGACGGCGCCGTACACGAGCTCTTCAGCCAGATCGGCCTGATCGAGGAGGGCGACGAACTTCCTGACGCTCCGCCCCATCAGGATCGACCGTCGACGGTGGAGGCCCCGCCATGGTTCGGCGCCGAGCGCGGACGGGCATTGCCGTGGGCTCCTCGCGGCGGCTACGAGTCGAACCCCAGCCATCCGCGGGAACTCATCGGCGAGCGGACGC
>DATDID010000010.1:0-44030 GCA_036521195.1 Candidatus Dormiibacterota bacterium
CCCCTGCTCGCGCTCGAACTCCAGCTCCGAAGCTTCCAGCTGCGCATCGATCTCGGGGGTGAGCCAGCCGGCGACGGCCTTGCCCTCGAGGTGGCGCGGCCCGCCGGCGGCGTCCTCCGCGTTGATGCGGGCCACCGCGTATGCAAGCCGCTCGCGCGCCGCCTCCTTGGACATGCCCCTCTCACGCAACTGACGTTCCACGTGGTCGTAGGCACGCTGCGCCACCAGGCGGTCGATCTCCTCCCCAGCCTCCACCCGGGTCGCCTCCTGGGCCAGCTCGGGTCCCCCGAGGATCTCGACCAGGGCCCGCTGTCGATCGGATGCCAGCGCCCGGAGGTCGTCCTCGACGGTGATCCGCTCGGGCGTCTCGTAGCGCTCGGGGTAGTCGAGCGCCGACTCCTTCAATTCGCTCCGGGTCCAAGCCTGGATGGTCCGCTCCTCCGCCGATCGGCTCGTTTCTCTCCAGTGCTCGACGCCGAGACTGTCCCGCTCCGGCGGCTTGAACACCTCGTAGTAGTGGGTGGCCAGGGTGGCCCGCGACATCGCGGTGTACGCCCACTCCCGGGTGGCACCCTCGGATCCCACCACCAGGGCGATGTCCGCGGTCATCCCCTGCGCCTTGTGCACCGTCAGGGCATAGCCTCGGTCGATGGCGTCGTAGTGGGTGGTGTCGAGGGTCAGCTGGCGCTTGTCGGGACGCTCCAGGGTCAGCGTCCGGCGCTCGACATCGATCGCGGTGACGATCCCGCGCGTGCCGTTGCTGACCGCACCGCTGCGCTCGTTGGCCAGGCAGATGACCCGGTCGCCCACCTGGTACTCCTTGTCACCGACGATCAGTGCCGGCCCGTGGACCCTCCCCTCGGCCACCGATCGCGCGTGGGCCAGCTCGTTGAGGGTGGCCACCTCGTCACGGCGCCGGGCGAGGATGACCGTGTCGAGCCCACCCGCCTCGAGCCGGGCGTGATCCTCGATCACCCGGACCCGGCGCTCGGCCTCTGAGTGGGCGTCGTGGATGCGGTCGTAGCGCTCGTACTCGCGGTACGCCTCCCGCGCCTGACCGTCGCGGAGCAGCTGCAGGGTAGCCCGCTCCCAGTCGTACTGCTGGCGGATGTTCTCGTGCAACTCCACCCTGCCGATGTGATCGCTCAGGGTGCGCATCGGTGCCCCGGCCTCGATGGGCTGAAGCTGGAAGGGATCGCCGACCACCACCAGCTTTGCCTCGTCCCGGGCCGCCAATGACACTAGTTCGGCGAGCTGGCGGTCACCGAGCATGCCCGCCTCGTCGACGACGAGCACCCCGCCGTAGGGCAGACGCTCGACCTGGAGCTGGTGGAGCGTCGCCGCCACGGTCGTCGAGGCGATGTCCGAGCCCTCCTCGAGCAGCTCGGCGGCGCGCCCTGCAAGGGCGCAGCCGACCACCTCGACCCCGGAGGCATCGAAGGCCTCGCGGCAGACCTCCAGTGCGTAGGTCTTGCCCACCCCCGCGTCCCCTTCGATGACGAGCACGCCTGCGGGGCTGAGGCAGACCTCCTGGATCATCGCCTGCTGGTCCGCGGTCAGCGTCCGACGCGCAGCCATCGCCGCAGCAACGGTGTCGGCGCGGGCCACCCCGACGTCCGCGCCGGCACGCGCCTGGGCCGTCGCCACCATGCCCCGCTCCAGGGCGAGCATCTCTGGGGTGGTGTAGCGGAGGTTGTGGCCGGTCTCGGTCCAGCGCAGCAGCGCCTCGGGCTCGGTCTCGCCCTCGCGCAGCCGAGGTGGCAGCGCCCGCACCGCGTCACCGTCGGCGAGGATCCAGTCGACCGTGGTCTCCAGCTCAAAACGGTTCATGCCGAGCGGCGCGTGCGAGGCCACGGCGCGGATGAGGTCGCACCGGGTGAAGGTCGCCTGCCGGGCAGTGAGACCGTGCACGCCGAGGATGTCCACCGACCGCTGCACGTCGAGGCGCCGCGGCTCCAGCGCACCGGGCTCGCGATTGAACATGGTGGGCACCGTCTCGCTGTTGAGCCCGACGCTCGCAGCACGTTCGTGCCATCGGGCGAAGAGATCCTCGGTGGCCGCGACCTCGTGCTTGCCCTCGCGGGTGTCGAGCGTGGCCACCTCACGCCCGGAGCGTGTGGTCACGTCATACGCGGCCGCGGCGGCGTCGATCTGGAGCGACCTGCGCGAGAACTTCCGCCGCTGCGCTTCGGTGATGCCGACGATCGAGAAGCAGCCCTTGCCGTCGACCACCGCGGAGATGCCGAGCTCGCGCACCAGGCGGTCGCGCCATTCCGCCTGGGCGATGGCTCCGGCGGCGGCCGCGTGCTGGTACAGCGGCTCGCTGTGCAGCTGGCTCCAACTCCCGTCGGGTCGCTGCACCCACGTCGGGATGGTGATGTGGGTGTGCAGCTGCGGATCGACGGTGACGATGCCGGTGGCCGGATCCGTGACCGGCCGGGCGGTGCGGTGCACGAATTCGGGCATGACCAGCTTCGCCCGGACCGCTTCGGTGGCCTTGATATCCGGGGTGTACCGCCGTGCCCAGCCGGCGTTGGCCTGGAGATACTCGGCGGCC
Organism: Candidatus Dormiibacterota bacterium; assembly: GCA_036521195.1. Classification (GTDB taxonomy): domain Bacteria; phylum Chloroflexota; class Dormibacteria; order Aeolococcales; family Aeolococcaceae; genus Palsa-851. Next base: position 2,558 of record DATDID010000010.1, read on the forward strand.
GCCTGGACTCCCTCGCCGTGGATGCGCAGGATGGTGGACCGCGTGCGCTCGTCACCGAGCGCGTAGAGGATGCTCACATCCTTGGGCGCTGACACGGTCACGTCGAAGGCGACGACCGTCTGTCTCCGCCAGTGTCTGCCGAGCTCCTCACCCGTGCGCGGATGTGTGCCGGCGAGCACCGCCGCAAAGTCGGTGTCGGTCACCTCGCCGCGCAGTCCCAACACCTCCGCACCGAGGCCGGACCAGCGTCCTGGCGACTCGCCGCGGGCGGTGTAGTACTCGATCTGTTGCTGCGCAACCGCCTCGCGCAGATACCGCACCGCCTGCTCGACACGGGTGAGCTTGCCGATCGAGATCATCGCGGAAACCCGTCCTGCACGCACTTCAGCGTAAGGAGGAAACGCCTACAGAGCGCCTACTTTTTCGGAACGTTTGATCTGGGAGAAATCAGCGATGCAACTGTGTGCGTGTCAGGGTCGGCGATGCGTGTGCGCGAGGCAATGGTGGCGGTGAGGGACGGACGTGAAGTGGTGTGCGTCTGTCGAAGGTGAGAAGAGAAGGCCGGCGCGCGGAGGAGCGAGAGGTGATGCCGACGCGGCCGTGTTCGCGAACAGCGCGGCCGGATTCGCGCAGTGACCCACACGTCGCTGACCGCGAGGTGGAGTTCACAGCACGAGCGGACGCGATGTTCGCGACGAGCGCGACGTTCGCGAATGGCGCGGCGCGCGCGAACCTCGCGAAGTGCGCTGGACGCGCGACGTCTGCCGGAAGCGCGATATTCACGGGACACGCGATGTGCGCGAGAACAGCGATGTGCGTGCAATTCGCGTGATCTGCTGCCTTCGCGTGACAGGTGGAAGGCGCGAATGCCGCAAAGCAGCCTTCACCGTGGGAGGCGTGCCAACGTAGTGCGTACGCTCGCCGGGCGGATGCGTCCTGAGCCATCTGTCAGCCACGTTCTGGAGCCGCGGTGTCAAGGAACTCGCGGACTTAACCGAGCGGGCGTGGCCGGTATGCTGGAAAAGTGTAGGCGCTACGTAAGCAAATGCATGGCATGCTCGTGCCATGGCTGTCGCCGACGTGTCGCCGGGTAGCGGCTATGTGCGCCGGAAGCCTCGCGCGCATCAGACGAAACTCCCTTGGGGTTCCGATGAGATGGTGTCGCCTCAAGGCTCACAGGGGGCCTGCGCTGACAGGGATGCACGAGGCCGACGAGGAATGCCAGCCACGCCAGCGCCATTGCTCGCGTCGGTCACGCCGAGACCTGTTGACATTCCGCCTGCATCGACACGCGCTCCGATGCTGCTCACCGTTCGCGACGTGGAAGCTGAGCTGCAACTCGGTCGCACGCGCACCTACGAGCTGTTGCGCTCGGGCTCCCTTCCCGTTATCCGCGTCGGACGCGCACTCCGCGTACCGCGCGATGCGCTCCGCCGTTGGGTCGACGAGCAGACCGCGTGACCCCGGCACGAGCCGCGTCAGCTCGCCCGTTGAACCGGTCGCACCGCGTCGTGAAGCCCCTCCGGATCGAGGTCTGCACCGTTCGGCCACACCAGCGTGCCCAGCTCTGCATCCACGCTGACGCTGTTGAACTCAGCAATGTCACGGAGCGGCTCGAACATCTCACCCCAGAGCTCGTCGGCGAGGTCGATGTCGCCGACAACCGCGTCGCTGAACGTGAGACGGAGCCGGTACTCGCCGAGGCGTTCCACGCGCGTGACCTTGACCATCAACCAATCCTATGCGAGCGGCTCGATGGACGCCAGCGCCGTGCGTTCGATCACACGTTGCCAGTTGTCTCGCAGCTCCTGCTCGTGTAGCGCCGCCCATTCCATGACATGCCCAAGCGCCCGAACCGGCAGCGAGCCGTCGAGCACCACCAGCGGCTCGATCCCGATCGACGCCTCATGCTCCCCATAGGTCGCGTGAAAGTGGGCCGCATGGTGTTGCCCGCCGGTCTCCCAGTACATGGTGATGACGATGCCATAGAAGGCGCTGATCCTCGGCACGTCAACCCGTGGTGATCAGGCGGGTGATCCGGTCGGCGGCGTCGTCGTACAACTCCTGGAGGACGTCCGCGTACGTGTCCGCCGTGATGCCGATCGTGGAGTGTCCGAGCACTGTGCTGACCACCTTCAGCTCCGTCCCGCTCGCCAGCATGAGGGTCGCGGCGGCGTGACGCAAATCGTGGAAGCGACGCACGGTCAGGCCGGCTCGGCGGAGGCCGGTCTCGAACCGATGGGTCATCCCGGTCGGCTCTACCGGATGACCGGTGGGGCGCGTGAACACCAGCCCGGCGATCGGCTCGTGCCAGGCCGATCCGATGTGGAGACGATCCTCACGCTGTCGCTGTCGCTGGACTGCGAGCAGCTCGACCAGGGGATCGGGAATCCGCAGGGTCCGCCGAGACCGCTTCGTCTTTGGCTCGAGAATCTTGAACATCACCTCCGGGTCGGATCGCTGGTCACGAGGGACGCGGTGCAGCGCGCCAGTAACCCGCAGCACCTTGCGCTCGAGGTCGACATCATCCCAGCGGAGTCCGAGGATCTCGCCCTGACGCATGCCGAGATACAGCGCCGTCCCCACGACCGCCTCGAGCTCGGTGCCCCGAAAGGCGTCGAGGATCGCTCGGGCTTCCTCGGGACGCACGGAGGCCGCCTTCGTCGCCGACACCTCGAGCGGCTCGGCCAGGGCTGCCGCGTTGCGCGCCACCGTGCCCCAACGCTGCGCGTCAGCCAGCGCCGAACGCAGGACCGCGCGGGCATGGTTGACGGTTTGCGGGGCCAGGCCGCCTGCGAGCGCCTGCCGCATCGCCAGGTTCACCTGCTGCGGGGTCAGCTGTGTCAGCTTGACCCTCCCCAACAGAGGAATCAGCTGGTACTTGATGAGGCTGCGGTACCGCCGCATGGTGGTCGGGCGGATGCTGGTCTGTCCCTCGATCCAGGTGCCCAGAAAGTCACCCACCGTCTGCCGGTCGGAGGCCGGGGCCACACCCAGAGCGAGCCCCCGGATCGCCGCATTCATCTTCGCGACCGCATCGGCGCGGCTCTTGCCATAGAGGCTGCGTCGGACCTGGCGGCCTCTCGCGTCGAAGCCGACCGTGACCCGCGCCTCCCACTGGCCCGGGCGTCGCTCCCGGATGGTCCCTTCGCCAAGACCCCGACGCCTACTTGTCACCTCGTCCTCCCAAACACCGGAATCTGTAGGGGTACTGTAGGGGTATTTGTGGGATTACGTCAACCAGGCGGTTGCTCTCGGAGGCGGGCCGGAGACAGGTTTGGAATTCAAAACCGGCCTGCCGGGAGAGGGAGTCGAACCCTCACGAGGTAACCCTCGGCGGTTTTTGAGACCGCTGCGTCTACCATTCCGCCACCCCGGCCAGACGGACAGCGTACCGGCTCACCCAACCTCGCGGCGTAACAACCGCGCCCGGCTCGGGAACCTAAAGCCGCCACCGCGCGTACTCTCAAACGCATGGACGACGAGGCGCTCCTCGAGCGGGCACGCCGCGGGGACCGCGACGCCTTTGCCGCAATTGTCACCCGTCATCAGGACGAGCTATATACGATGGCACTCAGGATCACCGGCATCCCGGCAGACGCCGCAGACGTCGTTCAGGAAACGTTTCTGCGTGCGTATGTGAGGATTCCGGTGCTCCGCGGTCAGACCATCCGCGCATGGCTCTTCCGGGTCGCCATCAACTGCAGTCACGACGTCCAGCGCAGGACGGTGCGCCGCCCGGCGGATCCACTCGAGGATGCGCAGGGCAACATCGTGGAGTTGCCGGATCCGGGGCTGGGACCGGAGGCGACCGCCCTCTCGCTGGAACGGGTCGCAGCCGTCCGCGACGCGCTGCTGACACTCCATCCGGACTTTCGCGCCGTCGTCGTTCTTCGCGACGTCAACGAGCTGACCTACGAGGAGATGTCCACTGCGCTCCGCGTCCCGATCGGCACCGTCAAGTCGAGGCTGAATCGCGCCCGATCGATGCTCGCGAAAGCGCTCCGCGGCACTGCGGCGTTTCCGGGCTTCGCCGAGGAGAAGGCATGAGCGTGCGGCGTCACGTCGACGACCTCTTCACCGGCGCGTACGACGACGATCTGTCCCCCATCGATGAAGCGCGCTTTCAGGCACATCTACGCTCGTGTTCGGACTGCGAGGCCGCCTACGCCGAGTACACGGCGACAGTCGAGGCCCTGCACGAACTTCCAAAAGCGCGAATGGCTCGCGTGGTGCATCTTCCGTCCACTCCCCCCGTGGCCGAGGAATCCGGGCGTCGACGGATCAGCCTCGGTTGGCTCAATGCGGGGCTGCTCCGACGATTCCCGGCAACCGCGCTGGGGGGTGCGGCCGCGCTGGTGATCATCGTCGTTGCCCTCGCGCACGCCGGCGGCGGCACCCCCACACCGAGTACGGCAGGCGACAGCGGATCGGCCATCGCTCCGGCCGCCGGATCAGCCGGCGATCACGGCCTGGCCACCCCCGTGGAGGAGTCGGCGTGCACGAAACAGGTCGCTCCTGTGGCCGGGGCAACGCCGCCGGCCGGCTTCTCCACGCCGATCATCGCGAAGTCTCTGAGCCAGCCAGGCGATCAACTCGACCTCTCGGCGTCCTCGCTCATGGTCAGCCCGGGTGAGCAGGTCGTTGTCTATGCGCAGCTTTCAGAACCTCTGTCGTCCGCGGGGGCGCCCGGCTCGCTGAGCTCGACGTCCGCAATTCGTGCTGTCCGCCCCTGCGTCTCCGTCGCGGTGGGCAGCGGCGCACTCTTGATGCTCCCCACAACCTACAGCCCTGAATTCGGCGGGGCGGAGCCAGGGGCGACGAGCGGCGCTGGCGAGCCCATTCCCGCCTTGGGATCTGGACCCCTCGTGACCTTCACGGTCCCGGCAGGCCTTGCGCCTGGGACCGTCATCCACGTCCAGGCCGAGATTCCCGCTGGATTCGAAGTGGTCGGCAGCGCTCCGCTGATCGCGACGCTGACGATCACGACGCGCTAGCCATCGAGGGTTCCGGCCAGGGCCGGGCCAACCTGACTAGACTCAACCGCAATGCACCGCCGTTTGGCGTGCCTGGCTGTGGCGCTGCTGGTCTCTGGCTGCAGCATCCCCGGGTTCAGCCCACCACCCAACTACCAGTACGTCGTGATCACGGCAGGCGGTGTCGGTCTGCGCACTGGCGCTGCCGACGTACCCCCGAACCTCGATCTCAAGCTCCACGCGACCGGGGCCGTCCTCCAGGTGAGCGACGTGACCGCCACCCTCGACGGGGCGAAGCTGTCCCTCTCCCAGACCGGCCAGAGCCTCTTCGCCAGCGTCAAGCCGCTCATGCCGCTGAGCTCGTCCCACCGTCTCGCCGTGGCCGTATCGGGCCTGCCGACGACGTACATCAACTTCACGGTCATCCCGCCGACCTCGGCGATGGTCGCCGCGCACATCGATCCCGCCGCGGGGCTGGTCGTCGACGCGGTCTTCAGCGATGCTCCTGATCAGCCCGCCGTGCAGGCTGCTTTGCCCGGGGCGACGATCACCTGGATCGACGGCGACCACGCCCGGATCACCTGGCATGGCAAGGCGCCGGCCTCGATCTCACTGCCTTCGAGCATCGCGACAGCGAGCAATGCGCATCTGTACCCCGGGATAACCCTCGCGCTCGGAGGCATTCCGCGCAACGCCATCCGACGGGTAACGGTGCCGGCGGCACCGAGCGTGACGGGCATCAAGATCGACGCCTTCGTCATCAACACCGCCATCTCCAACACCTCGCTCGCGCTCCATCTCGGCGGGGTGACCGAGATGACCCCCACCGGCTGGCAGGCACAGCCGAACGGCACGTTGCTCGGGACCCCCGATCAGTCCGCGGTGAACCGGGCCGCGGCAGCCGGGATCCCCATCTGGCCGTCACTGGCGAACGACCCCGCGAACCCGCAGGCGACCAATCAGCTGCTCAACAATCCCAAGGCCGTCGGCGTGCTCATCAACGAGATGCTCGCCTCGATCAAATACTCCGGTTACACGGGCATCAACGTCGATTTCGAAGGGATGCTCGCCGCGGACAAGGCTCCGTTCACCGCGTTCATCCAGCAGCTCGCGACCGCGTTGCACGCGCACAACGCCAAGCTGATCGTCGATATCGTTCCTCACGATTTCGCCGGCGTGAACGCGTACTCAGCGGCCTATGACGTGGCGGCGATCGGCAAGGCGGCCGACCTTGTCGACCTCATGGCCTACGACGAGCACGGCGACGGGGGCACGCCTGGACCGGTCGCCGGACTGGACTGGGACACCTCGATTCTCCAGGCGACGCTTCCCGACCTCGACCCGTCGCACGTCCTGCTCGGTGTGCCGCTCTACGGTCGCGAGTGGGGGAGCGTCGGCGGCGCCTCGGCCTATTCCAACGTCCTGTACAACGCGCTGCAGATCCCCGGCGCGCGAGTCGACTACGACTTCGACACGCAGACGCCGTTCATCCTCTCGCCGAACGGCTCGCTCGCGTCCTATTTCGACGATGCGGACAGCCTGGCTCGCAAGGTCGCGCTCGTGAAGACCGACGGCCTGGCGGGCATCGCGGCCTGGCGGCTGGGCTTCGAGGACCCGAAGTTCTGGTCGCTCTTTACCGGGTAGCTCAGCTCTCGGAGGCGCCGGTGCCCAGATCGGGAAGGTTGAGGGTGTTGACCCAGTCGCGAATCTTGGCCAGGCGCTCTTCGCTCTCGGGATCGGCCTCGGTCAGCTGACCGTCCTTGTCGTTCTCCGGGAGGACTCCTGCCTTGTCGAGGACTTCGTCGGCGACGTAGATCCCGGCTCCGACCCGCACCGCGACCGCGATGGCATCGGACGGACGCGAGTCGATCTCCAGGCGCCGGCCGTCGACGTTGGCGAGGATGCGCGCGTAGAACACCTCGTTGCTGAGCGAGGTCACGACGATTCTGTCGACGGTCACCTCGACAGCGCTCAGGAGGTTGGCGAGGAGGTCGTGCGTGATCGGCCGCTCGGGCGTGATCCCGGTGATCTTCAACGCGATGGCGTTGGCCTCGTTGATGCCGATCCAGATGGGGAGGTAGCGATCCGCGGTCTTCTCCTTGAGGATGACGACGTGCTGCCCCGTCGGCATGTGCACCCTGATGCTGTCGACGGTCATCTCCACCAGGTCTGCCATCGCTCGATCATAACCCCGGAGGTGCGCCACCGAGGCCATAGCGGTCGCGCCGCTACCATGGTCCGCTGTGGCACGCGAGACCTTGTTGCTGGTGGATGGACACAACCTCGTGTACCGCGCGTTCCACGCGATGCCGGCGTTGAGCAACAGCCGAGGCGAGATGACGAACGCCGCCTACGGCTTCACATCGATGCTCTTCAAGGCGCTCAACGACACGACGCCGACATACGCCATCGCGGCGTTCGACCTCCCGGGACCGACCTTTCGCCACGAGAAGTTCGCGGAGTACAAAGCACAACGCTCGCGCGCTCCCGCGGAGCTGAGCGCGCAGTTTCCCTGGGCACGCGAGGTGGTGGAGGCGCTCGGCATTCCGATCATCGAGGTGCCAACGTTCGAGGCTGACGATGTCATCGGTACCCTCGCGGTCAAGGCGGAGGCAGCGGGACTCGACGTGATCATTCTCACCGGCGACCTCGACACACTGCAGCTCGTCACCGAGCACATCCGCGTATACGCGAGCCGGCGCGGCATCTCCGAGACGATCATCTACGACGTCGAGAAAGTCCGCGAACGTTATGGCTTCGAACCGCCCCTGGTGGTGGATTTCAAAGCACTGCAAGGCGATGCGAGCGACAACATTCCCGGCGTACCAGGCATCGGCGAGAAGACGGCGATGTCGCTTGTGCAGCAGTACGGACCGCTCGAGAACGTGCTGGAAGCGGTGCCGTCGATGGCGCCGGGACGCGTGCGCCGCGCGCTTGAAGAGCACATGGATCAGGCGCGACTCAGCAAGTGGACGGCGACGATCGTCATCGATGTCGACGTCGACCTACCGCTCGGGGCCGCGCGTCTCTACCACTACGATGACACCGAGGTGCGCGAGCTGTTCGACCGCCTCGAGTTCCGGAGCCTGCTGCCACGCCTTCCGGGGCGCACTCCCGATGCCGACATGCCGCCATCGACGATCGAGTCGCGCGCGGAGGAGATCCCTGTTGGGGACCTGCAGGATCCGGCGACGGAGGTGGTCGTGGTCCTCGACGCGCATGAGGCCACCGATGCGGTCGAGCGCATCCGCGCCGCGGGATCGTTCGCGATTCGCACCGTGGTGGAGGGCAACGCCCGCATCGGCGACCTGATCGGTGTCGCGATCGCACCGACCGGCACCGACACCGCGTACTACCTCCCCGTGTGGCACTCGAGTCTCGTCGAGCGTAACGCCGATGCCGCGGCCGTGGCTGCCTTCGAGGAGCTGCTTGAAGACGCGTCGATCCCCAAGCGCGGGTACGACCTCAAGCGCGAAGTGCTTGCCTGGCGGCGGCGCGGGATCGCGCTGCGGGGACTGCACTTCGACGCGTTGCTCGCCGCGTACCTGACCAACTCGCGCCTCAAGGTGCCGACGCTGCCCGTGCTCGCGCACGATCTCTGCGCACTCCGCGTCGACGCGGAGGAATCGCTGCTGGGGTCGGGGAAATCCAGGCGCGGGATGGCCGACATCCCGATCGACGAGGCGGCCGCATACTACGGCGTCTGGATCGGGCTGATCGACCCTGTCGGTGCCGCGCTGACGCTACAGATGGAGCGTGCCAATGCGAGCCGCCTTCATGACGTCATGGAACTGCCGCTGGTGCCGATCCTGGCTGCGATGGAGGTCGAAGGTGTTGCCGTCGACTGCGATCTCCTCGGTTCGATCAGCGCGGAGATGCACACGCGCATCACCGAGATCGAACAGGAGATTCAGGAGACGGCGGGATACACCTTCAACCCGGGGAGCACGCAGCAACTCGGGCGGTTTCTCTACGACGATCTCGGGCTCGCCAGCGGACGCAAGACCAAGACGGGTCGCAGCACGGACGCCGACACCCTGGAGTCGCTGCGCGGTGAGCATCCGGTCGTCGATCTCATTCTCGAGTGGCGTCAGCTCACCAAGTTGAAGAGCACGTACGTCGATGCCCTGCCACTGCTCTGCACAGCCGATTCGCGGGTGCACACCTCGTTCAATCAGGCAGTCGCAACCACGGGCCGACTCTCGTCGTCCGATCCCAACCTGCAGAACATCCCCGTGCGAACGCAGTGGGGGCAGCGCATCCGGCGCGCCTTCCATGCGGACACCGGTCAGCAGCTCGTCAGTGCCGACTACTCGCAGGTGGAGCTGCGGGTACTTGCCCACGTCACCGGCGAGGAGGAGCTCATTGCGGCCTTCCAGCGCGGCGAGGACATCCATCGACGCACCGCCGCCGAGGTGTACTCGGTGGCACCGGAGGACGTCACCGCCGACATGCGCCGCATCGCCAAGGTGGTCAACTTCGGCGTGGTCTATGGGCTCAGCGATTTCGGCCTCGCGCGTGACACGGGCATGAGTCGCGAGGACGCGCACACGTTCATCGACGCGTACTTCACCAACTTCCCTGCGGTGACCACGTACCTCGAGCAGGTGCGCAATCATGCGCGCGAATACGGATGGGTCGAGACCTTCATCGGACGGCGGCGCTATATCGCCGACATCCGCGCCGCCAACCGGCAGATACGCTTCGCCGCCGAGCGGATGGCGGTGAACATGCCCATCCAGGGTGGAGCGGCGGACATCATGAAGCAGGCGATGATCCTCGTTGACGCCGCGCTCCGTGAATCCGGACTCCGGAGCCGCATGCTCCTGCAGGTGCACGATGAGTTGCTGCTCGAGGCGCCGGCCGACGAGGTCGAGACGCTGATCCCGCTGCTGCGTGAACGCATGGGCGCCGCCGAGGCGCTCAGGGTCCCGCTCGAAGTTGACGTCAAGGTCGGCGACAACTGGGGAGACATGACGCCCGTCGCGCGGGCCTGAGATGCCTGAGCTTCCCGAGGTCGAGACGGTCGCACGCGACCTCCGCGCCGCCGTCACCGGCCGTCGCATCGATGGCGTGACCATGCTGCGCCCCGACATCGTCCGCTACCCCGACGGTGCAATGCTGCCGGCGCTGCTGACCGGGCAGACCTTCGCTGAGGTAGAGCGTCGTGGCAAATACCTGCTCCTCGGCCTCGACTCCGGCGACGACCTGATGGTCCACCTCGGCATGACCGGGCATCTTCTGGTCTGCGACGCGGATGCGCCGGTGCCGAAACACACGCACATTCGCGCCAGTCTCGACGACGGTCGCGAGCTGCGGTTCGATGACGCGCGTCGTTTCGGGCGCGTTGCGTACGGGTCGCGCGACGCACTGGTTGCCGCCCGTGTGCTCCCGCGCCTCGGCGTCGAACCGCTGTCAGCGGACTTCTCGCAGGACCGCCTCGACGCAGTGCTCAAGCGCACGTCCCGCACGGTGAAAGCCGCGCTGCTCGATCAGAAAGGCGTTGCGGGACTGGGCAACATCTACATCGACGAGGCGTGCTTCCTCGCCGGCGTGCGACCGACGCGACGCTGCAATCGGCTGACCAAGCGCGAGCGCGCCGCACTGCTCGACGCGATCAAGGTGGTGCTCAGCGCCGCGGTCGCCAATCGAGGCAGCAGCGTCGACGACTATCGGGACGTGTGGAACGCGCGCGGCAGCAACCAGGAACGGCTGCAGGTCTATGGTCGCGGCGGGCAGCCCTGTTTTCAGTGCGGCGCGCCGCTCCGCCGCACCCAGATCGCGGGTCGCACCACCGTCTACTGCTCGACGTGCCAGCGATGACCCGGGTCACGATGCTCAGCTACGACGACGCCCCACCGCTCGGCGGCCAGGGTGTCGTGATCCTCGGCATGCGTGCGGCACTCGAGCGACGCGGCGTCCCCGTGCACACCATCTCGGGTCGCGGCGAGCATGCCATCGCTGTCGCGCGGCGAACGGGCCGTCCACCACTCGATCTGTCGCTGCAGATCAATCGCTATCCGCAGATCATGCTGCGGGCACAGCCGGATGTCGTGCATGCCCACGGGGGTCCGGGTGGCGTGCTCATCTGGAAGCACCTCGAGGTGCCGCTCATCTACACGGCGCATCACACCTACCGCCAGGCGCATTCGCGGCGCTCGGTGAAACGCTGGCTCGCGGGTGTCGAGGCGCGCAGCTACCAGCAGGCGGCGATGGTGCTCCCGGTGTCGCGCTCGACCGCGAATTCTCTGCTGGAGATGGGTGTTCCGGCGTCCCGGATCGAGGTGCTGCCCAACGGCGTCGACGCCGTCGATGTCCCCGGTGTCGAGCACGAGGGTGGACGGGTGCTCTTCGTTGGGCGCCTCGAGAAAGAGAAGGGTGTCGTCGAAGCGCTGTCGATCCTCGAATCGCTCACGCGTACCGACACCGGCGTGCGTGGTGTGATCGTCGGCACCGGCAGCCTGGAGCAGGATGTCCGCCGCGCTGCCGATGCCAGCCGGGGTCGGATCGAGTATCGCGGCAGCCTGGACCGCGACGCCCTGAACCGCGAGTATGCGCGGGCCGCGGTCCTGCTCATGCCGTCGCGGTTCGAGGGCCTGGGGATGGTCGCGCTGGAGGCACAGTCAGCCGGTACCCCCGTGGTCGGATACGACGTCGACGGGCTCCGCGATGCCGTCCGCGACGGGGGTGTGCTGGTACCGCCCGGCAACGTCGCCGCGATGCGTGGTGCCGTCGCGGCGCTGCTCGGCGACGAGGGTCGACGTCTCGAGGCCGGCTCGCGCGGGCGTAAGGCCGTGCTCGCGGGCCACTCCTGGGACGCGATTGCCGCGCGCCTGGAGGAGATCTACGCGGCTGCCGTGGCCGCCTGAGGTCGCGGAGCGCACCTCGCTAGACTGGATCCATGCCCGCTCTGGAACTCCTCGCGCCCTTTGCACCTGCCGGTGATCAGCCGGCTGCGATCGAAGCGCTCAACCGCGGGCTCGCCGCCGGCCAGCGCGAACAGGTCCTCCTCGGCGTCACCGGGTCGGGCAAGACCTTCACGATCGCCAATGTCATCGCACAGCAGCAGCGGCCGACGCTGGTGCTGTCGCCGAACAAGACGCTTGCAGCACAGCTCTGGGCGGAGTTCCGCGAGTTCTTCCCGCACAACGCCGTCGAGTACTTCGTCTCCTTCTACGACTTCTACCAGCCCGAGGCGTACATCCCCCGCACCGATACGTACATCGAGAAGGACTCGTCGCGCAACGACGAGATCGATCGTCTGCGCAACAGCGCGACTCGCGCGCTCCTGACGCGTCGCGACGTCATTGTCGTCGCCTCGATCTCCTGCATCTACGGCATCGGCTCACCGGAGAACTACCTCGGCGAGTCGATCACCGTCAAGGTGGGCGAGTCGTGGCGGCGCGACATCATGCTGCGCAAGTTCTCGGACCTGCAGTACGCGCGCAACGACATGGACTTCGGGCGCTCGCGCTTCCGCGTTCGCGGCGATGTCGTCGACGTCCAACCGGCGTATGAGGAGGTCGCGACCCGGGTCGAGTTCATGGGAGACACCATCGAGTCGATCAAGGACTTCGACCCGCTCACGGGCGAGATTCTCACGATGCGAGAGGAGCTCACCGTCTTCCCCGCGTCGCACTACGTCACGCCGCAGGAGCAGATGAACCGAGCGCTCGTGTCGATCGAGGCAGAGCTCGAGGAGCGCGTAACGCTGCTCGACCAGCGCGGCCGCCTCCTCGAGGCACAGCGGCTGCGCCAGCGCACCAACTTCGACATGGAGATGATGCGCGAGACCGGAACGTGTGCCGGCATCGAGAACTACTCGCGTCATCTCAGTGCGCGCAGCGAGGGGCAGCGGCCGTTCTGCCTGCTCGATTTCCTCCCCGACGACGCCCTCATCGTCGTCGACGAGTCGCACGTCGCCGTGCCGCAGATCGACGGCATGAACAAGGGCGACCGTGCACGCAAGATCCCGTTGGTCGAGTACGGTTTCCGGCTTCCGTCGGCGCTCGACAACCGTCCCCTGACCTTCGCCGAGTGGGATTCGATGATCGGGCAGATCATCTATGTGAGCGCCACTCCCGGACCATATGAGGAGGAGCACGCCAGCCAGAAGGTCGAGCAGATCATCCGGCCGACCGGCCTGGTGGACCCCACCATCGAGGTCAAGGAGTCGCACGGGCAGATCGACGATCTCATCACGCAGATGCGTCTCCGTATCGAGCGGCACGAGCGCTGCCTGATCACGACCCTGACCAAGAAGATGGCCGAGGACCTGACCGACTATCTGCGCGAGGCGGGCATCAAAGTCCGTTATCTGCACAGTGATATCGACACCATGGAGCGCGTCGAGATCATCCGCGACCTGCGTCTCGGCGTCTTCGATGTGCTGGTCGGCATCAACCTCCTGCGCGAGGGTCTCGACCTTCCCGAGGTGTCGTTCATCGCGATCCTCGACGCAGACAAGGAAGGCTATCTGCGCGGCTACCGTTCGCTCATCCAGACGATCGGGCGCGCCGCGCGTAACGTCTTCGGACACGTCGTGATGTACGGCGACCGGACGTCGGAAGCCATGGAGCGCGCGATCGCCGAGACCGACCGGCGCCGTGCCATCCAGGTACAGCACAACATCGACAACGACATCACGCCGCTGTCGATCGTCAAGGCCGTGTACCAGATGGAGTCGCATCGCGATCAGCAGTCGCTGCGCGCCGCCGCGTTCCAGGAGGCCTCAGGCCTTCCACCCGACGAGGTGCTCCGTCTTGCGAAGGACGTCGAAAAGGAGATGCTGCGGGCGGCGCGCGACCTCGAGTTCGAACGTGCTGCCGAGCTGCGCGATCGTCTTGTCGAGTTGCGACGCCGGCTCGAGGGCAAGGACGAGCCCGTGCCGGTTGGCGCGCAGGCGCAGGCACCGCCGCGCGGTCGGTACCGTCCGCGGTCTCGATAGCGTGCAGGGAGGGGCGGCGATGACTGATCCGGCAAGCTCCGGCTACGCCGACGTCAACGGTGTGCACATGTACTGGGAGAGTCGCGGCGACGGCGGCACACCACTCGTCGTCGTGCATGGCGGCTTCGGGCAGGCGAGCGCGTTCGGCGATCTCCTCGACCGTTGGGCAGCGAGCCGGCGAGTCATTGCGATCGACCTGCAGGGACATGGGCACACGCGCGACATCGATCGACCATTCAGCTTCGAGGTGTTCGGCGACGACATCGCGGCAACCATCGACGCACTCGGCATCGGTCCAGCCGACCTGTTCGGGTATTCGCTCGGCGGCAGTGCGTCGCTGCGCGCCGCCATCCAGCATCCGGGTCGCATTCGCCGGCTGGCGCTCGTGTCGATACCCTGCCGTCGAGACGGCTGGTTCCCCGAAGTCCGGGAGGGCATGTCGCAGGTGGGCAGCGCGGGATTCGAGCAGATGAAGCAGTCGGCTCTGTACGCGACGTGGGCTGCCGTGGCGCCGGATCCCGATGCGTTCCCCGTGCTGATGGACAAGACGGGAGCGCTGCTGCGCCGGCCGTATGACTGGTCCGAGGAGATTCCCAAGCTCACGATGCCGGTGCAGCTCATCTACGGAGATGCCGACAGCATCCCGGTCTCACACGTCGCAGAGTTCTACGCGTTGCTCGGTGGTGGCCTGCGTGACTCGGGCTGGGACGGATCGCTTCGTAGCGCGAACCGCCTGACGGTCCTCGCAGGGCGAACCCACTACAACGTGTGTGAGTCGCCGGCAATGGCAGGGATCGTGGGCCATTTCACGCTCGGCTGAGCCCGTCACGCGACGGTGATTTAGCTCCGGAAGAAGTCGCCGAAACGGGCTTCCTTCAGCGGTTCGGGAGAATCCGACGGAAGCTGCGGTACGTACGCGTGACTCGACCTGACCAGCGCCGGAACGGCGCCGGCTGCGAGACCTCCCATCGACCAGGAGGAACGGACGGCCCGCTGATCGTCGAGGGAGAAGAAGCGCGGTGACCCTCCGAGGCGGTTCACCCAGTCGCCCTTCACTGGTTTCATCGTTCCGATATACGTCAAGCGAGGTCGATTTGCAACGCACCCCGGCTGTGCGTGGATTGGCGCTTGACCGAACGTACATATGTTCGGTAGGATTCGTCGCCCATGGCAACCGATCTCCGGCGTTCCGCTCCGCGCGTCCAGTTCGTCTGCTCTGCGTGCGGCGCTGAGGCTCCGAAGTGGCAGGGGCGCTGCGGCGCCTGCGGTGCGTGGAACAGCCTGAGCGAGACCGCCGTCCTGCTGACCGGCCGCACGCCGCTTCGCGTCGCCCCTGCGGAGAGCACGGCGATGGAGGAGGTCATGTCTGCACCCGCGCGGCTGCTGCCGAGCGGGTCAGGTGAGGTCGACCGAGTTCTCGGCGGAGGCATCGTGCCGGGGAGCGTGATCCTGCTCGGCGGCGATCCCGGGATCGGGAAGTCGACGCTGGCGCTGCAGATCGCGAACCACTCGGGCCATCCGGAGGCGCCCGCGCTGTATTGCACCGGCGAGGAGTCCCTGGAGCAGCTCGCGCTCCGGGCGCGTCGCCTCCACTGCACAGGCTCGCGCGTGCGTCTGCTGGTCGAGTCGGACGTCGACACCGTCATCGCCACCGTCGAGGCGGAACGCCCCTCGCTGGTGGTGGTGGACTCGGTGCAGACGCTCCGCGATTCCGCCACCCCGGGACCGCCGGGGAGCGTTTCTCAGGTTCGGGCGGCGGTGCTCCGCATGAGTGACGTGGCCAAGGCGACGGGCGTTCCCGTGCTGCTCGTGGGCCACGTGACCAAGGAGGGGGCAATCGCGGGGCCCCGCACGCTCGAACACATGGTGGACGTCGTGCTCTTCCTCGAAGGCGAGCGCCTCGGCGAGCATCGGATGCTCCGCGGCATCAAGAACCGCTTCGGTGCCACCGGTGAGGTGGGGCTGCTGAGCATGGAGACCGCCGGCATGCAGGACCTTGCCGCAAGCGGTCGCGGGATGCTCGATGCGGCATCGCTCGGCGCCCCGGGAAGCGTGCTCACGGTGACGTGCGACGGGCTCCGACCAATGGCGGTGGAGGTCCAGGCGCTTGCGGTGGGATCGCCGTTCGAGTTCCCCCGCCGGACCGCCTCCGGGTTCGAGTTGAACCGTCTCCACCTGCTGCTCGCCGTGCTCGCCAAACGCCAGAAGATCGCGTTTCCCAAGATCGACGTCTTCGTGAACGTCGCCGGTGGGATCCGCCTCGACGACCCGGGGACCGACCTCGCGGTGGCCCTCGCGATCGCCGGTTCCGCATCGAGCAAGTCGGTCTCCCCGCGGTGGGCGGTTCTCGGCGAACTCGGCCTCGGCGGTGAGGTGCGACGCGTCGCTCGGACCGAAGTCCGCCTCGCCGAAGCCGCCGCCGTCGGCATGGAGGCCGTCATCGTGCCCGATAGCTTCAAAGGCACCGTCCCGACCGGTATCCGGTGCCATCGGGTCCGCAACTTGTCCGAGGCTATTGCGCTACTCGGGTGACCGTCGTGTCGCGCCGCCTGTACGCGTGAGAATCCTGTGCTTCAATCGGGCCGATGGATATGCACGCCCCTCGCTCGATCCGTAGGGCGCGGACGCTCTCCCGGGTCATCGGAGCGGGCCTTGGGTTTGTCTTCGGCATCCTGTATGCCGCGTTCATCCTTTCCGACCCACGGAACGTCCTCACGCACAACACCACCATTGCGGGCGCAGCCCTGCTCGGTGCAGGTGCCGCCGGAGCCGCCTCGCTCGCGCTGGCAGCGCCGCTCCTCAGCGTCGATCCGTATCTCTGGCTCGAGCGAACCCTCGACGAGGCACCGCCCAGCCAGGTCATCGGCGGCCTGATCGGGGTTCTCGCCGCACTGCTCATCTCGGCACTCATCGCTGTCCTGCTCAACCCGCTGCCGTGGGGGATCGGCGTGATCATCTCGATCACCGTTGCCACCGCCCTTGTCTATGTCGGGGTGCGCACCGGAACGAGGCGACGAGATGCGCTGGCCGTGGTCTTCGGGAAAGGAGCACCGAGCGAGCCTGCGGGCATCGATGATCCGCTGGCACCGATCGACGGGCAGCCCGTGATCATCGACACCAGCGTGCTCATCGACGGTCGCATCGTCGACGTCGCGGCAGCGGGCTTCGTGCCCGGGCGCTTGCTCATCCCGGGATTCGTACTCGAGGAGCTCCAGCGTGTCGCCGACTCCGCGGACCCGTTCCGGCGTCAGAAAGGCCGCCGCGGGCTGGGCGTCGTCGATGCCCTCCAGAAGGGCGAGGACGTCGTCTGTGAGCTTGTCGATCTCGACTTCCCCGGCACGCCGGAGGTGGACGCGCGGCTCGTCAAGCTCGCTCGCGCCCGAGGCGCGTCACTCATGACCCAGGACTACAACCTCAACCGCCTCGCCCAGATCGAAGGTGTGCGTGTCCTCAACCTCAACGATCTTGCCAATGCGGTCAAGCCGATCGTCGCCGCGGGCGAGAGCATGGCCATCTCCATCGTCAAGGAGGGCAAGGAGCCTCATCAAGGCGTCGGGTACTTCGAGGACGGCACCATGGTCGTCGTGGAGAATGGTCGCGACCACGTGGATGAGACCGTCACCGTCACCGTCACCACCGTGCTCCAGACCACCGCGGGCCGGATGATCTTCGCGTCGCTCAACCCGGACGAGCCGGTCAAGCCCCGGGTCCTCCGGCCGGTCCGCGCCAAGGTCGCTCAGCGCTGAGCAGCGCGCTGATCGTGCCCGCCTTCGGGCGAGGCGTTCGGACGGGGGAGGACAAGCTGTGGGCGGACGCCGGCGGCCGCCCCGTCTTCGCGATAACGCTCGAGGCGATCGCCGCGGCGGGCTGCTTTGACCTCCTCGTCGTCGCTGCTCCGACGGCACGCTGGGACGCGATTCGCGGCCTCGCGAACACCGGACAGTTGCCCCCGCTCGTGCTCGTCGAGGGTGGCGAGACCCGCCAGGACAGCGTCGCCGCTGCGCTCGACCGGTGCGACGGCCAGGACTGGGTCACCGTCCACGACGCCGCGCGCCCGCTGACGCCGCCGGGGCTCTTTCGAGCCGTGCTCGACGCCGCCCGGGCTGAAGGAGCGGCAACGGCAGGGGTACCCTGCGTTGACACTGTGAAGCAGGTGCAGCACGGCCGGGTAGCGGCCACCCTCGACCGCACGTCCCTGATCGCGACGCAAACACCGCAGGCCTTCGGCGCCGATCTGCTGCGTCGCGCACACCTGAACGCCGTCGCCCGCGGCCTGCGCGGCGGCGATGACGCCACACTCGTCGAGGCACTCGGCGAGCCCGTCGCGGTCGTCGCCGGCGACCCGCGCAACTTCAAGATCACCTTCCCACAGGACCTCGTCCTGCTCCGCTCACTGCTCGAGGAGTCCCGATGACGCCACGTATCGGCCACGGCATCGACGCCCACCGCTTCATCCCGGGACGGCACCTGATGCTCGGTGGCGTCCTGGTCCCGTACAGCCGCGGCCTGCTCGGTCACTCCGACGGCGATGCGGTCGTCCACGCGCTCGTCGACGCCATCCTCGGTGCGTCGGGCCTTGGCGACATGGGGAAGCATTTCCCGTCGGGCGATCCCCACTGGAAGGACACCTCGGGCGTCGAGTTCCTCAAGGTCGTCGCCACGATGCTCGACGAGGCAGGGTGGACGATCACGAGCGCGCACGTCATCGCGATCGCCGAGGAGCCGCGACTGTCGCCCTACATTCAGGCGATGTCCGACGCGATGTCGGCCGCGCTCGGCCTGGAACCTGGAACGATCGCGGTCGGAGCGACGACCACTGACGGCATGGGATTCTCGGGCCGGAGTGAGGGAATCGCCGCGTCGGCGACGGTGCTGCTGGAACGGCGGTGACCCTCCACCTGCACGACACGATGAGCCGGGAGCTCGTCGCGGTGGAGCCCATCGAGCCCGGCCACGTGCGGCTGTACACGTGCGGTCCGACGGTGTGGAATCGCGTCCACATCGGCAACTTCCGCACCTTCATCTTCGAGGACGTGCTCCGGCGCTGGCTCGACCGCAGCTTTGCGCACGTGACGCACGTCATGAACCTCACCGATGTCGACGACCGCATCATCAAGAACGCGGTCGAGCACGGCAACACGCTTGATGCGGAGACAGCGCAGTGGATCGCCGCCTTCGCGGAGGACCGCGCAACGCTCGGCATCCGCCCGGCGCACTTCTATCCGCGTGCCACCGAATACATCGAGCAGATGGTCGCCCTCATCGAGCGGCTGGTGCAAGCCGGCGCCGCGTATGAGTCCGACGGCAGCTACTACTTTCACATCGCGGCGTTTCCCGCGTATGGGAAGCTCAGCGGCGCAAGTGCCGAAGGGCTCGTCGCGGGTGCGAGTGGCCGCATCGACGCAGACGACTACACCAAAGAGGACGTGCGCGACTTCGCGCTCTGGAAAGCGGTCGGCCCCGACGAGATCGGCTGGGACACGCGCATCGGTCGCGGGCACCCCGGCTGGCACATCGAGTGCTCGGCGATGAGCATGACGCTGCTCGGCGAAAGCTTCGACATCCACTGCGGCGGTGTCGACAACATCTTTCCGCATCACGAGAACGAGATTGCGCAATCCGAGGCCGCGACCGGGAAGCGTTTCGTGCGGATCTGGTGCCATAGCCAGTTCCTGCGCGTCAGCGGCGAGAAGATGGCCAAGCGGCTCGGGAATTTCGCGACGGTGCGCGACATTCTCGACGAGGGCGCGACCCCTGCGGCGTTGCGCTATCTCCTCGCCGCGCGTACGCACTACCGCAAGCCGCTCGACTACTCCGACGACCTGCTCGCCGACAGCAACGAGGCGGTGCAACGGCTGGTGGCGTTCCAGTCGCGTGTCGCGGAGTTGCGTACGGTGGAGGAAGGTGGCGATCGCGACGAGGCGATCCTCGCGTCGGTGCGCGGCATGCGCATCGGCTTTGACGAATCGATGGACGACGATCTCAACCTGCCCGAGGCGATGGGGATCATCTTCTCCGGTCTGAGAGACGTGAACCGCATGCTCGACAGCGGCCTGGTCGCCGTTGAGACGCAGGTGACGCTGCAGCATCTGCTCGAGGAGGTCGACAAGGTGCTCGGCGTCCTGAGCCTTGTCGCTCGCGATCAGCAGTCGGCACCCGACGCTGAGGAGCAGCGCATGCTCGACGAGCGTGCCGCCGCGCGTGCCTCGCGCGATTTCGCGAAGTCCGATCATCTCCGCGCTCAGCTCGCGGCCCGCGGCATCGAGGTGGAGGACACACCCGAGGGTCAGCGCTGGAAGCGAGCCGCGCCGCGCCGCGACTGACGTCGTGGACATTCTCTACGGGCGCAACCCCGTGCTCGAGGCGCTCCGCGCCGGACGCGGCGTTCGCAAGATCGTCATCGCATCCGCAACGCGTCCCGAGGCGCGCCTGACCGAGATTCTCGCCTACGCGGAGGAGCGCGACATCCTGGTGGAGGAGGTGCCGCGTCAGCGCCTCGACGATATCGCGCATACCGAACACCATCAGGGCGTCGCCGGGTACTTCCATGCACGCGAGGCGCTCAGCATTCACGACCTCCTCGACGAGACACGCTCGCCTGCGCTGCTCGTCGTGCTCGACGGTATCCAGGATCCCCAAAACGTCGGTGCGATCGCGCGGAGCGCGGAGGCATGTGGCGCTGACGGCATCGTGGTGCCGCGTCACCACGCAGCACCGCTCACCGCGGCGGCGGTGAAGGCGTCTGCCGGGGCGACCGAGCATCTGCCGATGGTCAGGGTCCCGAACCTCGCGCAAGCGCTCGACGTCATCGGCGCTGCCGGCATCTGGCGTGTCGGGCTCGCGGGCGAAGCCGACGCCCGCTATGACTCCGTCGATCTTGCAGGGCCCGTCGCACTGGTTGTGGGCGCTGAGGGTGCAGGCATGCGCCGGCTCACGCGCGAGCACTGCGACGTGCTGGTCTCGATTCCGATGATGGGGCACGTCGCATCGCTCAACGCCGGTGCCGCCGCCGCCGTCCTGCTCTTCGAAGTACAGCGACAGCGCGGCTTCGCGCAACGCTGACATGCGCGCGCTCATCGTCGACGGCTACAACATCGTGCACTCGTGGCCGTCGTTGAATCTGACGATGCGAACCCGCGGACTCGAGGACGCGCGGCGGCAACTCGTCACTGCGCTCGCCGAGTACGCGGCGCAGACCGGTGTCGCCGTCACGGTCGTCTTCGACGGCAAGGCGCGGCCGGGCGGGTTGCCGACGAACGAGCAGCAGGACGGTGTCACCGTGCTGTTCGGTACCAAGCTGGTGAGCGCGGACCATGTGATCGAGCGAGCCGCGTATCAGGCCGCAGCGCGGGGCGAGGGCGCCGACGTCGTTGTCGCGACCGACGACCGCCTCGAGCGAGACGTCGTGGGTGGCATGGGCGTCGCGACCATGGGAGCGCGCGCCCTGGAGACCGAGGTGACGCGCGTCGCCGGTGAGGTGAACACACAGACCCGGCGGATGCGGGACGACACCCGGCGGACGACGCGGGTGGAGGACGGTCTCGATCCAGAGGTGCGGGCCCGTCTCGAGCGTATCCGTCGCGGCGAGGATCGCTGAGGCCGCCTCGTCCTGACGGTTCGCTACGCTGACCGGCGATGCCCGGACCAGCGACGCTGCGCGCGAACAGCGTCCGCTTCATCGGTGCCACCGCGAGCGCCGTCGGGATCCAGGCACCGACAGCCGGGGTCACATTTCTCCCGGCGATCATGGCCGGCATCGTCGGTGAGGCGGGGCCGCTGGCATTCCTCCTGGCGCTCATCGCAATGCTGCTGGTGTCATATGCGTTCATCGTCTTCGCCGCGGACTTCGCCTCCGCAGGCTCGGTGTTCGCCTTCAACGGACGCGCACTCGGCGCTGGCTACGGGTTCATCTCCGCATGGCTGCTGCTCGGGGTGTACATCGCGTACTCAGCGTCGATCTACGCGAGCAACGCCAACTTTCTCGAGGCGCTCGTCGGGTCGCGCGCGGTGATCGCATGGCCTGTCTTCGCCTTTCTTTTCTGGGCGCTCGCGCTGGTGCTGGCGTATTGGCGCATCTCCGTCAGCACCCTGCTCATCTTTGCCCTCGAGGGCGCCGCGATCGTGCTGGTCGCAGTGGTTGTGGTCGCGGTCCTCGCCAAGGGCGGCTACGCCGACTACGGAATCTCCGCGAAGCCGTTCACGCTCGGCAATGTTCCGCTGGCCACGATCGGGCTCGGCGTGATCTTCGCGTTCACCGGGTTCTCGGGGTTCGAGGTTGCGGCGACGCTCGGTGAGGAAACCCGGCGACCGCGCCGCGTCATACCGGCGTCGATGCTCGGCGCGCTACTGGTCTCCGGTGGCATCTACGTGGTCGTGTCGTGGGTCGAGACCATCGCGTACCCCAGTGCAACGGCGCTCGCGGGTCAGCCGGTGCCGCTCGTCGACGTCGCCGGACGGTACCTGTCGCCTTCGATGGGAACGCTCATCAACATCGCAGCACTGATCAGCGGCATCGGCGCGCAGCTCGCGACGGTCAACGGCGCGAACCGGCTGCTCTTCGCGCTGGGTCGCGACGGGTTCGGCCCGAAATGGCTCGCGTCGGTGGATCGCCGTCAGGGATCGCCGGTCGGCGCACTTGCGGTTGTCGGTGTCGTCAGCATCGTCGCGACGATCCCGTTCATGCTCAACGGCACGTCGCCCATCAACGCGTTCTTCTACCTCGCCACGTATGGCGCGGATCTCATCATCGTCGCGTACCTGCTGACATCGATCGCCGCGCTCGTCTGGTCGATCCGTCGCGGTCAACGACGTCCGGGGCGGATCGTCGGCCTGGTCGCTGCGATCGCGGTCATGGGATACATCATCAAGGGCACTGTGCTTCCGGTTCCCGAGTCACCGTTCGACCTCTGCATGTACGCAGCGGGCATCACGATCGTCGTCGGGCTGGCGTGCCTCCTGCTGCCGCGTCTGCGCGGGAATCTTGCGCGGTCGCCGCTGCTCACTGCTGCCGCAGCCAACTGACGATGACGTGCTGATCGCTCGCCCGCGCCTCAGCTCACTGCTCGACCATCTCGACAACGCGGTCGCCGCCTATCGCGAGCAGCCGTGCCTGGTGCTTCCCGACGCCGCGTTCACCTACGGAGAGATGGACCGTCTCGCCAACGCGACCGCCAACGCGCTCCTCGAGCGCGGTGTCGGTGAGGGCAGCGTCGTCATGACCTTCTGCAACAACGGGGCGGCAATCGTCGCGACGTGGTTGGCGTGTCTCAAGACCGGTGCGGTGTTCGCGCCGCTCAATGCATCGCTCAGGGGCGATCCGCTCGCACATGTCGTTGCGCGCGCTGCCGGTTCGATCCTCGTCTGCGATCACGATCTCGCGGTGGCTGCGCACGCCGCATCGCGCGACGTGGGGACACTGCGACACACGCTCATCGCGGGTGACAGTTTCGACGACGCAATCGAAGCAGCGGGGACGGCTGCACCGGCGGGGCCCGCCGATAACCCGGCAGCGCCGGCGCGCCTTATGTTCACGTCCGGCACCACCGGTGAGTCCAAGGGCGTGCTCTGGAGCCGGCACGCGGAAACGCTGCACGCCATCCACTACGGAGACGAATTGGTCCGCACCGCGCCCGGTGAGACGTCGTACACGTGCCTGCCGTTGTTTCACGTGACCGCGCAGGGGACGCTGCTCGGCACCATGCTGCGCGGTGGCCGCACCGTGGTGGACCGGCGCTTCGAACCGATGCGCTTCTGGGCGCGAACCCGCGCAGCGGATGCCGTCTTCTTTCCGTACGTCGGGACGATCATCAGCGCGCTCATGGCGCGAGCGCCGCGGCGCAACGACGCCGACAATCCCGTGCGCCGGGCGATGGGAAGTGCCACGCCTCTCAGGCTCTGGCGGGCGTTCGAGGAACGCTTCGACCTCCGTCTCGAGGACGTCTGGGGTCAGACCGAGACGGCGTCCTGCTGGACGCGCGCCGCGCCTGGTGGACCCGTGGCAGGCACGGTCGGCGTGCCCTGCGATCGCTTCGACGCTCGGATCGACCGTGACCCTGATGCCGCGCCGGGTGCGCGAGACATCGGCGAGCTCTGGATCCGGCCGTTCGAACCCCACGTCATCTTCGAGGGCTATGCGGATGCCGGGACGCAGCCGGAGGATCCCACCGAGCACGGCTGGTACCGGACCGGCGATCTCCTCTCGCGCGACCAGAACGGCTTGCTCACGTTCCACGGGCGGCTGCGCGAGGCGATCCGCCGCCGCGGCGAGACGATTGCGCCGGCGGAGATCGAGGCCGTGGCGGTCCAGCATTCAGACGTCCGCGAGGCGGCGGCGATCGGGGTTCCGGCGGACGACGGGGTCGAGGATGAGATCCTGCTCTGCGTGGTGATGCGCGCGAACTCGGAGACGGCTCCGGCGGAGCTGCACGCCTTTCTGAGCCGGCGGCTCCCACGGTTCATGGTTCCCCGCTTCATCCGGGTCGAGCGCTCGCTCCCCAAAACGGCAACGACACGCGTGCGGCGCCTCGCGCTCCGCGACGCCGGCCGGTCCGGCGCCTGGGACGCGAAACCACGGAGGTCAGCCCATGCCTGAGACCCAGCAGCGACGCGTCGTCGTCACCGGCATGGGCGCCGTCTCGCCAGTCGGCAACAGCGCTCCGGAGAGTTGGGACTCGGTCCGCAATGGGCGCGGCGGCATCGCGCGGATCACGCATTTCGACTCGAGCCTCCTGCCGGTGCAGATCGCGGGTGAGGTGAAGGGATTCGACGCGGCGGCAATCTTCGGCAGCAAGGAGGTGAGGCGAGGGACGTCGCATGTCCTCTTCGCGATGGCCGCTGCGCGTGAGGCGGTGGCCGACGCTCGTCTCGATATCGCGGCTGATCCCAATGAGGTCGGCGTGCTCATCGCATCGGGCATCGGCGGTCTGGAGGTCATCGAGAAGGCGACGCGCACGCTGGACGCCGAAGGTCCACGGCGTGTGTCGCCGTTCGCAGCAGCGATGGCGCTCGTCGACATGGCGCCGGGGATGGTCGCGATCGATCTCGGTGCGCGCGGTCCCAACATGGCCGTCGTCAGCGCGTGCGCGTCGGGAGCCGATGCGATCGGGCAAGCAGCGAACTGGATCCGGCAGGGCGATGTCGACGCCGTGCTCGCTGGTGGTACCGAGGCCGGAATCACAACGGTGGGCATCGCGATGTTCGCAGCAGCGCGTGCGCTCTCGACGCGCAACGACGATCCCGCGCACGCGTCGCGGCCGTTCGATCGCGACCGTGACGGCTTCGTCGCGGCGGAGGGATCGGCGGTGCTCGTCCTCGAGGAGCGCGAGCATGCGCTTGCCCGCGGGGCCACCATCTACGGCGAGCTGCTCGGGTACGCAGCCGCTGCCGACGCGTACCACATCACTGCGCCCGACCCCAGCGGTCAGGGCGCTATTCGCTGCGTGAGCCGCGCATTGGAACGCGCCGGTGTGCAGCCGAGCGATATCCAGTACATCAACGCGCACGGCACCGGCACGGGGCTCAACGACCTTGCGGAGACGGGCGCGATCAAGGCCGTGTTCGGCGCAGATGCGTACAAGGTCCCGATCTCGTCGAGCAAGTCGATGACCGGTCACATGCTTGGCGCCGCAGGCGCTTTCGAGTCGATGGTGACCTTGCTCACGATGCGCGACAGCTTCATCCCGCCGACGATCAACCTGGACAATCCGGACCCCGAGTGCGATCTCGACTACGTGCCGCTCGTCGGGCGCGCCGCCGACGTCCGCCTTGCGATGACGACGTCGTTCGGGTTCGGTGGACACAACGCCTGCCTCGTCTTTGCCGGGGGACCTGCTCTGCAGTGAGCGAGGCGTTCGACCTCGCCGTCGTCGGTGGCGGGACGGCGGGCATCGTTGCGGCGCAGACCGCGGCTGCGTTGCACAAGCGAGTCCTCCTCATCAGCGAGGGCCAGCTCGGCGGTGAGTGCACCTGGAATGGATGCGTGCCCAGCAAGACGTTGATCGAGGCTGCGGCGGTGTACCGGTCCGCGGCAAATGCCTCGCGATATGGGGTGCTTGTCGGCGCGCTGAGTGTCGACTTCGCCGCGGTGATGGACCGCGTGCGTGCGGTCATCGACGAGATCGCGCGCTACGAGGATGCGGCACATCTCGAAGCGGCAGGGATCGTGGTCCGGCGCGGACGCGCGACGTTTCTCGACGCGCGCACGCTGCAGATCGGTGATGAGCGGTTCACCGCCGATCGCGCGGTGGTGTGCACCGGCAGCCGTCCCGACATTCCCGCGATCGACGGACTGGACGGTGTCCCATACCTGACCAACGAGACCCTCTTTGCCCTCCGGGAGCAGCCGCGCCATCTGCTGGTGCTCGGCGCCGGCGCCGTTGGTCTCGAGCTTGCCCAGGCATTCGCGCGCCTCGGGACGGAGGTCGATGTCTTCGAGGCCGCTTCGGTGTTCCTGCCTCGGGAGGACCCGGACATTGCCGTCACCGCGCGCACCATTCTCGAGTCCGACGGTCTGCGGTTGCACCTCGGTGCGCAGGGTGTCCGCCTCGCGGACGCAGACGGCGGTATCAGCCTCACTGTTCGTGATGCCGGCGGTGAACGCTCGGTGAGCGGAGACCAGCTGCTCGTGGCGACGGGGCGGCGCGCGAACGTCGAAGGGTTCGGGCTCGACACGATCGGTGTCCGCGTCGAACAGCAGGGCATTGCTGTCGACTCCCGGCTGCGCACATCAGTCGCCGGTGTCTTCGCTGCGGGCGATGTCACCGGGACGCTGAACTTCACGCACGTCGCCGCATATCAGGGACGGCTCGCAGCGGGCAACGCCGTCGGCCGTCAGCGTGCGGCGTCGTATCGCGTCATCCCCTGGGTGATCTTCACGGAGCCCGAGATCGCGCATGTCGGGCTCACTGAGCCGGAGGCGCGTCGCAAGCACGGGGATGCCGTCCGTGTCGTGTCGCTGCCGTTCACGGCGGTGGATCGCGCCGTGATCACCGGCCACCCGCGCGGCCTCATCAAAGTGATCACCGCGACGAAGCCGCTCGTCGGTCATGCAGGCGGGGGCAGCATTGTCGGGGCGCACATCGTCGGTCCCGGGGCAGGAGAGCTCATCCATGAGTTCGTCATCGGCATGCAGGTCAACGCGTTCAGCGGCAGGCTGGCGCAGGCTGTACACGCGTATCCGGCGATGTCGCTCGGCGTGCAGCAAGCGGTTGCGCGATTGTTCCAGGCTGGCCGCGCCACAGCGGGCGCGTTGCGCGAGGACCTGCTTACCGAGGCTCGTGCAATGGAGTCGACGGAGCCGTCCGGGGAGCTGCCCTAATTGGCGCTCGACACCACCCGATCGAGCGCGGCCTTGATGATCGCGTAGCACTCGCAGGAGACGCCCTCGAGACCGGCCCGATCGACGATGGTCACGCGTCCGCGGTGGTATCGAATGAGTCCCGCAGCCTGGAGCAGCCCGGCCGACAGCGTCACCGTCGCCCGCCGGGATCCGAGCATCTGCCCGAGAAACTCGTGCGTGATGGGAAACGCGTCCATGCCGACGCGGTCGTGACTCATGAGCAGCCAGCGGCTGAGGCGTTCCTCGTTGGAGTGCAAGCGGTTGCACGCGGCAGCTTGCGAGATCTGCCCGAAGAGTGCCTGCACGTATCGCTGGATGAGCTTGCGGAAACCCTCCAGGCGTTCGAGCTCGGCGATGAAGACATTCGCGTCCATACGCAGCGTGCGTCCACCCACCTGCGAAATCGCGCGCACTGCAAGCGAGCCGCCGGCGACAAGCGGCACGCCGACCATCCCCTCGTTGCCGATGGTGGCAACCTCGACGATGTTGCCGTCCGCCAGCGGCGTGACGAGCGAGACGACGCCATCGATGGGGAAGTGCACCGAGGTGATGACTTGACCGGGGTCGAACAGCACCGTCTTCACAGTGAGGTGCGTCGGGCGCATGTGCGCCAACAGTGCATCGCGTTCCGCTGCCGGAAGGGACTGGAGGAGGTGATTCCCCGCGATCGTAGCCTGGGGGGTGCCGTTGGTCGCCATCTAACGCTTTGGGAGGTTATCGCAGATCGCCCGAATTCGGCAAATCGGTTCCCCGCCGGTCGACCTTCGGATGCCCCATGGGAGAATCGGGGCCTAGCCGATGTAGCTCAGGGGTAGAGCAACCGCCTTGTAAGCGGTTGGCCGGGAGTTCGAATCTCCCCATCGGCTCCAAGGCCCATGGCCCTGCTCATGAGAGCCACGGCGAACAGCTTGTGGCTTGCCTCGGTCCCTGCGGGCGCCGCGATCGGATCTTTGGACGGCGCAACTCTGTTCACTTCAACATGGCCCTCTGTAAACGCGGTGCCCGACCGCATCCCTCCCGCTTGCTTCGGCTCGCCGTCGCAGCAGAGGAGTCCGTCGTTTTCGGTGCCAGTGCTGCGCTGATGCGGATCCTGGGCGCCGAAGCCGCTCGCCGCTTGGCACAACGCCCGGCATGATCTGCTAGGAGCAACGCCCCGGCCGCCGCAACGTAGTCCCAGGCCGCCGTGAACGGGTCGTGAGCGCAGAGGCTTCGGCCCATCCGAGACGACCTCGACCACCTGAGCGCCGGGAACACGAGTCATGATCGGGCCGTGGCCTCGAAGGGACTGTGGCGGATGATCGCCCGGCAGGTGCGGGCGCGCCGCGATCGCTCGATCGCCCTCGGAGCCGGAATCCTCGTCGCGTCCGTGAGCTTCTCGCTGCTGACCGCCGCGGCGTCGACCAGTCAACTCGAGGTCCACGGCACAGTGGACGCCGCGGCACGACCGGCCTACGACATCCTGGTGCGGCCAAGAGGCGCGGCCGATGCCATTGAGACGGAAGACAACCTGGTGCGAGACAACTACCTCGCGGATACGTTC
Organism: Candidatus Dormiibacterota bacterium; assembly: GCA_036521195.1. Classification (GTDB taxonomy): domain Bacteria; phylum Chloroflexota; class Dormibacteria; order Aeolococcales; family Aeolococcaceae; genus Palsa-851. Next base: position 31,357 of record DATDID010000010.1, read on the forward strand.
GGAGGCATTACGGTCGCTCAGTGGCAGAAGATCCTGAATCTGCCCAACGTGACCACGGCAGCGCCCATCGCGAACATCGGGTACGTGATCCTGCAGGCGATCGTGACCATCCCCGTCGGATCGCTCATCGACTCTGCGCCGCAACAACTCTTCCGGATCAACCTCACATGGAAGGGAGCGAACGGCCTGTCGACCTATCCGGGCGGCAACGACTACGTGTACTACACGCCCACCGATCCATTTGTTTACGTCGAGGACATGGATGGGGGAAACGACGTCGCCCAGGTGGTCCCAAGCCAGACGAAACCGCTGAAGATGTGTCCGCCGTTTCAGTTCTTGGATGCACCCACCGGCCTGAACGCAGCCGCTGAATTCGGGCTATGGTGCTTCTCCGGGGCCACTCCGACAGTGAACAGCGTACGCAATGTATACGGCATCCAGGGCGGCCCGAGTGACGAAGTCACCTTCAGTTTTCCAGTGATGCTCTCGGCCATCGACCCGAACCAGGAGGCGAAGCTGGTCGGGCTGCCGCAAACGATGGTGTCCGGCCACTATTTGTCCGAGACCCAAGGTTTGACTGCGCCGGTCAGCGATTTTGATGGACTTCCCGTGATCGCGTCGTCACGGACCTTCCTTGATGAATCCCTCACAGCGTCCGTGCAGCGGCTTGTGATCCCAGCCGGCGTAGATGCGGTGCAGCAGCTCGCCAACGGCACAACTGTCGAGCCCTTCTTGCGGAGTCTTTCCATCGGAGCAGAGAAGGACGAGACATTGTCTGCACAGTCGAGCTACGCGACACTGCTTCACCAGTTGCAGTACCCCCTCCGAGGTTTCATGGATGAGGCCATAGACTCGAGCGCGATCGAGGACTACTGGACGACGACAGGGGTGCAGTACCGGGAGAGTGGAGGCGTCCTCACTCCGGTTAAGACGTCAAACCCCACCTCGGTGTGGGACGCAGGCGACAACGAGTTCGAGTATCAGCTGCTGGCACCCCCTGGCAACGCGGACACTCAATTTCAGAGGTTGACATCCCATCAAGGGAACAACGCTTATAACTTCTCGACCGAACAGGGCGGTACCGTGACCCCCCACGTCATCGGGGAGTTCGATCCGGACAAGCTTCCTGGCTTCAACCCCCTTAGTGCCGTGCCGCTGGAAACGTACTACCCACCGGTAGTTGCCGGAGCCAACGACGCCTCGCGAAAGGCGCTCAAGGGTCAGCCGCTCGGTCCGACGATGAACCTCGGCGGATACGTTGCCCAGCCACCCCTGTTGCTCACGACCTTGACCGCGATGGAACAGATGCTGTCCCAGTCCTGCTACATCGAAGCCAACAAAGAGGTGCCGTCCTGTACTCGCTATTCCGAGACGGATATCGCGGCACCGATTAGCGCGATTAGGGTTCGCGTGGCGAACGTCCACGGATTCGAACCGATCGATCGAGCCCGCATCCTGGCGGTGGCTACGGCGATCAAAAAGGATACCGGGTTACAGGTGGACATCACGGCTGGATCGTCACCGACGACCGTCGACGTGAGGCTCCCAGCGGGCTGTTGCGGTGAGCCGGCTCTCACTGTCGCGGAAGGATGGATATCGAAGGGTGCGGCTCTTGCCATCCTCAAGGCAGTGGATGCGAAGAGCGTGATCTTGTTCGTGTTGGTCCTGGTGGTCTGCGTGCTGTTCCTCGCCAACGGCGCTTACGCGAGCGTGCGGTCACGTCGAACCGAACTCGGCGTCCTGGCGTGCCTTGGCTGGGGGCGAGCCGCCCTGTTCAGACTTGTCTTGGGCGAGCTCGCGCTCGTCGGTCTCGCTACCGGGGTCGTGGGCACAGTGTTCGCAGAGATCCTCGCGTTGGCGCTGCGTCTCGACCTGCCGTGGTGGCACGCGCTCCTCGTGGTACCGATAGCGTTCGGACTTGCGTGCGTCGCCGGACTCGCACCTGCGTACGCCGCGACGCGTGGACGTCCGTTGGACGCCGTGTACTCGGTCCCCGGCGGTGATGGACGACACCGACAGGTTCGGCACGTGTCCGGGATCGCTCGCGCAAATCTTCTGCGACGTCCCGCACGGGTCGTGAGCGGTGCGCTGGGACTTTTCATCGGCGTGGCCGCGTTTGCCGTGTTGCTTGCCGTGCAGCTGGCTTTCCAAGGGCAGGTCGTCGGGACGGAGCTCGGCAACATCGTCAGCGTGCAGGTGCGCGGCGTTGACCTCATCGCAGCAGTCATGGCCCTCCTCCTTGGCGCTCTGAGCGTCGCCGACGTCCTCGCGGTCAACCTCCGCGATCGCACCGGCGAACAGGCCGTCCTTGCGGCGACTGGATGGCGTCCGGCGACGTTGTTTCGCCTCGCGTTCACGGAGGGGATGGTGGTGGGCGTTATCGGCGCCATTGCCGGGGGCGTCGTTGGTCTCGGCCTGGCGACGATCCTGACGGGTTCGGCGCTGGCTGTCGCCCCTGCCGCTCTTCTGGCCGCAGGCATTGGCCTGGTTCTCGTCGGTGTCGTGCTGATGGTCCCCTCGTGGCAGGCCGCACAGACTGCCCCCGCTGCAGCGCTGGCCGAGGACTGATCAATGCCCGGGGTCGCGATCACGGGACGCGGTTTGACTCGCGAGTACCCCGCCGGCGAGCGTTCGCAGACGGCACTCGACCACGTCGACATCGACATCGCGGCTGGATCGCTGGTTGCGATCACCGGGCCATCGGGCTCGGGAAAATCCACGTTGCTGCATGTCATCGGTGGCATGGATATCCTCACGTCCGGCACCTTGAGGGTGGGCGAGACGCAACTCGACGAACTGCCGCCGCGCAAGCTCGTCAGCTATCGCCGCCGCGTCGGCTTCGTTTTCCAGCGGTTTCATCTCCTGCCGGCGCTCACCGCTGCGGACAATGTGGCTGCGCCGCTGCTTCCGTACCAGGCGGGCAAGGCGCTCCAGCAGCGAGCTCTCACCCTGCTCGAGCAGGTCGGCCTGGGCGACCGAGGCGACGCGCTCCCGTCCCAGCTGTCGGGCGGCGAACAACAGCGCGTTGCCATCGCTCGCGCGCTCATCGTCGACCCTCCGCTTCTACTCGCCGACGAACCTACAGGGAATCTCGACTCGGCGACCGGCGCAACTATCTTCGACCTCCTGATCGAGCTGCACTCCCGCACCGGCGCCACGTTGCTCGTCGCCACCCACGATCCCGCGGTGGACGCTCGTTGCGACGTGCACCTGGGTATCCGTGACGGAAAGATGGAGCCTCCCGCCGCTTCAGAAGCGCGAGCGAGCTTTGCCCGTCCGGCCGCGTCATGAGGTCCGCAGCGCTGCAGTTTTGGCTGGTATTCGCAACCGTCGGCTATTGGCCGCTCAGCACGTAATCGACGAGCCCACATCCGAGTCATGCGAGAGTGCGTCGACTACAGGATCGGCGCGGCGGGTACCCTCACCGACCTGAAGTACCTGCGCACAGCGCGGTGGGCGACCAGCGCGAAAAGGATCACAGCGGGTGCAAAGACGGTCCCCGCGGTGAACCCAAGATTGAATGGATCAAAGAAGCCTTCCAACACGGCCACCTGGATGAGGGGCAGGCCGCCTATCAATGTGACGACCTCGAGGGCGACAATCACCCAGCGGGCAAGGCGCGATCCACGGACCAGAAGCAGAAGCATGCCGGCCATCACGAGGCCGACCAACGCGCAGACAATCGCGACGGAAAGTGATGGAACTCCCCCCTCGGCAGCACCCGAGATCAAGTCAAGCGCCACGCGTTGACTGGTCGACAGCGTTAGTCCAACTGTTGCGAAGTAGAGAACCGCAGTCGTCTGGAGGCCGACGAGAATGCACGAGACTGTGAGAAGCACCGGCCGTCCAGGTCGCATAACTCGAGGGTAGTCGCCGGGCGGCGATACCCACGGTCGACGAACCACTCTGTCACGGCCGCGGACGGCGGGGCCGGAGCACTCAGACGATGAGCCGCCTGCGGACGCCGAGCCGTCGAGGCAGGCGCGCACCTCGCGTCACCGCAACGCCGACAAGGCAGAGAACGCCTCCAAGCAAGGCCAATAGCGGTGGAACCGCGCCGAGGATCAGCCATCCCAACAGAATCGCAACGGGCGGAACGAGAAAGGCCATCGCCCCCATTCGCCCGCCAGTGGTGCGCGCCAGTGCATACGCCCACAAGCTGAAGCCGACCGCCGTGGGAACCACGCCGAGGTACACCGCCCAGGCAATCGTGGCCAGGTCCGCCTTGCCGATTTCATGAATCAGCTGTGGTGCAAACGGCAGGCAGACGACAGCACCGATCGTGCATGCGAGCCAGGTGACCGTGAGCGCGGAGTTGTTCGCAAGCAGCGGCTTCTCAGCGGTCACACCTCCCGCATACACCAGCGCGGCAGCGATGCACAGCAGGGCGCCGAATCCAGCCTGGAACCCGTTGGTCGACGTGGCGGACCCGATGACAACTGCGCCGCCGAAGCCGATGATGCAGCCCACCACCAGCCGGCGCGGGAAGCCTTCATGCAGGAACAGTCCAGAGAGGATGGCGACGAAGACCGGACCGGTGTTGACGAGCATCGCCGCCGTGCCGGCGTCGACTGACCGCTCCGCCTGGTTGAGCACGAGGTTGTAGGCACCGAACCAGAGCACGCCACAGACGAGCAATCCCGGTATGTCGGCGCGGCGCACCAGCGGTTGCCGGCGTGCGACGACCAGCACACCGAGGGCGATTGTTCCGACCAGAAGCCGGGCAAGCGCGAGCGAGCCGGCGGAAAGCCCTCGGTCAGCCGCTCGGATGCCGACGAACGCGGACGCCCAGAGGACCACCGTCACGAGCGCTCCCGCAAGTGCCAGGCGCCGTTCGCCGGGCGGGACGTGTGGCGCGGCGGGGGCCGTCATCGCGCAAGCCTATCCGCTGACTGCTTCGGTCACGAGCGAACCATCGAGCGGCGCTCGACGGGTCCGCTTGCCGGCCGGCGTCCTCGTCCGGCGGTCGGCTACCGCGCTTCGATCGACAGCTCGTACGCTGAGGAGGCGCGGCGCACCCGCCGATTCTCCGCCCGAACTCGGGCGTCGATGGCGAGTGCGGAGCGCCCAACAAGGAGTGCCTCCTCAGCGGCGAGTGGCTCGACGTCGATGCGCGAGTGCAGACGGCTCTGCGCGGCATCTTCGAGTAGGTCACGACGTCGTTCACGAGCGAGGTCCAGGAGCGTGTTCGGATTCATCATGGGTCCGATGCTACAGGGTGATATGGACAGTATCCGTCCTATATAGTGGTCGGGATGGATCTTTCCTTCTCCCGGCTCCTGACGCTCCTCGAGATGCTCCAGGTGTACCGGCAACTCAACGCCGCGGACATCGCGGAACGGCTCGAGGTCAGCCCGCGAACAGTCCGGCGATACATCACCGGCCTCCAGGAGATGGGCATCCCGGTTGAGGCCGATCGTGGCCCTGCCGGCGGCTATCGCCTTCGGCGGGGGTTCAAGCTCCCACCGCTGATGCTCACCAACGACGAGGCGCTCGTCATGGTCATCGGCCTGCTGGCTGCACAGCGTCTCGGGCTTTCCGCGTCGGGGTCGGCGATCCAGGGTGCACTCGCGAAGCTCGACCGATTACTGCCGGACACGCAACGCACACAGATCCAGGCGATGCAGGACTACGTCAGCCTCGGGCTGGAGTCCGTCTCGCGTGACCATGCTGATGCGGAGACCATCCTTGCGATGACAACGGCTGCCCGCGACGGCATATCCATCCGCCTGCGGTACAGGGCGGCCTCGGGCGACGAAACGCAACGACTCGTCGACCCGTACGGCGTCGCGTTTCAGAGCGGTCACTGGTATGTCGTGGCGTGGGACCACTTTCGCGATGCGTTGCGCACGTTCCGGCTCGACCGCGTGCTGTCGATGGACGTCACGAACGAGATGTTTCAGCGCCCGGAGCATTTCGACGTCATCGATCACCTGCAACGTGCGATCCGCGAGCTGTATTACGTCATCCGGTGCGAGGTCTTGCTTGACCTCACGCTGGATGAGGCGCAGGCACGAGTCTCCCCGACGGATGGCACCGTCGAGGCAGGCGAGGACGGGACGCTCCTCCGCCTCGCAGCGGACAGCGTGGAGTGGGCTGCCGGATATCTGGTTCGCCTCGAGTGCGACTTTGTGGTCCTGCAGCCACCGGAGCTGCGCGTTGCCATGCGCAAGATGGCCGCGCGTTTGAGCGCGGCGGCGCGGCGGTCGAAACGCGCGGACGGTGCCGGCTAGTAGCCGAGGACCGGTCCGATAACCGACTGTCGTCTCCAGACGGTGCCACCGTCGGTCGTCACCCACAGCCCCGCACTGGTGAAGGTCCAACCATGCAGTGGATCCGTGAACGTCACGCCTCCGGCCCCCGCGCCGCCGCCAAAGTAGTCGACCGGCAACGACGCACGGCTCCAATGCACGCCGTCGTCATGCGTGACGAGGTCGTCGTCACGGTCGTTCGCCATCCACGCGATGCCGTTGTTCAGGACCGCCAGGGCGAGCGGCGCACCATAGTCGTTGATTTCCCCGATCTCCGGTCCGGAGTACCAATTGCGGCTGCGCAGCTCCCAGCGCGATCCGCCGTCGCTCGATGTCCATATCTCTTGGGACGCAGGCCATGACCCCACGCTCCCGCACGCGAGCATCACGTTTTCGGTGGATGACGCCCCGAGCGTTGCGGTAGCCCAATGCGGACAAGGCAGCGGCAGCGTCTCCCAGGATCGACCATTGTTGTCAGTCCGAAGCAGGGCGGGCGCCTGCGGGTAGGGGTTCATCACCCACGCACGAGAGCCCTCCCTGACGAGCGGCGGCGCTGACTCCGCGCCGAGACCCCTGACCGCTCCCTGAACTGCCGCCGGAAGCTGCCCGAGGTTTGTCCACTCGCCTCCACCGACGGGTTGCGACAGGAGGTCCGCCGCGCAGCCGGGAGTCTCCTGCTCGCATCCCGTTTCCGCCCATGCGGTTCCATCAGCAACGACGACATCCACCACCGCCGTACCAACTGCGGGTGCAAGTTCCCAGCTCGCGCCACCGTTGTGCGTCGCCGCCAGTACGGGCATCCCGTTGGCGTCTGACCCCCAGATCCACGCGTCGGTCGGCGACGACGCGGCGACATAGAGCGGCAGGTTGTCGTTCAAGGCCTGAACCGGGGACGCGACGAGTGACCACTTGGTGCCGCCATCGCTCGTGCGCGCGATACCGACCTCGCAGCGTTGTTGCCGATCGCACGCGTTGCCAACGGTCCAACCGTCGGAAGCGCTCGAGAAGCTGATCGAGCTCGGCTGGACATAGCTGATCGTCGATGGGGCCGAGGACGTCGGCGAGGGTGAAGGAACTGCCGTTGTTTGCGGGTGGATCGGTGGCACGACCGGCGCAACCGGAGTGACTGCTCGCGCTGTGTTTTGGGGATGCCCTCTCAGCGCGAGGGTGATGCCGAGCGCGCCTCCAACCAACGCCAACACTGCGAGTGCGATTACGGCACCACCGGCAGTCGTTTGGAGCCTCGGCGACCACGCGAACCGACGACCCCTGCTCCTCTCCAGGTGTTCGTGAAATGCCTGCAAAACACGCTGTTCGACGCCGGCGCGAGGCACTGCGGGATCAAGCCCCGCGTGGATCCGCGCAGCGAGATCGGCGCGATCGATGTCGTCGGTCATTGCGTTGCCTCGGTGGTCGCCAGCGCGCGCTCGAGATCTGCAGTCGCACGCTGGACGAGCGCTTTTGCGGCGTCAACAGAGCACCGCATCGTCGCGGCGACCTCGTCGAACGGCAGGTCGAGGTAGAAGCGCAGCACGATCACCAGCCGGCGGCGATACGGAAGGCGTGCCACCGCTTGACGGAGATCGATGTTTGCCGCCGCATCATCGCCAGCCGCGGGTGCGGCTTCGACAACGTCGGCCACCCGGATCACCCGCCACCAACGGCCACGCATGGCATCACGACACTGGTTCGCGACGATGCCGAGGAACCACGGCCGAAGCTCGGTGTCCGGTCGCCGGTTCGCGCGACGGCGCCAGGCGCGAACGCACGCTTCCTGGACAGCGTCCTCGGCGTCGACCGCGTTCAACAGCATGCCGGTCGCGAGACGAACAGCCTCACCGAGCAGCGGAGCAAGCTCCGCCTCGAATTCGGACGCATCGGCATCGCGCGAGGGCAGGACATCCACCGCACCGATGCGGTCCGGGAGCGACGTCACTCACCCTCCTTGCCAAGCTGGTCATGGCTATATACGGGTGCTCGGCCCGGAAGGTGTCATCCCCGAGCAGATCAGCCGGTCTGCCACCCGGCGGCGGCGAGCGCGGTGATGGTGCGTGCAAACCCGTCGTGCTCAACGTCGTCGACGACTTCGTCGGCCGCGTCGACGACGTCGGGATGCACCGCGCCGACGGAGTAACTGCGCCCCGTCGCGCGGAAGAGCGCGATGTCGTTCGGCATGTCGCCGAAGCTCACTGCCGCGTCAGGCTGGAGGCCGAGCTCCCCCAGTGCGCGCACGGTTCCCGTGCCCTTGTCCACGCCCTGTCGCGTCACGTCGAGCACCGTCGAGCGTCCGACGTGACTCAGCGCGCCGGTGTCGGCTTCCGATGCGACGAGTTCGGCGATGCGGCTGAGGTCATTGCTTTCGTGCCGCACCGCCATCGTGCAGCACTGTGCTGCTGCGAGGTCGTCGGCTGTGACGGCCATTCGCGTGTTGCCATGCGGTTGGGTCGGACTGAGCCGCGCGTACTCCGCGGTCATCCGCCAGTACACGCCGTCGAAGCTCGCTGCGCCCGCGCCCTCGGACTCCGCGATATCGACCACGCGCCGTATCGCGTGCGGGAGCAGCATCTCCATCCAGATCGCCGCATGGTGCTGCGTCGACCAGCCAATCGAACCCGAACAGCAAACCGCGATGTCGGTGCGGTCAGCCGGCACACCCAGGTAGGCGAGGCCCTGCGGCGTCCGCGCCGTGGCGACCACGAAGCGCACGCCCGCCGCCTGGATCGTCGCCAGCGCCTCGAGGGTTGCCGGCGACATCGAGAAATCGGAGCGGACGATCGTGCCATCGAGGTCGGCGACGACGGCCCTTACACGCACCGCGGCAATCCGCTCCGATTCACCGGCCGATCGTGGCAGGTGGATCATCCCGCGCGGCGCGTGGGTGTCAGCCCTCACCCCCCGATGCGCTGGAACCAGACCGTGCACTGCTGGTCTCCGAGGTCGTCGACTGCAACCACGAGGGCTCTTTCGAGTTCCGCCTGCAACGCCCGTTCGACGGCATGGCAGTATTCATCCCAGTGAGCACGTGACCGAGACACCAGAACCCGATTCCCCGGCGTCGGAGACTCCTGACGAGCATCCGAAAGGGAGGCTTCGTCGATTCGAGGACGCGGTCCACGACCATCTCCTCGCGGCCGAGGTCGCCGCAGAGGAAGCTGCGGGTTACGGATCGCTGACCGCGGCACGCGAAGCTGCGGAAGCGGCGGTCAACCCCGACCACGAGCTCGGCGACGGCGGCGAGTCAGCGCCAGCCGAACCCGCCGCTGAGCAGCCCGCCGAATAACGCTCCCCAGCCCGTGTGGTGGGACGAGCGTTCGCCGGGCGGCCGGATCCGGTCGCTCATCTTTCTTGGGCATCCGGGCCCGTCGGTCCTGGTCACCGTCGTCTTCGTCGCCCTTGCCGGGCTGGCCGGCAGGGGAGTGCCCGACGCGACGCGGATTGTCCAGCTGATCGGAACGATGCTGCCCATCCAGCTGTCCATCGGGGTGATCAACGATGTTGTCGACCTTCCCGCGGACACCGTCGCGCAGCCCTACAAGCCGCTGGTGCGTGGCGCTCTTCGTCCTACCACCGCGACGTGGGTCGGCGTCATCCTCGGCGCGATCGGCCTCGGGTCTGCGGCAACGATCAACCTCGCGACGCTTGGCCTCGGTGCGGCGGCGCTCGGGGCCGGCATGTCGTATGACCTGGGCCTGCGGCGGACCGTCCTGTCGTGGGTGCCGTGGTGGGGTGGAATGGCCGTGCTGCCGCTTGCCTCGTATGCATCGGCCGGCGCCATCCCATCGAGGCTGCTCGTGCTCATCCCTTTGTCAGCGCTGATCGCGATCGGGCTCCAGATCGCCAATGCGCTGCCGGACGTCGACACGGATCGCGCGGCCGGCGTGCGGAGCCTCCCGGTCCTGATCGGCGTGGATGCGTCCCGCTGGGCAGCGCCTGCCGGCCTGATCGGCGCCCTCGTACTCGCCGTTGCCCTCGCCGAGCCGCTGCATCAAGCGGGAGTAGTGTTCTTCGTCGGCGTCGCCGTGCTCGCCGTCGGCGTGCTCATCGTGTCGATGACCCGGATGGCGCGACCCTTCCCAGTCCTCGCACTGGCGACGGCTGTCTTTGCGGTTGCCTGGCTGGCGTCGCTGCCGGTCTCCTAGCTGCAGGTCGGGTGCACGAGCGCGCTAATTGCCCTGTTGACATATCACTATTCAGTGATATAACCTGATGGTTATGGAGCCAAAAGATGAGCTGAGCAAGGCCTTCGCCGCCTTGGCGGATCCCACCCGGCGCTCCATCCTCGAGCGCCTGGGGCGGGGCGAAGCCGGCGTACTCGAACTCGCACAGAGCTCGCCGCTCACCCAGCCCGCAATTACCAAGCACTTGAAGGTGCTCGAAGACGCCGGCCTGATCGTCCGTGGCCGCGACGCTCAACGGCGTCCGGCGCGCCTGCACCTCGAAGGTCTTTTTCCGGTCGACGACTGGCTGCGCCGCGCCCATGCCGAATGGGCGGAACGCTTCGACCGTCTGGAAACCCACCTTGAAGTCCAAAGCCAAACCATCAACCACAAAAAGGGGAAGTGAGATGCCTGAGACCAGAGCCGCATTGGATGTGCGAACCGCGACCCCGACCAAGCAACTGATTGTCGAGCGCACCTTCAACGCCTCGCCGGAGCGAATCTTCGACGCCTTCACGGACCCTGAACAACTGACGCAGTGGTGGTGGCCAAAGGGTTTCATCTGCCCTGCGGCAGAAGTCGATCTTCGCGTCGGCGGGAAATACAGGCTGGGGATGCAATCGCCGGATGCAGTTCCCGGCAGCGCTCAATTCGCCCATTCCTTGAGTGGCGAGTATTACGAGATCGACCGCCCGCATCGCCTCCTGATGAGTGGTCGTGCGGTCAACGACGAGCAGGGTGAGCTGTTCGCGACTCTCATCGAGGTGACACTCGAAGAATGCGACGGTGGAACTGCGCTGACAATGCGCCAGTCGTACTTCGAGCCGATGCCGCCGGCGGAGATGCTTGGCGGTGCGGAGCAGGGTTGGAACGAACAACTCGACAAGCTCGACCGACTTCTCGCGCGCTAACTGACGAGAATCGAACTGTGCAGACACATAAAACGGAGCCACATCATGAGTAATGTCATTGCAGGATTCTCGATGTCACTCGATGGTTTTGTGGCCGATACCGATGACAGTGTTGAGCACGTCTTCAAATGGTATTCGGCGGGTGGCACTGACGCTGAGGTAATGATTGGACGCAACGCAGTCAAAATGTCGCGCGAAGGCGCAGCGTACATCGAGGAAGGTGGACGAGGTGCAGGCGTGCTCGTGACTGCGCGACGCACATTTGACCTTGCGCACGCGTGGGGTGGCAGGCATCCAATGGACGTGCCGATGGTTGTCGTGACCCACACTGTGCCTGAAGAATGGGTAAATCGTGAGGGTTCGCCGTTTACGTTCGTCACCGAGGGAGGAGTCCCCAAGGCTATCGACGTGGCTCGAGAAATCGCAGGCGATAAGGATGTCGTCGTCGGTGCTCCTAGCGTCACCCAAGCGTGCCTGCAACTCGGGATACTCGACGCACTTCAAATTGATCTCGTCCCCGTGGTGCTGGGAACAGGGATCCGACTCTTCGATCATTTGACGAAGCCGATCGAATTCCTTGTCGTGCAAGCATCAGGAAACCGACACGTGACCCACATCACCTACCAAGTAGTCAAATGAACAAAATTCATCTGGGTGCGTTGCGATTCTTCCGATTCCCACCTGGATCCCTACCGTCCGCCCGTCGCCTAGACTAGGGCCACCGCAAGCACCGACCCGGGGGACCCTTCTTAGGCGATTGCGTTAGTAAGCTTCGGTTCGGCGTTGGAAGCCCCGCATCCAGCCCAAGTAGCTCAGTGGTAGAGCAACGCCTTGGTAAGGCGTAGGCCGTGAGTTCAATCCTCACCTTGGGCTCCACAGAAACCCAATATAGAACAAGGGGTTTCGCCCTGGCTGGTCCGCTGTAGTAGCCAGCCATTGGCTGGCGCTGCCGCCACTGCTACCGCCATCGTGTACGCTGTGGGCACCTGTAGCGGTACCAGGGGAGCGCATGGCGCGGAAGAAGAAGCGACCAGACGGGGCGGGGAGTATCAGGCAGCGTCAGGACGGGCTGTGGGAATACTCGGTTCGCCGGGACGGCAAGAGGCACTCGTTCTACGGCCACACTCAGTCAGAGGCGTTCGCGAAGTCAGACGCGCTCAAGCCCTCGCGAGAGACAGTCCACGGGTATCTGAACGACTGGCTTGAGAAGCGACGAGGCACCGTGCGCGCGAGCACGTGGCGCCGGTACGAGACGACCGTTCGGTGCGCCCTGGTACCGCACCTGCCGGACATCGCCCTCAGTGCCCTAACAACGGCACAGGTGGCAAACCTCAACGCTGAGCAACTTGGTAGCG
>DATDID010000011.1:0-112279 GCA_036521195.1 Candidatus Dormiibacterota bacterium
GCGTTGACCGTGAAATCGCGCCGGCTGATGTCCTCTTCGAGTGTCCCCGGGCGAACTTCGGGGTTGCGAGACTCGGGGTCGTACCGCTCTGCTCGTGCTCGCACCCCTTCGATCACAAAGCCCGGACCGCGGATCTGCGCGGTGCCGAATCGCTCGAAGCGCTCCGGTGGGTGCCAGCCGAAGCCGGTTGCGACGGCGGCAAGCAACGGCATCGGGTCGATACCGACGGTCACCAGGTCGATGTCCTTGCTCGGCGGGCCGCCGAGGAGGCGGTCGCGGACAAAGCCTCCGACGAGGTAGGCCTCGATACCGAGCGCTTTCGCGGCGGTCGCGATCGCTTCGAGCACGTCCTCGAGGGCAGGCGTCTCCGGCCGGACCTCGCGAATCGGCCCGGTCATGGGATGGCCGCGCGGAGCTGCACGGGCCGGCTTCGCAGGAACAGCGCTGCGAGGACCGCAGCAGCAGCGGCGCAGATTCCCGCGCCGAGGAAGACGGTATGCAGCTCCGTGACGATCGCGTCAGTGATCCCCTGCTCGTACGCCGGGCAGTTGAGCGGGGACGACGGGCAGAGCGCCTGAGGTGCCGGCAGCGTCGCCGCGGTCGTGTAGAAGATGTGCAGGCTCACGGCGGTGAGGATCGAGATGCCCACGAGCATCCCGATCATGCGCGCAACGACGACGAGCGCCGATGCCAGGCCGTGCATCTGCTCGCGGACGGACACGAGGATCGACGCGTTGACCGGAGCGATCGCCAGCCCGAAGCCGATCCCGCAGCAGAACAGCACCGGGTCGCTGGGGTGCAGCCAGCCCGGCCCGAGGGGATCGGCCAGCGTGGTCGCCGTCCACGACGTCATCACCGCGAACGACGCGGCGGTCAGCACCATGCCGGCGGCGGCGATGGATCGATTGCCGGCGCGCTGCGACAGCCACCCACCAAGCACCGCGCCGATCGGCACTCCGACGAGCAGTCGAAGGAGTACGAGTGCTGCACCGAGTTGCGAGTTTGGGAAGACTGTCGCCCGGGCGAGCACGGGGACATCGAGCAGTGCCGCCATGAGTGCGGCGCCGATGGCGAGGTTGGTGAGCAACGCCCCATAGGCGCCGCGCGACCGGAGCTCTCCACCCGCGAGCAGCGGACGGGCTGCGAGCCGCTCCCGAACCACGAACAGCACCACGGACACCGCCCCGAGCGGCAGCAACCACACGGCCGCCGGGGACACGGCGCCGCTGGTGGGGTCCTCGGCGGAGAAGCTCACGATCACCGTGGCAAGCGCCACGCCGAGCAGCGCGGCTCCCGGCCAGTCGACCGCAGCGGCAAGCTCCGGGAGCCGCCGAACGGCGACGAGCGGCCGGGTCGATCGGCTCCCCCGCAGCTCCCAGAGCAGCAGGAGGACGGCGGCCGCGGCGGCGACCACCGCAATCGGCGTCAGCCAGACGAGCCCGCCGATCGCGCTGTACGCCACGCCGATCGTGTCGCTGTTCTGCAGCGCGTCCGGGGCCGTGATGGCGAGGCAGCCTGCCGCCAGGGCCACCACGGCGAGCGCGATCGAGACCCGGTCGATGTGCCCGCCTGCTCGAGGGGGTTTGGCAACCGCATTCGTTCCTCGGCCGGCGGCGTAGAGCCCGATGCCGAGGACCGCGGCGATCGGCAGGTTGAGCCAGAAGATGGTCTGCCACGTCGCGACGGTGAGGATCAGCCCGCCGTACAGCGGACCGAGCACGCTGCCCAGTTCCTGGACTGCCCCGATCACGCCGAGGGGCACGCCGCGCCGGTCCGCCGGCCAGACGTCGGCGACGAGTCCGAGCGTCACCGGCACGAGCCCACCGCCGCCCAGCCCCTGGAGCGCCCGGCCGGCGACCACGGAAGCGAGGTCGTGCGCGGATGCGGTGACGAGCGAGCCTGTGGCGAAGATGGCGAGGCAGAGCAGCAGCAGCGGGCGCCGTCCGTACACGTCGGAGAGGCGCCCGAGCAGCGGCATGATCACGACATAGCCGAGCAGGAAGCCGCTGATGATCGGCGTGGCCGCCTGCAGCTGGTCGATGCCGATACCGACGTCGGTCATGATCGCCGGCAGCGCGAGCACGATCACGTACGTGTCGACCGCCGCGATCAGCACCGAGGCTGCGGCGACCGCGAGGAGCCAGTTCCGCCTCCCGTTCACCCCGATGCGGGAGGCGGCGTGATCGTCACGTTCTCGCCATAGTTGGCGAGAATCAAGGTGTACGTGGTGTTCGTGCTCGCGCTGATGAACGGTCCCGTGAGGACGACACGGCGCAGCTGGTTCGTCGAGCTGTCGATGCCGAACGTCGCCGCGACCGTCTTCGAGGGTGCCGCGCTGGTGAGCAACGCCGCGACATCGGCCCCGGGGAGCGTGCATCCGACCTCGTGGAGCGCTTCACCGTTGTAGCGGTCGTCGCTCTCCACCTGCGGGGACTGGCAGTCGAGCAGCAGCGACGACAGTCCGTGGTTCGGGTCGATCAGCTTCGCCGGATCCGCGAATCCGTAGTCAGAGGGATTTGCCTTGGTGAACCCGGGGCTCGTCGGCAGCATCACCGAGAACACGCCGCCGACCGACACCACCGGAACACCGATCGAGAAGCCTGACAGTGAGACCTGCAAAGTGCCGTGCATGCTGTCGGGGCGCTTCATGTCGCCACTGCCGCCGGTGAGCAGCGGCCCCGACCCGGTGACGTCGCTGCTGCTCAACGTGAAGTGGAACGACGAGGTGGCGTCGAGCACGCCCTTTGCGGCCTTGAGGAGACCGGTCGCGCTGACCGAAGGCGTGCCGCAGCCACTGAGCATCAGCAGCGATGCCGTTGCGACGACCGCCGTGCGGCGCCAAGCGGCGATGACGTGCCCTCCGAATGGAGTCGATGTCGCGGGCGAGTATAGGTCTGCCGATACACTGCGCCGTGTGAGCGCCGAAGACGCGGCAGTGCTCCCGGAGGTCGAGGCGGCGCAGTTCTTCGGTGTCGACATCAGGGTCGGCACCGTGCTCAGCTGCGAGACCTTCCCCGAGGCGCGCCTGCCGGCGTACCGGATGGTCATCGATTTCGGCCCGCTCGGGACGCGCCGGTCGTCCGGGCGTCTCACCGACCACTACCGGCCGGCGGAGCTCACGGGAAGCACGGTCGTGGCCGTGGTCAACCTGCCGCCCCGGCAGATCGGCCCCGTTCGCAGCGAAGTACTCGTGCTCGGCGTCTACCAGGGGAACTCCAACCGCGTGGTGCTGCTCCGGCCCGATCGCGCGTGCGCTCCCGGAGATCGCGTTGGCTGAGAGCCCCGACACGGTGGTCCGCGCGAATCGCCTCGCCTTGCTCGGTGAGCCCGGCGCGCGACGGATCAGCCCGTTCCTCTTCCTGCTCGTCGTCGTGTGCTTCTTCCTCGCGTTCGCCGGCGTGTCCTGCAACACCGACGCGGCCAAATCCGGGCTCCAGGGGCTGGCGGGCGCCGAGGGCGTCAGCAGCGCGGACGCGGGGGCTATTGACAGCTGCCTCGACTCGCTCAAGGGCGAGAACGTCGTGAGCTACACCGGATGGGCGCTCGTGTTCGGCAAGGATCCGACGATCACCTCGCTGCCGGCCGCGTGCGACACGGGCACCGCCGCCACGGCGGCCGACGCCGGACAGGTGAACATCGGCCCGCAGCTCCTCGCGGTCCTCGCCCTCGTCGCGGTCGGGCTGGCGTTGCTGTGCGCGATCGCCGGGGCGTTCGGCGTCGCCCGCGGGCGGAGCCGCGCGTTCGCCGCGGTGATCTTCGGCACCGGCTCCATCGTGCTGCTCGTCCTCGACCAGCTGCACGTGAGTGACGTGCTCCTGGCGAAGATCGCGGCGAGTGCCGGTTCCAGCGTGCCCGGGTTCAACCCGGCCTCGTACTTCAACGTGAACGCGGGCATCGGCCTTGTGATCGCGGTGGTCGTGCTTGCGGTCGCGGTCCTTTACAACATCGTCGCGATGATCATCGGGGACGCTCCGGATATCGGTGACATCGCGTCTGTCTCTGACACCACTCCGATGACTCCCGTGCCGGAGCCGCCACCGCCGCCGCCGTAGGGGCCGCGATCAGCTGGTGCCGCCGAGGAAGGGGATGCCGTACGTCTCGAGCTGCGCACCGACCGACGATGACCACACCTCGGCAATCGCGTCCGCGGTCCAGCCGCCGTCGCGATACGCAACCGAGATCTCCTTCGGATGCGACCACAGCGAGAGCTTGTCGCCGCCGAGTCCGACGCACTGACCCGTGACACCCGCAGCCTCGTCGGAGCTGAGAAACACGAGCAGTGGCGCGACGTCGTCGGCGGTGCCCATGCCCATGCCCTTGCGGATGTTCGGAGGCAGCGTCTCGCCCTTCTCTGCTGCTTCGACCAGCGACGCCATCCCGGGGATGGTGGAGATCATGCGCGTGATGGCGTTGGGCACGATCGCGTTGACGGTGATGTTGTGCTTTGCGCACTCCATCGCCCAGGTGCGTGCGTACGCCGCGATCCCTGCCTTGGCGGCCGCGTAGTTCGTCTGGCCGAAGTTGCCGCGCTGTCCGGCGATCGACGACACGACGACGATGCGGCCGCCGGACCCCTGTGAACGCATCTGCTTCACGGCCGCACGAGCGCAGGTGAACGTGCCCCGCAGATGCGTTGCGATGACGGCGTCGAAGTCCTCGTCGGTCATGTTCCAGAGCACTCGGTCGCGAAGGATCCCGGCGTTGGTGCACATCACGTCGAGGCGTCCGAAGGCGCGCACCGCGCCGTTGACGAGTTGATCCGCGGCTTCGGCGGAGCCGACCGCGCAGACCTCCGCGATGACCCTGCCGCCGGCCTTGCTGATGGCGTCGGCGGTTGCCTCGGCAACGTCCGCGTCGACGTCGTTGACGACCACCGCGCAGCCCGACTCGGCGAGCGCCAGCGCATACGCGCGTCCGATGCCTCGACCGCTTCCTGTGACGACTGCGACCTTGCCTTCTAGATTCATGAGCCGGACTCTAGGCGAACTCGATCTCGACGTGCCGGTCGCCAGCCACGTATCCCGCCTGGCGGTAGATGGAGTTCGAGACAGGATTGTCCTCATCGGTGAAGAGCATGGCCCGGTCGACGTCCGGACGCGCCAGTGCGGAAGCCGTGACCTCGTACGTCAGCCGCCGGCCGTACCCGTGGTTGCGGTGCTCCGGCGGCGTGTACACAGGGCCGACGCGAAGCACACGTCCGGCGACGCGGTGACCGACGAGGCACACCGGCGCCCCATCCGCGACCCAGACGTGATACATGCCGGCGTGCACGCCGCGCTCGGCCGTCGCACGCGGGTCGAGGCCGATGATCAGGTCCACCTCGGCGCCGAACGCCGTGAGCCACTCGGCGAGGAGCGGCACGTCATCGAGCGTCGTGAGACGAGCGCTGCCGGGCGGAACAGGGACATCGACAAGCTGCTCGAGCTCGTTGAGCAGGATCGTGCGCGCGCGGACGATCCCGTCGCCGGTCGTCGCGGTCCAGGCTGCGGCAACCGCGTGCGCCGAACGCTCCGGCCCGTTGATCCCGGGTGGTCTGATGCCGAGCGATGCGGCGCGCACGATCATCGATTCGGCGACATCGGACGCCGCGTCGTCGGGCAACGCGGAGACCAGCAGGGGATACGGCGGCGTCCAGCTTGCGGCGCCGCAGACCTGCCCCGATTCGCCGGTCACCCACCAGAAGCTCGGTGGCGCGCTAAACGAACCAGGCGCGCCTCGCACCGACTCGATGACCGTGAGCAACACGTTGCGGGCGCACGGATCTTCGTGCAGAAATGGCAGAACTGCGTCCGCGTACGTATCGACGGAGTCGGTGATGTGCACGTCCATCAGCGCCAGATTGTGCGCCGCTCAGAGCGAGAGATGCCCACCGGTGACGGCCTGCGCGGCGACGTACACGAGCCATGGCAGGAGCGTCAGCATCAGGAGCCCGCCGCGCGCGGTACCGCGCCAGAGCAGTGCCAGCAGATAGGCGGCTGTCGCGATGGTGAGCACGGCGCTGATGACGCCGCCGGAGCTGAGACTCCAGGTGGTGAACACCACGCCGATGGTGGCGAGCACGCACGACTGAAATGTCGCCGAGCCCGCGACATTGCCGAACGCGAGCATGTCGTCGTTGGTGCGCACCCAGAGCACGCTGTTCAACGTCTCCGGGAGCTCGGTCGCGATCGGCACGATGACGAGCGCAAGCACGAGCTCGCCGACGTGCAATGCCGACGCGGTCTGGTTGAGCGCGGTGACGAAGAGTTGCGAACCGAGAATCAGGATGGCAACCGCGATGACGAGTTGCAGCGCGACGAGCACCGGGTGCGGCTCGCCGGGACGCCAGCGCACGATGTGCAGCGGTTCGGGCATGTCGCCCCCGGCCCCGCTGCCGCGCAACGTCGCGACGACGTATCCGACGTAGCCGAGCAACAACGCGATGCCGACGAAGATCCGCGCCCCGGACGGGAGCGCACTCGAAAGCACCGCGACAGCGAAGGCGACGAGGAACACACCGAGATCGCGGCGTGCCTGCCGTCGATCGATCACCAGGCGCCGCGCACCACCGCGTATGACCACGGCGACACCGGTCGCGCCGGCGCCGAGAGTCAGGAGAAGAAACGGCGAGCCGAGAATTGCGCCGGTCGCCACCGAGTCGGCGTGCGGTGTGTGCGTCGCAAGCGCAACGATGGGCACGACGGTCTCCGGCAATGAGGTACCGAGCGCTGCAAGCAGGCTCCCCGTCGCGCCCGTTCCCAGCTTCAGCTGGTATCCGGCCCACTCGATGGCATTGGTGAACAGCTCCGATGCTGCGACGACGAGCACGAGGCTCGCGATGAAGAGCAGCGCCGTCGTCATCGGCGCCCACGCATCCGGTCGAGCGGCGTATGCAGCCACGCGGTCGCGAACCCGAGCACGTGACGGATGGTCACCGGTTGCACGCGATGCACCGGGTCTCCCCCGGCGGCGACATCCACCGCGTCACGCACGCGCGCACGGATCCACGGGAAGACGGTGCGCGGCAGCTCGTCCGGGGAGCGCATGCGCAATGCCCAGGACTCGAGGCTTCGTCGTGGCGCGCCACCGATGACCTCGCCGAGAAAGACCACATCACCCGCGGAGCGCAGCCCCTTCCACGAGTAGACGCCGACGATACCGGCGATGCGCACGATGTATCCCGTCTCCTCCGTCGCCTCGCGCGCCGCCGTTGCGGCCGGCTCCTCGCCGGGGTCGCAATGTCCGCCTGGAAGCTCCCATCCCGGTGGCCATGGCCGGAACTGGAGCAGCACGCGCCCACGCTGCACGATGGCAACCTGAGCGCCCTCGACGTGCCATTCGACGCCGTCGATCATCACCGCGCTCATGAGAAGAGCGTGAACACGTTGGGCAGACCGACGAAGATCGGCGTCACGCCGGGCACGATCAGGTGCTCGAAGATCTGCGACGCTGCCCCGATGGTCATCGCGGCGATCGGGTTGACGCCGCCACGCGTGAACTGCGGCGGGAGCAGCACCGCGAGCGCGACGGCCGCATACACGGCGTAGCGGTACTGCTCGACGCGCAGGAAGAACCCGGGGAAACGCCCGAAGAGCAGGCTCCGCACCACCGCGTATCCGTCGAGTCCGGGCAACGGCAGGGCGTTGAAGACGAACAGCGCGATGTTGACGAGGAACCCCTGCAGCAGCACGCCGAAGAGCACGCCCTCGACGGTGAGCTGCGCCAGCGTGTCGAACCCGCGCGAGTCGATCGCGGCTCCGGTGAGCTCGACGCGGAGCGCGAGCACGAAGATGACCGCGACGACGAGATGCGCGATCGGCCCGGCGGCAGCGACGGCCGCGCGCTGACGCCCGTCACGCAGGTACAAGGGGTCGAGGCTCACCGGGCGGCCCCAGCCGAAGCCCGCGATCAGCATCGCCGCGGCACCGAACGCGTCGATGTTGCGGCGCGGGTCGAGCGTCATCCTCCGATCGCGGCGCGGTGTCGGATCGCCGCATCGCAGGGCGATCGCCGCGTGACTCAACTCGTGGATCACCGAGCCGATCACGAACCCGGGCAGGGTGTAGAGGACGACCGCCAGGTAGGTTCCGGGGCCCGTCACCGGGCGTTGCTACTCGAGCTCGACCCGCGCCGGGCGGCGCGAGCGCCCCGTGCCCGCTCGCGTTCGCTTTCCACTCCGTCCCTTGGCGCCGTCAGCGGGCTCCTCGGGCTCGTCGGAGGACTGCATGTGGTGATCGATCAACGCCGCGACGGCGAGCAGCAGCTCACGCTGCGCGTTGAGGAGATGGCGTTGCGCCGCGGGCGGGATAAGCTCGCCGAGCGACGAGCCGACGAGCCGCGTCGCGTCGTCGACGAGCTTGGCGGGGTCGAGCCGGCTGGTCATGATTTCGACTCCGAGAACGTCACGGACAGCATGCCCTCCTCGAGGCGGCCTCGGCTGACGCGCTTGCCGTTGAGCACGCGCGGGAGTGATATCTCACGTTTGTACGGACCCACGGTGATGAAGAGGTCGCCTTCGCGATGCTTGATGTCGACCTCCTCCTTGCCCACGAACGGGAGGTGGATCTGCAGTTCGTAGTTGTTGCCCACCTTGCGAATACGCTGCGGGATCGAGTGATAGAAGATCTGTGACGGATCCTGGTCACCGTAGATCGAGTCGGCCATCTCCTTGAGCGAGTCGAGACCGACGATCTCGTGGTCGAAGAGCTTGGTGCGCAGCGTCGGGATGGGTGAGAACGCGGTGTCGACCATCGTCGAGTAGCGTTGCTGCGCCTCGCGCCACGAATCGAAGTACACGTCCTTGACCTCGGGCGGGAGCACGCGGTTCACGACGATGAGGTCGGTGAGATAGTCGTACAGGCTCAGGTACGTGAACGCTCGTTGCGCCTCTTTCACCACCATCTTCTCGAGGTTGAGCACGATGCGCGTGGTGCAGACCTTGGGATCGCCGAGGATCTTCTTCATACCCTCGAGATCCAGCAGCAGGTCACGGACGTTGCTGAAGATCTCGTCGCTCGGCAGCGGGATGTTGATGAACGGCTGCATCACCGGCCGCGCGACCTTGTTCATCATCCGGTGGATCGGGAAGATGCGGTTGAGATACCACTTGGCGACGTCGGGGAACGCCAGCAGCTGCAGCGTTTCCCCGGTGGGCGCGCAATCGACGATGAGCACGTCGAACTTGCCTTCGCGCTTGTGCTTCTTGATCCACATGAGGCTCGCGACCTCCTCCATCCCTGGAGGCGACGCCATCTCCTCGGCCACGATGTCGTCGACGCCCTGCGACGCGAAGAGCGATGTGAGATACACGTGGATACGGTCCCAGTGCTCCTCGAGCTCGTGAAGCGCATTGACCTCCTGACCCCAGAGGTTCGGCGCGAGCTCGGTGGGCTGGTCGCCGACGTGCGCGTCGACGCTGTCGGCGAGACTGTGCGCCGCGTCGGTGCTGATGACGAGAGTCTTGTACCCGAGGCTGGCGCACTTGACCGCGGTGGCCGCGGCGACCGTTGTCTTGCCAACCCCTCCTTTGCCCGTATAGAGGATCACACGCACGGGTGTGTCTCGCTGATCACGGGTTGATACGGGTGACCACGAACGCGGCAATGAGGATCAGCACGATCATCAACGACGCCATGATCGCGACCCGCCGGAGGTCCTGGGGGACGTAGGGAACGCGGTCGAAGGGGATCGCGGCGTCGTCGCTCTCGAGCGGGAGGAACATCGCGGCTGTGCTCACGTTGCGGCTCGTCGGACGCGGTTGCGCCGTGGGGTTGAGGCGCTGCACGCGACGCCGGGACGAGCCGTCGGCCGCCGCGTAGGCATCGTCCGCCGCAACAGCCGCGGGGACGGCGACGTCGTCGGGCTCCGACTCGACCTCTGCGCCGCTCCCGGGGAGTGGCAGGACAGTCGCCGGGAGCGTCTGCGGCACGCGGGTGGGCGATGAGGCGGCCGGTGCAGCCGGTCGCGGTGCCGCGCCGGGTGCCTGAACGCGCCGGGCGGGTGCACGCTGCTTCTGTTTGCGGGTCTTTTTGGCCATGAATGCTCCCGAAGCGTATCAGGGGGTAACGGCCGCTACTCGCTGAGGACGACCATGACGGGACAGGCAGCGGGCCACCGGATGAGAGCGGCCACGAATTTGGAGCCGTGACCAGAGCGGTGGGGAAGCCCGGAGCCCGCTGCCCGACAAACTTTGGGATGCAAGGGGTGCAGCCCTACATCTTGTGGTCTGGGCGGAACGCTAGCACACCATGCAGGGGTATTCAATCAGCAGTCGCGGCGGCGACGATTGCTCGCCGGAAACCTTCGGCCAGCGCCGCAACAAGCTCTTCGCGACCGACCTCGCGGCCGAGCATCTCGCGGACACCGACACCGCCGACGCTGGGAACCGCATCAAGGCGAAGGTATCCCGCCGCGCGCGGGGGATCGAGCAGGACCGATCCGTGCTGGAGCAACGCTCCCGCGCGCCGGGCCTGCGCGCTGCCGACGAGCTTCCGCCCCTGCGCGTCGAGCAGCTCGTGCGCCGCGGGTCGGGCAAAGCAGTCCGCAACCGCAGCACCTTCGCGGGCGTCACGGCGGAGGTCCGCGGGCAGCGCGCGGGGCGTCGTTCGAACGCCGAGTGACTCGAGGCCGGAAGCGACCGCGTCATGGATGCGCGCGCACGACTCGAGCACGCGCCCCCCGAAGACCGGATCGGACGAGCGGCAGACCACCGAGTACGTCACCTCCTGGTCGTGCAGCACAGCGCGGCCGCCGCTCGGCCGGCGCACGACATCGACACCGTCGCGCTCGCACGCTTCGAGGTCCACGTCGGTCATCGGCTGCATGCGACCGAGACTCAGGCACGCGGGGCTGAACCCATAGAGGCGCACCGCACCGGCGATCTCTCCACGCGCGCACGCATCGAGCAGCGCCAGGTCGCGACGCATGTTCTCCTCGCCCGGACCCGGCGCGTCGATGATCAGTTCGAGCCGGCACCCGGTCGCGATCACGGCGCGCTCAGACATTGAAGCGAACATGGATGACGTCGCCGTCTCGCATCACGTAATCACGTCCTTCGAGCCGCTGCTTCCCGCGCTCACGAAGCACGGTGTACGACCCGGCGTCGAGCAGTTCCTCCGCATCGGTGACCTCGGCGCGGATGAAACCGCGTGCGATGTCCGTGTGGATGCTGGCTGCCGCGTCGAGCGCGGTCTCTCCCGCACGCAGGTTCCATGCGCGCACCTCGGTGTCGCCCGCGGTGAAGAACGTGATCAGACGGAGAAGGCCATACGCGCTGCGAGCCACACGGTGCAGGCCGGGCTCCGTGAGTCCGAGATCGTGCAGGAATCCTTCTCGGTCCGCGGGGTCGAGCTCGGCGATGTCGTTCTCGATCTTTGCGGAGACCGCGATCGCATCGCCTCCCGCGAGCTGCGCACGCTTCGCGACCTCCTCGGGCACAGGCCTGCCTGCCGCGTCCTCCGCGACGTTGACGACGACCATCAGCGGCTTACCGGTGAGCAGCCAGAACTCGCGAAGCATCGACTGCTCCTCGGCGTTCAGGGCCATCGTGCGCACCGAGCTGCCCTTGTCGAGGTGCTCCTGGACGCGGTGCAACAGCGCGATCAGCCCGGGTTCCTTCTCCTTCTGGAGTCGCGCGCTCTTCTCGGTCCGCTCGAGACGCTTGGTCACCGTCTCGAGGTCCGCGAGCTGCAACTCGAGCTCGAGCACGTCGATGTCGCGGATCGGGTCGACGCGTCCCTCCACGTGCGTGACGTCGGGATCCTCGAACGCGCGCACCACGAGCGCGGTTGCGTCGGCCTCACGGATGTTGCCGAGGAAGCGGTTGCCGAGCCCTTCCCCGCGACTCGCGCCACGCACGAGGCCCGCGATGTCGGTGAAGGTGACGGTGGCGGGGATCACCTTCGGCGGCTGGAAGAGCGCGGCAAGCCGGTCGAGGCGCGAATCCGGCACAGGGACGACGCCGGTGTTCGGCTCGATCGTGGTGAACGGATAGTTGCCGACCGTCGCGCCGGCCTGGGTCATCGCATTGAACAGCGTCGACTTTCCGGCATTTGGGAGGCCGACGATACCGACGGTGAGGCTCAAATCCTTTCCAGCTCGAACGCGGTGTGCAGCGCGCGCACCGCGTCACGGACGCGTGGCCTGTCGATGATGCAGGTCACGTGGATCTCGCTCGTCGCGATCATCTGAATATTGATGTCCTTCGCGGCCAGCGCCTGGAAGATCTTGGCGTAGATCCCGGGCGTGCCCCGCAGCCCACTGCCGATGACCGTGACCTTCGCGACGCCGGCGGTGGCGAGATAGCCCTGCGCCTGCACGCTTTTGGCGACCGACGCGAGCAGACGCCTCGCCTTGGGCAGGTTCGACTCGGCGATGGTGAAGGTCAGGTCGGTGGCTCCGTCGTGACCGACGTTCTGCAGCACGATGTCGACGTCGATGCCTGCATCCCCGAACGGACCGAAGATCGACGCCGCCACCCCGGGTCGATCGGGGACGCGCAGCAGCGTCACCTTGGCGACGTCGGTCTCGTGCGCTATTGCGCGCACCTTCTGGCGTATCTCCATCTCACTCCGCTTGGCGATGATTGTCCCCGGTTCGTTGTCGAACGTGGATCGGACGTGGATCTCCATCGAGTACGCCTCGCCGATCTCGACGGCGCGCGGATGCATCACCCGTGCCCCTGCCGACGCCAGCTCGAGCATCTCGTCGTAGTCGATCGTGGGGATCACGCGGGCGTCCGGGACGAGCCGCGGGTCGGCCGTGTGCACGCCGGGAACGTCGGTGAAGATCTCGCAGCGGTCGGCGCCGACGGCAACCGCGAGCGCGACGGCCGACGTGTCCGATCCACCGCGCCCCAGCGTGGTGACATCCATGTCCTCGGTCGCGCCTTGAAAGCCCGCAACGACGACGACGTTGCCGAGGCCCAGCTCGTCGAGGACGCGCTGGGGGACGATGTCGACGATCCGCGCCGTCCGGTGCGCGCGGCTGGTTCGGATGCCCGCCTGAGCGCCCGTGAGCGATATCGCCGGTGTGCCTGCCGCGTGCAGCGCCATCGCGAGCAATGGCGCAGTGATGGTCTCGCCGCTGCTCAGGAGCATGTCCATCTCCCGTGACAGCGGGTCGGCGGTGATGCGCTGCGCGAGCGCGATCAACTCGTCGGTCGTATCGCCCATCGCGCTCACGACGACGACGATCTCCGTGCCGGCATCCATCGACTCGCGGATCCGTCGCGCGACGCGACGCAACTTGATCGGCGTCGCGACGCTCGAACCGCCGTACTTCTGCACGACGCGTGTCATGCCGACACGTCGATTCTCGTTCCGTAGTTCTGCGGCGCCAGGTAGATGATCTCGCCGGGCACCTGGGCGTGGAGGGCGGCCCGCGCCATGGCGTCGCCGATCGGCTCGGGATCCAACGGCGTCAGGGCGATGACGGACGGCCCCGCACCGGCAAGCGACGCGCCGGAGGCACCTGCCTCGAGCGCAGCCTCCACCACGGCTTTCGCTCCCGGCATCAGCGCGAACCGCGCGTCCTGGTGCCAGTGATCCTGCATCGCGACTCGCAGGGCCGCGTGATCGCCGAGCGCGAGCGCGCGCACGAGCAGCGCGCAACGACTCGCGTTGAAGATCGCGTCGTTGCGGCTGAACTCGGTCGGCACCACCTTGCGGGCTTCGGCGGTGGCAAACGGAAGCTCTGGGACCATGAGGACGGCTCGGAGCTCTTCCGCGACCGGCAGCTGGGACGCAGGCGCTCCCGGAGAGCAGATCGCCAGCCCGCCGAGCAGTGCCGCGGCGACGTTGTCGCGATGGCCCTCGAGCTGCTCGGCGCGGTCGAGGATGTCGTTCTCGTCCCACGGGGCGTGGTGCAGTGCAGAGGCGATCAGCACGCCCGACAACACGGCCGCAGCGCTCGATCCCATCCCGCGCCCGATCGGAATGTTGTTGACGCACGTGAAGTGGACGCCCGTCGCAGCGACGCCGAGCTCGGCGCACGTCACGGCATACGCGCGTGTCACGAGGTTCTGCTCGGGGTCCCGCAATGCTCCCGGTGCGCTCTCGCCGGGGTCGATGGTGAGATCGCCGTCGCGCTGTTCCGCGCGAACTGTGTTCTGCAGATGGAGCGCGAGCGCGAGGATATCGAAGCCGGGGCCGAGATTGGCCACGCTCGCAGGAACCGCGACGCGCACGCGCACCGCTCAGACCTCGATAGCGCGCGCGAGCGCTGCGACGTCGGGTTCGAGCTCGAGGATCGGCGCGAGCGCACCTTCGACGGCACCAGGGTCCTTGAGGCCGTTACCGGTGAGGATGCAGACGACGCTCGACCCCCGCGCGACGACGCCGTCACGCACCGCACCCTCGAGCACGGCAAGTGCCGTCGCGGACGCGGGCTCGCAGAAGATCCCCTCGAGCCGGGCCAGACGCCGCTGCGCGTCGAGGATTGCCTCATCGTCCACTGCTGCGATCATTCCCTCGGACTGGTCGCGTGCGTCCACGGCGCCCTGCCACGACGCAGGATTGCCGATCCGTATGGCCGTTGCGACCGTCTGCGGGTCATCGACCGGCCGCCCCAGCACGATCGGCGCCGCCCCCGCCGCCTGGCCGCCAAGCATTCGCGGGAGGCGCGTCGCCCGGCCCGCAGCGAAGTCTTCGCGAAAACCGCGCCAGTACGCGGTGATGTTGCCGGCATTGCCCACCGGGAGCGCGAGCACATCGGGGGCGTCGCCGAGTGCCTCGACGACCTCGAACGCCGCCGTCTTCTGGCCGTCGATGCGATTGGGGTTCACGCTGTTGACGAGCGTCACGGGATGGTGCTCGCAGAGCTCGCGCACGAGTCGCAGCGCGACGTCGAAGCCGGCATTCACGCTGACGACTGTCGCGCCGTGGACCCGCGCCTGGAGCAGCTTGCCCGACGCGATGCGTCCACCCGGCACGACGACAACGGCACGCAGGCCGAACCGTCCCGCATACGCCGCTGCCGATGCGCTGGTGTTGCCGGTGGACGCGCAGATGATCGCGCGGCTCCCTTCGTGCAGCGCCGCAGCGACCGCGACCACCATGCCGCGGTCCTTGAAGGAGCCCGTGGGATTCAGACCTTCGAGCTTGAAATGCAGCGACGCCAATCCGAGCGCGGGACCGATGGTCATCGACTTCACGCACGGCGTGCCGCCTTCGCCGAGGCTGATGCGCGGCGCGGTCGGCGGGAGGGTCAAGCGATCGCCCCAACGTGCGATGACGCCCAGTGCTGGTACGGACATTCGAGCCGTCAGGGCTCGACCTTGTCGAGGTTGGGCTCGACCCGGTCGAGCGTGCACTCGATCTCGTCGACGGCGGTCAGCGTGTCGAGCGTCTCCATCGCGCGGTCGTGCACCGCGCGAGGCGCAGTCCCCGTGAGCACGATCAGGCCACCCTGGGGCAGCTCGACGGCCGCGTCGACCGAAAGGCCCCGGTCCTCCAGCGCCTGCAACACCAGCTCGCGACCCTCGCTCTCGCGGCTCAGGCGAAGGCGCACGTAGCCCGCGACGTCAACGTCCTCGTCCTCGAGCAGCGCGGCCCGCTGCACCGCACGCGGCGCCCAGCCACGCGGTACGCCACGATCACGCACAGCGTTGACGACGTCGCTCACCACGGCGCTCGCGGTTGACGCACCACCCGCACCGAGCCCGCGCAGGACCACGTGCGCTGCGAGGTCGCTCGAGATGATGACAGCGTTGTCAGCATCATCGACATCGGCGAGCAGGTGCCTCGCCCCGACCGCCGTGGGGCGGACGCTCAGGCGAACGCGTCCGTCGTCCGCGCGCTCCGCGTGGGCGACCAGCCGGACGCGGTAGCCCAGCTGGTCGAGCGCCCTGATGTCGTCACCGCCCACGCCGCGAATGCCCACGCGGTCGACGCTGCCGACCTCCACGTGCACGCCCATGGCGAGCCAGGAAAGGATCACGAGCTTGTGCGCCGCATCCCAGCCTTCGACGTCAAGCGTCGGATCGGCCTCCGCAAAGCCCCGGGCTTGCGCATCGGCGAGCGCGGCGTCGAACGTCAGCTTGCCGGTGCGCATCTCCGTGAGGATCACGTTCGTGGTGCCGTTGATGACGCAGTCGAGCGTCGCGATGCGATCGCCGAGGAGACTCGTACTCAGCAGCGCGACGATCGGTAACCCCGCGCCCACCGCCGCCTCGAAGTACAGGCCCGCGCCGTTGGCCGCGGCGACATCCGCCAGGTGAGGGCCGGACGCCGCGATGACCGCTTTGTTGGCGGTGACGACCGACTTGCCGGCCCGCAGCGCCGACTCGATGAGCGCCGTCGCGGGGTCGGTGCCGCCGATCGCCTCGATGAGGATCGAGACGCTCGGGTCGTCGACGACCGCTCGCGCGTCCCCGAGCAGTCGCACGTTCTTCAGGTCGATGTCGCGCGTGCGGACGGTGTCACGGACCGCAACGCATCGAAGCACCGGTGTTGCGCCGGCGCGCTCGCCGAGCAACTCCCAATGCTCGATGAGACGTGTGGCGACCGCACTGCCCACCGTACCGAGACCGAGTAGCCCCACTCCCACCGATTCCATTTGCTGGGACAGTGTATTGGGGCTCAGATGATGTGCCGCCTCCAGGCCAGGAGCACGGCCGCTGCACGGTCCTTGCATCCCAGCTTCTCGAGGATGTTGCTCACGTGCGTCTTGACGGTGTTCTCACTGAGGAAGAGCAGCACGGCGATCTCGGCGTTGTTCTTGCCGTCGGCCATCAGGCGAAGCACATCGCGCTCGCGTCTCGTGATCGAGGGCATCTGCTCGGCGGCGGCACTGACCAGCTGCGGGTCGAGCAACGACTCGCCGGCAGCCACGGCGCGAATGGCACCGGCAAGCTCCTCGCGGGTGGCGTCCTTGAGCAGGTATCCGACCGCGCCCGCCTTGAGCGAGGGAAAGATGTAGTCCTCGTTGCGATACGTCGTCAGCACGATGACCCGTGCCTCGGGATCGCGCGCGCGGATCTTGCGTAGGGCCTCGATGCCGTCCATGACCGGCATCTGGACGTCCATGAGGATCACGTCCGGATGAGTGCGGCGGGCTTGTTCCACCGCCTCGGCGCCGTCCGCGGCCCGGCCGACGACCTTGATATCGGCCTCGAGTTCGAGCATGGTGCAGAGACCGTCGCGGACGACCGGGTGATCGTCAGCCACCAGGACGGAGATCATCCGGTCTCCGCGATGGCGACCGGCTCGCTCAGCGGCAGCCGCGTGGTGATCGTCGTTCCGCGACCTGGGCTGCTCACGACGGTCAGTGTCCCACCCGCGTTGCGGGCGCGCTCGGCCATGCCGTCGAGGCCGAAGCAATCCTCTCGCGGCGCGCTCGCCGCCGGGTCGAACCCGACGCCGTCGTCGCTGACCGAGAGCACCAGCTCCTGGCGGTGCGCGCGCAGCTCGACATCC
The DNA here is from genome assembly GCA_036521195.1 of Candidatus Dormiibacterota bacterium. Classification (GTDB taxonomy): domain Bacteria; phylum Chloroflexota; class Dormibacteria; order Aeolococcales; family Aeolococcaceae; genus Palsa-851. Next base: position 17,394 of record DATDID010000011.1, read on the forward strand.
ACGTGCTCGGGATGACCGTGGCGCGCGGCGTTGGAGAGCGCCTCCTGACCGATGCGCAGGAGCGCGACCTCGGCCGTGGGCGACAGCGAGGGGTGCTGTGGGACCGCACGCGCCTTGAAGCGCGCGGGGATACCGGTGCGCTCCTCCCACGCCTCGACCTCGTGGCCGATCGCGGCGACCAGCCCGGTGGCTGACAGCGGCGCCGGCCGGAGGTTCCAGACCGATCGCCGCGCTTCCTGGAGCGCACCGCGAGCGAGCTCACGAGCTTTCTCCACCGAGCTTCGGGCGCGCCCCTCCGAGCCTCGATTGAGCAACGTGTCCGCCGCCTCCAGCTCGAGCACGATGCCTGTCAACTGCTGTGCCAGGGTGTCGTGGATCTCGCGTGCCAGACGGGTGCGCTCCTCGAGCACCGCGTGGTCGGTCAGCGCCTGCACCGGCAGATACATGCGCCGCGAGAGGAGTGTGGTCGCGATGAACGCGAGCACGACCAGGAGGACGAGCACCGGAAGCACCGTGACCGGGAACAGCCGGTGAATCCCGTCCGTGATGCCGAGCGTCAGTGAGTTCAGGTTGGGCTCCAGCGCGTTGATCGCGACCGGGCTGGCGACGATCCAGTGAGCGCTGTAGACAGGGGCGACGAAGACGTCGTCACTGGACTTGCTGAGCGTGGCGGCCACCGGCGCAGCAGGGAGAGCTCCGGTCGACTCCATATGGTGGAGGGCCCCGGTGAGCGTCGTCTGTCCCGGTGCCGTGAGCGGGGAGCCGACAGTGCTGTTCGGGAAGTCCGTGAACGCCTGAGCCGTCCCGAACACGAGCTTTCCTGAAGCACTCACGATCAGCGAGGACGTGTCCGCGGCGGGCGCGCCCAGCGCGGCACTGATCAATGTCGCGACCGCCTGTTCCGAGAGGTCGAATCCCACCACAGTCTGGTTGTCCAGAAGTGAGAACCAGACGGTGACGCCCTGCTCGCCGTTCTCGAGCAGCTCATACGGGTCGGTCCAGAACGGGCCACTGGCATCACGGCCGGGCTCGCCAGGGGCGATCCAGGCGTTCGGGGCGATGGTCGCCACGCCGCCCTCGGATGTCGCGAAGACATCGAGGCCGTTGCGAAGCGATGGGTGGGTGACGTCGTAGCGCTGTCCCGACAGCGCGCCGGACACGGGGAACGCCGGGAAGGCGCGAAGCGCGCCGGTCGTCTGGTTTGCGAACCAGACTGCGGCTACCGAGTCGTTTTTGAGCGTGGTCTGCACGTCTGAGAGCACTGCGGTGGACGACGTGGCAGCGGCGAACCTGCCGTCTGGCTGCGCGGCTGCGTCTGTCCCGAGCACGAGCGTATTGCTGTTGACGCCGCCGGCATCCACGTAGCTCACGTCGCCGGCGTTGGTGAGTCCCTTCGGCAGTGGCGTGGTCGCCGGGGTGGCAGCAAGTTGCTTGGTGAGCGTTTGCGCAACAAGAGTGAGCTGGCTGTCGATGGCGCTGAGGCGGGTGTCGAGCGCCAAGGCGCGGGCGTCCACACCGGACTGCTGCTGACTCTCCTGGCGCTGCAGGATCGCCGTTTCGGTCGCATTGGCGGTGCTCTTCGCGACCGTGTCGAGCTCGAAGACCGCCAGGACGGCGAATGCCACCAGGGGCAGCAGCGCCACACCGACCATGCCGACGAGCAGGCGGTTGCGAAAACGGCGGCGCGGGTCCCGCAGGCGGGGTAGGCGGCGCACGCCAATCTTCATGGCGTGCCTCCAGATCTCGCCGCGGTTTCCAAACTCCCCATCGTCCGATCGACCACTCCGTCCTCACTATACGGTCGGGGCACAATGCACGCTCGTGGATACGGCGGGATCTCGACCCAAGTTCCGTGCCCGGCCGGCATGGCGGCGAGCGATGCCGCTCGCGGTGACCCTGGCCGTGGCGGTCGCGGGCTGCAGCTCGACCCCTGCCGCCTCGCCGACCAGCGGTGGTGGAGGCGGCACGGTCGCCCAGGGCGGAACGCTGACGGTCGGCGTCTGGCAGGCTCCGACGACACTGCTCGATGCCGGAATCGTCGGCAACCTGCCGTTTGCCGACGTCATCGCGGCTCCGGTCGAGGAGGGGCTGCTCTGGTATCGCCCCACAAGTGCGACCGCCACGACCTCGACGGCAGCCGACTACTGGAGCCCGGATCTCGCGACCGCGGTGCCGACCGTCGCGAACGGCGGCGTCGAGACCACGGGTTGCGCGGATACCGCGGCAAAGATGTGCGTCACCTGGCATCTGCGCCAGGGAGTCCACTGGGATGACGGCAGCACGTTCACGTCGCGCGACGTGTGCGACACGTTCGACTTCCGCTGGCTCACGTATGGCGCCGCCGGCAAATCGAGCCCGACCCCGCTGGCATCCACTGCCGGCTGGAACCAGGTCATCAAGTGCACCGAGGCCGACCAGTTCACGGCCGTCGTCGACTTCAAGAGCGTGTACGGCCCCTACCTGGCGCTCGGGAGTGGGGTCGACGGGATCCTGCCGGCCGCAGTCCTGGATCCGGCGCTCTCTGCCGGCAGCAATCTCGAGATGACCCCGACGACGTTCGACCTGACGCAGGGCTCCGGAAACGCCGCAGCCTTCAAGGGCAGCGCGACCCTTGGAGCGGCGCTCGACGGCACCGGGCCGTTCGTGCTGTCCAGCTACACGCCCGGCACGCAGGTGGTACTTGTGCGCAATCCCGACTACTGGAACACGAGCGGCCTCGCTCGCCTCAACAAGCTCGTCTTCCGGATCGAGCCCGACCTCGCCACCGAGCAGAAGGACGTGCGATCGGGCGCCATCCAGGTCGGTCTCAACCTTGGGCTCGCGGCGCTGCCGGGCCTCGAATCCGCCGCAAAGGCGCAGAGCCCTCTGCTCAAGGTGGAGCCCGTGGCCGGCTCCGGCGCCGAGGTGCTCATGTTCAACCTGTGCGCCGGCGATGGAGGGCTGTGTGCAAACCCGTCCGAGCATTCGAACGAGGACACCGCCGACCTGTCCGTGCGCCGGGCCATCCTCCTCGCTATCAACCGCCAGGCGATCGTCTCCGCGGTCGCGCCTGGAATGACCACCGTGCCACCCGATTCCTGGATGAGCCTCGGCGCGACGTATCTGAGCGGCGACAGCGTGCCGACCACCGGTTTCAACCTCGCCCAGGCGAACGCGATGCTCGACACTGCCGGCGACGCTCGCAACGCGAAGTGCGGTGCCGGCCCGGACGGCCAGGATTACCGGGCATTCAAGGACGGGACGTGCCTCGTGATCAACATCGGCACCACCAGCGACGACCCGGTGCGCGTGACCATCGAGGCCATGGTCAAGGCTGATCTGGCCAAGATCGGCATCAACGCGCCGATGCCGTTCACGCCGAACGTGGCGTCGGGGGCGTTCTTCGACTCGTTCGCCGCCGGCGGTCCGCTGGCCACGCATGCGTTCGATATCGCGCTCTACACCGTCGGTCTCGGACTCCCCGGTGAGCTCGACACGTATGCGTCGACCTGGCATGGCGACTGCGGCGGGACATGTCCCAGCGAGGACGAGATCCCGTCGAGCGCCGATCTCGGCGCCGGGATGAACTTCAGCGGCCTCAACGACCCGCAGATCGATGCGGCACTCGACCTCGCGAGCAGCACAGCGGACCTCACGGCGCAGGGACACGACTACGGGCTCGTCGATCAGCAACTGGCCGCCGTGGTCCCGGCGATCCCGCTGTTTCAGGAGGTCATCGTCAACACGTATTCGACGAGCCTGTTCGGCGTGACCCAGAACGACCTCGTTCCCGACTTCGACACCGCGGCGTGGTACTGCGGCTCGGGAAACTGCATCGGCTGACGCGACTCACGGCGGCGCCATCGGGCGCCGCCCCTATACTCCGCCCTCGTGCGTCAGGTCAGCGAGCGAGCGCTCGATGCCGCGTCGGCCGCAGGCGCCTCCTATGCCGATTGCCGCGTGGTCAATCGAACCGTGCAGCGGCTCACGGTGAAGAACGGCGTTGTCGCCGCGGTTGAGCTCTCCGAGGACGAGGGCGTCGGCATCCGGGTCATCGTCGACGGTGCCTGGGGATTCGCCTCGGTCGACAGGCTGGACGGCGCCAGCGTCGAGACGGCGGCCCGCCACGCGGTGCAGATCGCGAGAGCGTCCTCGCGTGTGAACCGCGTCGCGGTCCGGCTCGCGCCCGCGCCCCCGCTCGTCGGTGTCTACGCGACGCCCATCACACGCGACCCGTTCAGCGTTTCGCTCGACGACAAGGTGAATCTCCTGCTGCGCACCGACGAGGCGATGTCGCATCTCCCGCAGGTGCGTATTCGCGAGTGCTCGCTCGAGTTCGTGCGCGAGGAGCGCCATTTCGCGAGCAGCGAAGGCGCCCGCCTCGATCAGACCATCATCGAGTCGGGCGGCGGCCTTGACGCCACGGCGACCAGCGACGACGAGGTGCAGACGCGCAGCTTCCCGAACAGCTTCGGGCGCCACCAGGTCTGCGCCGGATGGGAGGCCGTCGAGGCGTTCGACCTTCCCGGCAACGCGGGGCGCATCGCGGAGGAGGCGGTCGCGCTGCTCAGCGCGCCGATCTGTCCCGCGGGCGTGATGACGGTGATCCTCGACGCGACGCAGGCGGCACTGCAGGTCCACGAATCGTGCGGTCACCCGACGGAGCTTGACCGCGCGCTCGGTCACGAAGCCGCGTACGCGGGAACGTCCTTCCTGACACCGGACCTGCTCGGCACCTTCCGATACGGCTCCGAGCACGTGACGATGACGGCGGACTCGACGCGAGCTCCGGGTCTCGGCACCTTCGGCTGGGACGACGAGGGAGTCGCGGCGCAGCGCTCGGTGCTCGTCGACCAGGGCCTGTTCACTGGCTACCTCTCGTCGCGCGAGACCGCGGCGGCGATCGGTCAGGTGAGCAACGGGACGATGCGTGCCGACGGCTGGTCACGCCTCCCGATCATTCGCATGACCAACGTCAACCTCGAACCCGGGACGTCGTCGCTCGAGGAGATGATCGCGACCACGGAACGTGGCGTCTATCTCGAGACCAACCGTTCGTGGAGCATCGACGACCGCCGCCTCAACTTCCAGTTCGGCACGCAGAACGGATGGGAGATCGTCAACGGCGAGCGCACGCGCCTCGTGCGCAATCCCATCTACAGCGGGCAGACCCCGGAGTTCTGGCGGTCGTGCGATGCGGTTGCGGGGCCCGAAGAGTGGCAGATGCTCGGTGTGGTCAACTGCGGCAAGGGCCAGCCGTCGCAGTCGATGCACGTCGGTCACGGCGCCGCGCCGTGCCGCTTTCGCAACGTCAAGGTCGAGCCGGCGCGATGAGCAGCGACGACGAGCTGCTCGCGGTCGGCGACAAGGCGCTCGCGCGTCTGCAGCGCGGCGATGCCGAGGTCGTGATCGTCGACGACACGAGCGAGCTGACGCGGTTCGCGGGCAACGAGATCCATCAGAGCGTCGCCGAGCAATCGCGGTACGTGCGTGTGCGGTTGATCGATGACGGCCGCATCGGCGTCGGCGAGGTGCGCGGCTTCGGCGAGGATGCCGTCGAGCGCGCGCTACAAGCGGCGGAGGAGAGCCGGCGCGTCACCACGAGCCCGGACGTCCCACCGCTGCCGGCGCCCGATCACCGGCCCGGCGGACCCGTCGCGTTCGCGGCGACAACTGCATCGGCGACCCCGGAACAGCGCGCGGGGCTGGTGTCGATCGTCACCGGTGCAGCCCGAGCGCACGACATCAACGCGTACGGCGCGCTGAGCACCGGCACGCGGACGACCGCAATCGCGACCACCGCCGGTGTGCGCCGTGCAGCGACGTCGACGCAGGCGAGCCTCGTCAGCGTCGCGCGCGGCGACGACGGCGGTGGCTACGCGTCCCGTCACTCCGCCGATATCGATGCGCTCGACGTCGAAGGTCTCGCAGCCGAAGTGGTCGACACGTGCGAGCGCAACCAGCGCGCCACCGCCATTGATCCCGGCGAGTACGAGGTGGTGCTGTCGCCGTACGCGGTCACCGACCTGCTCGAACATCTCGGCTGGGTCGGGTTCAGCGCGCTCGCGACGCAGGAGCACCGCAGCTTCATGCGCATGGACGAGAAGTTGATGAGCGAGCTGATCACCATTCGTGACGACGCCACCGCGCTCGACGTCTTCCCGTTCCCGTTCGACGCAGAAGGGGTGTCGACTCAGGCTCTGCACCTCATCGACCGTGGAGTCTGCGCCGGAGTCGTCTACGACACACCCACAGCGCTGCGCGACGGCGTCACGTCGACCGGTCATTCGCTTCCGCAACCCAACACCTGGGGGCCGCTGCCGCGTCATCTCGTCATGGACGCCGGCACCACGCCGTGGAAGGACATGGTCTCCTCGGTGCGGCGCGGTCTCTACATCACACGCTTCTGGTACGTGCGCGACGTGCACCCCCTGCGCACGGTGATCACCGGCATGACCCGCGAAGGCACGTTCCTCATCGAGAACGGCCGGATCACCCGGCCGGTGAAGGACCTGCGCTTCACGCAGAGCATCGTCGATGCGCTCGCGGACGTCGCCGAGGTGAGTCGCGAGCGCCGGCTCGAGCTCGGCGAGGGCGAGTCGGGCGTGCTTGCCCCCTGGTTGCACATCAATCGGTTCAACTTCTCCTCCTGACCGGCGAAGATGGCGGCATGACGGCCTCCCCGCTCATCGGACTCACGCTTCGCGCCCCGGTCGAGCTGCCCCTTCCCCCCGTGCTCGCACGCAATCGCGCCTACTTCGATGCCCTCGAGGCTGCCGGTGCGACTCCGCTGGGGATCAGTGCCTCGCTGTCCGAGGCAAACCTTCGCGAGCTGTTCGATCTCTGCGACGGGCTCTGCATCCCCGGTGGTCCGGACGTGCAGCCGACGCTCTACGGCGAGGAGATCCGCGCCGACTGCGCGGTCGAGGTGGACCCGGAGCTCGACCGTGCGGAGATGCTCCTCGTGCGCTGGGCGCTCGAGGCCGACAAACCGCTGCTCGCGATCTGTCGTGGCGCGCAGGTGCTCAACGTTGCGCTCGGCGGCACGCTCTGGCAGGACGTCGGCACCATGCTCGCGACCGAGCACGACCACTATCCCCCAAGCTCTCGCGGCGAGGTCACGCACCACATCGAGGTGGCGCCGGCATCGCGCCTGCACACGATCGCCGGCGACGACAGAGTTGACGTGAACAGCATGCATCACCAGGCCGTGCGCGACGTCGGACGCGATCTCGTCGTCAGCGCACGCGCGCACGACGGACTCGTGGAGGCCGTCGAGCACCCGGGGCGGCGCTTCGTTGTGGGCGTGCAGTGCCACCCCGAGGAGCTGTATCTCGAGCGCCCCTGGGCACGCAGGCTGTTCCAGGACTTCGTCGCCGCAGCTCGTGGGTGACCCGGAGCCTGACGCCGGGCGGGGACACCGCCGTCTCTGGATCGGCGCCTTCGCTGTCGTCGCGGCGCTCGTCATCGTGCGCAACGTCGTCGACCTGGCCGGGTCGCCTCCGGGGCTGTACATCGACGAGGCGTCGATCGGCTACAACGCCTGGACCATCGCCCATTTCGGCGTCGACGAGCACGGGATCCACTTCCCGCTCTTCTTTGAGGCGTTCGGCGAGTACAAGAACCCGATCTACGTCTACAGCGTCGCGGCGCTGGTGCGGTTCCTGCCGCTGACGGTTGCCGTGGAGCGTTTCCCCGCGGCCATCTTCGGCCTGGCAGTCATCGGGTTTCTCACCGCCGCGGCGTGGCGGCTCACCGGATCGCGGGTCATCACGCTCGGGACGCTGGTGCTCACGGCGCTCACGCCATGGCTCGTTATCGAGAGCCGTGTCGGCTTCGAGACCATCTCGATGGTCGCCCTGCTCGCGGCAGCGCTCTGGTGTCTCTCATCGCGCAGCCCGACGCCACGGCAGTTCGGCCTGGCCGGCATCTTCCTCGCGCTCGCCATCTACGGCTACACTACGGCGCGGCTCGAGATCCTCCTCCTCGCCATTGCGCTTGCAGTTGTCTGGGGGCTCGCGCGCGCATGGGACCTGTGGCGGGCGCTGGTGCCGATCTTTGCCGGGTACGTCGTGCTCGGCATGTACGCGCTCCTCACTCCGGGCGCGCTGACCGGTCGCTTCGAGCTCATCAGCATCTGGTCCGACGGCGCGCCGCTCAACGTCGTCATCGACCGCTTTCTCGCCAACTACATCACGTACTTCTCGCCGAGCTTCCTGTTCTTCAACGGCGATGCGAACCCACGCCAGAACACCGAGATCAGCGGCATGCTGCTGTGGGTCACCGTGCCGCTGCTGCTGGCGGGACTCGTGGTCTGCTGGCAGCGGCGCCGCCAACCGCTCATCCAGTTCCTCGCCGCCGCGATCGTGCTGGCACCGATCGCCGCCGCGCTCACGAACAACGGCACGCCGCATGCGTTGCGTTCGTCCGGGATGCTGCCGTTCCTCATCGTGCTGGCGATTCTCGGCGCCGACGGCATCCGCACGGCCTTGCACGGCAAGCCGCAAGCGCTCATCGCGGTGACCGGCGTCCTCGCCACGGGGTTGCTGGTCCAGGGCGCGCTGTACACGTTCGACCTCTACACCGCATACCCCAACCGCGCGGCTGTGGACTTCGACACCGGCGAGATCGCGGCCATCACAGCGGCACGGGCGGGCGCCGACGGGCATCACGTCTTTCTCTCCGACGACCTCGACCCTCCGTACATCGAGGCGTTCTTCGCGTTCCTGCCGCCACCACCGTCGCATCCGCTCACCGACAACGCGACGCCAGGGCTCGAGGGCCTTGGGCTGCAGGTCGAATCGCCCCAGATCGCCGAAGCACAGCCGTCACCTGGAGACATGCTCGTGCTCAACGACGGGATCGACCCGCAACCGCCGAGCGGCTGGACGCTCGTCGCCGCCGAGCGCTCGCCCGCCAATCCCGTCGACGCTTCGGCGCCACGGCCTGACCTGATCTCCGTCTATCGATATGGCGGGTGAGGCAGGTAAGGTTGGCGGCCACCAGCGTTTGCGAACGGCACACCATCCGGAAGTGAGAACCCATGACTGACGTCGTGATCGTTGAAGCCGTCCGCACCCCGCTGGGCCGCGGCAACCAGCGCAACGGGGACCTCCGCGACGTCCACCCGGTCCTGCTGGCTGCGCACGTCCTGCGCGAGGTCACCGGCCGCGCGCGCATCGACCCCGCGATGGTCGGCGACGTCGTCTTCGGCTGCGTGAGCCAGACCGGCGAGCAGTCGGTGAACATCGCCCGCCAGGCAACGCTCGCTGCGGGATTCCCGATCGAGGTCCCCGCCACAACCGTCGACCGGCAGTGCGGCTCGTCGCAGCAGGCGATCCACTTCGCGGCGAACCTCATCCAGGCCGGTGTCTGCGACGTCACCATCGCCGCGGGCGTCGAGAGCATGAGCCGCGTGCCGATGGGGAGCACCGTGCTCCAGGGTCCGGGCGCGCCGTTCCCGCCGGAGCTGCTCGAGGTCTACAACCTTGTTCCCCAGGGGCTGTCCGCCGAGATGATCGCCGAGCAGTGGCACATCACTCGCGAGCAGGCCGACGAGTTCGCTGCACTTTCGCAGCGTCGGGCCGGGGAGGCCCATGCGGCGGGCCGGTTCGATCGTGAGATCGCCCCGATCGTCGTGGGCGCCAACGGCGACGGCCGCGTGATCAGCCAGGACCAGGGCATCCGCGGCGACACCACGGTCGAGACGCTGGCGGCGCTGCAGCCGTCGTTCAAGCCCGACGGGATCATGCACGCCGGCAACAGCTCGCAGATCACCGACGGGGCGGCCGCCGTGCTGCTGATGTCCGTGGAGCGCGCGATGGCACTCGGCGTCACACCTCGTGCGCGCATCGCCGGCCAGACCGTGGTCGGGGTCGACCCGGTCACGATGCTCACCGGTCCGATCCCCGCAACCACGCGGCTGCTGCAGCGGTCCGGCCTCCGCATCGACGACGTCGATCTCTTCGAGATCAACGAGGCGTTCGCGCCGGTGGTGCTCGCCTGGGCGCAGGAGCATCACCCCGACATGGACCGCGTCAACGTCAACGGTGGCGCCATCGCGCTCGGCCATCCGCTCGGCGCGAGCGGCGCGCGCCTGATGACGACGCTGCTCCATGAGCTCGAACGCCGCAACGCGCGCTACGGGCTCCAGGCGATGTGCTGCGGTGGCGGGCTCGGCACGGGCACGCTGATCGACCGCTCGATCTGACCTTCCGCCGTGGCGCCTCGCGTACACGGGTGACGGGTTGGTCACGCCGTCAACATGCGCGGGACGGCGGAAAACCCCGTGCTATATTCGGCCAGCTTCCAATATGACCCCAGCGACGAGTACCGCCATGAAGAAAGTCCTGATCATCGAGGACTACTACGCGCTCGCCGACATCGAATCTCTGCTCTGCACGATGGAGGGCTATGAGGTGAAGGTGGCGAAGAGCGGCGACGAAGGCCTTGCGGCGTTCGGCGAGTTCCAACCGGACCTCGTGCTGCTCGATCTGATGCTCCCGGGCGACCTCTCGGGGACGCAGGTGCTGGAGCGTATTCGTACCGACCATGGCAGCGATCCGAAGGTCCTCGTGGTCAGCGCCCTGGTCAACGCGTCGACGGCTCCGAAGCTCGAGGCATACGGCAACGTCCAGACGCTTGCCAAGCCCTTCAAGATCAAGGAACTGGCCTCCCGCATCCAGTCGATGCTCTCCCTGTAGGGAGCACTACACTCGGGGGGCGATGCGAGCAGAACCACCGCCGCCGCAACGAGGCCGTCCAGAGCCGCAACGCCAGTCAGCCCAGTCGCGCCCGCATGGACGCCGCTGCCCGTACCTCGAGCAGATCCTTCGCGAGAGCGCCGGCCCGTTCGGGCTGCTGACCCGCTACAAGGCAGATTGCCACGTCGACCGGCACACCCACAGGTTCACGGGCCGCCACCCCGTGCCGCCGTGCATCTCGTCCCCGGAATCGTGCTCGCTCTACATCCAGGAGCACGGCGCGGAGGACGAGCGCATCCGCCGCTACGCGGAGTAGCGCCGGCGGCGTCACATTCGGGCATCGAAACGGGATCACGGACGTGGTCGCGAATAGGCTGTGCCGAGTGGCGGACGTACGAACGATCTCGGTGATCTCCAGCGCCGGGTCAAGGCGCCTGCAGTCGATGGGCGTTCTCGGAGGGGTCGCGGGCGTGGCCGCGCTCGTGTCCTTCACGGTCACCCTGCTGCGGCTGCCGGCGCTGCTCGCCGCGGTCTACCGATTCAGTGACGCGCCCGAGCTGAGCTACATCTCGCAGGGACTCGCGACCGGTCATGGCCCGCAACTCCTGCCGACCCAGACGTCGATCGGCGTCATCTGGTTCGACGAACTCCTGCAGTGGGTGCCGTTCCGTGCCGGCGTCGAGTACTGGACGGGACCGGTCCTGACCGTCGCTCTCGGGCTGCTGCTCGTGCGCACGGCGCACGTGCTGCTCGGTCGCAAGGGAACACTGTTGACGTCGGTGCTGCTGCTCGTGCTGCCGACGGTGGTGCTGTGGCCGCTGCTGTTCCCCGACAACCACATCACGACGTACGCCGCCGCAGTCCTGCTGGCCTGGCACCTCGTGCTCGACCTGCGTGACCGACGCAGCGCGCTTCGCTCGGTGTTGGTCGGCATCGTCGTCGGTGTCGGTGTCGTCACCGATCCGCAGCTGCTCGCCTTCGGAGTCGTGCCGTACATCGCGACGGTCGCAGTGCTGCGCAGGCGGGTGACCGCGCACCAGGCGCGATCGCTGGTCGTGACGTTGTGCGCCGCGGTGGTGGCCGTCGGACTTTCGTTCCTCGTGATGCGCCTCCAGGGGATTCGCACTGTGTCGATCCTCCCCGGCAGCGCCGGCATCAGCGGCGTCATCCGTGGCATCGGGCTCGCGATCCAGACGTTTGCCTGGACTCTCGGCGGCGGATGGTACGGCGAGGCGATCTCCATCCTTGCGGTGGCGTTGTGCGTCGTCGCAGTGAGCAGCCTGGTGGCACTTGTCGTCGTCGGCGTCCGTCAACGAGCGGCCGCGCAGCAACGCAATGCGCCACTCGACACTCCCCTTGCAGGCTATGGCCTCTTCTGGGGGCTGGCGTTCGTGTTCCTGCTCGGCGCGTTCGTCTTCCTCGGCTACGGCGCCGGCGGCGCTCCGATGCAGGGTCACTACCTCGTCGGCTGCTATCTCGCAGCGGTTGCGTTGCTCCCCGTGATCGTCGTTCGATACGGTCCCGGCGCGCTTGCGGGTTGGCGTTCACGCGGCGTTGCCGCGGCGTTGCTCGCCGTCGGCGTGTTCAGCGTCTTCGCGGTCAACAACGCGGTGAGCACCGCGACGTTCAACGCGTCGCTCTTCTACGACCAGCTCCAGGTGCCTGCGGCCGATGACCTGCTGCCGGTGCTGCTCGAGCACGGGCTCACGCGAGGGTATTCCGGCTATTGGGAGTCGTATGACCTCGACTGGCGAGCCAAGGGCGTGCTGTCGGTCTGGCCGCTGCTCGGTGGCTCGACAGCGTGCGGCGGTGGTGCCGCAAGCCTGTGCCCGTACGATTTCGCGCCGAAAGGCGAGTACACGCCGGCAGCTGGACGCACGTTCATCATCACGCCGTGGACGGGCGAGACCTGCGGCAAGTCACTGCCGTCGGTGGCGATCTTCGGACCGCCTGAGGCCGTGTACACGCGCGGGCCGTACACGATCTCCGTGTATGGGTACGACGTGGCGTCGCGCTTGTCGAAGGACGCCGCGAGCCTGTTCTGTTAGGCCCTACACGCCCGCGCTGGTGAGGACGGGCTCCGGCGCACCGGGTGCGTCCTCCTCGACCGCGGCGCCACCGTAGACGGCGAAGTATCGAGCCTCGGGATGGTGGAGCACGATCGCGCCCGTCGACTGCTCCGGAACGAACTGATATCCCTCGGTGAGCGTGACGCCGATCTCGCTCGCGGGAACGATGCGCATGAGCGTCTCGTGGTCCTCGAGGTCGGGGCACGACGGATAGCCCCACGAGTACCTGCGGCCCTGGTCTTCGGGAAGGCGCAGCTCGCGACGGATGCGGTGATGCACGTACTCCGCCGTCGCCTCCGCCATCTGCGTGGCGAAGCCGTGGACGCGAAGCATGTCGTCGTAGTCGCCATCGAGCTGCAGGCGGTTGGACAGCTCCGAAGCGGCGGGGCCGGTGGTGACGACCTGCAGCGCGATGACGTCTCGCTCGCCGTCAGCGGCATCCTCGGCGGGGCGGACGTAGTCGGCGAGGCAGAGACGGTTCTGCTCGTTCTGACGAGGAAACGTGAATCGCCCCAGCTCCGCGTCGATGTCACCGGGGTCGTACACGATCACGGTGTTGCCGTCGGCGAGCGCGGGCCAGTATCCGTACACCGCCTCGAGCTGCAGCCATCCGTCGCGCACCGCTTCATCCATGGACCGCGCGAGGCGTGGCTCGAGCTCGGTCCGGAGCAGCTGCTCCCACTTCTCCGGGTCGCGCACGCCTTTGAACTGCCAGCTCATCTTGTAGAGCGAGTTGCGGTCGATGTGCGGGTAGACATCCCAGATCGGGATGTCGCGCAGCACGCGAGCACCCCAGAACGGCACTGCGGGAATCGGCGCGTCGCGTCGCACAGTGCTCCGTGCTGGGAGGGCGCCCGCGCCGGCGGCCGCGGCGTTGCGGCGTTCGAGCTTCTCGTGCTCGCGCTCTCGATGCACACGCGCCTCATCGAGCACCTTGGTGAGCAACGCGTCGTGGCGCTCGGGATCGAGGAGCTGGTCGATCGTCTCGAGTCCCTCGAAGGCATCCTTGCAATAGAAGACGCCGGGAGCGTACGCGCGCTCCTGGTCCAGGTAGAGGATGCGACGTCCGAAACCACGATTGATCGCGGCGCCGCCGATGATCAGCGGATACGTCAGACCGCGTTCGTCGAGCTCCTTGACGCACGCCGGCATCTGCTTGCTCGTGCTCACCAGCAGTGCTGACAGGCCGATGGCGTCGGCGTCGACCTCCTGCGCCTTGTCGAGGATGGTATTGAGCGGCACCTGCTTGCCGAGGTCGAACACGGTGTAGCCGTTGTTGCTGAGGATCGTGTTCACCAGGTTCTTGCCGATGTCGTGCACGTCGCCGTACACCGTCGCGAGCACGACCTTGCCTTTGGTGTAGCCCTCGCGCTTCTCGAGGTACTGCTCGAGGTGCGCAACCGCGCGCTTCATCACCTCCGCGCTCTGCAGGACGAAGGGCAGGATCAGCTCGCCCGAACCGAAGCGATCGCCGACGTCCTTCATCGCGGGCAGGAGCACGGTGTTCAGGACGGTGACCGCGTCCAGGTCGCGCAACGCGAGGTCGATCTGCTCCTCGATGCCGTCCTTGCGCCGGTGCAGGATCTGCGCGTGGATGCGCTCCACGGTCGTCATCCCCTCGTAGGGATCCGCCGTTTCGGGCAGGCCTGCGGCGCTTGTCGCGCTCTCGCCGTCGAAGTGACCGATGAACCGCGTCAGCGCATCGGGCACGCTGTTGAACACGAGCTCCTCGGCGAGCCGGCGGGTCTGCGGATCGATCTCGCCGTAGGGCACGACGTGCGTGGGGTTGATGATCGCCGCGTCCAGCCCTGCCTCCACGCAGTGATGGAGAAAAACGCTGTTGAGGATGGGGCGCATGTTCGGCGCGAGCCCGAACGACACGTTGGACACGCCGAGCACCGTGAGCACACCCGGCAGCGCGCGCTTGATGGTGCGGATGCCCTCGATGGTCTCGTGCGCGGAGTCGATCCATTCCGCCTCGCCGGTCGCCAGCGTGAAGGTCAGCGCGTCGAACATGAGCTGGTCGGGCGTCAGGCCGAACTCATCGCGTGCGAGGTCGTGGATGCGCCGCGCGATCTCGAGCTTGCGGTCCGCCGTGCGCGCCATGCCCTGCTCATCGATCGTGAGCGCGATGACGCACGCGCCGTGGTCGCGCACCAACGGCAGGACGGCGTCGCAGCGCTTGCGCCCGTTCTCGAGGTTGACGCTGTTGACGATGCCACGCCCCGGGTACGCCTCCAGCGCCGCATGGATCACGTCGGCGTCGGTGCTGTCGATGACGAGTGGCGCGTCGACACTCATCTGCAGCGTCTTCACGACAGTGCGCATCTGGTCGGCCTCGTCGCTGCGTTCGGTCACCGCCACGCAGAGATCGAGCGCGTGGGCGCCACCTTCGACCTGCGTGCGCGCGACGCCGAGGATGCCGTCGTAGTCGTCGGCCAGCAGCAGCCGCTTGACTGCGCGCGACCCCTGCGCATTCACGCGCTCACCGATCAGCAGCGGCGCAGGTTGCTGGTGCAACTCGATGGCATGCATGCTGCTGGCCAGGCGCGGCGCGGTGTCGAGCGACTCGCGCGGCGCGCGCTGCACCGCACCGACGTGTTTGACGAGCTGGCGGATGTGCTCGTTCGTCGAGCCGCAGCAGCCGCCGACGATGTTGACGCCGTACTCGCGCACGAAGCTCGCGAGCTCGGACGCCATCGGCACCGCCTCGAGCGGATAGTGCGCGCGTCCCTCGACGTTGAGCGGCAACCCCGCGTTGGGGATGCACGCCACCGGGAGCGTCGTGTGGCTCGTGAGGTAGCGAATCGGCTCGCGCATGTGCTCCGGCCCGGTGGAGCAGTTGAGGCTGATGATGTCGACGTGCAGTGACTCGAGGATGGCGAGCACCGCGGCGACATCGGTGCCGAGGAGCATGCGACCGGTCACGTCGAGCGACACCGACGCGATGATCGGCACCGGGCGTCCTGACTCCGCCGCGGCGGCGCGCGCGCCGAACACCGCAGCCTTGGTCTCGAGGATGTCCTGCTGCGTCTCGATGATCAGGACGTCGGCACCACCCTCGATGAGCGCCGACGCCTGCTCGTGGAACACCGGCACGAGGTCCGCGAACCCGAGCCGGCTCATCGACGGGTCGCTCGACGCCGGCAGGAACCCGGTGGGCCCCATGCTCCCGGCGACGAAGCGGGCGCGACCGTCCTTCGAGTACTCGTCGGCGACCTTGCGCGCGAGGGCGGCCGCTGCGACGTTGAGCTCCCGCGTCAGCTCGCCCTGGCCCCATTCCTCGAGGCGCGGGCGGGTGGCCTGGAAGGAGCAGGTCTCGATGACGTCGCACCCGGCGTCGAGGAATCCCCGGTGCACGCGCTCGACGACCTGCGGCGCGTTGAGCGCGAGACCGTCCATCCAGCCCTCGAGCGCAGCGCCACCGTAGTCCTCGATGGTGGGGTTCTGGTCGTGCAGGCTCGTCCCCATCGCGCCATCGAACACGAGCACCCGATCGCGCAACGCATCAATGAAAGGAGATCGATCTTCGCCCGCCATCGACACGACGTTACCAGGGAACGGCTCCGTGATACGCTCGGCCACCGTTCGATCTGCTGCAAGGAGACCCTGTTTGGCACGACGTCCACCCCGTCCCGGTAGTACCCGCAGGCGCGGTCCCGTCCGTCGACGTGACCCGGCTGACGGCACTGCTCAGGTCGAGGTCAAGGAAGAGACCATCGAGATGGACGCGACCGTCGTCGAGCCGTTGCCGAACGCGATGTTCAAGGTCCGCCTGCAGACAGGACAGGACGTCCTCGCCTACACCTCGGGAAAGATGCGCAAGTTCTACATCCGCATCCTCATCGGCGACCGGGTGCGGGTGGAGCTGAGCCCGTACGACCTCTCACGCGGGCGCATCACGTTCCGCTACAAGTAGCCGGGACCTCCTGTGCCGGCGATCTACATCATCGCCGTGCTGGTGGTGCTCCTCTTCCTGGTCGGCGCCTACCGGATGATGGGCGCGGGAGCCGAGACCGCCGAGGATCCCCGCGCGGTCCTCAGCGCGGTGCTGGCCACCGCGACCGAGGCTGCTGACGTGCTGCGCACCGCCGTCGACGCCGCGAACCAGGACGGCATTCACGCGCAGCGGCGAACGTTCGACGGCTGCGCGCAGGCACTCGAGCGCATCGCCGCCACGCCGGTCGACGCGACCCTCGACCAGGCTCGTTCAGCGCTCGAGCAGGCGGTCGACGAGCTGACGTGGTCTGCGCGACTGGCGGAGACTCCCGCGCACGGTCGCGATCCGGCGATTCGGGGCGCGGCACTCTCGCTGCGCATGCAGGCCGCGGAGAACCTTGGGCGCGCACGAGCGGCGCTCGGGACTTAGGCGGAGTTCCGGAAGAAGTCCACCGTCGTGCGCACACCCTCGGCAAAGCCGATGGACGCGGACCATCCGAGGTGCTCGCGGGTGAACGCCGGGTCGAGGCATGAGCGATGCTGCTCACCGGGCTTCGCGGGGCCGTGCACTGCGTCGCCGCTGACGCCGCACTCCACAGCGAGCATCCGATACAGCGCGTTGACGTCGGTCTCGACACCCGTGCCGATGTTGTAGACGCCGGGAGGACCGTCAACGGCCGCAAGGTTGGCGCGGACGAGGTCGTGCACATGCACGTAGTCGCGAGTCTGCGTGCCGTCCCCGTTGATGACCGGGGGGTCGCCTCCGAGCAGTCGCAGGGCGAAGATGGCGACAACGCCCGCCTCACCATGCGGATCCTGCCGCGGTCCGTACACATTGGCGTAGCGCAGCGCGACGAACTCGAGACCGGTCTGACGGCTGAACGTCCCGCCGTACGCCTCGGCGCAGAGCTTCGCGGTGCCGTACGGCGACTCGGGCAGGCAGCGATGGTCCTCGGGTGTCGGGATCGCGCCGGTCTCGCCGTAGATGGCACCGCCACTCGACGCGAAGACGACGCGTCGTGTGCCTGCGTCCACGGCAGCGCGAAGCACGTTCACGGTGCCGACCACGTTGACGTCCGCGTCGTGGAGCGGGTCGCGCACCGACTCGCGGACGTCGATCTGCGCGGCGTGATGAAAGACGACTTCGGGCTTCGCATCGGCCACTGCGGCTGCGAGTCCATCGGACGTGATGTCGAGCTCGACGAACGTCGCTGCGGGGTTGACCTGCTCGCGACGGCCGCGCGAGAGATCGTCGATCACGGTGACCGAATGACCGGCGTCAAGCAGCGCATCGGTGATGTGCGAGCCGATGAAGCCGGCGCCGCCGGTGACGAGCGCCCTCATCCTTGAGTCGCGTTCCGCTGCGCCTTGGGGACGTGAATGTGCGTGAGCACGAAGATCACGAATCCGATCACCACGAGGCTGGCGTAGCTGATGCTCCGGTCGAGCAGCGTGATGGACACGGCCGAGGAGTTGGTCACTCCGCCGACGGTGATGAGCACGCCGATCATCCCTGCCTCGACCAGTCCGAGACCGCCCGGCAGGAACGGAACCGTGGTGAGCAGCGCCGCAACCAGCGCGATGAGCAGGAACTGCGATGGGCCGAGGTGGACGCCGGCGAGGTGCAGCGAGAGCACGACCAGGCCGAGGCGAGTGCCCTCCGCAACCCACACCAGGATGGTGAGCCCCAGCAGCGTTGGCAGGCGCGCGAAGGAGTCCACCGTTCCGAGACGGAGGCTCTCGTAGCGATGGAAGACCGCTTCAGGGAGGTGGCGCAGGATGCGCTGCCCGCGTCCGGCGCGCATCACGAGGATGACGCCGACGCCCGCAAGACAGACGGCGACACCGATCACCACGTAGGGAATGAGGATGCCCGGCGCTTTGGTGCGGAACACGATCGCCCCGGCGGCGAGCAGCAGCGACATGAGCACGATGAGGTCCATCAGGCGCTCGGCGATGATCGTCCCGAGCGCCTTGCTCACCGGAACCTCGAGCTTCTGCTTCGCGAGATACGCGCGGTAGATGTCGCCCATCTTTGCCGGCACGACGCAGTTGACGAAGAAGGACGTGATCACGATCCCGATGAGCGAACGCGACGGCCGGTCCTCGCCGGCGTTGGCGAGCAGCACGTGCCAGCGTATGGAGCGAACGACGAACGAGGCGTAGTACACGGCCAGCGCAGCGACATAGATGAAGAGGTTGGCCTGGCGGATGTTGTCCCACGCGGCGGCCCAGTTGATCTGCGCCCGCCAGATGGCGACGCCGACGATCACCACGGCGAGGCCGAGTGACGCGAGGGTGCGAATGCTGAGGAGGCGGCTCGTCAGCGAGGGAGGTGCTTCGCTCGTTTCCGGCTCGCCACGCACGAGCGTGGAGGTCACAGGCGGGACGGTAGCATGCGATTCGCCGTCGTTCTGACGTGTGGACAGGCGCGCGACAGGTCCGAGATCAGGCCGAACCCGGCGGGCGGCGCATCCGCGACAGCAGGGGACGTCGCGACGGGGTGTTGCCGTCGCCGGCGATGTTCCGCTCCCGCTCCGCGAGCACGCGGGCGAGCTGATCGAGCTCCGCATGCTCATCGCGTTCACCTGGCGGGCGGCTGTCCCATTGACGGATCTGATAGACGCCTTTGAGCGCCGCGTACGGAACCGCGATGGTGCGTAGCTCCGTGGATCCCGGCTCGACGATGTGCCACACCCCGCCGAAACGGCCCAGGTGGGCATCGGACCGTATCGACGCACGGAGCACGAGCCCGTCGAGGAAGTGGAACGCGGCACGGTCCCACGCAGCGACCTCGGCCTCGGGCGGCGCCGGCATCGGATCGCCCACCAGGATCTGACGTATGGCGCTCACGGGAAAGAGGGCGCGCTCGCTGTTCTGGTTGATCGAGCGCAGCTCGGCGTCGATGATCGCGAGGTCGAAGGTGATCTCCGGCGCTTCGGCGAGGACGACCTCGCCGTCGACGAAATTGATCACGACGATTGGCACCGGAAAAGTGTCACATTTCGGTCACAAGTCTCACCGACACCGGCCGTACGATCGTCGCCGGAGGTGACTTGAGTAACGGGGTATCAGGGTCCTTTGCCGGCCTGGAACGGACGCGCCGTGGTGGGATCCGCGTGGTCGTCACGCTGCTCGCGGCGGGGTCGATGCTGTGGGTGGTCGCCGGGCCCGCAGTCCTTTCGGTGGATGCCGCAGGGACGGGCGACGCAGCGACGGCGGGGAGGTGCGGCCACGACTCCGACGTCTCAAATCAGGACGACCATCACTGCTGTCCGCGACACCATCGCAGGCTGCCGCCACCGCTCCCTCCGCCCCGGAAGACCCCGGTTCCAGCATCGGTGCGCACCGCGCCGCCCGCGCGGTCGGTGACGGTCGCGAAGCCACATCCCACTCCGACACCCTCACCGGCCGCGGCAGCGCCGCCCGCGCCGGCTCCCGAGGTGGCGCCCCCGCCGCTGCTCGCTCCACCCGCACTCGCAGTCCCGCCACCGGTTGCGCCGAGTGTCATCGCCACGAGCCCGGTCTCCATCTACGTCGTCACGCTGGCGGCGCTGCTCGTTGCCGGCGCAGTCGCCGGCGCGGCGATCGTCCTCATCCGGCACTCCGACTGAGCCGCCGCGATGAGAGGGATCCGTCGGGTTGCCGGCGCGTGGCGAGGGGCTTCGTTCTCGCTCAAGTTCGCGGCGGTGATCCTCGTCGCGGGGACGACCGTCGCCGTCGTCCCGTATTTCCTCGCGCAGGCGAACAGCCGCACGCAGGCTGAGAACAGCGCAGCCGACAAGATCGGCGTCGCATCCAATCTCATCGGCGGTCAGCGAGCGGCGCTCGATGTGTTCATCGAGGGTGTGGCGCGCCAGATCGCAGCGGACCGCGACGTCGTCACCGCATCGGGAATGCAGGCAACGCTCACGGCCGACGCCGAAGTGCTCGACACCTCGGACGTGCTCGGCGTCGTGATGTCCGACGGCGCTGTCGTCGGCGTGCAGGGATCGACGCTGCTCTCGAAGGACAGATCGCTCACGTCGACGCTCATCAGTGCCGTCGACGCGGGGGCTGTCACGGCATCAACCGCGAGTGGCGATGCGTGGCTCGTGGAGGCGGCGCATCTTCCCGGCTCGGGAGCCACCGCCTTCGTCGCTCGTCCGCTGACCGCCTCGTTCATCAGGGCCATCGACCGCAACATCGCAACCGCCGCGGATCCGGTGGACCTGTTGCTCCTCCGCGCCGACTCCCGTTTCGCGCTCAGCGGCCGTGTCGGCGGCGTGCCCGTCGCCGCCGGTGCGGTGGCGGACAGTACGTTGCACGACGCGATCGCGGCGCGGACACCATCCGTCGTTTCGGTCAACTCCCATCAGGTTGCCGTGGCATCGGCACCGATCGGCGCCGGCTTCACGCTTGCGCTGACCGCACCCGTCGACGGTGCGCCGGTGACGTGGCAGTCGATCCTGCTGCTGCTCGCAGTGATCCTCGTCGCGATGCTGTTCATCGTCGTTGTCGTGCAGATCGACCTGCGCCGACCGATGCGGCGGCTCGACGCGGCCGTGGCTGCGCTCGGCAACGGTGATTACGACGTGCCGGTGCGCACCAGCTCCGCTGACGAGGTGGGTCGCCTCGGGGCCAGCTTCGAGACGATGCGTCTCGAAGTGCGGTCGACGATGCGCGCCACCGCTGCGCGAGCGTCCGTCGCGATGGAGCTGAGCCTCGCGCAACCACTCGAAACCGCGCTTGCGAACGTCTGTGACCACTTGCAGGCTTCGATCGAGGTGGAGCTGGCGATGATCGTCGTCAACGGGTCGGAGATGAGCGATGGGTTCGCCGTTGCGGGTGGCGGCCGGCGCATCGACGGCGCGGGCCTGCTCGACGCCAACGGCCCGCTCGGCGAGGGATACCGTCACGGCGGCCGCGGTGCAATCGTGCTCGGGGCAACAGCCGCGAGTCGCGAGGCGCGACTCGGTGTGCGTGAGTTCTGCGTGGCGCCACTCCGACTCGGTACGTACGTGCACGGCGCTATCGCTGTCGCGTCGGCAAGCAGAGCCTTCGTCGACAGCGACAGTGACCTCGTGGCGTCAACCGCCGAGCAGATCTCGCTGGCGCTAGAGCGGTACCGCTTCCTCGCGGTCGTGCAACGTCAGGCGACTGTCGACGACCTCACCGGCCTGTACAACCATCGCTTTCTCGTGGACTCGCTGGGGCAGCAACTTGCGCTGGCCGAGCGTCTCGGCGCACCGCTGGCGATCCTCATGCTCGACCTCGACCACTTCAAGGTGCTGAACGACACGCACGGGCACCATGCCGGCGACCTGGCGCTGTCTGCCTTTGCGCGCACCCTGGTCAACAACGTGCGCCGTGCCGACCTTGCGGCGCGTTACGGCGGCGAGGAGTTCGTTGTCGTCATGCCCAACACGTCGGCAGACGAGGCGTACGTCGTCGCGGAGAAGATCCGTCTCGCCGTCGAGCAGACCGACGTGCGTCTCTCCGCCGCGCAGACGGTGCGGCTCGCAGTGAGCATCGGCGTGGCCGCGTATCCCGAGCACACGAAAGCCGCCGGGGAGTTGTTCAGCCTCGCGGACGCGGCGCTCTATCGGGCCAAGCGGACCGGCCGGCACCGCACGTGCGTCGCCGGCGCGGCGCACGAGATCTCGGCGCATGCGGCGCCGCCCATGGTTCAGGATGCGCAGATGATCCAGGGCGAGGTCAACATCAGTGCCGGACGCCGTCGATCTCCGAAGTGACACGCTGACCCTTCCCGACGAGGGGATGCGCGCTGCGATGGCGCGTGCGGAGGTCGGCGATGACGTCTGGGGTGAGGACCCCACGGTGCGCCGGCTCGAGGAGGAGGTTGCGCGCCGCCTCGGGAAGCACGCGGCGGTGTACGTGCCGAGCGGCACCATGGGCAACCTTGCGTGCGTTGCCGCACAGACGCACCCGGGCAACGAGGTCATCGCCGACGTGGAAGGTCACGTCGTGATGTACGAGGCGGCGGGAGCCGCGATCGTCGCCGGCGTCCAGTTCCGGTTGCTCGACAGTCCGGACGGGATTCCCGACGCGGCGGCAGTCACCGCCGCCATTCGTGTGACCGACATCCATCAACCTGTCTCGAGCCTCCTGTGCATCGAGAACACGCACAACCGTCGAGGCGGTGCCGCAGTTGACGTCGATCGGGTGCACCTCGCGGCGCGTGCGGCGCACAGCTTCGGGCTTCGGGTGCACTGCGACGGCGCGCGACTCTTCAATGCCGCGGTCGCCCTCGGGGTGTCACCCGCGGACCTCGTCGACGAGTGCGACACGGTGACCATCTGCGTGAGCAAAGGACTTGGGGCGCCCGTCGGCTCGGTGGTCGCGGGCGATGCGCCCACCATCGACGACGTCCGTCTGTGGCGCAAACGCCTCGGGGGGTCGATGCGGCAGGCGGGCATCATCGCCGCCGGGGGGCTCTATGCCCTCGAGCACAACATCGAACGTCTCGCCGAGGACCACACGAACGCGAGCATCATCGCCGAGACGCTGATGGACTGTCCGGGCGCCACGTTGCGCACACCGTCGGTGCCGACGAACATCGTGATCATCGCGACGCAGGCTCCCGCCGACGACGTTGCCGCCAAGCTGGCCCGTGACGGCGTGCTCGTGAGCACCATGGGTGAGCACACGATTCGTTGTGTGACCCACCTGGGCGTCGACGCAGCGGGCGCGCGCCGCGCCGTAGAGGCCATCGCGGCGCTGCTCGCGTCGTAGTCCCGAACACAACGAAGGCCCCCGGCGCCGGCCGGAGGCCTTCGGAAAATCGATTGGTCAGTCGCTGACCGAAACGACCCTATGCGGTGGTCGTCGCCGCCGGTGCTGCAGCAGGCGGAGCTGCTGCGACGGACTTGCGGGCGACCCGACGACGCGTGACGGGCTTACGAGCCGCTGCGGGCTTGCGTGCCGTGGTCTTGCGTGCCGTGGTCTTACGGGCTGCCGCCGGCTTGCGCGCGGTGGTCTTACGGGCCGTGGTCTTGCGGGCTGCCGCCGGCTTGCGCGCGGTGGTCTTACGAGCCGTGGTCTTGCGCGCGGTGGTCTTACGGGCCGTGGTCTTGCGCGCGGTGGTCTTGCGAGCCGCCGGCTTGCGCGCGGTGGTCTTGCGAGCCGTGGTCTTGCGTGCGGTGGCCTTACGGGCCGCCGGCTTGCGCGCGGTGGTCTTACGGGCCGTTGTCTTGCGCGCGGTGGTCTTGCGCGCCCCTGTCTTGCGCGCCGCGGTCTTGCGCGCGGTGGTCTTGCGCGCGGTGGTCTTGCGCGCAGTGGTCTTACGAGCCGTCGTCTTCTTTGCGCCGGCGCGCTTCGCGGTCGACCGCTTGGCGGTGGCACGTTTGGCTGTCGCACGTTTAGCAGTCGTGCGCTTGCCACCACGAACGGCGGTGGATGCGCGACGAGCTGCACCACGCAGGCTCACTTCGAGCCGCGCGACAGTCTTCTCGAGGCCCGCAAGGCGCTTCTCAAGCTCGCCGACGGGCAATGCTTTCACGAGATTCTGTACCGCCTTGACGAGATCGCCACCAGCGGCGGGTGCGCGACGGCGAGCTGTCGTCCCTACGCGCCTCACGGTGCGTTTGACGGCCTTCTCGACGCCGCCTCTCCTACGTCTGGTCCTGGCCATATCCTATGGGCCTCCTTGTTGTTTGTGACAGGTGATGTCCAAAACCTCCTGTCGATCGTGCATAGCATGCTGGTTGTGATCGTGATTGTCAATGATTGTGCGTTGCGTTGCTGCCAGGGCAGGCAACTACACGCCGCGTTGACGGTCCTAATCCGAGGGGTCAGGAGTGCCACAAACAGCCGCCTTGTTGCGTATAGTGCGGCCTGTTCATGTCCGGGACCAATGAGCGCTCTGCCCTGAGCATTGCCCAGCGGCAATTCGACGCCACCGCCGACGCCATCGGGTTGGACGATTCCGCGCGCGCAGTGCTGCGCGAGGTCAAACGCGAACTCGTGGTGCACTTCCCCGTGGAGATGGACGACGGGTCCTTCG
The DNA here is from genome assembly GCA_036521195.1 of Candidatus Dormiibacterota bacterium. Taxonomy (GTDB): domain Bacteria; phylum Chloroflexota; class Dormibacteria; order Aeolococcales; family Aeolococcaceae; genus Palsa-851. The sequence continues at coordinate 42,089 of DATDID010000011.1, forward strand.
AGGTCTTCACGGGCTTTCGTGTACAGCACAACATCGCCCGTGGACCGGCAAAAGGGGGATTGCGCTACCACCCGTCGATGACCCTCGACGATGCGCGCGCCCTCGCCATGTACATGACGTGGAAGACGGCCGTCGCCGACGTGCCGTTCGGCGGTGCGAAGGGTGGCGTCATCGTCGACCCGCACTCGCTGAGCCTCAGTGAGCTGGAACGCCTGACGCGGCGTTTCACGACCGAGATCTCGCTCATCGTCGGCCCCGACCGCGACATTCCCGCGCCTGACCTCGGCACCGGTCCGCAGGTGATGGCGTGGATCATGGACACGCTTTCGATGCACGCGGGGTTCTCGGTACCGGCGTCGGTCACCGGAAAGCCACAGGCGATCGGCGGATCGGAAGGACGCTTCACCGGTCCTGGACGCGGACTGACAATGGTCACCGTGCTCGCGATGCGTGACGCGGGAATGGACCCGTCCGGAGCGACGGTTGCAATCCAGGGATTCGGCAAGGTCGGCGGCGTCAGCGCGGAGCTGCTGTCTGCGGAGGGAATGCGAGTCGTCGCGGTGTCCGACAGCACGTGCGGTCTCTACCGCTCAGAGGGACTCGACCTCGCTGCACTCCGTCACCTCAAGGAGGAGGGCGGACACTTCACCGATTACGGCGGCGCGGAGCAGATCGCCGGTGAGGATGTGCTGACACTCGATGTCGACGTGCTCGTGCCCGCTGCGCTCGAGGCGCAGGTGAGTCAGCGCAATGCGGAGCGCGTGCGCGCAAAAGTGGTCGCCGAGGGTGCGAACGCACCACTCACCACCGAGGCGGATGCCGAGCTCAGCGAACGCGGCGTGCTCATCCTTCCGGACATCCTCGCGAACGCCGGCGGCGTCGTGGTGTCGTACTTCGAATGGGTGCAGGACATCCAGTCGTACTTCTGGGGCTCGGGTGAGGTCAACTCCCGGCTCCGCGAGGTCATGACCCGCAGCTACCAGGCGGTCCGGAGCGAGTCACAGCAGCACAACGTCAGCCTACGCGACGCGGCGTTTCGTATCGCTGTCACCAAGGTGGCGGAGGCCACGCGGGTCCGAGGCATCTACCCGTAGCCGTCCCCCTATGCGCTCCGTGCCGCTACGGCGCGCCCAGCTGCTCCGACAATCGCTTGCCAGTCAACTGAGATGCCCAGAAGTCACCGACTGAGGCTGACGAAAGCTCACCCCTCGTGGGTCGTTGCGCGTTCGGGGCTTGCTAGCCGGTCCACGTACGAACCAGCGCGGTGGAGGCCAAGACGACATACACGCCGGCCAGGAGCACTGCCATCGCAGTGACCAGTGCTCCGATGTCCTCGCTGCGGTTGAGGTCAAACAAGACGTCGTAGATCAGCGCAGCGATGGTCGAAGCAAGGGGCCATGCGAGCGCGCGGACCAGGAGGACTCTGGCGTTGGGTGAAGGTCTGAGCAGTTGCAGCGCCGACGCAATCGAGATCACAAGCGCGACTCCCGCCGCCGCTACCAGGTATCCGCGCCCGACGAGCTGATCCGACAGGCAGCAAGCAGCCGTGGCGGCGATGGATGCAGGCAACGAGCTGAAGAGCTGAGCGACCGCGTCAACGCCTACGAGAAGGTACAGGGCAAAACCGAGGGCCTTCAGCGGGACGTCGATATACACAGACGCTGTATTGGGGACAGCCATCAGCGCACCGCGTATTGCGCACAGGCCTGCTGCTACTAGTGCAATCGCTATCAGCCCTCGGGCGTAGATCGCTTCATGGTCGAGGAACGCTGACAGTGAGGGCACGAGCGCCCAGATAACGATTAGACCTGCGACCAGGGCTGCGACGCCTGCAGCCAGCGACGTTGCCGGCACATTTCCAGACTTCGCTTCCTGCACCGCGGCCAAGAGTATGTCGCCTCAGCGGTGTGCACAGGCAAGGCGGCTGGTGCCGGACACGTCGAGGTCAGAGCGGATCGAGTAACGCGAGCCTGGATCAGGCCAGGGTCAGCGACGGCTCACCTGTGTGGTCATCACGCACGAGCACACCAAAGTGTGGTGAGCGGACGGACGTCCTGCGGCGGTTTTTTCATAAGAGCGATAGCGGCGGCTACCAGACCGCGAAGGACCGCCTGAGGGTCTCGACAACCTGGGCAACGTTCGCGTTCCAGATGTCGTCGGGCGTCTCGGGCAGGACGTCATCCCAGATCGCCGCGAAACTTCCCAGTAGCTGCGGCATGCGCGTGGGGCGAGCCATGAACCACCAGTGCAGATGCTCGGCACCGTCCCCCCAGCGGCAGACATGCACGCGCCCGACGCCTTCGATGGCTCGCACCGCACCCTCCACACGCACGATCATCTCCCCCAACTCCCTCGCGATCGTGGGCGGAAGATCGCCCGGTTCCGCATAGTGGTCGCGCGTCTCGAGGAGCACCACGACGGGTAGTCCACCAGGTCGAGGCGCGAGCAACCTCCAGCGCTGGCCTGCCCATAGATAGCGGTCGTCGCCAGCTGCGCAAGCAATGCAATTCACGCCGCCCGCGCCGCCTCTCGGCGGATCTACCTCGGTTGGAGGGCGGAGCCGGCGGGGACGCATCTCCCCGTCGAATGGAAACGTGTCCCATTCGCCGACCGGCGGCATTCGGAGCGTGGAGGCAGCGCGGCGGTGCAGCCCCTCGGGCGTCTCTGGCACCGCGGAATCGTACCTTCCGGGATCGTATAGGCTCAGGCGGGTGCGCTGGCCGGACAACTTCCACAGAATGATCGCGGGAGAAGGCTGCCCGATGTGTGCGGAAGGGCGCCCCGAGCAGACCGCGGACGGCGTCCGTTTCTACGCGGGCGACTTCACTGACGCGTACCTGCGGCGCCGGCCGATTCAACGGGGCCTGTCCGTGGTCATATGGCGCGGCCGTCATGTCGTCGAACCCACGGATCTCGGCGACGACGAGGCAGGTGCGTTCCTGCGAGAGGTGCGCGTCGTAAGCCGGGCAATCGTGGCAGCGTTCAAGCCCATCAAACTGAACTACGACATCCTCGGCAACGCCGTGCCGCATCTACACGTCCACATCGTGCCCCGCTACGCGGACGATCCGCGGCCTGGGTGGCCTTTTCCCTTTCCGGAGCGAGAGCCGTCGCCGGAGCCGATCGAGCTAATGCGCGGCGACCTTGAGGCATTGCAATCCGCGATCGGCCGCTAACTCGGCAGAGGTTTGCACGACATAACGGATGTGTGGACCGAAGCTGTTTCAGATGCCATCGCATGGTCGTTTGCCCTGCGTGTCGAGTGTTCACGGCCTCTCTGCAGTGCTGTCGGCGAGGGTCCATCCACCAGATGTGGTGGTCGTCGGGGCGGGTGTCCACTAGATGGTGCGCCCCCAAGGCGGGACTCACCGGTCTCTCCTGTAGAATCTCCAGATGGAATTCGAATTGGGCAGGGGCAAGCGGGCTCGCAGGGCCTACGGCTTCGACGAGGTGGCGCTGGTCCCCGGCAGGGTGACCGTCAACCCGGCTGAGATTGACGTCTCGTTTGCCGTCAACGGCACGACGCTCGAGATCCCGTTTCTCGCCGCGGCGATGGATGGCGTGGTCGACACGGCGTTCGCGGCGGAGATGGGCCGCCTCGGTGGTCTCGCGGTCCTCAACCTCGACGGCGTGCAGACGCGGTATGAGAACCCAGCCGAGGTGCTACAGACCATCGCCGACTCGCCGCCCGATCAGATCAACACGCTCCTGCAGAAGATCTACACCGCGCCGGTGCAGGACGGTCTCATCGGCCAGCGGATCGAGGAGATCACCAGCGCGGGCGTGACCTGCGCGGTGTCCACTGTTCCGGCACACGCGGAGCGGCGTGCGCCGATCGTTCAGGAGGCGGGCGCGCACATGCTCGTCGTCCAAGGCACTGTCCTGACGGCGCGGCATGTCAGCAAGTCGTACAAGCACCTCTCCTTCTCTGAGCTGACTCACTCGGTCGACATCCCGGTCGTCGCCGGCAACTGCGTCGACTACGCGACGGCGCTGGAGCTGATGGACACGGGGATCAAGGGGCTGCTCGTCGGTGTCGGGCCGGGTGCGGCGTGCACGACGCGGGCCGTCCTCGGCGTCGGCGTCCCGCAGGTCACCGCCACCAGCGATTGCGCGGCGGCGCGCGATGACCATTTCCGTCGCAGCGGCGAGCGGGTCGTGATCATCACCGACGGCGGCATGCGCCTCGGTGGGGATGTCGCGAAGGCATTCGCCAGCGGCGCTGACGCGGTGATGATCGGCTCGATCTTTGCGGCAGCGTCGGAGGCCGCGGGACACGGCAACCACTGGGGAATGGCGACTCCGGACCCGAACCTGCCGCGCGGGACGCGGATTCGCACGGGTATCAAAGGTGCGCTGCGCGAGATCCTCTACGGTCCCGCGCACGTCGACGACGGCAGCATGAACCTGGTCGGTGCGCTGAAAACCGCGATGGGCGTCTGTGGCGCGCGGACGATCGCTGAATTCCAGGAGACCGAGATGGTCATCGCCCCGTCGATCAAGACCGAGGGCAAGGTGCAGCAGCGCGAGCAGCGTGTCGGGATGGGGGCGTGACCCACGAGGCGCAAAACCCGACGTTGACAGCGAAGCGATGACGGTTGCGACTGACGCAGGCGCGGTGGCGCGCATGCCTGCGCAGATCGCCCAGGACACGGTCCTCGTCCTCGACTTCGGCAGTCAGTACAGCCAGTTGATCGCGCGCCGCGTGCGCGAGGCGAAGGTGTACTGCGAGCTCGTGCCGGGCACGATCTCCGCGGCAGAGATCGAGCGCCGCGATCCTCGCGGGCTCATCTTCAGCGGCGGCCCCGCATCGGTGTTCGAGCCTGGCGCGCCACATCCCGATCCGGCGGTGTACGACCTCGACATCCCAATCCTCGGCATCTGCTATGGAATGGACCTGCTCGCGGTCAACCTGGGTGGAACGGTCGCTCCGGCCGAACGTCGCGAGTACGGGCACGCCTCGGTGGTGGTCGACGAGGCCGTCGGCCTCTTCGCGAAGCTGCCCGCCGAGCTCGCCGTCTGGATGTCGCACGGCGACGTCGTGACCGCCGTGCCGCCGGGATTCCGGCCGATCGCGCATTCGCTCAACTCGGTCTGCGCCGCGTTCGTTGGACCGGGCAAGCGATACGGCATTCAGTTCCACCCGGAGGTGGCGCACACACCGCTCGGCAGCGACATCCTGCGCAACTTCCTCATCGACGTCTGCGGGTGCGCCGGGACATGGGCGCCGGCATCGTTCATCGAGATGACGGTCGCCGCGCTCCGCCATCAGATCGGCGACGGCAAGGTGATCTGCGCGCTCAGCGGTGGTGTCGACTCGGCGGTTGCCGCGACACTCGTGCACCGCGCCGTCGGCGACCAGCTCACGTGCGTCTTCGTCGACAACGGGTTGCTCCGGCGGGCGGAGGGCGAGCGGGTCATCGACGTCATGCGATCGCAACGCCACATCAACCTCATCCACGTCGACGCGTCGGACCAGTTCCTGGATGCGCTCGCCGGCGTGGTGGATCCGGAGGAGAAACGGCGTCGCATCGGCGCGACGTTCATCCGCGTCTTCGAGGAGCAGGCGACGCGGCTCGGGTCGATCGACTTTCTGGCGCAGGGAACACTCTATCCCGACGTCATCGAGTCGACGTCGCACGACACGCACAACGCGACGAAGATCAAGACACACCACAACGTCGGCGGCCTGCCCGAGGACCTGCGCTTCGAGCTCGTCGAGCCGTTGCGCTACCTTTTCAAGGACGAGGTGCGCCACGTCGGACTCGCGCTCGGGCTCCCCGAGGACATGGTGTTCCGGCAGCCGTTTCCCGGTCCAGGGCTTGCGATTCGGATCATCGGTGAGGTGACGCGTGAGCGCCTCGAAACACTGCGCGCGGCGGACTGGGTCGTCATCGACGAGGTCAAGCGCAGCGGCCTGTATCACAAGGTGTGGCAGTCGTTCGCGATCCTGACACCGATATCGTCGGTGGGGGTGATGGGTGATTTCCGGACGTACGGCAACGTCGTCGCGGTGCGCATCGTGGAAAGCGAGGACGGCATGACGGCCGATTGGGCGCGCGTGCCGTACGACGTGCTCGCGGTCATCAGCCGCCGCATCGTCAACGAGGTGGTCGGTGTGAACCGCGTCGTCTACGACATCTCGAGCAAGCCACCGTCGACCATCGAATGGGAATAGCGCGAGTTCTCATCGTCGGCAGCGGAGGCCGTGAACACGCGCTGGCCTGGGTGTGCAAGCGCGACGACCCCGACCTCGAGGTCATCGTCGCGCCTGGCAACGGGGGGACTGCAGGTATCGCCGAGAACGTCGCGCTCGACGTCGAGGACGCGAGAGCCGTCGCACGGCTCGCCGCGGAGCGCGCTGTCGATCTCGTCGTCATCGGACCTGACGCCGCTGCCACTGCCGGTGTCGCCGACGCGTGCGCGGCACGCGGCATCCCGGTGTTCGGTCCCACCGCAGCTGCCGCGCGCATCGAGTCGTCGAAAGCATTTGCCAAAGAGGTCATGCGTGACGCCGGCATCCCGACGGCACGATGGATTGCCGGAGGCGTCGAGGACCGTACGCGCCTCAGTGCGTTCGTCGCCGATCACGGCGGAGCGTGCGTGGTCAAGGCCGACGGTCTCGCGCTCGGCAAAGGGGTGCTTGTCTGCGACAGCGTGGACGCTGCCGAGAGCGCGCTCAGCGAATGTCTCGAAGCGCAGCGATTCGGTGCGGCGGGAACGCACGTCATCGTCGAGGAGCTGCTCAGCGGCCCGGAGGTGAGTGTCTTCGGACTCTGTGACGGACTCCGCGTCCGCACGCTGACCTCCGCACGCGATCACAAGCGCATCTTCGACGGCGATCGTGGTCCGAACACTGGTGGTATGGGCTCGATCGCGCCCCCGCCCGACATCGATCCGGCGACGTTCGACGCGGAGGTCACGCGCAGCGTGCTGCAACCGTGCGTCGACGCGCTGTTCGAGCGCGGGACGCCGTTTGTCGGATGCCTCTACGCGGGGTTGATGCTCACCGCAGACGGCCCGCGCGTTCTCGAGTTCAACGCGCGATTCGGCGATCCTGAAGCACAGGTGATCCTGCCGTTGCTCGACGAGTCGGCGCTGGCCCTCTTCGACGCGTGCGCTCGGGGTGAGCTCAGAGCCGGTATCGCGGCCGGGGTTGGCGGCGCCGCGGTCGGCGTTGTCGCGGCGGCGGATGGGTACCCCGGAGACGTGCGCCGCGGCGACGCCATCACGGGGCTTGAGACGCTCGATTCCGATGTGCTGTGCTTCCACGCCGGGACGCGACGCGACGCGGACGGCGCGCTGCGCACCTCGGGCGGTCGAGTGCTGTGCGTCACCGCACTCGGCCTCGACCTTGCAGCCGCGCGGACCCGCGCATATGACAACCTTGCGCGTGTGCACTTCGAAGGTATGCAGTCCCGCAGCGACATCGGCGGCGCCGTGATCGTGGGGAGCCGCGCATGAGCGGCACCGCCCGCGTCGGCATCATCGTCGGCAGCGAATCAGACCTGCCGGTCATGAACACCTGCGGCGAGGTCCTCGACGAGTACGGCATCGGCTGGGAGATCGGCGTGATGTCGGCGCATCGGGCGGGAGACGTCGTCCGGGCGTACGGGCAGGCCGCATACGACCGCGGGCTGCGCGTGCTGGTCGCGGGTGCCGGCGCCGCGGCGCATCTCCCTGGCGTGCTGGCTTCGCTCACGACGCTGCCGGTCATCGGCGTCCCGCTCGCGGCCACCCCGCTTGCCGGATTCGACTCCCTGCTCTCGATCGTGCAGATGCCTCCGGGCATCCCGGTCGCCACCGTTGCCGTGGGCCCGATGGGCGCGCGCAACGCCGGTCACCTCGCCGCCGAGATCATCGGACTCTTCGATGAGGAGGTCGCGGCGAAGATCAAGGAGCAGCGCGCGAAGATGCGTACCAAGGTCCAGCTGCCGGAAGGGTTCACCCTTCAGTAGGAGGCAGCCGGGGGCGGAGCACTAGAATGGCCCGCGATGCCCCGTCTGGAATTGGTGGAGACGTCGCTCCGCCACGGGCAACAGTCGCTCCTGGTCAGCAGACTGCGCCTTCGCCACGCCCTGCCCGTCGCCGAGACCCTCGATCACTGCGGTTTCGCAGCACTCGACGTCTTCGGCGGGTCGACCTTCGAGGCGTCCCTGCGATTTCTCGCTGAGGATCCGTTCGAGCGCCTGCGCGCCATCCGCGCCGCCGCACCGATCACGCCACTCCTGGCGATGATCGGCGGTCAGTCGCTTGTTGGTCACCGTCAGGTTGCGGACGATCTCGTCGACGCGTTCATCGACACTGCCGCCGCGGCCGGCGTCGACATCTTCCGCTGCTACGACCCGCTCAACGACGTGCGCAACCTCGAGCGCTGCGCGACCGCGATCGCCGGCACCGGCAAGCAGGCTGAGGGAGTCATCGTCTACATGGAGATTCCCGGACACGGTCTCGACTGGCTCGGCGAACTGGGGCGGCGCCTCGTCGACGCGGGCTACCCGACCATCTGCCTCCACGATCCGCTCGGTGTGCTCAGTGCGGCGAGCGCCGGTCGCGCGGTGAGCGCGATTCGCGAGGCTGTGGGCGTTCCGGTGGCAGTGTCGATCTCCGCGCAGACGGGCATGGCGGCGCTCGCGTGTCATGCCGCCGCTGTGGCAGGTGCGTACCGTGCCGACTGCGCTCTGTCGCCTCTCGCGGGCGGTGCGTCGATGCCGGCTGCCGAGGCGTTGATCGCAGGATTCGCTGGAACCGCCGTCGACTGCGGCCTCGACCTCGAGCGAGTCGCCACCGCGGCGCTCGTCCTCGAGCAGGAGCTCGTGCACTACGCGGACGTCATCGATCCGCTCGCAGCCAGGCTCGACACGTCGGCATTGCGCGGCCTGTTGCCGCCGTCCGCGATGGGGCACGCGATTGCGGAGCTGCGCGAGCGCGACGCCATCGGGCGCCTTGCCGACGTCGAGGCAGAGGTCGTGCAGGTGCGCCACGAGCTCGGCTACCCGCCGCTCGTCACCCCACTCACCGAAATCATGGCAACCCAGGCCGTCTACAACGTCGTCGAGGGTGATCGCTACGCGACGATCAGCCAGGAGATCAAGGACTACTGCCTCGGCCTCTACGGGGATCCGCCGGAGGACGTCGACCGCGACGTGCGCCGTCTGGTGAACGGACGCGAGGAGCCCATCACGTGCCGTCCCGCGGACCTGCTCGAGCCGGCGATGGAAACCACACGTCGCGAGCTCATCCGCGAGGGTTATCCCACGCCGCGCGCGGACGCAATGGTCACGTACGCGCTCTTTCCCAACGCGTTCCTCGCGGTGGAGCGCGGTGAGGCGACGGCCGAACGGCTCGGCGATGAGCCCGACGTGGAATCCACCGGCGGCGCCGTCGACTCGCCCGCCGACTCCGACGATGCCGACGCCGAGCCGACCGGCGACGAGGCGCCGGCAGTTGCAGTGCGCGAGCTCACGGTCGAAGTCGATGGACAGAGCTATGCGGTGCGGATCATCGGCGGCATGGCCTCCGGCGTCAGCGCGGTGGCCGCGCCGTCGCAAGCAGCCGCACCGGTCGTGCGTGAGGGAACGGTGGTGTCGCCGATGCAGGGGCTGTTGCTCAAGGTGAACGTCAAGATCGGCGACCGTGTCGCGCTCGGCGACGTCGTCTGCGTGCTCGAGGCGATGAAGATGCAGAACGACATCACGGCGACGCGCGCCGGAACGATCACCGAGGTGTACGCGAAGGAGGGCTCCGTCGTCGCCCCGCGCGCGCCGCTGGTCCAGATCGGCGCCTGAGAGCAGCAAAGGGAAGGGCGCTGATGTTCGAGAAAGTGCTGATCGCGAATCGCGGAGAGATCGCGCTGCGCATCATTCGCGGCTGCCGCGACATGGGTGTGAAGACAGTCGCGGTGCACAGCGACGTCGATCGAATGGCAGCCTTCGTGTTGCTCGCGGACGAGTCCGTCGAGATCGGGCCCGCGCCGTCGGCGCAGTCATACCTGGTGATCGATCGCATCATCGATGCGGCTCGGTCGACGGGAGCGCAGGCGATCCACCCGGGCTACGGATTCCTCAGCGAGAACCAGCAATTCGCGCGCGCATGCGCCGACAACGGCATCGTCTTCATCGGGCCGCCGCCGGATGCGATGGCCGCCATGGGCGAGAAGGTCCCGGCGCGCGACCGGATGCGCGAGTCAGGGGTCCCGGTCGTGCCCGGAACGGGCGCGCTGGTCGACCTCGAGGAGACGGTGGTGGCCGCGGCGGACATCGGGTATCCGGTGCTCATCAAGGCGAGCGCGGGCGGCGGCGGCATCGGCATGCGCGTCGCCCGTGACGAGGCGGAGCTGCGCGCCTCGTACGACACCGCGAAAAGCACCGCGCAACGCGCGTTCGGCAACGACACCATCTTCCTCGAGCGATACCTCGAAGAGCCGCGCCACATCGAGATCCAGGTCGTCGCGGACACGCACGGCAACGTCATCCACCTTGGCGAGCGCGAATGCTCGATCCAGCGACGCCACCAGAAGATCATCGAAGAGGCGCCGTCGCCGGTCATCGATGCCGCAACTCGTGCGCGCATGGGCGCGGCTGCGGTGACGGCGGCGAAAGCGGTCGGCTACGTCAACGCCGGGACGGTCGAGTTCATCTATCGCAAGGGCGAGTTCTACTTCCTCGAGATGAACACTCGGTTGCAGGTGGAGCATCCGGTGACCGAGCTGGTGTACGGCATCGACCTCGTCGCCGAGCAATTGCGCATCGCCTCGGGCGAGCGACTCACGCTGGAACAGGAACAGGTCGTCCCGCGCGGGCACGCCGTCGAGTGCCGCGTAAACGCCGAGAACTACGCGCGCGGATTCCTGCCGTCGCCAGGACAGGTGACCGGGTACCACGAGCCGTCCGGACCCGGCGTGCGCGTCGACAGCTCGCTCGTGACGGCGGGCCTCATCTCGCCCAACTACGACCCGATGATCGCCAAGCTGATCGTCCACGCGCCGACTCGCGACGCGGCACTCGATCGCATGCGCCGCGCTCTCCTCGAGTACGTGATCACCGGCATCCACACCAACATCGCGTATCACCTCGCGGTGATCGACGACCCGGGGTTCCGCGCCGGCGACTACAGCACCGCATTCATCGAGCAGCATCCGGAGCTGGTTGCCGCTGCTGATGTGTGGGCGGCACGGCAGGAACCGTTCCGGCGCGTGGTGCGTGATCCCGCCCGCGCCGCGGCCATCGCCGCCGCGGTGGCCGTCTCCGGCTAACGCGCCATGGAGCCGCGATTCGGGCGGCTCTACTCGGCCGCCGTGCTCCGTCCGTTCGCCGAACAGCTCGTCGATGAGCTCGGTGTTCGCGCAGGGGAAACCGCGTGTGACCTGCTGTGTGATGCGGGCACGCTCGCAGTCGCGCTCGGTGGTGCCGTCGGCGCCCAGGGGCACGTCGTGCTGGCTGACACGGATGCCGCGCTGCTTACCGCCGCCGCACTGGACGTGGCGACCGGCGGGTGCAGCGTGGCGACATCCGTTGTCCATGAGCCGGCACTCGCAATCGCTGATGGTTCCTGTGATCGCGTCGGCTCACTCTGCACCCTCGGTTTCGTGGACGGGTTGGACCCATTCGACGAGGCAGAGCGCATCCTTTTGGCATCGGGCGTCGCAGCGTTCGTCGTCTGGGACGGAGCGGACCCGCCTGCCCACGAACGAGTGTTGCGCGATGCACTCCGCGAAGCCGGCATGCGTTCAGCGTTTCTCGACCGATGCCTTCCGATCGGGGTCGTCGGAGCACGCGCTCGCTGGGAGACGGTGACCCTGCGCGATGTCGTGCGTTACGACGGTATGGCGCAATACTGGGCCGCAATGGTCCTCGGCCGGCCGTTGGCGCAGGAGCTCGAGAGCATGCCCGCGTCGCTGCTCGACGAGGTGCGCGGCGCGTGCGAGCGCGCGCTGGGGTCCTGCATTGCTGCGGACGGGACGATGCGCATCCCGGTGACGGCGAGCATGGTTCGCCATCGCGCGGGCAACGTCTCAGGCTAGGAGCTCGTCCCGACCTCGGTCTGGAACGGATGCGCGAGCGTCTGACCGTACACGTCGATCAGCGCGGTGGAGATGTCGAGCGTGAGCGCTCCGGCCGGCGCATTCGCGATCGTCACGGTCGCCGTTCGCGAATCCGCGTCGTACACGGTGGACGACGTGAGCGTCGCACCGTTCGAGTCGAGCACCGTGACCGCCCCTTCGACCGACGCCGGATTGAGGTCGCTGTCGAAGCTCACCACCAGCGTGGTCTGACCCGACTGCGTGCTCGAGTTGACCGCGACGACGTGCGGTCCCGACGCCTCGTTGCGCAGGGGTGTCGACGCGATGCGGGTCACGACGTAGGTGGAACCCGACGAGTCGGGTGCGAGCGCGAGTGTCTCGCTTGCCACCTCGACGCTCGTGTGTCCGGCGTTCGGATCGACGATGAGCTCGACACTCGCAGACACGACGCCCTTGGGCTCCACGTAGCTGCTGATGACGTAGGCGCGGCTGAGGTTCTGCGGTGTGTTGGCGGCCGCGTTCGCGTTGGGACCGCTCAGCGATCCGAGTGTCGCGAGGTCGCCGTTCACCTGTGCCTCGACGAACGCATGCAGCGTCGAATTGGCAGCTGCGGGAATGCCTGGCGCCACGTGCGCGGCAGTCGCACCGGGGACGGATGCCTGCTGCACCTGAACGATGCCGTTGCTGTCGGTACCGAGGAGTGCGATGTGGTCTCCTCCGGGGGACAGCGCCAGCGCAGACGGGGCAGAGGTCACCGGCTCGATCGCGATCGGCGTGCCGCTCGGCACCTCGGCAACGACCAGCTCTTCGACGTTCGACGGGAGCGTCATGAGATATGCGGCCTCATCGCCGTCCTGGTCGACCGCAATGTTGCTGTACGTTGCGTTGGCGTTCAAGAGCGACATCGACACCGGTGCCTGCTGAGTGACTGATTCAGTCCAGAAGCGATTCGGGGTCGCCGACTGATCGGCCCACAGCACGGTGCTGCCGTCGCCGCTGAACCCGACTTCCGTGCCAGAGCCCTGCAACACCGTTTCCGCGCCCGTCGCGATGTCGAGCAGGCTGCCGCCGGTACCGCTTGCAGGAAGAACGTACGCGTACGAGCCGCCCGGCGCGAACGTCCCCACCGTGCCGCCGGAGGCGGAAACCGTGAAGAGCGTTGTGACCTTCCCGGAGAGGTCGACTTCGTTGATCGTTGTGCCATCGGTGTAGACGATGCGGTCGTTGGAGGCCCAGGTGAGCGCGGTGACCGGGGTGGACGAATCGGTGAGCCTCGTCGGCGGCTGCTGGCTGCCGTCGCTGAGCGTCACGACGATCGTCGACCCACCCTTGCCGTCATCGACCGCCGACGCGACGTAGGTGCCGTTGGGCGAGTACGCCGCAGCGGATGCCGCGGCGGTGAGCGCAAAGGGCTTCCCGCCGGCCGCGTAGTCGACGAGGTTCCCAGCACCGTTCGGGGCGTTGTCGGGCACGCCTTCCGGCGTGGCCGTGGGCGACGGCGAAGGTGTGGCGGATTGGGTTGGCGTGGCAGTCGGCGGGGTGCCCGCGGCCGTCTGCAGCAGCCCGGCCGTGCTCACGAGCGACCCGTCAGGCGCGAACAGCAGCGTTCCATTGGCGCCGTCGATGCCGGTTCCCTGCGGTCCCACCGTGGACAGCGTCAGCGTCGGTGGCGCGGTGCGCGCGACCGGCGGTGTCGGTGCAGTCGCGAACGGGATGACGATCTCGGTCGTTGCGACGGCGCCCGTGGCGGCGACCAGACTGCTCTGCGGGATCGTCACGGTGTACGGCGTGTTGCCGGTCAGATGATGCACCGGCGTGATCTCAAGGTTGTTGCCGATCCAGGACAGCGTCACCACGGTAGCCGGCTGGATGCGGAGGCCCTTCGCGATCGCCGTCTTGTTCATCGGCTGGTTGAACTTCACCTGGATCACGTTGTTCGGGTCCACGGCATGCTCGGCGGTGACGGCCGAGATCGCGGTGATGGTCTTGTCCTGGGGGTGGTTCGACACGAATGTCAGCACGGTCGCTCCAATAAGCGCGGCTCCGAGGATGGCGCCGCCCCACGCGGCATGCGTCGATCCGAGCCGCCACCAGCTCCGCGCGCCGTGGCCGCGCGAGGCCTCGGCGATGAGCTGGGCGCGCAGACGGTTCTGGAATCGAGGGTCCGGCTCGGACTGCGGACGCGCGGCGCGAACCTGCTGAGCGGTTTCCATCAACTCCGGCTCGTCACGGAACAGTTCCTCGAGCTCCGGGTCGAACCAGCCTCCCATCCAGGACATCAGCCTTTCTCCTCGATGGGAACCACGACGCCCAGGCGGAGACGTACGCCGATCATCCCGCGATGGATGAGCAGCTTCACCGCGCCCTCGCTCTTGCCCAGGATCTCTCCGATCTGGGCGAGCTTGAGATCCTCGCCGAGTTTGAGGGTCATCGCGGCCCGCTGCTGTGGCGGGAGGTCGTCGATCGCCTCCCAGATTCGGGCCGCTTCCGCGCTGTCGACGACGCGCTCGTCAACAGGGCGCGCCGGATCAGCGACAGCGACGGCGCTGTCGAGGCTCGAGGTCGGCTTGCGGCTTCTGTAGTGGTCATTGATTGCGTTGACACTGATCTGGTAGAGCCAGGCACTGAACGGGTGGCCTGCGGGTTTGTATCGTCCGATCGCGCGGAGGGCCTTGAAGAAGACCTCCGAAGTGACGTCCTCGGCGGCCTCCTGATCCCTGAGGCGGCTGAAGACGAACCGGTAGATCTGCCCGAAGTAGTGGTCGTACAACTCCCCAAAGGCGCCGGCGTCTTGCTTGGCACGCTCGACTAATTGATCCTCATACGCCCGAGGTAGCGTCATCTCGGGATCACCGGGCGCACTCGATCAGTCAACGCCGGGCGCGAGAGTCCGGTTACGTGGGCTGGCATGGAATCTTCCTGTCCGCCGTAGGTGGCGATGTCCCGCCTGGTCTCGACCGCGAGCCCCGGTAGGTCGGTGATTATCCCCGTCACGCGGCCGTCTGACAGATATGCGTGCAAACGCTGGGGTCCATCGACCGTCCAGACCATCAGTGGGAACTTGCGGAGGTGCGCCTCCGCGACCAGCCCGGTGCCGGCGGACTTCCTTCCCCCGCTCCGAGTTCGAAGCGGCGCCAGCAACTGGTGGACCGCCAGGAGGTCGGCCCCGCAGCGCTCCGCGAGATCGAACGGGAGTGCCTCATACCGCTGAGCGCGGCTCCTGAGCCGTCCCGGGCCCAGAAGCAGGCCGCAGCGGCCATTCGGATCGAGACGCTTGACCGTCGCGATCACCGACTCATCGAACGAGGTGTACAGCAGCCGGTCCCGGGGAAAACGGCTCGATGCCGCCTCGACGACCTCGGCCTCGTAGCCCGGCTCCTTGATCTCGATGTCGAGCCCGACGCGCCCCCGGCAGAGATCGAGGATCGCCTCGAGTCGCGGCACCTCGTTGCGGCTCCGGCGAAGCAAGGTGGCGTGGGTCTGCATCGCCACCAGGACACCCCGGCGTGAGGCGTTGTGATGCACGACGAGGACACCGTCGAGCGTTCGGCGAACGTCGAGCTCAACCGCGTCAGCACCCTGGGCGATCGCCAACTCGAACGCTGCCGGGGTGTTTCCGGGAGCATCGCGAGATGCGCCACGGTGCGCGATGACGAGGGGCAGGAGGGTGCCGTCGGTCACCCCGATAGAATGACCGTACGTGATCCCCCGGTACGCCCCGCAGCAGATCGCGAAGATCTTCAGTGACGCATCACGACTGCAGCGCTGGCTGGACGTCGAGTTGCTCGCCTGTGAAGGTTGGGCTGAGCTTGGCCGGATTCCCATCGAATCGCTCGGAGCGCTCCAGGCCGCGAGCATCGACGCTGAGCGGATCGCCGAGCTCGAGGCCGAGCAGGGCCACGACGTCGCGGCGTTCGTCGCCGCAGTACAGGAGACCGTCGGCGAGGCCGGCCGGTACTTCCATCTCGGCCTGACCTCGTCGGACATCGTCGATACAGCGCTCGCCACCCAGCTCCGCGACGCGGCGGGTGTCATCGACGAGGACACCGAAGCCCTCGTCGCCGCACTGGTCGATCAGGCCGAGCGGCACCGGCTCACCGTGATGATGGGCCGCACCCACGGCGTCCATGCGGAGCCGCTCACCCTCGGCATCAAGCTCGCCAACTTCGTCGACGAGGTCCGCAGGGCGCGTACCCGCCTCGCCGCGGCCACGGCCGAGATCGCGGTCGGGCAGATCACCGGAGCCGTCGGGACCCACGCGAGCGTTCCGCCGGAGATCGAGGAGCATGTCTGCGCCGGACTCGAGCTCACGGTCGCACCGGTGGCGACGCAGGTGCTTGCACGCGACCGGCACGCATCGTTTGTGACCGCGTTGGCTTTGCTCGGCGCCGTTCTCGAGCGCTTCGCCACGACGATCCGCCTCCTCCAGATCACCGAAGTCGACGAGGTCGAGGAGCCGTTCGGTACGCGGCAGAAGGGCTCATCGGCGATGCCCCACAAGCGCAATCCCATCCTCTGCGAGCGCGTCGTCGGGCTCGCGCGCGTGCTGCGCGGGTACGCGCTCACGGCCATCGAGGACGTTGCGCTCTGGCACGAACGTGACATCTCCCATTCGTCGGCGGAGCGCGTGATCCTCCCCGACGCATGCGCGCTCGCCGACTACATCGTCCGCCTTTCCACGCGCATCGTCGCCGGGCTGCGCGTCAAGCCGGAACGCATGCTGGAGAATGTCCAGCTGCACGGCGGCATTGTGTTCTCGCAGCAGGTGCTCACCGCGCTCATCGTCGAAGCCGAGTGGCCGCGTGAGCGTGCGTACCGCGCGGTGCAGTCGCTCGCCGCGCGCGCTCGCGACGACGAGGGCCCGTTCCGCGACCTCGTCGCGAACGATCCGGATGTTTCGGGGGCGCTTTCGGAAGCGACGATCGCCCACTGTTTCGATGTCGAAACGTACCTCGCGCACATCGACGAGACCTACCGTCGTCTTGGACTCTCAACGTCAACAACAGAGGCGGGGCCGTCGGCGAAGCCGTCGGAGCTCGCCGTCGAGGCCGGCATCGCCGGCGGGAGGATGCACTGATGCAGGTGTTGAGCAGCGCTGACATCGGGGGACTGAACCTGTTCCGTCGGGGTAAGGTGCGCGACACCTTCCAGCTCGCCGACGGGACGCTGTTGATGATCGCGACCGATCGTCTGAGCGCTTTCGATGTCGTCCTGCCGACACCGATTCCGGGCAAGGGCACCGTGCTCACGCAGATGTCGCGCTGGTGGTTCGATCAGACCAAGGGGATCATGCCGAACCATCTGCTCGATGACGTCGAGGACGAGATCCCGGAGGCCGTTCGCGCCGACTGGCTGCCTCGCTCGATGCATGTTGCGCGTGCGCAGCGGATCGACGTCGAGTGCGTGGTGCGTGGCTTCATCAGCGGGTCGGGATGGAAGGAGTACCGCGACAAGGGAACGCTCGCCGGCGAGACGCTCCAGGCCGGGCTGCAGGACTCGTCCCGTCTCCCATCGCCGCGGTTCACTCCGGCGATCAAGAAGGACGACGGGCACGACGTCAACATCTCGCGCCAGGAGCTGAGCACGCTCGTCGGCGCCGAGCTTGCAGGTCAACTCGAGTCCGCGTCGCTGCGACTCTTCGACTTCGCAACCAATCGTTGCCAGAGCGTCGGTATCTACCTGGCCGACACGAAGTTCGAGTTCGGTTTCATCAACGGAAAACTGACGCTCATCGATGAGATCTTCACCCCGGACTCCTCGCGTTTCTGGGAGATGTCCGAGTGGAAGGAAGGGCAGCCCGCAGTCTCGTTCGACAAGCAGTTCGTGCGCGACTACGTCGAGAAATTGGGCTGGGACAAGACCGATCCAGGTCCAGCGCTTCCCGAGGATGTCGTCAAGGGCACGACGGAGCGTTACGTCGAAGCCGCGCGTCGCATCTGCGGGATCGACCTCACGGAGATGGTTGCCGGGTGATCTTCTCCGTCGAAGTCGTCGTCGCGCTCAAAGCCGTTGTCAATGATCCCCAAGGGCTCGTTGTGCGCGATTCGTTGCACCGGTTGGGATTCGGCGGCGTGCGCTCAGTCCGCGTTGGCAAGAGCATCGAGCTTGAGGTCGAGGCGGAATCCGAAGTCGCAGCACGACGGGACGTTGAGACGATGTGCGAGCAGCTCTTGCGCAATACCGTGATCGAGGACTCGCGTATCGGGGATTTACGAATTCTCACCGAGGCATCGGGTTGACGGCGTTGCGGAATGGGAGGGCGTGGACTGCGCGGAGGGACGCGGTCGGAACGCCTTTGGCGTCCCGCCGCTCACGCTCGCCCGGCGGTCGTCCCGGGCTGCGCGATGCCCTCGCTCCGTCCACACCCTCCCCTTCCGTAGTGGGTCGGTGGTGATGCGGTTCGGGATTGCCGTTTTCCCTGGGACTTGGTCTGATCGGGATTGCAAGCATGCCGTCGAACTTGCCGGCCAGGATTCCGTGATGTTGTGGCACAAGGATCGCGATCTCCTAGGCGCGGACTGCGTTATCTTGCCTGGCGGCTTCGCTTATGGCGATTACCTACGGGCAGGGGCGGTGGCGCGGTTTGCACCCCTGATGGAGTCTGTTATCGAGTACGCGAATGCCGGTGGGCTCGTGTGGGGGATCTGCAACGGGTTTCAGATCCTCTGTGAGGCGCATCTCCTGCCTGGTGCTTTGACGCGTAACGGGTCGCTCGAGTATCGGTGCGAGGCAACGTGGTTGCGCGTTGAGTCAGTGGACAGCGTGTTTACCGCTGGGTGTGCACTCGGCTCCACCTTGCAGATTCCCGTGTCGCACGGGGAAGGACGCTACGTGGCGGATGAGGAGACGCTGGATCGTCTTGAACGCGATGATCGGGTTGCATTTCGCTACGTGGCTCGCGATGGGTCTGACGTGGGGGCTGCATCGCCGAACGGGTCCATGCGTGACATTGCGGGCATTCTCAATGAGCGTCGCAATGTGCTCGGGATGATGCCGCACCCCGAGCGGGCGTGTGAGGATCTCCTGGGGTCCGCGGATGGGTTGCGGCTGTTCGGGAGCGTGGCGAAACTCATTGCCGCCAATGGCGTGGAGGCGGTCGCCGCGTCATGACCGGTGTCCAGCTCGCTGCGCCCAGCGACGCCGAGCTGGCCGAGGTTGCGCTGACGCGGTCTGAGTATCACCACCTCGCGACCGAGCTGGGACGCGAGCCCAATCGACTCGAGCTCGGCATCGTCGGTGCGCTCTGGAGTGAGCACTGCAGCTACAAGACCAGCAAGCCGTTGCTGCGCACGCTACCGACGACAGGACCGCTGGTGCTCCAGGGACCGGGCGAGAACGCCGGCGCCGTCGACATCGGCAACGGGCTGGCGTGCGTGTTCAAGATCGAGTCGCACAACCATCCGAGCGCGATCGAGCCATATCAGGGCGCGACGACCGGAGTCGGCGGCATCCTGCGCGACATCTTCACGATGGGAGCGCGACCCATCGCGCTGCTGGACTCGCTGCGCTTCGGTCCGCTCGACGAGCCGCGTCAACGCCATCTCTTCGACGGAGTCGTCGCCGGTATCGGTGGCTACGGCAACTGCATCGGCGTGCCGACTGTCGGTGGTGAGCTGTACTTCGATGAGTCGTACCGGACGAACTGCCTGGTGAACGCCATGTGCGTCGGCATCGTCGAGCAGGGCCGGATGATGCGTGCGATCGCGAGCGGTCCGGGGAACCTCGTGCTGCTCGTGGGCGCGGACACCGGACGCGACGGCATTCACGGCGCGAGCTTCGCATCGGTCGTGCTCGACGCCAGCAGCGCCGCGCGCAGACCGGCGGTGCAGGTGGGCAACCCGTTCCTCGAGAAGTGTCTGATGGAAGCGTGCCTCGAGCTTGCGGGCGATCCGCGCGTGATCGCGATGCAGGACCTCGGTGCCGCCGGACTCTGCGGAAGCACCGCGGAACTGGCGCACCGCGGCGGCTGTGGCATCGAGGTCGATGTCGCACGCGCCTCGCGACGCGAGACGGGCATGACTCCCTATGAGGTGATGCTCAGCGAGTCGCAGGAGCGGATGCTCATCGTCGCGCAGCCGAGCGACGTGCGTTCTCTCCAGGAGGTGTTCGAGCGCTGGGACCTGCACTCCGACGTGATCGGAGTCATCCTCGAAGACCAGCGTTTCGTCGTCCGCGACGGTGTCGACAACGTCTGCGACCTGCCACTCGATCTGCTCGTCGACGGCGCTCCGCCACGCGAATGTCCTGGTCCGCGGGCATTGATGGCGGACTCACCAACCGCTGACGCCGAGGATGCATCCGAGCCCGCCGCCCCGACGTGGACTCCCGACGAGGCATTGCTCGCGATGATCGCAAGCCCCAATCTCGGTAGCCGCGCGCCCGTCTTCCGTCGCTACGACCATCAGCTCGGTGATTCGACCGTGATCCTTCCGGGCGGCGACGCGTCACTCATGCGCGTCGAGGATTCCACGGTGGGTCTTGCGCTCGCGACCGACGGCAACTCGCGATATGCCGCGCTCAACGCAAAGCGGGGCGCGATGATCGCCGTCTGCGAAGCTGCGCGCAACGTCGTCGCCACCGGTGCGAAACCGGTCGCGATCACCAACTGCCTCAACTTCGCCAACCCCGAGCACGCACCCGTCTGGTGGGACCTGCACGATGCCATCGAGGGCATCGGCGAAGCCTGTCGCGCGCTCGAGATCCCCGTTGTCAGCGGCAACGTCAGCCTCTACAACGACACCGGCGGGACCGGGATCGATCCCACGGTCGTCATCGGGATGGTGGGGGTCATCGGCGATATCTCAGGCCGATGCACGGCCGGGTTCGATGCCGAAGGCGACCTCATCGCGCTCGTCGGGCCGGTGGGAGCCGAGCTCGGCGGCAGCGAATATCAGCGTCTCGCGCACGGCATCAATCGAGGCGATCCGCCGCATCTCGACATCGATCTCGAGCGCAGGGTGCACGCATTTGTGCTCGATGCGATCTCGGAGAGCCTCCTCCATTCGGCACACGACTGCGCCGAGGGTGGTATCGCGATCGCGCTTGCGGAGTCGTGTCTGCTGGGCGACATAGGCGCCTGGATCGGCATCGATGAGCTCGGTGATATTCGAGAGCTCGGTCAGCTTGGAGGGTTGATCGAGAAGGAGGCCGGTATACTGTTCGGTGAGAGTCAATCTCGGTTCCTCATCAGCTTCGCCAGGGAGGCACTGGTGCGATTGCATGAGCTGGCTGGACGGCATTCGGTCCCACTCCGTGGGCTGGGCTCCGTCGGAGGCGAGCGTGTGTGCGTGACGGGATGCATCGACGTGCCCCTGCAGGAGGCGCGACGAGCGCACCAAGGAGCCTTGATCGAACGTGAGTGAGCAGGCCGGAATGGACGCTCTCGGCGACGACCACTTCCACGAGGAATGCGGCGTTTTCGGGGTGTTCCATCCCGGAGAGGACGTCGCGAACCTGACGTACTTCGGCCTGTACTCGCTGCAGCATCGCGGCCAGGAGTCCGCGGGCATCGCCGTCAGCGATGGCGAGACGATCCGTGTCAGCAAGGAGATGGGGCTCGTCTCGCAGGTCTTCGACCAGGAGATCATCGACGACCTCAAGGGCTATATCGCGATCGGTCACACGCGGTACAGCACGACCGGCAGCGCGAAGTTGAGCAACGCGCAGCCGATGCGCATGGAGCACCCCACGATCGGGCCCGTGATGATCGGGCACAACGGCAACCTCGTGAACGCGACGAAGTTGCGCGATGAGCTCTCTGCGAAAGGTGTCGCGTTCGAGACGACCAGCGACACCGAGGTCATTGGAGCGCTGCTCGCGCAGACCAAGGCCGATTCGCTCGAGCACGCGCTGGCCGAGTCCCTGCCACGCATCGAGGGTGCGTACTGCCTCGTCTTCCTGACCAAGGACTCTCTCGTTGCCGCGCGCGACCCGCTCGGTATCCGCCCGCTGTGTCTCGGGCGTTTCGGCGAAGTGGACGCGCCCGGCGGCACCGGGTACGTCATCGCGAGCGAGACCTGCGCGCTGGATGTCATCGGCGCGACCTTCCTCTGCGAGATCGAGCCCGGTGAGATCGTGACCGTCGATTCAACGGGAATGCGCAGCACGAAGATCCAGCGCGCCACCGCGCATCGCGCCATGTGCTCGTTCGAGTTCATCTATTTCGCGAGGCCTGACAGCGTGATGATGGGCAAGTCGCTGTACGAGGCCCGCCGTCAGATGGGTCGCGAGCTTGCGCGTGAGGCGCCCGCCGACTGCGACATCGTCATCACCCTTCCTGACAGCGGCACGCCGGCGGCCATCGGGTACGCCGAGGAGTCGGGCCTTCCGTTCGCCGAGGGCATGATCAAGTCGCGCTACATCACGCGCACGTTCATCCAGCCGACGCAGCGTCTGCGTGAGGCCGGCATCCGCCTGAAGTTCAACCCCATGCGCCACGTGCTCGAAGGCAGGCGGGTCGTGCTCGTCGACGACTCGATCGTGCGCGGCACGACGTCACGCCGCATCATCGACGAGTTGCGCCGTGCGGGCGCAACCGAGGTGCACATGCGCATCGCGTCGCCCCCGATCGCGTGGCCGTGCTTCATGGGCATCGACATCGCGTCGCGTCGCGAGCTGATCGCCGCGGGGCACACCGAGCGTGAGATCGGCGAGATGCTCGGCGCGGACTCGCTGCGCTACCTGAGCCTCGCCGGCCTGCGTCGCGCGATGGGCAAGCCCGACGGCAACGGCTTCTGTTTCGCCTGCTTCACCGGCTCATACCCGGTGGATGTTCCCGCGCAACTCGAGATGGACAAGCTCGCGCTCGAGATTCCGGTCGCCGCAGTCTCCTAGGCACTGACGCTGTGTCGCCCCTCGCAGAGACCCAGAAGGTCGAGCATCTCGCGCAGATCCGCGATGCCGCCGTCCGAATCAAAGGGCAGGTCCGCCGGACGCCGTTGCTGCGCACCGATATCTCGCCCGGGCTGATGGTGAAGCCCGAGTCGCTCCAGGTCACGGGCTCGTTCAAGGCGCGCGGCGCTTTCAACGCCGTGCTCAGCCTCCTCGAGCGTGATCCGCGCGTTGCGGGTGTCGTCACGCACAGCTCCGGTAACCACGGGCAGGCGCTCGCGTGCGCGGCGAAATCCGTTGGACTGCCTGCGACCGTTGTCGTCCCCGAGGGCGTCACGCCGGCGAAGGTCGCGGGCATCCGCTCGTACGGCGCGACCGTCGTGTCCGACGGCGTCAACTTCGACAATCGCGAATCTGTCGCCGAGGAGATCGCGCGAACGCAGCAGCTCTGGCTCATCCATCCGTACGACGACTGGGACGTCGTCCATGGCGCAGGCACTGTCGGACTCGAGATTCTCGAGGACGTCCCAACTCCGGGAGCGGTCGTCGTCCCGGTTGGCGGCGGCGGTCAGATCTCGGGGATTGCCCTTGCGCTGTCAGCGCTTTCGCCGGCAACTGCGATCATCGGCGTCGAGCCGGAGGGTGCCGCCGATGCTGCCGCGAGCCTGCATTCCGGCGCGCTGCAGTCGCTCGACTCCGATCCGGTCACGATCGCCGAGGGCGTGAAGTCCAAGTCGATCGGCGACCGCAACTTCGACGTGATCGTCGCGGCCGGTCTCGTGCGTGACATCGTCACGGTGTCCGAGAGCGAGCTGAAAGAAGCGGTGCGTGTGGCCTGGACGCGGCTGAAACTCGCGATCGAACCCACCGCCGCGCTGGCGCTCGCCGCGTATCTCACCGGGAAGGTCCCAGCCGGGAGTGCCGAGCGCCCCACCGTGCTCGTGCTGAGCGGCGGCAACTTCGACCCCGCAGCCGTCGCCTCGCTGTTGACCGCCTAGACCGAGACTCGACTGGTGCCGGTCAAGGACACACCGCGCAAGCGCATCGGTTCGGAGTGCAAGCGCCGCGGGACACCCGAGCTCGTCGCCGGATGTGTGGCGTTGCTCGCGGGACAGCCGGTGGACGACGAGCTCATCCTGGCGTTGGGTGGGCTCCCGGCCACGAGCGTTCTCGACGGGTACAACGGCGGGAGATCGGGATACTGGCCGCGCGTCTGGGCGGCGCGTGCGTTGCTCTATGCCTGGGATGAAAGCGCCACGGCCGCTGTCATCGCGGCAACCGGCGATGGAGCCTGGCGGGTGCGTGAGATGGCGGCGAAGGCGATCGCGCGTCAGCAACTTGGCGACGCGTTGCAGGCGGTTGCAACGTTGCGGACCGACTGGGTCCCTCGAGTCCGCGATGCGGCGGAACGCGCCGTGCGCGTGCTGGCCGAAGCTCGGGCCTGACTAATCGCTCTTGCGCGAACGAAGCACTCCGATATTCGAGGGCAGGTCGAGCCGCTCCAGCACCGTATCGGGAAGCGAAACGCCATGCCGAATCGCGGACGCCAGCAGATGCGCATCCGCCTGCCGGCGCCGGTATCCGGGCTCGAGCGTCATACCGGTGACATGCTCCAGCCGATCGATGGCTTCACCCGCTGTGCGACGACGCTTCAGGTCGTCGGCCAGCGTGGTGATGAGCTTCATGTATTCCGTATGGTTGTCGAACGCCGCCACGACCTGGTGGCGGCGTTCATGACGGCTGGGGTCATAGGCGTAGCGGCGCACGACGTACCGCTTGATGCTGTCGTCATCCGGATCCACGGCGGCCATGTCCCACAGTGTGCATCGTCCGGCGATCGTTATCCGCGCCGGTACTTGGCCACGGCGAGCGGCGCGAAGACGGCCACGATCCCCACCGACCAGATCAGTGAGCGGATCACGAAATACGACGTCGGGTGACCGAGCAACGCCTCGGCCGGGTGGCCCTCGGTGAGGCAGCGAACCGAGTTCACCATCACGGTGAGCGGCTGATTCTCGGCGAAGCCCCGCATCCACGAGGGCATCGTCGCCACCGGGACGTACGCCGATGACACGAACGTGAATGGGAACACGATGAGCGCGAAGCCCTGCGCTGCCTGCGCCGAGCCGGCCAGCAAGCCGATGAGGACGAACACCCACTCGAAGACGAAACCGAACAGGATGATCAGTGCGGCGGCTGCCAGCGCAGCACCCACGCTGCCGTGGATACGGAAGCCGACG
This sequence comes from Candidatus Dormiibacterota bacterium, assembly GCA_036521195.1. Lineage (GTDB taxonomy): Bacteria > Chloroflexota > Dormibacteria > Aeolococcales > Aeolococcaceae > Palsa-851. The sequence continues at coordinate 67,181 of DATDID010000011.1, forward strand.
AGGAACCCGATCGCAACGGTGACGATGAGCCCCCAGAACTGGAGCGCCGTGTCAGCGACGGCGCGTCCAACCAGCACCGCGCTGCGCGGTATCGGGAGCGAGCGCAAGCGCGCGATGAGTCCCGCGCTCATGTCCTCCGCCATGCCCGCCGACGCATACATCGCGTTGAAGAGCACGCCTGTCGTGATGAAGCCCGGCACCACAAAGTCGACGTAGTTGATCCCGGGGGCCAGCGCGATCGCGCCACCGAACACGTAGCGGAAGATGAGCAGGAACATCGCGCCCTGCAGTGTTCCGACCACCACGAGTTGCGGCGACCGGATGAACTTGAGCAGCACGCGGCGTGCGATCTGCCCGGTCGAAACGAAGATACCTGCGGCGTTGCCGCGCGGCGGCGCGATGGCGATGCTCATGCCACTTCCTCCTTGGGTGCGCCCGTGAGGGCGAGAAATGCTTCGTCCAGCGTTGGTTGACGAACGGAGACCTCGTCGATCGCGATACCGGTGTCGTCGAGGGGCCGAAGCGCGGCGAACACACGGTCCGTGTCGGCACTGAGGGCGACGCGCACGCTGCGAGTGGGGACGTCGACGGTGGCCGGCCCGTCGCCGATCGACATCAGCGTCGCGGCGACGCGATCGAGCGCGGAGGCGTCGCGCACGTGGACCTCGACAACGTTGCGCCCGGCGAGCCGCTTCAGCTCGCGAGGCGTCCCCGACGCGATGACATGACCGTGATCGATGATGGCGATCTGTGACGCCAGATGATCGGCCTCGTCGAGGTACTGGGTGGTGAGCAGGACATCCGTGCCGTTGGCGACGAGCGAACGGATGACGTCCCACAGCTCGAGACGGCTGCGCGGATCGAGACCCGTTGTGGGCTCGTCGAGCAGCAGGAGCCGGGGTCGCGCGACGAGACTGGCGCCCAGGTCAAGGCGGCGGCGCATGCCCCCGGAGTACGTGCGCACGGTCCGGTCGGCGGCTTCGGTGAGGCCCATCTGCTCGATCACCGCGGCGGCATCGCGGCGTGCATCGGTTGCGGACGCTCCGGACAGCCGGGCGACCATGACGACGTTCTCGCGTCCGGTCATCGCCGGCTCCACCGCGGCGGACTGCCCTGCGAGCGCCACGAGACGGCGCACGGCTGCGGGGTTGCGAGCCACGTCGATCCCGTGGACGCGCAGCGTGCCCCCGTTCGGGCGGATCAGGGTCGCCACGAGGTTGACGAACGTCGTCTTGCCGGCGCCGTTCGGTCCGAGCAGCGCCATGACCTGGCCGGGCTCCATCGTGAGGGAAAGGCCGTCCAGAGCGTGGGTCTTGCCGAATGACTTGTTGAGGTCGGCTGCCTCCAGCGTCGCGCTCATCTCTAACACCATCCAAGTGATATCGGGGCTAACGGTGACTTGTGCGATACTAGCCTAACAGTGTTAGGTACGTCAAGCCACCCAGGGCGTCGCGGACTCCGTGACGCCGGCAATCGGAGGAATCACCAGTGAGCCGTCAAGCGATGGAGACACCCGGACTGAACCGCGAGGCGGTCATTCAGGCCGCGCTGGCGATGCTCGACGCGGTCGGCGTCGACGGCCTCTCCATGCGTGCGCTCGCCGATCGCCTCGGCGTGAAGGCCGCCTCCCTCTACTGGCACATCCGCGACAAGGACCAGCTGCTCGAGCTCGTCACCGAGGCTGTCCTCGACCGGGCCGTGCCGGCGTCGCCTCCGGACTGGCGCCGGCAGGTGACCGCCGCGTGCGACGACCTCGCGCAGTTTCTCAAGGTGCACCAGGCCGCGGCGAGAGTCGTATTGGGGACCCTGCCGGTGGTCCAGCGCAGCCGGCTGACCCGCGAGCTCGCGCAGGTGCTCGCGGGAGCCGGCCTGGCCGACGCCGAAGGAGCGGCCACCACGCTCGTGGTCGAGGCTGCCGTGTCCGCCTTCACCGAGCCGCCCGCGGCAGGAAGCGGCCGAGGCGGCCAGAAGATGACACTCGCGATCGATTCCGGTTCGTGGCGCGTCCTCGTCCGCGCCGCGGCGCCCGACATGGTGGACGTCGCGACCTCCACCGGTGGTGGCGGAGCGGCCTCAGTGGAGATGCGGCCCGGAAACCTCGTCCTCGTGAAGAACCGTCGTGGCGGCGATCACGGTGCCGTCGAGTTGAGCCCCAACTACACGTGGTATTTCAAGATCCACGGCGGCACGTGGAGGACCGCGCTCGATCTCTCGGGTCTGCGCATCAGCGGCATCGAGCTCGACAGCGGCGCAGGCAACGTGACCTGCATCTTGCCCCCGCCCGTCGGCGTGGTTCCGATTCGGGTCAACAGCGGCATCGTCGGGGTCACGCTGCACCGCCCCCGCGACACCGCCGTGCACGCCGCCATCTCCCAGGGGTCGGTCAAAGTCCGCCTCGATGACCAGCCGCTCCGCCTGAAGTCCGACCTGCAGTGGGACACGCCGGGTGCTTTGCAGGCGACGGATCGCTACGACCTCACGGTGTACAGCGGATGCGTCCGCGTGACGATGGACGCTGCCGCACCACCTGTCCGGGGTGCCGCGCCGCCGGCGACGTCCGTCGCCGGCGATCCCTCCACGTGGCGGGCCGATCAGGGCATCAGCCTCGTCCTCGACGGGATCGAGCAGCGTCTCGGCGATCGTCGCCCCGGCTGACGCAACATCGCTCCCGCTCCCTGTCGATTTCCGGCAATGAGCTCCGTATAGGAGGTGACGGGCCGTATGACCGGCCGAACAGACAAGCGGCAGGATCTCTTGCCGAAGGAGGAACCCCGATGAAGCAGTACATGCTCAGCGTCTACCACGAGGATGGAGGACCCGAGCTGTCGTCCGAGGCGATGGCGGCCAGCGTGCGTGATGTCGATGCGCTCAATCAGGAGATGGATGCCGCAGGCGTCTGGGTGTTCGCCGGTGGCCTGCACAACGACAGCACCGCGTCCGTGCTTCGCGTGAAGGACGGCGCTGTGGTCACCACCGACGGCCCGTACCTCGAGACCAAGGAGCGCATCGGCGGCTTCTGGGTCATCAAGGCGGACGACCTCGACGCCGCGCGTGCGTGGGCGCGCAAAGCGACGGTCGCTTGCGCGGCACCGATCGAGGTCCGGCCGTTCCACGATGAGCCCGAAGCCTGAGTCAAGACGTGCGTCCGGTGAGTGACCCGGAGATCGAGCGCGTGTTCCGTGAGGAGTTCGGCCGTGCCGTTGCCGTGCTCGTCCGATCGTTCGGGGACATCGACATCGCCGAGGAGGCAGTCCAGGAGGCGTTCACCGTTGCGGTGCAGCGGTGGCCGGAGACTGGGCTGCCTCCCAGCCCCGCCGGCTGGATCATCACCACGGCGCGTCACCGGGCAATCGATCGCCTGCGCAGCGACGCAGCACGTGCCGATCGCTACGCGAAGGCCGCGCTGATGCAATCGGAAAACTACCCCATCGACGACGGACCTGTCCGCGACGAGCGCCTCCGCCTGATCTTCACGTGCTGCCACCCCGCACTCGCAAGCGAGGTGCAGGTCGCGCTGACGCTGCGGTTGCTCGGCGGCCTGTCGACACCGGAGATCGCGCGCGCCTTCATCGTCCCCGAGGCGACGATGGCGCAACGCATCGTGCGTGCGAAGCACAAGATTCGCGACGCTGGTATTCCGTATCGCGTGCCGCCGTCGTCGGAGCTCGCCGATCGGCTGAGCTCAGTGCTCGCAGTCGTCTACTTCATCTTCAACGAGGGGTACGTCGCCAGCGCCGGCGAGAGTCTCGACCGCTCGGATCTCGCTGCGGAGGCGATCCGTCTGGGCCGGATCCTGGTGGAGCTCATGCCCGACGAACCCGAGGCGCTCGGCCTGCTGGCGCTCATGCTGCTCATCCATTCGCGGCAGCCGGCGCGCACAACGTCCGGCGGGGAGCTCGTGCTGATTGCCGACCAGGACCGCACGATCTGGGACCGATCGCTGATCACCGAGGGCCAGTCGATCGTGCGTCTTTGCCTGCGGCGCAACCTGCCGGGGCCGTACCAGATACAGGCGGCGATCAACGCAGCGCACAGCGACGCCCGGAACGTGGCTGAGACGGACTGGAACCAGATCCTGCAACTCTATGACCAGCTCCTCGCGCTGACTCCGACACCCGTCGTTGCGCTCAATCGCGCGGTCGCACTTGCCGAGTTACGCGGCGCCGCGGTCGCGCTCGCGGAGGTCGACACCCTGGAACTCCGCGACTACCACCTGTTCCACGCCGTGAGGGCCGATCTCCTCAGCAGGGTCGGCCGCAACGAGGACGCGCGCGATGCCTACGCGGCAGCCATCGCGCGCACCGCCAACACCGCAGAGCGAAGGTTTCTCGAGCAAGCCCGCAACGCACTTCCCGCGTAAGCCGTCAGGAGGCGCAGAGGACATCGCTCGCGAGAGCACCCGGCTGATCAGCGGAAGCCGATACCCGCTAGCGCTGCCGATCCCGGCGACAACTTCGAGTACGGCACCTGCGTCAGGGGCTGCTCGGTCGTGTTGCCCAGCTCGTGCAGGTCGGACGACTGCTCGTCGATGTACAGGAGGCCGGTCACGATCTCCCCGCGTGCGCGCGAAGCGATCATGTGCTCGAGCACACCGGTGCGATTCGTAGGGTCATAGCCGTCCGGGACATTGCGGAAGCGCAGCGTCGCGCCGTCGTGCATCGGGATGCTGATGACGCCATCCGCCGGGATCGTTGCCGAGATCTCGTCCGCCGGCGGCACGAAGTCGGTCACCGTCATCTGCACATCGTGCTGACGCGTGAACAGGTAGCTCTTCGTCGAGCCCTCGTGGTCGTTGAACGTCACGCACGGCGAGATCACGTCGATGATCGCCAGACCGCGATGCGCCATTGCAGCGCGGAAGATCGGCACCAGCTGGCGCTTGTCTCCCGAGAATCCGCGTGCGAGGAACGTGGCACCCATCGAGAGTCCGAGCATGATCGGGTCGATCGGTTGCAGATGGTTCGCCTCGCCACGCTTGGTGGTCGAGCCCACATCGGCCGAGGCCGAGAACTGCCCTTTCGTGAGGCCGTACACACCGTTGTTCTCGATGACGTAGACCATGCGCACGTTGCGCCGCACAAGGTGAGCGAGGTGGCCCAGGCCGATCGACAGCGAGTCGCCGTCACCGGAGATGCCGATGCAGAGCAGGTCGCGGTTGGCGGCGCTGGCGCCCGTCGCGATCGGTGGCATGCGGCCGTGGCAGCCGTTGAATCCGTGCGCTCCTCGGGCGAAATACGCGGCGGTCTTCGCGGAGCACCCGATCCCGCTGAGCTTGGCGATCATGCGCGGCGGTGTTGACGTTTCCCAGAGCGCCTGCGTGATCGCCGCAGTCACGGAGTCGTGGCCGCAACCGGCGCAGAGAGTCGACATGCCGCCCTCGTAGTCGCGGACGGTGAGACCGAGCGCGTTGCGTTCGAGACCGGGATTGGTGACGGCGGGTTTGACGATCGACGGCATCAGCCGGCCCCCACGATGCGCGTGACGCCGTCAACGACATCCTCTGCGCTGAGCGGGAAGCCGCCGTAGACGAGCACGGACTCGAGCTTCTCCTTGGGTACGGGCGTCTCGAGCGTCAGCAGCGCGCGCAGCTGCGCGTCGCGGTTCTGCTCGACGACGACGATGGTCTCGTGCGCGTCCAGGAATGCCCGAACCGCAGCGCCGAACGGGAAACCGCGCACCCGCATGTAGTCGGCGACCACACCCTTTTCGGCGAGGAGCCCGACCGCCTCGAGCACGGCGAGCTCGCAGCTGCCAAGGGTGAGGATGCCGAGCGGCGCGTGCGCGCTGTCCTCGATCACCGGCTCGGGAATGTGCTCCGCGACGGCCGCATGCTTGCGTGCGAGCCGGTCGACAACTGCCTGGTACACCTCGGGAGTCTCGGTGTACGCGCCGTCGCTGCCGTGGCCGGAGCCGCGTGTGAAGTACGCACCGAGCTCGCTCACGCCGGGGAGTGTGCGCGCCGCGACGGAGTCGGCATCGGCGGGCTCGTAGCGATGGAACACCTCGAGCTCGCGCAACGCACCGGCGTCGAGCACGCGCCCGCGATCGGGGATGTAGTCGTCGTCCCACTCGAACGCCGGGCTCACCCAGTCGTTCATGCCGATGTCGAGGTCGGAGAGCACGAAGACGGGAGTCTGGAAGCGCTCCGCCAGATCGAAGGCCGTCGGTGCCATCGAGAAACACTCGGCAGGGTTCGACGGAAACAGCAGCACGTGCTTGGTGTCGCCGTGCGACGCGTACGCGCAGTTGAGGATGTCGGATTGCTGCACGCGGGTCGGCATGCCGGTCGAAGGACCCGTGCGCTGCACGTCGAAGATGACCGCGGGCACCTCCGCGTAGTAGCCCATGCCGAGCAGCTCCTGCATCAACGAGATGCCGGGACCCGACGTCGAGGTGAAAGCGCGAGCCCCTGCCCACGACGCGCCGAGTACCATGCCGATCGCGGCCAATTCGTCCTCGGCCTGGAGCACTAGGTAGTTGTTCTTCCCGGTGTCGGGGTCGCGCCGGAATTTGGCGCAGTACTTGGCGAATGCGTCCATGAGTGATGTCGACGGCGTGATCGGGTACCAGGCGGCGACGGTCGCCCCTGCATAGACGCAGCCGAGCGCGGCGGCCGTGTTGCCGTCGATGAGGATCGATCCCTCGGTGGCGTGCATCGCCTCGACGCGGCACGGCAGCGGGTACGCGAAGTGCTCCGTTGCGTAGTCGTGGCCGAGCCGCAGCGCGGTCTGGTTGGACTCGCGCAGCCGTTCCTTGCCCGCGAACTGCTCGGTGAGGAGTTGGGCGATGACGTCCATGTCGAGGCCGAGCATCGCGACGAGCGCCCCCGCGCACGCGATGTTCTTCATGAGGATGCGCTCGCGCGGGCCGCGGAACGCCTCGTTGCACATCTCCGCGAGCGGCACGCCGAGGTAGGTCACGTCCTCGCGGATCAGGTCGCGGTCGAGCGGCCACGACGAGTCGTACATGGTGTACCCGCCGCTCACCACCTCCGCGATGTCGCTCGCGTACGTCTGGCCGTTCATCGCGACCATGACGTCATACCGGCGCGCCCGAGCGACATGACCGTCCTTGTTGACACGGATCTCGTACCACGTCGGCAGCCCCTGGATGTTCGACGGGAACAGGTTCTTGCCCGAGACCGGGACGCCCATCCGGAAGATCGCGCGCATCAACAGGTTGCTTGCGCTCGACGATCCCGTGCCGTTGACGTTGGCGAGCTTGATCGCGAAGTCGTTGACCTTGGAACGCGAGTCGGCCGAAGCGAACTCGGGGGTCATGAGTGCACCGGGACGGGTGTGGAAGCGGACATCGCAAGCGGGATGAGTAGCTCGAACTTCAGCATGTCCCAGGCTGCCGTTGGACAGCGCTCGGCGCACAGGCCGCAGTGCACGCAGAGATCCTCGTCCTTGACCATCACGCGTCCAGTCTGCGGCAGCGCAGCCGACACGTAGAGGGCCTGGTCGAGGTTCCTCGCCGGCGCCGACAGGCGCGTGCGCAGGTCAGCCTCCTCACCGTTCTCGGTGATCGTCAGGCACTGCACCGGGCAGATGTCGATGCACGCGTCGCACTCGATGCAGAGCGGCGCCTGAAACACGGTCTCGATGTCGCAGTTCAGGCAGCGCTGCACCTCGCGCGCCGTCTGCTCGGCGGAGAAGCCCATCTCCACCTCGGTGCCGATGCTCCGGAAGCGCTCGGTCAGCTCGACATGCTGCATGCGCTGCCGTGCCGAGGGGTTGTAATCGTTGTGATAGCTCCACTCCGTCAGCCCCATCTTCTGGCTGACGAGGTTCATCCGCTGCGGAGGACGGTCGCTGACGGCGACACCCTCGCAGTGGTTGTGGATCGAGATCGCCGCCTGGTGGCCGTGCTCGACGGCCCAGATGATGTTCTTCGGCCCCATCGCAGAGTCACCGCCGAAGAAGACCCCAGGCAATGAGGACTGAAACGTCACCGGATCCACGACGGGCATGTCCCAGTCGCCGACCTCGAGCCCGAGGTCGCGCTCGATCCAGGGGAAGGCGTTCTCCTGTCCGATCGCGAGAATGACGTCGTCGCAGGGGATGACAACCGTGTCGATGACGGTCGAGTGCCGCGCCTGCTCGTCCCATTCGAGACGCTGGAACTCCATGCCGGTGAGCTTGCCGTCCTCGATGACGAAGCGGGTCGGCGCGTGGTCGACGAGGATCTCGACGCCTTCCTCCTCGGCATCCTCGAGCTCCCAGGAGGACGCTTTGAAGAACTTGCGCGGGCGCCGCGCCATGACCTTGATGTTCTTGCCGCCGAGGCGGAGCGACGACCGGCAGCAGTCCATCGCGGTGTTGCCGACGCCGATGATGAGGACGCGCTCGCCGACGGAATCCGTGTGACCGAACGCGATCGACTCGAGCCAGTCGATGCCGATGTGAATGCGATCGCTGTCGTGGCGCCCGGGAATATCGAGATCCTTGCCGCGCGGTGCGCCCGTCCCGATGAAGACCGCGTCGTAGTCCTGCGCCAGGAGGTCGCGGAGACTGTTCACCGGCGTGTTCAGGCGCATGTCGACCCCCATGTCGACGATGGTCGCGATCTCCTCGTCAAGGATCTCCGCAGGCAGGCGGAACGACGGGATGTTCGTCCGCATGAGCCCACCCGGCACGTCGTGCTGCTCGAGGATGACGACCTCGTACCCGATCGGGAGGAGGTCGTTGGCGACCGTCAGCGAGGCCGGGCCGGCGCCGACGCACACCACCCGGCGCCCGTTCTTCTGCTTTGGGATGAGCGGGAGGCGATCGGCGAAGTCACCGCGGAGATCCGAAGCCACGCGCTTGAGGCGGCAGATCGCGACCGGGGCGCCGTCGATTCGGGTGCGGCGGCAGGCGGGCTCGCAGGGGCGATCGCAGGTTCGCCCCAGGATCCCCGGGAAGACGTTCGACTCCCGGTTCGACATGTAGGCATCCGTGTATCGCCCCTGAGCGATCAGCCGGATGTATTCGGGGACGTTCGTGTGGGCCGGACATGCCCACTGGCAGTCGACCACCCGATGAAAGTAGTTCGGGTCGCCAGTGTCGGTTGGATTCACCTGGTGGATCTGATTCCCTGGACGGGGTTGTATTCACTTCTATGGTGACACCCTGTCGCCGGAGTGCGGTGCCGTTGCGACCATTCCGCGCCATCAAACACGCCGCCGATACACTCTGCCTCGATGGGTGACCTCCGCTACGCAGACGCCGGCGTCGATATCGACGAGGGCAACCGTGCCGTCAGCCTGATCCGGCGCACGATCGCCTCGACCCACTCGGCGCACGTGCTTGGGGGCATCGGCGCGTTCAGCGGCCTGTTCGCGCTGGAGCCGGATTCCCCGAATGGGCGGGTCCTCGCCTCGAGCACGGACTCCGTCGGGACGAAGGTGAAGGTGGCGATCGCCACCGGGCGGCACCGCGGGATCGGCATGGACCTCGTCAACCACTGCGTCAACGACATCCTCTGTTGCGGCGCCGAGCCGCTCTTCTTCCTCGACTACTACGCCACCGGCAAGCTCATCCCGGAGCAGCTCGCCGAGCTCATCGAAGGCATCGCGGAGGCCTGCCGCTCGGCGGGATGCGCGCTCGTCGGCGGCGAGACGGCGGAGATGCCCGGCGTCTACGCGCTTGGCGACTACGACATCGCCGGCTTCATCGTCGGCTCAGTCGAGCGCGACGCGATCATCGACGGGAGCCAGGTGAAGGCCGGCGACCAGCTCTACGCGCTTCCGAGCAGCGGGCTTCACACCAACGGCTACTCGCTGGTCCGCCACATCGTCGCGGAGTACGAGCTGCAATGGAGCGACGTGCTCCCGGGCACCGACCGGCCGCTCGTCGACCTGCTGCTCGAGCCGCATCGCGCCTATCTCCACGCCATCCGCGAGATGCGCACGAAGACCGACATTCACGCCATGGCGCACATCACCGGCGGTGGGGTCATCGACAACGTGCCTCGGGTACTCCCCGAGGGCCTTGCCGCGACCATCGACCGTTCCACGTGGAACATTCCGCCCATCTTCGACGCGCTACAGAAGGTGGGCGGCATCCACCTCGAGGAGATGTGGCGCACCTTCAACATGGGCGTCGGGATGGTGGTCATCGTTCCAGCCGACGCACCACCGATCGACAGCGCTGCCGGGACCCCCGTCTGGCGCATCGGCGAGGTGGTTGCGCAGAACGGCCCACGGCGGGTCGTGCTCCGGTGAGTGCGCGTACCCCGATCGGGGTGCTGGTATCGGGGGCGGGGACGAATCTCGAGGCGCTGCTCGAAGCCGGGGCGGCGCCGAGCTTTCCGGCGGAGGTGACGCTCGTCATCTCCAACCGCCCCAATGCGCCCGCTCTCGATATCGCGCGGAGCCGCAGGATCACCGCGGTTGGGCTCCCGCAGTCGGACTTCGGTGGCGACGCGAGGGTGCGCGATCGAGAGATGCGCGACCGATTCCGCGCCGCAGGCGTGCGCCTCATCGTTTGCGCCGGGTACGATCGGATCCTCAGCGACGAGTTCCTCGATGCGTTCCCGGACGCCATCCTCAACGTGCATCCGTCCCTGCTGCCGGCATTTGGCGGCGGCATGGACGCCGTGGAGCAGGCACTCGCGCGCGGCGTCAAGGTCACCGGCTGCACCGTTCAGCTCCTGGATCGCGGCGAGGCGGACGGCGGGCCGATCGTGCTGCAGGCCGCGGTCCCGGTGGAAGCGGAGGACGATGCGGCGACGCTGCGCCGCCGCATCCACGGCCGCGAGTGGGAGCTGCTGCCTCAGGCAGTCGCGCTCTGGTGCACAGGCCGCATCGCGCGAGAGGGCAATCACGTGCGCATCCTCCCGATACCCGCTACGGCACCGGTCTGAGCATGCGAGCACTTCTCTCCGTCAGCGACAAGACCGGCCTGATCGAATTCGCGCGCGGGCTCCGCGAGTGCGGCGTCGAGCTGATCGCCACTAGCAGCACGGGTAAAGCGCTCACCGAAGCGGGCATCGAGGCGCTCTCGGTCGCCGACATCACAGGCTTCCCAGAGATGCTCGACGGGCGCGTCCGCACCCTGCACCCGGCGATCCACGCAGGCATCCTTGCGCGGCGCGACATCCCGGAGCACATGCGTCAGCTCGCGGAGAACAAGTTCGAGCCGATCGACCTCGTCGTTTCCTCGCTGTACCCGTTCGCGGACACGCTCGCAAGCGGAGCGGACGAGGAGACGGTCATCGAGAACATCGACATCGGTGGACCAACGCTCATCCGCGCAGCCGCCAAAAACCGTGACTCGGTCGCGGTGGTCGTCTCCCCCCGTCAGTACGAGCCGCTCCTGGCGGAGCTGCGCGGACACGGGAAGCTCTCCATCGCCACGCGGCATCGCCTCGCTGTTGATGCGTTCGCGCACGTCGCCGCCTACGACACGCAGGTCGCCGCCTGGTTGCGCACCGGCGCTTCCTCCGATGAGATACCGGCGGAGTACACCATCGGTGGACCGCGGCTCCACGAGCTTCGCTATGGCGAGAATCCACACCAGCGCGGCGCGCTGTACGCCGCACCGGGGTCGCCCGGCGGCGCCGCACGCGCGAGATCTGTGCAGGGCTCAGCCCTGTCGTTCACCAACTGGCTCGACGTCGACTCGGCTCGCGCGCTCGTCAGCGAGTTCGACGAGCCCGCCGCGTGCGTTATCAAGCACACCAATCCCTGCGGTTTTGCGGTCGGCGAGACCGCAGTCGATGCGTACCGCCGGGCATACGAGTGCGATCCGCGTTCGGCATACGGCGGCATCGTCGGCGTGAACCATCCCATCGACCTTGCGACCGCGACCGAGCTCGCAAAAACCTTCCTCGAGGCGGTCGTGTGTCCCGGCATCGATGACGCCGCCGCAGCGCTCCTCGCAACCAAGCCGCGGATGCGCGTGCTCGTCGTCGACAAGCCGTCCGGCGCGGGGCAGTTCGACGTGCGCAGCATCGACGGCGGTCTGCTCGTGCAGACCCGCGATCGCGTGATCATCGACCGCGCGACGATGACCGTCGCGAGCGCGCGGCAGCCCGACGAGCAGGAGTGGCGCGACATGTTGATCGCGTGGCGGGTGTGCCGCCACGTCAAGTCGAATGCGGTGGTCGTCGTCCGCGACGGCATGGCGGTGGGCGTCGGCGCCGGTCAGATGTCGCGAGTCGAGTCGTCGGAGCTTGCGATTACGCGAGCCGGTGACCGCGCGGCCGGCGCAGTCGCTGCGTCAGATGCCTTTTTCCCGATGCCGGACGGCATCGAGGCTCTCGGGAACGCGGGTGTCCGTGCGGTGATTCATCCCGGCGGCAGCAAGAACGACCCCGTCGTCACCGCTGCCGCGGACGCGCTCGATATGGCCGTCGTCCTCGCCGGGGAGCGCCACTTCCGCCACTAGCCGAGGCTCGGATCAGCTCAGCTAGCGCCCGTTGCGCCCGCGGCGGTCCTGCTTGGACTGATCCTCGATGCAGAAGCGCGCGGTGGGAAGCGCCTCCAACCGGGCCTCGCCGATGGGCTGGCCGCATGCCTCACAGTTGCCGTACGACCCTGAGTCGACACGCTTGACCGCCTCCTCGAGCTCGGCGAGCTCCAGCTCGGCGTGCTTCTGGACGCTCTGGTCGAGCTCGAGTCCGATGGTCTCGCTCGCCAGCTCCGATGGGTGCTGTTCCGCAGACGAGAGCTCGCGCTCCGTCGCCTCCTGGGCATCTGCGGTGAGCCGCCCTGCCGCCTGGCGAAGCGCCTCGATTCGGGCGCGCTCAGTCAGCAGCCGGGTGCGGGCCTCGTCGGTATTCATGGTCGTGGGTAGCCCTCGTATCTGCCAAAGCGGTCTCACCAAGCGCGGTGTGCGCGATGGATCACCGAAATGGTCCATCCCGGCAGTGCACCCTCGGCCCGCAGGTCTGCGCTCATTCTCATCACTCGGTACCGGTTAAGCAATGGGTGAGGGAGCCAGCCAGACGACGCCGAGGGGCGGCAGGGTGAGCCGCGCCGAGTTCGAAAAGGCGTGCCAGGGCTCAGGTTCGGCATCGACCGCGCCCAGGTTGCCGACCCCGCTCCCGCCGTAGTGCTCGGAATCGGTGTTGAGCACCTCCGACCACTGACCGGCGAGCGGCAGGCCCACTCGGAAGTCGTAGCGGACGACGGGCGAGAAGTTGGCGATGCATGCGATCCCGGGATGTCCGTTGGCATCGCGACGGACGAAGCTGAGCACGTTCTGGTCGGCGTTGCCGGCGTCGATCCACTGGAAGCCGCTGGGACTCTCGTCGAGCTCCCACAGCGCAGGGACGTTGGCGTACAGCGTGCCAAGGTCGGCGACCAGGTGCTCGACGCCGGCGTGAGACGGATCGTCGAGCAGCGACCAGTCGAGGGAGGCCTCGTGCGCCCACTCGTGCTCATCGCCGAGCTCGCCACCCATGAACAGCAGCTTCTTTCCGGGGTGCGCCCACATCCAGCCGAACATAGCGCGGAGGTTCGCGAATCGCTGCCACGGATCGCCTGCCATCTTGCCGAGCAGCGATCCCTTGAGGTGCACCACCTCGTCGTGCGAGAGCGGCAGGACGAAACGCTCCGACCATGCGTACATGAGACCGAACGTCATCTGGTGATGCGCGTAGCGGCGGTACACCGGGTCCTTGTGCAGGTAGTCGAGCGTGTCGTGCATCCACCCCATGTTCCATTTGAAGTCGAAGCCGAGCCCGCCGCTCGCCGTCGACCGCGTCACACCCGGCCACGTCGTCGACTCCTCGGCGATCGTGATCACACCCGCATTGCGCGCGTGCAGCGAGTCGTTGACGTCGCGCAGCAGGGCGATCGCCTCGAGATTCTCCTTGCCACCATTGATGTTCGGCACCCAGGCGCCCGGTTGCCGCGAGTAGTCGAGATACAACATCGACGCCACCGCGTCCACGCGCAGACCGTCGATGTGGAATTCCTCGGCCCAGTAATGGGCGTTCGCGACGAGGAAGTTGCGCACCTGGTTGCGTCCGTAGTTGAAGACATACGTCCCCCAGTCCGGGTGCTCGCCGCGGCGTGGATCTCCATGCTCGTAGAGCGGCGTGCCGTCAAAGCGTGCGAGTGCCCAGCCGTCTCGAGGGAAATGCGCGGGCACCCAGTCGAGCAGCACACCGATGCCGTTGCGATGCATGACATCCACGAACCTGCGGAAGTCGTCCGGACTGCCGTGCCGCGCCGTGGGCGCGTAGTAACCGGTGACCTGATAGCCCCAGGAGCCACCGAAGGGATGCTCCATGATCGGCAGCAACTCGACGTGCGTGAAGCCCATCGCGCGGCAATGCGCCGCGAGTGGCTCGGCGATCTCCTGGTAGCTGAGCACGCGACCTTCGGCGTCGCGCCGCCACGAGCCGAGGTGCACCTCATAGGCGGCGAAGGGCGCCGCGTTGAGCGATGCACGTGCACGTCTGCGCATCCATGCGCCATCACGCCATCTGTGTGTGCTCTGCTCGACGATGCTTGCGGTACCCGGCGGGTGATCGGCCGCCCGAGCGAGCGGATCGGCTTTGAAGGTGCGCATCCCATCGCCGCGCGTCACCAGGAACTTGTAGCGCACGCCCGGTCCGACGCCCGGGCAGAACAGCTCCCACACCCCCGACTCGCCGAGCATCCGCATCGGCCACGTGCGCGCGTCCCAGAAGTTCGCGTCGCTGACGACGCTCACGCCGAGCGCGTTCGGTGCCCAGACACTGAACGCAGTACCGGTGACACCGCTGTGCTCGATCACCCGCGCGCCGAGGGCACGCCAGAGCTGCAGGTGCGTGCCCTCGCCGATCAGGTGCAGGTCGAGCTCGCCGAGCGTTGGTGCGAAGGCATACGGGTCCTCCTGCTCCCACTCGCGCTCGTCGTTGTGGAACCGGATGCGGTACCCGGGAGGATCGGCCACCGGGAGCTCGACCTCGAACAGCCCGAGACCGTTGCGACGCCGCATGGGCGTGACGCCGTCGACGCGTGCCACGCTGGCCGCCGTGGCCTCTGGATGAAAGGCACGAATCACCATCGTGGCGCCGTCGAGGTGCGGCCCGAGCAACGCATGCGGATCACGGAGACGTCCGGCAAGCAGTTGATCGAGCGCCGCGTCCAGGTCGGCCGAAGCCCCGGCGTCGATGGTCATTCCGGCACAGCGCCCCGGAGCAGGAAACGAAGCGGGATCTCGACCCACGTGGGCCGGTGTCCGAGCTCGTACCCGATCTCATAGACGGCTTTCTGCACCTCGAACGCTCGGCGGATGACGAGCGCAGGCCCGGGTTGTGGGAGCAGCGGATCGTCGCCGATCGCCGCCAGGTACGCGCTCCAGAAGGCGGCGCGATTGGCATCCGACCAGGCGTCCCCGAAGCCGAACAGCGCGCGGGCCTCGTCGCTGTCAGGGGCCGCGCGCTCGGCGATGGCCGCCGCGGCGGCATAGTCGAACGACCGGAGCATCGCCGCCACGTCCCGGAGTGGTGTGCTCAACTCGCGGCGTTGCGCAGGCGTGCGGTCGGGCTCGCCCTCGAAGTCGAGCACCATCCAGCCGGTGTCGACACGCAACAGTTGACCGAGATGCAGGTCGCCGTGCACGCGAGTGAGCAGGCCGCCGGCCGGCAGCGTGCGCAGCTCGTCGAAACGCGCGACCACGGAGTCGCGGACCGCTCGGAGCGGATCGAGCGCACCGCCGGCGCGGGTGAGGACGGCGTCGAGCTCATCGGTCATCTCGTCCGCCCAGCCGCTGAGCGTCGCCTGTGTCAGCGGCGCGGTGGCCAATGCGGAACCGGCGCCGCCCAGCGCGAGATGCATCTCCGCCACCACATGACCGAGACGACCCGACTCGGCGAGGAACGCTGCGTCCTGGTCGTCGACAGCGGCTCGACGCTCCACGGCATCCGCGGCGCCCATCCCCTCGGCGGTGGCGTAGAGGTCGCGCAGGGAGGTCATCGCCAGCGCCCATCCCTCACTGCTGTTGTGGAGGAATCGCTGGATCAGCACGAGCGGAGACTCCGGATCGGACCCCGACGCCCACACCGCACGCCCGAGCAACGGAGCGATGTGCGTAAACCCCGACGCCGTCAGCGCATCGGACATCTCCAGCTCCTGAGACGGGCCGGGCTCGAACCGCCGCAGGTGCTTGAGGAAGAGCGCGTCGCCCACCTCCACCGACGTGTTGCTCTGCTCCACACGCAGTGGCCGAATCGATGACAGGCTGCCCCGGTCGAGCGCGAGCGGATCGGGGCAGACGCAGCGCAGCTCCCCGCTCGAAGTGCTGACGACGCGCTCCTTGCCAATCGCGTCGAGCAGCCACTCGATGTACGCCTCGTCGCCGACAGCGTCGTAGAGCAGCATCGAAGCCGGTGCGTCCTGCCACGGAATCACGAACTCCGGTGCGCGTTCCGCAAGCGCATCGCCCTGCTCGCGCACGCCGAGCGGGAGCACGTACTGCGTGGAGACACCGTCCGTGTACGTGACTGCGGTGAGCGTGTGCAGCAGCACCGGTGTCGCCTCGCTGATCACTGCAGCATCGATCACTTCGGTCGACTCGACCGTCCGACCGTGCGCGCCGGCCCAGCGCTGGCGTGCGATGTACGTCCCGAGCGCGCGCTCACATCCTGCAAGCCCGTGCTCACTCAGGACCGCTGCAGCGTCGCTGTTCGCGCTCACGATACCGCGGGGTCCAGGGTGAACCAGTAGAAGCCGTGCGGGCCGAGCGTCAGCAGGTAAGGCAGCTCGCCGATGCGCGGGAAATGAACGCGTCCCAGCATCTCCACCGGAGTCGTTTCCGCGTATTTGCGCAGATCGAGCTCGACCGGCTGAGCGAAACGCGAGAGGTTGTTCACGCAGAGCACGACATGGTCGTCGAGCGAGCGGACGAACGCGAACACCGACGGGTTGGCGGCGTCCAGCGGCTCGAAGGTGCCCTCGCCAAAGACGGGCCAGCGCTTGCGCACAGCAATGAAGCGCCGCACCCACTGCAGCATCGACGACTCGTTGCGTCGCTGGGCGCCGACGTTGCATGCCTGAAATCCATACACGGGATCCATGAGCGGCGGGAGGTAGAGCTGCGCGAAATCAGCCTGGCTGAACCCGCCGTTGCGGTCCGCGTTCCACTGCATCGGTGTTCGCACGCCATCGCGATCGCCCAGATATACGTTGTCTCCCATGCCGATCTCGTCGCCGTAGTACAGGATCGGGCTGCCCGGCAGTGAGAGGATGAGGCCGTGGAACAGCTCCATCTGGCGCCGCCCGTTGTTGAGCAGCGGCGCCAGCCGGCGCCGGATGCCAAGATTGAGCTTGGCACGCGGATCCTTGGCGTACTCGGTCCACATGTAATCGCGCTCTTCGTCGGTCACCATCTCGAGCGTCAGCTCGTCGTGGTTGCGCAGGAAGATGCCCCACTGCGTCTTCGGCGGCAGCGTCGGGGTGCGCTCGAGGATCTCGGTGATCGGAAAGCGCTGCTCGCGGCGGAGTCCCATGAACATCCGCGGCATGAGCGGAAAGTTGAAGCACATGTGGCATTCGGGCCGCTCCGGAGTCCCGAAGTAGTCGACGACGTCCTCCGGCCACTGGTTGGCCTCGGCGAGGAGCACTTTGCCGGGGTACTCGGCGTCGATCGCCGCGCGCAGGTCAGCGAGAAATGCGTGCGTCTCAGGCAGGTTCTCGCAGTTCGTGCCCTCGCGCTTGTAGAGGTATGGCACGGCGTCGAGGCGGAAGCCATCCATGCCCATGTCGAGCCAGAACCGGCACACATCGATGATCTCCGCGCGCACCTGCGGGTTGTCGTAGTTGAGGTCTGGCTGATGGCTGAAGAATCGATGGAAGTAATAAGCCCCCGACTGCTCGTCCCAGGTCCAGTTCGACGTCTCGGTGTCGAGAAAGATGATGCGCGCGTCGGTGAACCGGTTCTTCGTGCTCGACCACACGTACCAGTCGCGGTGCTCGCTGTCCGGTGAGCTGCGCGCGTCCTTGAACCACGCGTGCTGGTCGCTGGTGTGGTTGACGACCAGGTCCATGATCACGCGGATACCGTGACGGTGCGCCTCGTCGACGAGGCGCGCGACATCGTCGACGTCACCGTAGTCCGCGAGCACGGTGCGGTAGTCCGCGATGTCGTAGCCACCGTCACGCAGCGGGCTCTGCTGGAAGGGCAGGAGCCAGATGCAGTCGACACCGAGCCACTCGAGATACTCGAGCTTGCTGATCAGGCCTGGGAAATCACCGATCCCGTCGTTGTTCCCGTCGTGGAACGCACGCACGGAGAGCTCGTAGAAGACGGCGCGCTTGAACCAGAGCGGGTCGTCGGCGAGCTGTGTGCCCGCGGTCATGACGGCCTCCGCACGTGGAACACGTGCGCGGTCTGCTGCGACGGGTCGAGCCGGATGTAGTTCACCGGTCCCTGCCACGTGTAGGTCCCGCCGCCGAGCTCGTCGTGAACCTCGAACGGACGGTCCGCGGCGATCCCGAGCGCGCCCAGATCGAGCCAGGTGGTGGCCTCGCGGGGGTGATGGGGGTCGAGGTTGACGACGAGCAGCAGCACATCCTCCTTGTCCGGAGTCGCACGCGATACGCACAGCATCGCCTCGTCGGACATGTGGTGAATTCGCAGAGTACTCAGCTGAGCGATCGCGTCGCGATGTGCGGCGCGGATCTGGTTCAGCCGGGCGATGTACGGCGCCAGCGACCAGGGGCTCGTCCAGTCACGCGGCTTGAGCTGGTACTTCTCCGAGTCGAGGTACTCCTCGCTGCCGTCGCGAAGCGGCGTCGCCTCGAACAGCTCGTACCCGCTGTACACGCCCCACGACGGGCAGGTGATCGCCGCCAGCACTGCGCGTATGCGAAACGCCGGCGCACCGCCATGCTGCAGCGTGGCGTGGAGGATGTCCGGGGTGTTCACCCAGAAGTTGGGCCGGAACCAGTCGAGCAGCTCTGTTTGTGACAGTTCAGTCAAATACTGACCGAGCTCCCACGCGCTGTTGCGCCACGTGAAATACGTGTACGACTGTGAGAAGCCGATCTTCGCGAGACGCTGCATCACGGCGGGTCTCGTGAACGCTTCCGCGAGGAACAGGACGGACGGATGGTCGCGATGGATCTCGGCGATCAGCCACTCCCAGAACGCGAACGGCTTGGTGTGGGGGTTGTCGACGCGGAAGATCCGAATCCCGTGGTCGATCCAGAAGCGCATCACGCCGGCGAGCGCTTCCCAGAGTCGCACCGAATCGTCGGTGTCGAAGTCGATCGGATAGATGTCCTGGTAGCGCTTCGGTGGGTTCTCCGCGTAGCGGATCGAGCCGTCGGAGCGATGCCGGAACCACTGCGGATGTTCGGTCACCCAGGGGTGGTCCGGACTGCACTGGAGCGCGTAGTCGAGCGCGACCTCGAGGTTTGACATCTCGGCTGCGGCGACGAAGGCGTCGAAGTCGGCGATCGTGCCCAGGTCGGGGTGCACGCTGGTGTGGCCTCCGTCGGATGAGCCGATCGCCCAGGGGCTCCCGGGATCGCCGGGGGCGCAGTCGGTGATGTTGTTCGGACCTTTGCGGTGCGTGAGGCCGATCGGATGGATCGGAGGCAGGTACACGACGTTGAAGCCCATCTCGGCGATGGCCGGGAGGCGGTTCTGGGCCAGGCGGAGCGTCCCGCTCTTCGGTGGGACCGCTCCCTCGGAACGCGGGAACATCTCGTACCACGCCGAGAACCCCGCCTCCTCGCGGTCGACCCAGAGCTTGTACGGGCCGTCGATGCTCGCGTGGCTGAGATCCGCGGTCCGCCGCATGAGCGCCATGGCGCTGTCCCGAGTCGCGAGTTCCATGCGCGTCTCGACCGGCGTCGGCGCGGCGAGCTTCATCGCGAGGGTGGCGGTCGCGCGGCGGTCGGCTTTGGAGATCCCGGGGAGCATCGAGCGCGCGTCGGCCATCGCGGCGCCGTCGGCCAGGTCGAGCGTGATGTCGATACCGGCCTGAAAGCGGATCAACAGGTCGCGCGCCCAACCGCCCCACGCATCGGGGAGCCCGACCACAGCGAAGCTCCACGCGCCGATGCGCGTCGGCGTGATCCACGCGCCGAACCAGTCCTGTGGCTCCGCGAACATGGCGACCTCGACCAGTCCTTTGGGCGGCGCATCCGGGACGAGCACGCTGCTGCCCGGCCAGTGCCAGACCCACGTCAGGAGCGGATCGTGCCCTTCGAGGAAGGCGCGAGCGCTCACTCGTAAGGGAAGGCCGCGCGTGGCTTTTGCGGGTAACTCCCCGCTGTCGACGCGCGGCCGGACGTGCTCAATGACCACGCGCCTTCGGTCGCCGAGCATCTATCGCAGGCTACCAGACGGGACCGGCCCGTAACGTTCCGTCAACGTGGCGAGACTACAGTCGGAGCGAACCTGATGACCCGTTACCGCCTCGCGCTGGCCGCCGTCGCCGTCCTCATCGTTGCGGCGGTACTCGTCACTGTCGTGCGCATGCCCCCGCCGCCGGCGACGGCGTCGACCACCGGCGGTGAGGTCCTTCCCGCGGGTCAGCGTGTCGAGGCCCCGGATTTCGTCGGCATCGACGCGTGGCTGAACAGCACGCCACTGACGTTGGCGGACCTCAAGGGCAAGGTTGTGCTCATCGATTTCTGGACGTTCTCGTGCGTCAACTGCGTGCGCACCATCCCCCACCTGCAGGCGCTCTACAACGACTACAAGAACGACGGGTTCGTGATTGTGGGCGTGCACTCGCCGGAGTTCGACTTCGAGAAGGTGGAGGCCAACGTCGCCGCCGCGGTCACACGACTCGGGGTCACGTGGCCTGTCGCGGTCGACAGCGAGATGGACACCTGGAACGCGTACCGGAATGAGTACTGGCCTGCCGAATACCTGCTCGACCAGCAGGGCCGCGTTTCGTACACGAGCTTCGGGGAAGGCGACTACGCGCAGACCGACGCCGCTGTGGCGCAGCTCCTCGGCGTCAAGACCGCGGCACTCCCGTCGTCGACGCCGGTGCCGGACAACACGACCCCGGAGCTCTATGTCGGGAGCGACGGCGGGCGCGGCCAGCTCGCGGACAGCGAGGAATACGGTGCGATGGGGCAGCCGATGAACTACCCGGACCCAGGACCGCCGCAGACCCAGGACCTGCCCCAGGTGACCGGCACATGGACTGACGAAGGTCAGTACCTGCAGGCCGATGCGACCGATCACCTGCGGCTCGAGTTCCAGGCGGACACCGTCTACGTCGTCGCCGGAACCAACGGAGCCGCACTCCCGGTTTCGGTCACTCTTGACGGGAAATCGGTGGCCACTGCCAACAGCGGTCCCGCCCTGACGAGCTCCGGGTTCACAGTGACGCGCCAGGACCTGTTCCAACTGCTCACGGGCATCTCGTCCGGGTACCACCTCATCGACCTGACCGTGCCGGCCGGCTTCCGCATCTATACCTTTACCTTCGGCTGATGATTTCGATTGCCACGGTGCTCGCGACCTTCGTCGCGGGGCTCGGCTCGTTTCTCGCACCGTGCACCGTGCCGTTGCTGCCCGCCTACCTGGCATGCGTCTCCGGGGTGAGCGCGGCCGAGCTGACCAACCCCGACCGGCACAGCTTCCGCCTCCGCCTGCTGGCGGGCTCGCTGCTCTACGTCGCCGGGTTCACGGTCGTCTTCGTGCTCCTCGGTCTGACCGCGGGTGGGATCGCCCGCGTGGCCAACGGTGCAGTCAGCGGGCGCATCGTCGAGATCGTCGGCGGCGTGGCGGTCATCCTGTTCGGGCTCGCCATCATCGGCGTCGTCCGTGTCGGCCTTCTCGAGCGCACGGCCGGATTCCAGCTGCCGGAACGCCTGCGCCGTCGAGGCGTCCTCGGAGCGTTTCTCGTCGGCGTCGTCTTCGGCATCGGCTGGACCCCGTGCGTGGGACCGTATCTCGCCGCCGCGCTGACCCTCGCCGCGCTCAGCGATCACGCGATCGCGGGCGCCTTCCTCCTCGTCGTCTACTCGCTGGGGCTCGGGCTGCCCTTCATCGCGACCGCGCTGGTGTGGGCATCGCTCCCCGACCTGCCCCGCAAGCTGAACCGCTTCGTGCGCCCACTCACCCTCGTTGGTGGCGTCATCACGGTCGCGCTCGGCGTGCTGCTCGCGACGGGCGCGTACTCACACCTCACCTCGTACCTGGCGCAGCTCTCGACCCCGACCTGATCAGCGCCAGGTCGTGACGCTCAGGTGTACTTGCGGCAGACGACGACGTCGAGCGTGACGTTGCGCTGGATGTGCCGGGCGAGCCTGAGGTAGACGCGGAAGTCCTTGTAGTGCTGGTTGCCGACCATCTCCTTGAGCTGGTCGGCGTGCTTGTGCATGTTCGCCAGCCAGTGGTCGATGGTGACCTCGTAGTGCCGCTGCTCGATGTGATGCACGCGCTCGATATCGAAGCCCGCGGCGTTGGCGAGGGCCGTCTCCTCGGAGAGCGTGCGGTAGTTGCCGGTGTCGCCGTAGATCTGGCTGACGAACTCGCCGCCGCGCTCGAGCTTGGCGTGGCGCGGATGCTTGAGATGCAACTCCTTGTTGATCATCACGCCGCCGGGCTTGAGCCAGTCGTGCGCCTTCTGGAAGAAGCCGCCGAGGTTGAAGAAGTGGACGATCACCTCGTCCGTGTAGATCGCATCGACCTGCTGCTCGGGCGTGTAGTCCTCCCAGTGGCTGAGGACGATCTTCGCGTCGACGCCATGACGGGCGATCCTGCTCTCGGCATACCCCTTCTGGGTGGGCGACAGGGTCAGCCCCGTTCCGATGAGGGCGTACGTCTCGCAGAGGTACGTGAGCGGGCCCGCCCAGCCGCAGCCGACATCGATGAGGCGCATGCCCTTCTCGAGACCCGCGAGCCGCGCGATCAGGTCGAGCTTGGCCGCCTGTGACTGCGTGTCCGTCTCGGTGCCGGGGTCCCAGAGGTTGGCCGAGTAGACGTTCCAGTCCCCACCCGTGATGAGCAGGAAGAATTCGGGCGGTTGCTCGTAGTGGACGTTGGTCCGAGCCTGGTCGACCTCGGTCGAGTACTCGTGGTAGAGCTGATGCTCTGGACGGACGTCACTTCTCTGCGTGGTTGCCACCGCTCAAATCCCTCTAAGCCGCCTTTGTCAGGACGAGAAGAATAGCCGCGCCCGTCGAGGTGTTGTGGTCAAGTCGACGGTTTCGAGTGCGAAGATGGATTGGTGATGGCTGGTACAGATCCCTTCGGCACCAGGGCGGACCTGATCCCGGGGGTTTCCTACCATCGCCTCGCGGCGCTCACCGAACGAGGCATCGGCGATGTGTCCCGGCTGCCCGTCACGCTCAAGATCCTGCTCGAGAACAGCGTTCGCAACGCGGCCGCTCCGTCGGTGCGCGAAGGCGATGTCGAGGCGATCGCGCGCTGGAACGGCAGCGTCGCCGCCACCGATCGCGAGCGTGCCTTCATGCCGGCACGGGTGCTCCTCCAGGACTTCACGGGCGTTCCGGCGGTCGTCGACCTGGCCGCGATGCGCTCGGCCGTCGCCCGAGCCGGCGGTGATCCGATGCGGATCGACCCGCTCGTGCCGGTCGATCTCGTGGTCGACCACTCCGTCCAGGTGGACGCCTTCGGGAATCGCGAGGCGTATGAACGCAACATCGTGCGTGAGTACGAGCGCAACCGAGAGCGCTACTCGCTGCTTCGATGGGCGCAGCAGGCATTTCGCGACTTCCGTGTCGTGCCCCCGGGGATGGGCATCGTCCATCAGATCAACCTCGAGTACCTGGCGCAGGTCGTGCAGGTGCGCGAGGTGGACGGCGTGCGGATGGCGCTGCCCGACACGCTGGTCGGGACCGACTCGCACACGCCCATGGTCAACGGCATCGGCGTCCTCGGATGGGGCGTCGGTGGCATCGAGGCCGAAGCCTGCATGCTCGGCCAGCCCCTGTTCCTGCTGGCCCCAGTCGTCGTCGGCGTCCGATTCCACAACGCGCTGCCAACGGGAACCACCGCAACCGACCTCGTGCTGACCCTCACCGAGATGCTCAGAAAGCACGGCGTCGTCAACAAGTTCGTCGAGTTCTGCGGCACCGGGCTGAGCTCGATGTCGGTGCCGGATCGCGCGACGCTCTCCAACATGTCGCCGGAGTTCGGCGCCACCGCCTCACTGTTCCCGATCGACGCGCGAACGCTCGAGTACCTCCGTGGTTCGGGTCGCGACCCCGAGCACATCGACCTGGTCGAGCGCTACGCGAAGGAGCAGGGCATCTTCCGCACCGACGATTCGGAGGTTCCCACCTTCAGCGAGATGGTCGATCTCGACCTGGCGAGCGTTGTCCCGAGCGTCGCTGGGCCGAAGCGTCCGCAGGACCGGGTCGCACTCCCCAACGTCTGGGACTCGTTCACGAGCGTCTGGCAGCAGCAGCCTCCCCACGCGACCAGCGAGGTCACGGCCGAAGGCGAGGTGCCGAGGCTCGTCGAGGAAGGCGGGATCGATCCCAACGGCCGGGCGGCACCGCCGACGCCGGACGGGCCGTCCGACGCCGACCTCGTCCGCGACGGTTCGGTGGTCATCGCCGCGATCACGTCCTGCACCAACACCTCCAACCCCGCGGTGATGGTCGCCGCGGGTCTGCTCGCCCGCAACGCGGTTGCGCGCGGCCTCATGCCCCCCGACTACGTCAAGACCTCGCTCGCGCCCGGATCGAGGGTGGTCACCGACTACCTCGAGCGTGCGGGCCTGCTCACCTCACTCGAGCAGCTGCGCTTCAACCTCGTCGGCTATGGCTGCACGACGTGCATCGGCAACAGCGGACCGCTGCCCGAGAACGTCGCGGAACGCATCGATGCCGAGGACCTGGCAGTGGCGGCGGTGCTCAGCGGCAACCGGAACTTCGAGGGTCGCATCCATCCCCAGGTCAAGGCCGCATATCTCGCGTCGCCGCCGCTCGTCGTCGCGTACGCGCTCGCGGGGCACCTCGACATCGACCTCAGCACCGATCCGCTCGGGACCGACACTGATGGGAAACCCGTGTTCCTGCAGGACATCTGGCCCAGCAGCGACGAGGTGACCTCGACCGTGCTCGCCGCGATCGGGAGTGACCTCTACACGCACGAGTACTCGCGCATCTTCGACGGGGACGAGCACTGGCAGCAGCTCCCGTCGCCGACCGGCGCGCTCTTCGACTGGGACGCCGATTCGACGTACGTCCGCGAACCACCGTATTTCGTCGGCATGTCTCCCGAGCCGGCGCCGCTCGCGGACATCATCGACGCGCGCGTGCTCGCACTGCTCGGCGACTCGATCACCACCGACCACATCTCGCCCGCGGGCAGCATCGCCGGCACCAGTCCCGCGGCGCTCCATCTGCGCGAGCACGGCGTGGAGCCTCGCGACTTCAACACCTACGGCGCGCGCCGCGGCAATCACGACGTGATGGTGCGCGGCACCTTCGCGAACATCCGCCTTCGCAACCAGCTCGCCGATGGGAAGGAGGGCGGCTGGACCGCGCATCTGCCCGACGGCGCGGTGATGAGCATCTTCGACGCCTCGGCGCAGTACCAGCGGGACGGCATCCCGCTGATCATCATCGCGGGGCGCGAGTACGGCTCCGGCTCGTCACGCGACTGGGCTGCGAAAGGCCCGTTGCTGCAAGGTGTGCGTGCGGTGATCGCAGAGTCGTACGAGCGGATCCACCGCAGCAACCTCGTTGGCATGGGCATCCTCCCGCTCCAGTTCCGCGCCGGCGAGAGCGCCGAGTCGCTCGGTCTCGACGGCACCGAGGTCTACACGATTCGCGACGTCGCGAAAGCGACCACCGGCTCAACGGTGCGTGTCATCGCGCGGCGCACCGACCAGGGCGACATCGAGTTCGACACGGTGTCCCGGCTCGACAGCGAGACCGACGTGGAGTACCTGCGCAACGGCGGAATCCTGCCGCTCGTCCTGCGTCAGCTGATGAGCGACTGACACACCGCGTGCCGCAACCACCGCGCGACTGAATGCTGCTGTTCTTCTTCATCCTGGTGATCGTCCTCGGGGTGGGAGTGGTGTCGTTCTTCGTTTCGCAGCAGCGCGTGCGCGACATCCGCGCTTTCGCAACGGCGCATGGATTGATCGCGAAAGGCAACCAGTGGGACCAAGGTGACTGCAGCTTCTCCCTGTTCAACATGGGTAATCGCCGCTACTGGCGCAACGTGATGCAGGGCACCTGGAACGGACTCGCTGTCTCGTACTGTGACTTCAGCTACGTCGTGCAGGAGGGGAAGAACCAGGAGACGTACTCCTTCTCGAACGTCGTCGCGCCGCTCGGCATGGAGATGCCGTGCGTGACCGTGTCGCCACGCGGGATCATCGGCGTCCTCGCGGAGCGGTCGCTCGGCGCGCCGGGCGTCCGATTCGAGTCGATCGATTTCAACGATCGCTTCCACGTGCAGTGCAGTGACGACGCATTCGCCGTCGAGCTCATCGACGCGCAGATGATCGAGACACTGCTGGGATTCGATCACGGCGTGCACGTCGTGTTCGGACCCGACTCGCTGATGGTGTACTCCCACCGGAGACCCGTCGCAGAGATCGCCCCGCTTTTTGACGCGACCGTCGTGGTGACGCAGCGCATTCCGGCTCTCGTGCGCGCTCGGACCGGACAGCCACCTGCGCCCACCGTCTGACCAGGGGACCCGCGGGCGTTTGGGGGCCACTCGCCGCGCGGTACCCTTACGCCCGCAATCGATCCCCAATTGCGAAGGAGACGTTCTTGATAGCCCTGATCATTGTCATCGTCGTTATCGTGGTCCTCGCCCTCGCGGTGGTGGCCTCGTACAACCGCTTCGTCTCCCAGCGCAATGCGGTGCAGAACGCGTGGTCGGACATCGACACCGAGCTGAAGCGCCGGTACGACCTCATCCCGAACCTCGTCTCGACCGTGCAGGGGTACGCGGCCCACGAGCGCGGCGTCTTCGAGGAGGTCGCACAAGCGAGGTCCGCCGGTATGAACGCGCAGGGCCCGGCTGCGGCAAGCGCCGCGGAGGGACCATTCCAGATGGCCCTCGGCCACCTCTTCGCCGTCGCCGAGGCGTATCCGGAGCTCAAGGCCAACCAGAACTTTCTGCAGCTCCAGGCAACGCTGTCCGACACCGAGGACCGGATCCAGGCCGCGCGCCAGATCTACAACTCGAACGTCCAGCAGTTCAACCGTCGCGTGCAGGCGTTCCCGTCGAACGTGATCGCCAACATGTTCCACTTCCAGAACGCCGAGTTCTTCCAGATCGACGCCGCGCAGCGCGCGGTCGTGGCCGAGGCGCCGAAGGTCGACTTCAGCGCCATCACCAACGCGACATACGGTCAGGCGCCTGGTGCCGCGCCGGCGCCAACGGTCCCGGCTCCCGGCGCGCCGGGGACACCACCACCCACCTCGGGGGCCTGAGCACAGCCGGTGCAGCCGGCGCCGCGTCGCTGGCGGGTGAGCGACGCCGCGCCGCTCCCCGGTATGCATCCCGTCGTCGCGCAGGTGCTTGCGGCACGTGGGTATGACGCCGCCGAGGCGGCCGCCTTCCTGGCGACCGACGGTGGCTACCACGATCCGTTCGCGCTGCCCGCGATGGAAGCAGCGGTGGCGACGGTCCAGGCCGCAATGCGCGACCGGACGTCGATCGCCATCTACGGCGACTACGACGCGGACGGAGTGACCGCGTGCGCGATGCTCACCCGCTGCCTCCGCGCCGCGGGCGCGACAGTGGTGCCGTACATCCCCAACCGCATGACCGAGGGCTACGGCCTGCACGCTGCCGCGTTGACGGACCTCGCAGCACAGGGCGTCGGCTGCGTCATCACCGTCGACTGCGGCACCAGCAGTGTGGAGGTCGCGCTCAACCGCCCGCACGGCATGCGGTTGGTGGTCA
This sequence comes from Candidatus Dormiibacterota bacterium, assembly GCA_036521195.1. GTDB lineage: Bacteria > Chloroflexota > Dormibacteria > Aeolococcales > Aeolococcaceae > Palsa-851. The sequence goes on from DATDID010000011.1 coordinate 94,984, forward strand.
CCGACCACCACCTGGCGCTGGCTCCTGGAGATTCGCCGCCGCAGCTGGCGCCGGCGGACGCGCTGGTCAACCCCAAGCTTCCCGGCTCCACGTACCCCTTCGACGGGCTCGCCGGCGCCGGCGTGGCGTTCAAGCTCGTCCAGGCGCTCGAAGCGCGCGGAGCGGTCCCGGCCGGGAGCGCCGACGCGTCGCTCGGTCTCGCGGCGCTGGGCACGATCGCCGACATGATGCCGCTGCGCGGTGAGAACAGGGTCATCGTCCGCGACGGGCTGCCACGCATGGCCGATCTCCCCGGGCTGCGCGCGCTGTGCGAGGCGGCCGGAACCGCCATCCCGCCGCGAGGCACCGACATCGCATTCGCCGTTGGGCCGCGCATCAACGCCGCCGGACGGATGGAGGACGCGCGCCTCGCGCTCGAGCTCTGCCTCTGCGACGACCCGGAGGAGGCTGCGCGGCTCGCCGCCGATCTCGACACCCAGAATCGCCTCCGTCAGAAAGCGGTCGCGGTCGCGCTCGCGCAGGCGGAGGCACGGGTCGCCGAGATCGATGACGACGCCCCGGCGATCGTGCTCGGCGATCCGGACTGGCCGATGGGCATCGTCGGGCTCGTGGCCGGACGCATCGCGGAGCGCTACGCCCGCCCCACCTTCATCGCCTGCCTCGATCCTGCGGAGGCCAAGGGATCCGCGCGCTCGGCGGGCGGGGTCCACATCGTCAGAGCGCTCGATGGTGCGGCGCCGTCACTGCTCCGGTACGGTGGTCACGCTGCCGCGGCCGGGTTCAGCCTCGATGCGTCGCGCTTCGACGAGTTCCGCAACCTCGTCACCGCGGCGGTCGGCGAGCAGAACGCGGGCATCGAGCGTCGCCGGGACTTCGCGGTCGACTGCGAGGTCACGGGACTCGACGTCACGCCGGAGCTGTGTGAGGCGCTCGAACAGCTCCAGCCGTGCGGCCAGGGCAACCCCGAGCCGCTCCTCTCGGTCCGCGGCGCTCGGGTGCTCGGCGCATCGACGTTCGGGTCGGAGCATCAGCACATCAGGGTCGCGCTGGCGACGGGGGACGGCATCGTGGAAGCCATCGCGTTCAACAAGCCCGAGCTGGCCGAGCGCCTCGGTGATTACCTCCCTCGGGGACGGATTGTCGACGCGTGCTTCGGGCTCGACCTGGACTCGTTTCAGGGATTCGTGCGGGTTCGTGCGCGGTTGCGGGATCTGCGGCCGGCAAAGGAGGTTGCGCTCAACGGACACCCTGTCGCGGCGAGCGTCGGGATCCTGCCGGCCTGACTGCAGGCTAAATCCGCCCGCTGAGGGTGGCGACGCCGTCACCGGTGAGATCGCCGAGCCCGGCCTTCCGTCCGGTGAGCGCGATGATGATCGAGGCCAGCGGGCCCTTCACCTCTGCACCCACGCCTTCGCTCCAGTCGACGTCCGTGGCGGTCAGCTTGAGCCCGGTCGCGCGGCGCTTGCCGCCGAGCAGCAGGTTCCCCTTGATGACGAAGTGGCCGACGACGGTCAACGCCTCCGGCTGATACGCGTGCGTGATGCTGAGCGGCCGGCGGATGTCCTCGCCATGGATCACGATCTCGGCCACCATCGCATCGAGCGGACCGGGCGGCGACGTCGTGCGATCGAGCTGCGCCTTGAACCCGGCCAGTGCGGCAGCCGGCGTCGCGCCCCGCTCCTCCTGCACGCCTTTCTCGTTCATCGCATTGAAGCGGAACCCACTTCCTGCGAGCCTGCCGACGAACCTGCCGGGGGTCATCTTTGCGGTCGTGGTCATGTGGGCGAGCACATCTCGCACCGTCCATCCCGAACAGAGCGACGGAGTGGACCACTGTGCATCCGGCACGCGATCGAGGTCGGCGACGAGTGCTACGCGCTCGGCGTGTATGAGCGGCCACTGATTGCCTGCCACTGTGATACCTCCCGGCTGCCGGCACTGCGCTGAATGCCCCTCGACTGTAGCAGCGGGGCGAAATTCGCAAACCCCAGACCGTTACAACTTCTGCACTTGCCCCGGCCGCGACCCAGTGCTAGCGTCGGCATGCGAGCTCGGCGGTCGATGAGCTCGGTGAGCGTGGCGAGGATTTATCCGGAGGCACCTCATGCTCGAGGAGGTCGGCATCCCTCGGCTCGTGGTCGGCGGCCTGGGATCGGGATCCGGGAAGACATCGATCAGCCTCGGTCTGACCGCTGCGCTGCGCGCACGCGGACGAACCGTGCAGACCTTCAAGGTCGGCGCTGACTTCATCGACACGGCGTACCTCGCGCACGCCAGTCGCCGCCCGTGTCGCAACCTCGACTCCTGGCTGCTCGGCAGCGACGGTGTGCGTCGCTCGCTTGCCCACGGAGCGCTCGGCGCTGACCGCGTGATCGTCGAAGGCGCCATGGGATTGCTCGACGGGCACGGGATGGCGACGGATACGCCGGCGGGGTCGGTTCCCGAATTCGCCGGCAGCACGCTCGAGGTCGCCCGCATCATCGGCGCGCCGGTCGTGCTCGTGATCGACGCCTGGGCGATGGGCGAGACGTCCGCCGCCGCCGCACTCGGGATCAAGCACCTCGACCGGTCGTCGAGCGTCGTCGGCGTCATCCTCAACAATGTCCCCAACGACTACCGTCGCCGGGTCATCGAGGATTCGATCTGGTCACTGGCGCACATGCCGGTGCTGGGCGCGCTGCCGCGCATTCCCACCGTCAGGATCCCGGAGCTGCGCACCGGGCTGTTGCCGCTGCTCCAGAACCCGAATGTGGACGAGGCCATCGCCGAGCTTGGCGAGGCGGTCGCTCGCGACTGCGACCTCGACCTCATCGAGCGATTGATGAGCCGCGCCCGGATGGTGCATCCCCCCGTTGCTCATCGCGCCACCGACGTGCCGCCGCTCGAGCCGGTCCGCATCGGTGTCGCGTTCGACGACGCCTTCTGCTTCTACTACCCCGAGAACCTCGAGTTGCTCGAGGACGCGGGCGCGGAGATCGTCACGTTCTCCCCGCTCGACGACCATGCGCTGCCTCGCGACCTCGGCCTCATCTACATGGGCGGCGGCATCTCCGAGGCGTTCGTGCCGCGGCTCGCTGCGAACCACGCGTTTCTCGAGTCCTTCCGGCGCGCGCGTGCCATGGGCGTTCCGGTGTACGCGGAGGGGTGCGGCCTCCAGTACTCGGCGCGGTCGCTGCGCACGAGTGACGGTGAAGTCCATCAGATGGCCGGCCTGATCCCCATCGACGTCGCGCTCGAGGCGGGCGCTCTGCACAGCGGGTACCGCGACCTCAGCATCGCCACGGCGTCGATGCTCGGCCCCGAGGGGACACGGTTGCGCGGACACGAGTTCCACTTCAGCCGGCTCGTCGCGGGTGGCGACTGCCTCAATCCCGCGTACTCGATGCACGACTGCGACGGCGAGCCGCTCGGCTGCGAGGGCTGGTCCGATCCGCTGCTGCTGGCCTCGTTCATCCACTTGCATTTCGGGCAGGAACGGGAGCTCGCGGGCCGGCTGGTCGCAGCTGCGCGGGCCTCGATCGATGCGCGGCGAGCGGACGCCGCACTGACGGGCCGCGGGACCCGATTCGCCGCCCCGGTGTAGTCTTGGGACGCGATGTCCCAGGCCCCTTCCACGATTGGTGAGTTGCGTCGCGCGGAGTACCGCGTGCTGCCGGTCAGAACCGAGCTTCGCCGCAACCTGATCCGCAAGCTCAGCAATCACGAGGAGCTGTTCGGCGGCATCCGCGGCTACGACGACTCTGTCATCCCGCAGATCGAGAACGCGATCCTCGCCGGCCAGGACATGGTTCTTCTCGGCGAGCGCGGCCAGGCGAAGTCCCGGCTGATTCGCGCGCTCATCACCCTGCTCGACGACACCGTCCCTGCCATCGCGGGATGCGAGATCAACGACGACCCGTATGCGCCCATCTGCCGGCGCTGCCGCGACCTCGTCGCGGAGAACGGCGACGCCACCGAGCTGATGTGGCTGACGCCCGAGCAGCGCTACTCGGAGAAGCTGGCGACACCGGACACGTCGATCGCGGACCTGATCGGCGAGGTCGATCCCATTCGTGTCGCCGAAGGGCGTTATCTCAGTGACGAGCTGACCATCCACTACGGGCTGATCCCGCGCACCAACCGCGGCATCTTCGCGATCAACGAGCTGCCCGACCTCGCCGAGCGTATCCAGGTTGGACTCCTCAACATCATGGAGGAGCGCGACGTCCAGATCCGCGGCTACCGGTTGCGCATGCCGCTCGACGTGTTCGTCGTCGCGAGCGCGAACCCCGAGGACTACACGAACCGGGGCCGCATCATCACGCCGCTCAAGGACCGCTTCGGCGCCCAGGTTCGCACGCACTATCCGCGCAACCTCGAGGACGAGATCGCGATCGCCGAGCAGGAGCGCATGACGTTCGACGATATGCCGGTCCCGGTGATCGTTCCCGGCTTCATGCAGGAGATCGTCGCCGAGCTCTCGCACGTCGCCCGGCGTCATCCGCAGGTCAACCAGCGCAGCGGTGTGTCGGTGCGCTTGACGACGGCCAACTACGAGAACCTCGCGGCCGGCGCGCTCCGGCGCGCGCTGCTCACCGGTGAGCGTGAGGCGGTCGCTCGTGTGAGCGACCTCGCGGCGCTGTCGTCGTCGACCTCCGGGAAGATCGAGCTCGAGACGTGGGAGGACGGCGACGATGGCGCAGTCCTCGAGAAGCTGATGCGCACTGCGTGCAACAACGTCTTCCGCCGTCATTTCACGGTGCAGGAATTCGGTGACCTGGTGCAGCGCTTCGACCGCGGTGGCTTCACCGTCGAGGTCGGCGATCAGCACAAGGTCGCCGACTACTCGCAGGCGCTCACCGAGCTCGGTGGCGTCGAGAAAGCCCGCCAGCGCCTTGGTGAACCCGACAGTGATGCGATGCGTGTCGCGGTGCTCGAGTTCATCCTCGAAGGACTGCATCTCGGTAAACGCCTCAACAAGACCGCTCTCGAGGGCAGCGCGGTCTATGGAGGATGAACCGCTCCTCGAACGGCCTCTGGTTGAGCTGAGACGCGCCGCGCGCCAGCATCGGTTCAGCGGCTGGGACGGCACGCAGGACCCATTCGGCGATGAAGCCGACGCTCTCTTCGACCGCCTGAGCGAGGATGTCTTTCACGGCTGGGACTTCGAGACGGCGTTGCGCCGTCTGCTGAGTCAGGGGTGGCGCGACCGCGACGGCCGCAAGTTCGCTGGGCTCGAGGAGTTGATGGAGCGCCTGCGCAAGCAGCGTCAGAAGCAGCTCGAACGGTACAGCCTCGACAACGTCTTCAAGGACATCGAGGAGAAGCTCGACAACGTGCTCCGGCTCGAGCGCGAGGGTATTGAGGATCGCCTGCAGAACGCGAGCGAGGGATCGGCGAAACGCATTCTCGAGCGCGTCGCAAGCAAGCGCCGCGAGCTCCTCGACAACCTTCCTCAGGAACCGGGCGGCGTGATCAAGGAGCTTCAGGGCTACGAGTTCATGGATCAGCGCGCCGAGCAGGCGTTCCAGAAACTCCTCGAGGAGATCAAGCAGAACGTCGTCGACACGTATTTCAAGCAGATGTCGCAGCAGATGAGCCAGATGTCGAAGCAGGACATCAACGCGCTGCGCGAGATGGCGCGCGACCTCAACGCGCTCGTGCGCCAGAAGCTCGAGGGCGTGCCCGAGGCGCAGCTGCAGCACAACTACGAGGACTTCCTGAAGCGATGGGGCTCGATGTTCCCCGACGCGCCGGCGACTTTCGACGAGTTTCTCGCGCAGCTTGCCGCGCAGATGGCGCGTATGGACTCGCTGATGCAGTCACTCTCGCCGGAGATGCGCCATCAACTCGAGGAGATGGTCTCGGCGACGTTCGCCGATGAGGACCTGCAAGCGCAGCTCGCCGAGCTGATGAGCGGCCTCGAACTGCTGTCGGACCGGCGTCATCTCGGTCAGCGCTATGGGTTCTTCGGCAACGAGCAGCTGCCGTTCGACGAGGCGATGGGTGTCATGGATCGCCTGCAGTCAATCGAGGAGCTCGAACGCGGGCTGCGCGGCATGTACCGCGGCGAACCACTTGATTCCACGACCGAGGAGGCACTCCGCGACGTGCTCGGCGAGAACGCGGCGCGCGATCTGTCACGTCTGCAGCGGATGACGGACCAGCTCGAGCAGCGAGGACTGGTCGAGCGCGACGCTGAAGGGATGAAGCTCACCGCGCGAGGACTGCGTCGCATCGGACAGAAGGCGCTCGGGGATCTCTTCGCGCGTCTGCGACGCGATCGCTTCGGGGACCATCCGATCTCGCGCCACGGACAGGGGGGAGAGCGCGAGGAGGACACGAAGCCATACGAGTTTGGAGACGTCTTCGACCTCGATGTCCGCGAAACGCTCATGAACGCGGTACGCCGCGAGGCCGACACGAGTGACTTGCGGCCGGAGGGGACGTCCGCTCCGGCGACTCCCCTGGCTATGTCGCCTACGCAGACGTCACCTCCGACCCAGGCTCAGTCGTTTCGGACCCGCTCTGTTCCTCGACTCTCGCCGGATGACTTCGTGGTGCATCGGTCGGATACGCTCACGCGGTCGGCCACGGTCCTCATGCTTGACATGAGTCGGTCGATGCCGCTTCGCGGCTATTTCTATGCGGCGAAGAAGGTAGCGCTCGCGCTCGACTCTTTGATCCGTAGTGCGTATCCGCGGGATACGTTGCACATCATCGGGTTCAGCGATCTGGCTCGGGAGATCAGTCCGGCGGCGTTGCCGCATCTCTCTGTGAACGAGTACGTGTACGGGACGAACATGCAGCACGGGCTGATGCTGGCGCGGCGGTTGCTGGCGCGGGACCCGGGGGAGAACAAGCAGATCATCATCGTCAGTGACGGTGAGCCCACCGCGCACATCGAGAACGGGCGGCCGGTGTTCTTCTATCCGCCGTTGCCGGAGACGTTTCACAAGACGTTGCTCGAGGTGAAACGCTGCACGCGCGAGAACATCGTCATCAACACCTTCATGCTCGAGTCGAACCATCACCTCGTGCAGTTCGTCAACCAGATGACGCGGCTCAACAGAGGACGCGCGTTCTTCATCAGCCCGGATCGGCTTGGTGACTATGTCCTCGTCGATTACGTCAGCTCGAAACGAGGCGCCGCATAGGTGTGCTGACCCCCGGTATGTACCTCTATCACCTTCGCCACGACGGCGACGTGGTGGCCCTTGTCGCTCCGCATGGACTCAACCGGCCGGTGCCGGCGTGCTCCCCTTGGGATGTGCGAGAGGTGGTCGCGCATCTGGCAACTGTCTATGACCACAAGGTGATGGCCATGCGCCTTGGACGCCGGCCGGCAGAGGGGGAGTGGTTGACCGATGAGCCGTTTGGCAAGAGCACGGTCGAGTGGTTCGAGGACGAGCACGCGAAGGTGCTGGCTGAGCTCCAGGCGCACTCGCCGACCGATCCTGCGTGGTCGTGGTGGGAGCCGGATCAGACCGTTGGATTCTGGTACCGGCGCATGGCACTGGAGACAGTCGTGCATCGTGTGGATGTCGAGTCGGGGTTCGGCGTTCCCAGGGGCATCGACCCGGAACTGGCGGTCGATGGTATCGATGAGGTGCTGACGCTGATGCTCGGCGGCGATGATGAGGCGGCGGTCGATGTTCCCGGAACGGGAACCGTCAACGTGCGGTCCGGTGGTGACGCGTGGTCGGTGCGACTCGAGAATGCAGTCACGGTGGTCGAGCCCGAGGCGCACCCGTCACCGGACGCCGAGCTCTCCGGCGATCCCGGTGACGTATTCCTCTACCTGTGGGGACGGGTCCCGATCGACACCCTCACACGCACGGGCGACGAGTCACGAATCGCGTTGATGCGAGCGCGGCTCGCTGCTGCAACGCAGTAATGATGGACCGGGGGGCGTTCGCCGAGCGACTGCGTGTGCAGCTCACCGCGCGATATCACGCCAGCGTCGAGGTCGACAGCGCGCGTTTCGCGTTGCATGTCACGGGCTCGGGCCTCGACCTCACGCTTCCGCTTGCGCCGCTGTTTCACGCATGCGAGCGCAACGAGGACCAGACGCCCGTACTCATCGCTGAATATGTCGCGTCCGTCGAGCATCAGCTCACGCCGCAACCTGCGATGGTGCTGTCGACATCCCGGTTGCTCTGGTGCGTCCGCAACGATCGCTCGATCGCGAAGCTCGGGCGCGCGGGCGATCTGCTTCGCGTTGCGGTTGGCGCCGACCTGACGGCGTTCGCGGCCGAGGAGTTACCGGGTTCGATCATGCGCGGCGTGGCGCGCGACGAGTGGACGGCCGCAGGCCTCAGTGACGACGACGTGCAGGCTTCGACGACCGCCAACACAGCTGCGCGCTTCGCGCCACTCGTGGAGCGCATCGCGAAGACCGAGCGCATCCCCGCCGACGGCTGGCGCGTCGCATCCGAGCCGCTCTTTCAGGGCAGCCTGCTCTTGGCACCGGCGGTACTCGAGGCGTTCGCGAGCCGCGCGGAGGGCGACGTGCTGCTGGGTGTGCCGGATCGCGGCGTCGTGCTCGCGCTGCCTGCAGCGCTGCCCAACGCCGAGCGATTCGAGCGCCGCGTGACGCGTGAGTGGCGCGACGCGATGAACCCGTGCTCGCGCGAACTGCTGATCACCGACGGCCGGTCGCTCCGCGCGGTCTCGCGCAGGAAGCGGCTGTCAGGGCCGGTGGTGCTTCCCTGGCTCGCTGAGTAGGACAGCCGCGCGCCCACCATCGAGGCGGCTGGCCTCCTGTCGCGCGACGATCGCGCCGGCAGCGCCGATCGCGAGTGCTGCGCCAAAACCGACGAGCGTTCGCACGGCCATGCGCGTCGCCTGGTGCCTGCCACGAGTGGTGATCCCGGGCAGGCTGGGCCCGTCACCGAACCAGAGGGTCAGTGCTGTCTGATCGGCGACGACCTCGCCCTCGGAGCGAACGTGGCTGCGCTCGATGCGCACGGCCGCCGGGCGCGGACCGCGCCAGCGGCGCGTGTCCAGCAATCCGGGCGCGGCACGGAGTGCCCCGCTGTTGGCGATCGCCCGAACCACAGCCACGGCACGCTCCGACGTCGCCATAGCTCGAAAGGATAGCGTTCTGCTGATGGCGCTGATGGACGAGCTCCCTGGCCGCATCGAAGCGAGTTTCATCGGCGCACTTGCCGGCGAGCATGCCGCAGGCACCGCCGCCGGAACCGCCGATTTCGTGGGTGTCGCCGAATCGGCGGCCGCGTGTGGCTGCTTCGACGACGCCGATCTTCGCCAGCGCGGTCTCGAGCGTCCCTCGCGTGCAGGGGCGGCCGGCCTGTTGCTTCGGGCGCTGCCGTTCGGGCTGCTCAGCCCGCTGAACCGGCCACGCTTGAGGCGCGACGCGTATCGCTGCGTCGCCATGGCGGGCGCCGACGAGGGCACCGCCGTCACGGCCGTGGCAGCGGCGCTCCTGATCGCAGACCTGCTCCGCTTCGACCTCGAGACCTCCCTCGTCCGGGTCCGCCAGTCCCTGCTCGAGGACGCGCCGATGGCGCTGCTCGAGCGGTTGCGCGTGGTCCAGGACGGCCCGGCGCTGGACGTGTCCGACCCGGATCCCGGCCTCACTCTCCAGCGCGCGATCTGCGCGCTCGCCACCGAGAACCCTTTCGACGACGTGCTCGCGGCGGCGGCAGGGGGAACGGCCGTCGCGGCGAGCCTTGCCGGCGCCCTGGTCGGAGCGCGCTATGGAGCGCCGGCCGTCGCCGGTGTCGATCGCGACCACCTTCCTCACGCCGATCGTGCGTTGGGCGTCGCACACCGGCTCGCCGATGCGGCGGTCTCAGCCCTGCCAAACGAGGTGAGCGCATAGCGCGGTCGTCGCGTTTGCCGGGGCTGGACGGCGCAAGCACTAACATCAAGAGCGCATGGAAGCCACCGCTGCGCCGGCAACCGGCCGCAAGATCCGGATCCTCACCGCGAAAGTGGGGCTGGACGGACATGACCGGGGCGTCAAAGTCATCTCGCGCGCCCTTCGCGATGCGGGCGTCGAGGTGATCTACACGGGTCTGCACCAGACCCCGGCGATGGTGGTCGAGGCAGCCATCCAGGAGGACGTCGACGGGATCGGCATCAGCCTGCTGAGTGGCGCGCACATGACGCTCTTCCCCGAGATCATCCGGCTCCTCAAGGAGCGCGATGCGTCCGACATCGTCGTCTTCGGCGGCGGGATCATCCCCGACTCCGATGTCACGGCGCTGGAGAACATCGGGGTCGACAAGGTCTTCACGCCCGGGACCTCGCTCGACGAAGCCGTCTCATACGTCAAGGAGCGCTTCGGTTCGGGGGCGGCAGCCTGACCCCCGGGTTGCTCTGCCTGGCGACGGCCACCGCACGAGCATCTCGCTCACTCGCCGATCCCGCCGACAGCAGTGCAGGCGTGGCGCCGCCGCACCCGGCATTCGCCGCCTTCCGGAAGATGTCGTACATCTGGGTCGACGGCCGGGCCTTCGAGCCCATCGGGGACAGCCTCGATCTCTGGCTGGTCTTCCTCCACGACCGTGGCGCTCGCCAGGCGTGGCTCGACGTCAGCGACGGCACCGAGGTGTGCCGCGTCACGCGTCGAGACGGCGACGAGACCTGGACGGTCGTCTGGAACGGCGGGATCTACATGCTCCACGGCGCCGAGGACACGGGTCCACCGCGACGCCACGAGATCGACATCGACGGAACCGCCGCGCACCTCCAGGAACTGGTGGCCGCCGAGCTGCAGGCCGGTGCGACTGATGTGCGCCGGACCGCTCTCGAACGCGCGGCCGCGATCCTCGCCTCCTCGGGAGACGGCGAGGAGGTCTCCGACGTCGCGTGGCCGTATTTCGTGCTCCCGGACGGGGCATCGACGGCCGCCCGCCGCCTCATCGCGGCGGCATGCGCGACCTGGCCGGAGACCGGCGGCGCACCTGATCCAGCCGGTGTCCCGGCTCGCGGCGAAGCTGCCGTCGAAGCGGCGCTGCTGGCGATCGCAGCATCCGTGAACTCGGCGCGAGCCACCGAGCCGGTAGAGTAGCCAGGTAATGGCAACTCCCCTCGAACTCAGCGCGTCCGTCCGGTCCGAGACCGGGCGTCACGTCCACGCCGTGCGTCGTCGTGGTGAGGTCCCCGCCATCCTCTACGGCCACAATGTCGAGCCGCAGAACCTGGCGATCGAGGCCCGCAGCCTTCAGAAGGTCTGGCACGGTGCCGGCCACAGCCACCTCGTCGATCTCGCGCTTGATGGAGGCCGCGCACGCAAGGTGCTCATCCGCGAGCTGCAGGTCAACCCGCGGACGATGGAGCTGATGCACGTCGACCTCTTCGCTGTGAACCTCCGCGAGAAGCTCACCGTCGAGGTGCCGCTCATCCCGATCGGCGAATCGCCGGCGGTCACTGAGTTCAAGCTCGGCGTGCTCCAGCAGGTCATCACCTCGGTGAAGGTCGAGTGCATGCCGGGTGACATCCCCGCGCTGCTCAACGTGGACATTTCCGGTCTGACCGAGATCGACCAGGCGATCCGCCTGAGCGAGGTCCCCCTTCCCGAGCGGGTCACGCTTGCCACGGGGGTCGACCCCGACGAGCTCGTCCTCAAGGTTGCCCAGGTGCGCGTCGCAGTCGAGGCCGAGGAGGCCGAGGTTGCTGCCGAGGGCGAGGTGGCCGCCGAGGCAGGCGAAGGTGGCGACGACGACACCGAGTCGTCCTCCTAGCGGCGCGACTCAGATCTGACGCCGGTGTCGTTCGACACTGATGGGGGGCGAGGATGATCGCCAGCGCGAACACCTGCGATAGCTCCAACTGGTTCAACTTCGTCTGCACCGCGATTCAGCCCCACGGCGCCACGGGCCCGATCGGGCCCTTCGTCGAAGGGGCGATCAGCGCGATCACCCTGTTCATCGTCATCTACGTCCTGGGCCGGCTGGTGCGTGCCGCCGTGCTCTGGACGATGCGCCGGAGCAAGGCCGACCGCCAGGTCCGGACCCTTGTTCGCAACCTCATCACGGTCACCACCTACGTCGTCGCCGTCATCAGCGCGCTCGTCGCCGGCGGCGTCAACGTGCCACTCATCATCGCCGCCGCCGGTGTGGGGACCGTGGCAATCGGTCTCGCCTTTCAGGATCTGCTGCGCAACGTGCTGGCGGGCATCTGGCTGCTGCTCGAGCAACCGTTCCGTCTGGGTGACACCATCACCGTCCTCGATCAGACCGGAGCGGTGCAGAACATCACGTTGCGCACCACCACGTTGCGCACCGGCGCCGGCGCGCTCGCCATCCTCCCCAACCTCACAGTTTTTACCGGTATCGTCATCAACTCGACCCACTACGACACTCGGCGGCTCAGCGTCACGGTGCGCGTGCCCGCGGACGTCGACCTGGTCGAACTGATGCGTCGCGCCCGCGATGCGGTCGACGGCGTGCCAGGCATCGACGCCAAGCCAGGCGTCGCGTTCGAGCCGATCCTCGACGGTGAGGCGCCGCTGCTGCAGTGCAAATTCTGGGTGGATCAACGCGAGCAGGACATCGACGCGGTGACCGCGGCGGTGGCCGAGCAGCTCTGGGATGTCGTCGGCGCCAAACCCGCGCCCGCGAAGAAGCAGGCGCCCCCCAAGGCATGAGCGATTCCACCGCAGCAGGGGTGTCCGAGCCCACGCAACGCGTTGTCGTCGTCCGCCATGGGGAAACGGAGTGGAGCCGGATCCAGCGGCACACGGGCCGAAGCGATATCCCACTGACGGCGAAAGGAGAGGCGCAGGCGCGCACGCTGGGGCCGGCGCTCGCGGGGCTGACGTTCGCCGCCGTTTTCGTGAGCCCGCTGCAGCGTGCGCGCGAGACATCGATCCTCGCTGGATACGGGGACGTCGCCGTCGTCGATCCGGATCTGATCGAGTGGGATTACGGAGCGTACGAGGGCAGGACGAGCGCCGAGATCCAGGAGACGCGGCCCGGTTGGACGCTGTTCGGCGACGGCGTCATAGGCGGCGAGACCATCGACGACGTCGCGGCGCGCGCACGTCGCGTGATCGAACGTGCCCGCCGCGTGCCGGGAGACGTGCTGCTCTTCGGCCACGGGCACCAGCTGCGCATCCTCACCGCGCTCTGGCTGGAGTTCGCTCCAGTCGCTGCGCAGCACCTGCAGCTTGCGACAGCCGCACCGTCGATGCTTGGATACGAGCATGACTGGACAGCACTGCTGAGCTGGAATGGGCTGAACACGCAATGACCTTCGTTCCGCCGTTCCCTACAGCCAACTCGGACGAGCGCGACCTGCTGCTGAGCTGGCTCGATTTCCTTCGCGGCGCGGTGCTGCGAAAGGTCGCTGGACTGGACGAGATGGACGCTCGATGGACGCCGGATGGCGGGCTGATCTCGTTGCTGGGCATCGTCAATCACCTGACGCACCTCGAGTGGCGCTGGATTGACGGCGCGATGCGTGGCGAGGAGACGAGTCGCGAAGAGGGTGAGTTCTACCCCGGCCCCGAGCTCACCGTGGAAGCGGCGGTGATCGCGTACCGCGAGCGTGCGGCGGCGACGGACGCATACATTAGGGCCACCTCCCTCACGCAACTGTGCACGAACGGTGAGGGCACCGATCTCCGATGGGTTGTGCTCCACCTCATCAATGAGACGGCGCGCCACGCAGGACATGCGGACTCGACACGCGAATTGCTGGACGGTCTGATCGGCGAATAGTCTCTCCGTGGCGCGGCTGCGCGACGCTCCACAACAGCGGCTTGTCGTTGTGCCGCGTTGGCCCTAGTAGATGAACGCCTCGACGTCGTTCAGCGAGCCGATGTGGCGCTGGTCCACCACGCCAAGGCCGAGGAAGTTGCCCTCATCGACCGTGAAGCTGCTCGAGCCCTGCACGGAGACGACGTAGGCGACGTGTCCGAAACCGCTGTAGCCGTTGCCGGCACCGAACACGACGACCGAGCCAACGCGCGGTCGCATGCCCTCAGGACGGCCGGCTGCACGCGCGGTGGCCGCCCACTGATCGGCATTGCCATTCCAGGTGACGTTGCGGAGCGATGCGACGTACCAGGTGCACTGTCCCCACGGGAAGTAATCGGTCGTGGGCCCGAACGCGAACGGGGGCAGCGCGTTGCCGATGACGCGAGCCGCTCCCCGCCCTGCCGCTGCTGCTGCCGCGGCGGCCGCCGCAGCCTGTGCGCGACGCACCTGGACGATCTTGGACTGGACACCCTGGAGTTGCACCATGAGCGTCGCTGCTCGGCCCTTGAAGGTCGTTGCCTGCTGCTTGTACGTGACTTCCTCGGTCTGCTCCTGGCCGCCGAGTGTCTGCAGGCTGTCGACGAGTTGGTTCGCCTGCTGCTGATCGTGCGTCTGCTGCGTCTGGAGCAGCGTCAGTTGATCGCGCTGGGCACGAATCTGCGTGACGAGCGTGTCGACGCGGCTGCTCACCTGGTCGACACTCGTGAGCGTGTCCATCGCGTCCTGCAGGCTCTTGCTGTTGACGAGGATCTCGGTGACGGTGCCATCGTCAGTCAGCTCGTAGACGTGGACGAGGAGCTGCGAGAGGTCCGACTGGTCGGTCGCGAACTGCGCGTGCACGGTCGCGAGCTCCTTCGTGGTGTTCGCGAGGTTCTGGTTCGCGTGATCCAGCTGCAACTGCGCCTCAGCCAGCTTGTTCTGCGTGTTGGTGATCGCCTGCTCCGATGCCAGCGCGTTGCCGAGCGCCGTCGAACTGGCGCTGCCGAGGGCCGCGATCTCATGTGACAGGGCGCGCGCCTGCGCTGAGAGCACCTGGATCTGGTGGGTGAATTGGTCCGCGTCGACCCGCACCGCGGTGAGCGGGAAGCCTGCCACGACCAGCGCTATGACGCCTGATGCGGCAGCGAGACGCACGCGACCAGCGAGCAAGAAGCTGCCTCCATGGGATCGAAGTGAGCTGAAAGGACGCCGGTGCACCGTACCAGCGGACCCCAAAACGCGCAACCCACCTACGCACCTGCGTACGCACGCGGGGCTTCAGGACTCCTTGTCGGCGCCTTCCTCGGACTCGAACGGATCCGGCCGGCGAGCCTTCCGGCCGGCGAGCACCCCGAGCGTGGCGCCGAAGACGAGGTGCCCGGCGAGCATGACCGCCTGGCGTCCTCGCTGATCTCGGTCGGCGCGCTGCATCAGGCCGATTGAAGGCACCCAGCCCATGTAGCTGACTCCCCAAATCGCGGTTCCGTATGCGACACCCAGCGGTACGGATGGCACTGGGACGCGGCGGGCGATCACCCCAAACGCGGCGCCTGCGGCAGCGCCGAATGCGAAATGGAGCCCGGTGGCGAGCGCGTCCTGCTGGCCGGCGTCCGGGCGGATACCGTGACGTCGGAGCATCTTCGAGGTGATCTTCTCGGGCGGCAATTGGCCTGTGATCCCGAGCCGGCGAGCCGCGACCATGAGGGCGCTCATCAGTGCCGTGGCAACGGTACCGGCGGTGGCGCCGCGCAGGAGGGATTTCATGAGTGCCTGTGACTATATCTGATAGTGACGCTATAAGATGGGGCGCGCCTCGGTCCCCGCGGCAGTCTCGACGATCGAGCGCAGGCCGGCGATTGCGGACGCGAGCGCGCTCACGTCGAAGTCCGCGGCGAGCCGGTCCGGGTCGGTGTACACAAGCTCCGTGAGTGTCTCGCTGCGCTCCCGTACCAGGACGCGCAGCGGCAGCTCCAGCGCGATGTCGGGAGCCGCAAGCATCAACGGCGTTCCGGCTTTCGCACTCCCGAATATCAGCACGCGTGTCTGCGGCATCGTGAGCCCGACGTCGTGTGCGTTCTGTGCGTGATCGATCTCCGCAAACAACGTCAGACCGCGCTCGTGGACGACATCGCGCAGGCGCTCGATGACGTCGTTGAACGGCGTGTTGCTCTGTACCGTGCGGAGTTCATCAACTCGGGACATGTTGCGTGCTCCCTGTGCGTTCTGCGGGTCGTGCTGATGGAATGAAAAATGGCTATACCGTTTTCACCATACATGCGCGAAATGGTCCAGGTGGTCACCGATACGCGTGTGTTGGGTAAGGCCATTCCTCGTGTCGCGGACGCCGACCTCGGGATGATCGCTCACCCATCGGGGTGAAATCGTGTCCGATGGTTCCCCCGATAGGGTGAATTGCGTTGCAGACGAGGGGTTTCGACTCGAGTGGAACGCTACGATTTTTACGTCGAAGTGTCCCTGCGTGCGCGCCAGCAACGCGCCGTCGGAGTCGCCATCACCAGCCGTATCAGAGCCATCGGAGGAACCAAGTTGCTGACAAACAAATTGGGCATCAGTGCCGTCGGACTTGGGGTCCTCGGCCTGCTCGCCGTCGCTGCGTGCGGTAGCACCAGCGGTACCCCGTCGACGTCAGGTGCGCTCGCCTCGTCGCAGGTGTTGCACTTCCCCGTCTTCCAGGACCCAGGCACATGGGATCCCGGTGAGATGGACGCCGAGGTCGACACCGAGCTCATGCAGAACGTGTTCGACAACCTGTGGCGTTTCGACGACAACTTGAACATCGTTCCGGACATCGCCCTGACCGTCCCGACGCAGGCCAACGGCGGCATCTCCGCCGACGGCACCACGTACACGATTCATCTGAATCCGGCTGCCAAGTTCTCCAACGGTGACCCGGTCACCTCGAAAGACGTGCTGTACTCCTGGAACCGCGGTGCCGACCTCCAGGGCGCGTACGCCTCGATCCTGAGCGCCATCCAAGGCTTCTCCGCTGCGCAGAAGGCTGCCGGCGCTCCGCCGTCCTCCGGCTCGCCGACCAGCTTCCAGGCCAACATCGAGGCCCAGCTGAAGGCAGGCAACCCCGCATTCATGATGAGCGGCCTCACCGCGATCAACCCGGAGACCGTTCAGGTGAAGCTCTCCACCGGCTGTGGCTGGTGCCTCACCGCGTGGACGCTTGAAGGTACCGTCGGCGCGATCGTCGATGAGAAGGTCATCGACGCGCCAGGCGTTGATCCGGTCAACTGGTGGCAGACGCCCACCGACCTCGTCGGCACCGGCGCCTACAAGCTCACCTCGTACACCCCCAAGCAGTCGATGGTGTTCACCCAGGTCCCGAACTGGTGGGGTTCCCCGAAGCCGACGTTGAAGACGATCGACATCGACATCAAGGATCCGTCGACAGCACCGACCACGGTCGACGCCTTCTTCCAGAAGGGCTACGACATCATCGGCTACGGTGGTGACAGCGCCAATATTCCCCTGGCAAACGTGCTCGCAATTCAGGCGAACTCACGCGAGAAGCCGGACCTCCTGGTACAGCCGAAGGGCCGCACGACCTGGCTGAGCTTCAACATCGGCTACCCGTC
>DATDID010000012.1:0-111998 GCA_036521195.1 Candidatus Dormiibacterota bacterium
GCCGCGGAGCCGTCTCCACGGCGAGCTGGCCGCCGGTCGCGGTGTCGTAGTAATCGCGGCGCTGGGGCTTCGGCGCCGGCACGAAGGCTGTGGCCATCGACAGCAGTTTATTTCAAGGACACAGACTCCCGCGGAGACAGCAACATCCTACGTTTTTCTGGAGGCAGTCAGTGGACCGCTGGAACCGGCTGGTTTGTATTCAAAAAGCCGGTGGTGGGCGCAATAGGGATCGAACCTATGACCTCTGCGATGTCAACGCAGCGCTCGTACCAACTGAGCTATGCGCCCCTGGCTCGCACCTGGCAAGCGTGAGCGCCGTCGATGATACCAGCGGTTCGGGGCGACCCCTGGGAAACGTCAGACCCAGGCGACGGGCTGGGTCTTCTTTCCCGTTGAGTGCTGCGCGGCCTCGAGGTCATCCGTCGTCACGTCGATGCGAAGCACGCCCTCGCAGCTGTGGCAGATCAGGTTGAAGGACTCGGGCCGGACGATCTGGCGGGCAATGGCCTGCCGGTGCCCGCAGCACTCGCATGTAACAACCGCTCGCATCTCTTCTCCACGCCCGGCCCGCAGTTCGGGCCACCGGGCTGCGAGCTTGCCACCGGCTCCGACCGGCCCCGAGGATTCCACGGCTTCGCGACACCGTCGTTGCAGCGTCGTTAATCAGGACGGATCGAGCGCCGCGGTTCCGTGTGTGGGCGGGTCAGGTTCGAGGACGCGCAGACGATTCCATCCGAGCCATCGCACCACGGCTGCAACAACGATCAGGAGCGCACCGAGCGCTGCAACCACACGAGCCACGCCGATCAGGTCGGAGACGACGCCGGCGAGCAACAGCGGGATCGCGACGGCCGCGTTAATAACGGTGAAGATGCCGCCGAAGATGCGTCCTCGGCTGTCGGCATCGGTGCGCTCCTGCAGCAGCGTGAACGCGGGGATGAGGAGCGCCCCGAGTGCGCCGCCGAAGACAACACCGACGACCACCGCGAGCGGCACCATCAGACCGGCCAACCCATGCGTTCGCAGCAGGTCCGGCACGATCCCCATGATCAGCAGCGAGAGGCCGGCAGTGCCGATCCCGAGCACCAGCGTCGTGGCGCGCGAAAATGTCGGTCGTTGCCCGAGCAGCGCGCCGGTCGCGATGAGCCCGAACATCGCCGGCACCAGCACGATATACGTCTCGTCGTCAGACCGCTTGAGCACCTCGACGAGGTACACAGGTCCGAGCGCGAAGATCGTGAACACCACGACGATCGCAAGCGCCAGCTGGTAGAGGCCGAGACGCAGGGCGGGGCTGCCGCGGAGGATGTCGATGCCGTCGCGCAACTCACGAAGGATGTTCTGCGACGGCGTGCTGCTCACCTTCTCGGCCTGCAGCTTCACGCTCACTCGCCACACCGACAGCGCCGCGACGCCGAAGAGCGCGCTCGCGATGTAGAACGGCGCCTGGTTGCCGAACAGCCCGATCGCGATCGTTGCCGCCGGCACGCCGAGCACGAGCGTGAGGATGACCGTCGTCATGAAGAGTGACGTCGCCTCGGTGATCTGCCGGCGTGACACCAGCGAGGGAATGCTCGCTGCCTCCGCTGGGGCGAAGATCTGCCCCGCGGAGCTGAACAGCAGCGTGATGACGACAAGGGGCCATGCCTGTCCGCGCAGCGCGGGAATGATCTGTGCGAGCGGAATCAGCAGGACGAGACCGCCGCGCACGACGTTGCACAGGATCATCAGCGTGCGCTTGTCGTGGCGATCCGCATAGACGCCGGACGGCGCGCTGAGCAGAACACTGGGCAGCGTGTAAGCGATCATCAATACCGACTGCAGCGACGCGAGCTTCGTCAGCGTGTACATGAAGACGAGCAGCGTGAACATGAGGAACTTGTCGGCGAGCTGCGATGTCAACTGCGCGCCCCAGAGGTAGCGGAAGTCGCGCCGGCGCAGTACGGCGATGAAGCCGCCGGCCTGGTCCTGGTGTGGGGGTACCGCGGGCCGGGTGGCGTGCAGGGGCGGGACAGCAGTCTCGTCGGCCGGCTCTGCGCTCGGCCGCGTCAGGGGTTGCCTCATTGCGTGACGGACCTCACCTCCGCAACCGCACGAGCGAGGAGCTCCCACTCATCGAGCGCAAGCGTACCCGGCCGGCGGCCGGGATCGATGCCTGCGGCGTCAAGAGCCGTCAACGCGGCGCCGACGTCGTTGCCCAGCGCACGGCTCAGTCCGTTGCGCAGGGTCTTGCGCCGCGACTGGAAGAGGGGCTTGGCGAGCGCCAGCACCGAAGTGCGGATCTCCGGCGCCATCAGGCGCTCCGGGACCAGTCTGAGGATCGATGAGTGCACGGCCGGTGGCGGATCGAAGGCATGCGGCGACACGTCCAGCAGCCGTTCGACGCCCGCGTGCGATCGAACTGCTACGGTCGCGAGGCTCCAGTCCCCGGCCTCGGCCGCCAGCCGTGCCGCCACCTCACGCTGCACCAGCACGACCGCGCGCGCCGGCGGGTCCGGGGCGTCCAGCAGCCGGGTGAGCACGAGTCCGGTCAACTGATACGGGAGGTTGCCGGTGGCCAGCCATCCCGGTGCGAATCCCAGTGCGACCGGGTCGACGACGCGCGCATCGACCTCGAGCACCCTCACGTTCGCGTTCGCCCGCTGAGTGATCTCCGTCCCCGCGACGCAGGCGGGGTCGATGTCGATCGCGACCACACGGCCGGCGCGGACCGCGAGCTCACCGGTGAGCGTCCCGAGGCCGCAGCCGATCTCGAGGACCTGGTCATGCGGACCCGGGTGCAGCGCGTCGACGATGGCTTCAAGCACCTGACGGTCGACGAGGAAGTGCTGGCCCAGGTGCGGGTCGCGACGCAGGCCCACTCGACGCGCGACGGCGGTGACCGTCGCGGGGTCGGTGAGGTCGAGTGAGCGCTCAGGCACGCGGTCCAGCCGCCGGTGACCCGAGCCCGAGCACGCTGCGGGCGGTGCGTGTTGTCGCGGCCCTCACCTCCTCCACCGCCACGCCGCGCAATCGCGCGACGGCGGCCGCCGTGATGGCGACACGCTCGGGGAGGTTCGGCTTGCCGCGCTCGGGCACAGGGCTGAGAAACGGCGAGTCGGTTTCGACGACGAAACCGTCGTCCGCGACGGTGCGCGCAGCGTCCTGAATCGGATCGCTACGCGGGAAGGTGACGATGCCGGAGAACGATGCGATGAACCCAAGCTCGGCGCAGCGCTTCGCGTGCGCCGCGTCGCCACTGAAGCAGTGCATCACGCCGTGCGATCCCGTGACCCGTTGCACCGCCGCCAGCACCTCGTCATGCGCGTCGCGGTCGTGGATGAGCACCGGTTTCGCCGCATCCCGCGCGAGCTCGAGCATGGAGCGGAACGACTGCTCCTGCACCTCGCGCGGTACCTCGTGATACCCGGGGCGGAAGAACAGATCAAGCCCGACCTCCCCCACCGCAACGGCTTTCGGATGGCGCAACAATGACGCGAGCGCCTCCAGTTGACGCGCGTCGGGCGGCGCCTTCTCGTGCGGATGCCAGCCCACGGTGAAATACACAGCCGGCTGGGACTCGGCGATCACGCGGTTGCGGTCCGAATCGTCGAGGTTGAGGCCGACCGAGATGATCTGATCGACGCCTGCCGCCGCGGCACCCTCGAGCGCCTGCGTCAGCAGGCCACGCTCTTCGAGGAGCACGAGGTGACAGTGCGTGTCGACGAGCGACGGCAGCGTCTCACTCACTCGCGCGCTCCGATGAGCACCGTGCACTCTCCGCGCGGCGGGTGGGCGGTGAACTCCTCCACGAGCGACGCCGCAGTGCCCCGGTGCATGGTCTCGTGCACTTTGCTCAGCTCACGGGCGACGATGACGGGACGCTCGCCGAGCATCGGAGCCGCGATGCGCAGCGTCTTGACGAGCCGCATCGGCGACTCGAAGAACGCGAGCGTCCGGTCCTCCTGCAGCGCCTGCTCGAGGAGGCGCACCAGCTTGCCGGGGGTTCGCGGCAGAAAGCCGAGAAAGCAGAACGCGTTGCCCGGCAGTCCACTGGCCGCGAGCGCTGCGGTCAGCGCCGACGCGCCGGGGATCGGTGTCACGAGGTGGCCGGCCTCCACCGCGGCGCTGACGAGCAGCGAGCCGGGGTCGCTCAAGGCGGGTGTCCCGGCATCGGTGCAGAGCGCCAGCGTCTCGCCGCGATCGAGCCGTTCGATGAGCTGCGGGATGCGCCGCCGCTCGTCGAACGCCGGCAGGGACAGCACCGGTTTCTGCACGCCGTGGGCAGTCAGGAGTTGCTTCGTCCGTCGCGAGTCCTCCGCCACGACGGCATCGCACTCGCGCAACACGCGCAACGCGCGCAACGTGATGTCCTCGAGATTGCCGATCGGCGTCGCGACGACCGCGAGAGTCCCGGTGGCTCCGTTCACCGTCCCCAATCCCGCGGATAGCGGAACTCGCGGCCGATGGTGCGGTTGCTCAGCTTCGCGATGATCGGTGGCCGGCGCTTGTACTGACTCCCGTGCACGCGCCGGATGACCGTGTCGACGTCCGTCGCATCGAACCCGAGGCCGACGACCTCGGCGCGGCTGCGCCGCTGATCGACGAGCAGATGCAGGATCTCGTCGACCACGGCGTAGCGAATGCCGAGCTCCTCCTCGTCCGACTGGCCGACCCAGAGATCCGCGCTCGGCGCCTTGGTGAGCACGCTGTGTGGCAGCTCGAGGAACCGCGCCAGCTCATAGAGCTGTGTCTTGTACAGGTCACCGATCGGGTTGAGCGCACTCGCCATGTCGCCGAAGAGCGTGCCGTAGCCGAGCAGCAGCTCCGTCTTGTTCGAGGTGCCGAGCACGAGGGCTCGCTCCGCCATCGAGTGGTCGTAGAGGATCGACATCCGCTCGCGCGCCATCTTGTTGCCGCGTCGCGTGCGGTCGGCATCCGGGTACCGCTCGAAATACGCGTCGATCTGCGCGCTGATGTCGATCGTCTGCGCGGTGATGCCGAGGCTGGCGCACACCGCGTGCGCGTCGATCGCGGACTGCGGGTCGCTCGTCCGGTACGGCATGAAGATGGCGACGACGTTGTCGGCGCCGAGCGATGAGACCGCGAGCGCGGTCACCAGCGACGAGTCGACGCCTCCCGAAAGGCCGATGACGGCGCGCTCGAAGCCGACCTTGCGCACTCCGTCGGCGATGAAGCCGCGGAGCAGGCCGGCGACGAAGCCGGGATCAATCGCGAGCGTGTCGGCGGCGGAGTCTGTCGGTCTCTGCGTCGTTGACATCGTTTCGTTCGTCGCGGAGCAGCGGGTACGCAACCCGCGCGCGCCGGAGTGCGCTCCGCTCCAGGGTATGGAAGACCACGGTTTCGTCCGCTCCAGGCACGGACCCGACAATGGTGCCGTCGGGGCCTACCACGCGCGATCCACCCCAGAAGCCCACGCCGTCCTCGAATCCGCTGCGGTTGCAGTAGATGACGTACGTCGTGAACAGTTGCGCGTACGTACGGGTCATCACGTCATAGCTGCGCGCGGTCCCGAGCGCCTCACCCTGGAGCACACCGCTTCCCGGTGACGCCGACGGGCAGATGATCACGTCGACCCCCTGGCGCGCGAGCAGTGCAGCCGCCGACGGGTGCCAGAGGTCTTCGCAGATGAGCAGTCCCGCGCGCCAGCGACGCTCGGTCCTGCCGCCGAGCGGCGCATCGAAGGCCCGGAAGCGGTTTCCGGCAGCGACATAGCGCTGCTCGTCGAAGAGCCCGTAGGTTGGGAGGTACACCTTGCGGTGCACGTGCACGACCTCGCCGGCGCTGATGTAGAGCGACGCGTTGTAAAAGCGGTGCTGATCACTCTCGAGGACCAGTCCGGCGACGACGTCGATGCGTCCGTCGAGTGAAGCCGCGCGCAACGACGCAATCTCCGGCGAGTCCAGGGTGAGCGCGACGTCCGGCACCTGGTCCTTGAGGAAGTACCCGGTGATCGACAGCTCCGGGAAGACGACCAGACCGGCTCCGTGTGCTGCCGCATCGTTGATCACCCTGAGGTGCATCGCGACGTTGGCGGCTACATCCCCGAGTTTCGGGTAGCACTGGGCGAGCGCCACTATGAGTGACCCCGCCGGGTCGCCAGAGCTCTCCGAGTGCTCGCGCGGCTCCGCGGTGGGTGCTTCGAGCGACACCGGTATCACGCCGGGTCGAGATCGTTCGAGGACCATTGCTCTGATTCTCCCATGGTCTCGGGCAACGTCCCGCTGTTCACGAAAGCGTCGACCATGGCTGGAACCGCACCAAGGCCGGCCACCGCCCGCGCTGCAGGCGGGAGGGCCTGGAGGAATCCCATGCCGTACTGGCGGGTGCGGAGACGGGGGTCGCAGAGCACCACGGCCCCCCGGTCGGACGCGCTCCGGATGAGGCGCCCGAAGCCCTGACGGAGCCGGATGATCGCAACCGGGAGGATGTATTCGCCGAAGGGATCGCGCAGCTGCTCGGAGCGAGCCCGCACCAGCGGATCGGTGGGCACGGGAAACGGCAGCTTGTCGATGACCACGCAGCGCAGGCGATCACCCGGGATGTCAACGCCCTCCCAGAAGCTGCTTGTTGCAAGGAGCACAGTGCGAGGGTCGGCGAGAAAGCTCTGGAGGATCTGGCGCCGTGTCCCGTCGAGCCCCTGCGCGAGACTGGCGATGCCCCGCGCATCGAGGCGATCCTGGAGCAAACTCCAGACCCGCTTGAGCGGCCCGTAGCTCGTGAACAGCACGAGCGTGTGCCCATCGAGGCTGCCGGCGATGCTGTCGATGAGATCGGCCATCTGTGCGTCATGGACGGGGTCGTCGTACGCGGTGGCGTTCTCGGGCAGGATGCAGATCGCCTGACGCAGATAGTCGAACGGCGACGGCAGCGTCAGCTCGTCCGCCGAGGCGCCGATGCCGACGCGCGTCCGGACGAAATCGAAACCGCCCGCCACGGACAGTGTCGCCGAGGTGAGCACGACTGACTCGGCAGGGTCGAACACGCTTTCGGCCAGCGGAATCGACACATCGATCGGCGCCTCGTGCAACTCTGCCTGCTCGCGGCGCATCTCGATCCAGGCGACCGTTCCCGCTCGCGGTCGGACGATGACGTAGTCGATCGCCGCGGCCAACCCCGCAAGCGCTGCGGCCGCGTGCTCGAGCTCATCACCGGCGCGATCGGGCTGGGGCAGCAACTCGATCTGGACGCCACCCGATGCGGATGCGAGCGCAGATCCCGCGCGCTGGAGGACGCCGATCGCGTGCATCGCGGAGCGCTCGATGAGCGCAAAGCCGGGATCCACGCGGATCGCGTCGGAGAGACCCACCCTTCCGTTGGCCGCATGTTCGCCGCCGAGCCGCGCCGCCATGAACCCTTTGGCATCACCGAACAACCGCTGTCCTGCCTCCCGGCAGCGCTCGAGCTCGATCCCGAGTGGGGTGCCCGGCATCGCCGGGAGCCGTTCCAGCACCAGGGTGATGTCGGACAGGCGGACCGCGAGCCCGAGCTGTTCGGTCGCGACCGCCTCGAGATGATGCGCCTCGTCGATGACCAGCGCTTCATACGGTCCGAGAATCTGACCCTGACTCTCGTTGGCTGCCAGCAGGAGCGCGTGGTTGGTGACAACGATGGCAGCATCTGCGGCGCCGCGACGCGCGCTCACCATGTGGCAGTGCGCGTTCGCCCAGTTCGCGCACGCAGGCCCGAGACAGTCGGTGACCTCGGACGCGACGCGCCGCCAGAGCTGCTCCTCCTCTCCCGAGAGATACACCTCGGACCGGTCGCCGGTGGTGGTCGATGCCAGCCACGCGAGGATCTTCAACTTGAAGCGGATCACCGCCTGGTCGGGACCCTGGGCGCTCACATCCGGTGTGTCGAGGAAGCGCTGCCATCGACGCAGGCTGATGTAGTGGTTGCGTCCCTTCAGCACCGCCACCGGTACCGGCTGGTCCAGGAGGGCGGCGACGGTCGGCAGGTCACGATCGGCCAGCTGCTCCTGCAGGTTCACGGTGTGCGTCGCAACGACCGCGCGCTTGCCGGTGCGCGCCGCCCAGATCGCGAGCGGCGTCAGATAGGCAAGCGATTTACCGACGCCTGTGCCGGCCTCGACCATGAGACGCCGTTTGCGTTCGAGGGTCTGCCCCACGGCGACGGCCATCTGGTGCTGTGCCTCGCGGTACTCGTAGCCGTCGCGGCTCGCAAGCGGACCGTCGGGACCGAGGAGCGCGGCCGCGGCATCGCCGACGTTGCGTGCGGCCAGCGCTGCGTGTGACTCGCTGGTGGGGCCGGCAGACAGGGTGACCTCGGCCGGTGCCACCGGCGCACCCGGTCCTTCGACGACCACTCCCCGACGACGCATCACGTCGTCGAGAAACTCGGCAAGTGGGCCTGGAGCCTGGGCTGCGACCCGGCGCATCTCGTCCTGCGTGGATTGCGGCAGCGCGCGACCGGCGCCGACCAGCATTCGGAAGAGGTCTCCTGTGGCCAGCGCATCGCTGAGCGCGCGGTGCGGTCGCTCGTGCGCAATCCCCAGCCGGCGGCTGAGGAGCGGCAGACTGTGGCTCTCGAACGTCGGCAGCAGGATCCGGGCCAGGTCGAGGGTGTCGAACACGAGGCGGGCGCCGAACGACTCCGAGAGCAGCGAGCGGAGGAACAGGAGATCGAACGTCCCGCCGTGGGCGATGAGCGCTGCGTCGCCGCAGAAGCCCGCGAGCTGCGTCGCTGCCTCGAGCGGTGGCGGCGCTCCCTCGACGTCGGCGTCCGTGAGTCCCACCAGTCGCTGGATCGCAAGCGGGATCGGGATCTGCGGATCGACGATCAGCTGCAGCTGATCGATGCGCTGCAGGTTCTCGTCGTAGCGCACGGCCCCGATCTCCAGGATGCGATCGCTCCGGGGTGAGAGTCCGGTGGTCTCGAGGTCGAACGCGACCAGATGGTCCGGATGGGCCATTCCCATGGTCACGCCGCGGTGGAGCTCCCGATGGGGCGGCGCTCCTCGGGGAGCAATGCGATCACGCGCTCCATCATGGCCGCAGCGGCTTGGCGGTTGGAGAGCCGCTTGCCATCCGGTCCTTTGTCCGGCAGACGGAAGGGGGCGCCGATACGCAGCTCGACGTCAGCCCGGCGCGGCAGCCACGACCCGCGCGGGATGACGCGCTCCGATCCCCAGCTGGCCACAGGAACGACCAGCGCTCTGGAGTGCCGCGCGATGAAGCCCGCCCCGCCGTGCGTGTCTCCGAGGACCTGACCGTCCCAGGACCGCGTCCCTTCCGGGTAGACGAGCAGCACGTGGCCGCCGGCCAGGACGTTGAGCGCGACCCGGAGCGCCGATCGATCGGGTGAGTCGCGGACGACGGGGAACGCGTGGCTCTTGCGAAAGAGCCATGCCAGGAACGGCGTGCGAAACAGCTCGCTCTTCGCGAGATAGAAGACGTCGAGCCGTGGGATGAAGACACCGGTCAGCGCGGGCTCGACGGTGCCGACGTGATTGCCGACGACGAGCACCGCTCCCTTCCGCGGGATGTGCTCCATGCCGACGATGCGCAGCCGTCGCCCGAGAACGATCCACGCGAGCAGCCGCACGCCCACGCGGAGGACCGCGTAGATCACCGATCGCCCGCGCCGCTGGCTGCTTCCCAGAGTCCGAGCGCTTCCCGGTACACCTCGGCGATACCGAGCACGCCGGTGTCAATGTGATGAGCGTCGGGTGCGGCGCGCATCGGGGCAACCGAGCGCGAGGCATCCTGCCGGTCGCGGGCGCCGACTTCGCCGCGCATCAGCGCACTGTCTGCGTCGCCGCCGCCGAGCTGTTGCGCGCGACGCTGCGCGCGCACATCCTCGGACGCGTCCAGGTAGAGCTTCAGCTTCGCGTCGGGGAACACCACGGTGCCGCAGTCGCGACCCACGGCGACGGCGCCATGTGCAGCAAGGCTTCGCTGCGATTCCAGGAGCGCCGTGCGCACCTCCTGGATGCTGCTCATCGCAGCAAGGAGCGGCGCGTTCGCGGGATCCCGCAGCGCCGGACCTGCTTCGACTCCATTGACCGATGCGGTGCTGTCGGCGCCGTCATGGGTCGGGTCCGTGTCGATGACGATCTCAGCGGTGCGGGCACAGGCGATCAGTGCCTGGCGGTCCTCAGGATCGATGTGCGCACGCGCTGCCGCAACCATCACGCCTCGATAGAAGAGCCCCGTGTCCACGAGCGGCAGGCTGAGCGCGACGGCGAGGTGCCTCCCGAGCGTGGTCTTGCCACTGCCGGCCGGGCCGTCGATGGTCACGATCGGCGGGCTCACCTCGAGCGTCGCGCTCGTGACGTCGAAGCTGCGCGCCGTGGTCTTGGCGCCGAAGGCGCGCGCGCCGGCTCGGGAAGCCCCGCCGCCGCACGCAGTGACGTCAGCTCCGCAGGACGGAGTTCGCGCGCTTGGCCCTCGGGGAGATCGCCGAGCAGCAGCGGTCCGACGGCGATGCGGACGAGGTCTCGCACCTCGAGGCCCACCGCGGCGAACAGCCTCCGCACCTCGCGCTTGCGACCCTCGGCCATCACGACCTCGATGGTCGCGTCCGACCCTGCGCGCTTCGCGGACAGGGCACGTGCCGGCCCGTCCTCGAGCTCCACGCCGGCGACGATCTGCGCGATCTGCTCGGCGGAAACGGGTGCATCCAGCGTCGCGACATACCGCTTCGTCACACCGTGGCGCGGATGCGAGACCGCATGCGCGAGATCGCCGTCGGTGGTCATGACGAGCAATCCCCTGCTGTCCGCGTCGAGCCTGCCGACGGGCACGAGCCCGGGCACCGGCTCGATGAGATCCATGACGGTGCGACGCTGATATGGGTCGCTGCGAGTCGTCACGACGCCTACCGGTTTGTTGAGGACGATCGTGACAGCAACTGCTGTGGCGGGGATGCGATATCCGTCGACGCAGACCTCATCGAGCGACGGATCCACGACGACGCCGAGCGGGCTGACCTCGCCATTGACCGTGACGCGACCGGAAGCGATCAGCGTGTCAGCGCCGCGTCGTGACGCGACGCCACGCCGGGCGAGGAACCGATTGAGCCGCTCCGGCGGATACGCGCTCACTCGAAGTTCGGGAGCACCACGTTGTCGGAGACCGGCGGCAGATCCTCGATGCGCTCGAGCCCGACGAGCTGCAGGAAGCGGAGGGTGGTGCCGAACAACCGCGGATGGCCGGGAGTGTCCTGGCGCGCGACCTCATCGATGAGACCGCGCTCGGTGAGGTGCTCGAGCACGGCTTCGCAGTCCACACCGCGGATCGACTCGATGACGGCCTTGGTGGCGGGCTGACGGTACGCGATGATCGCGAGCGTCTCCATTGCCGCGCGGCTGAGTCGCGACGGGCGCTCTGGGTGCAGGCCGCGTTGCACTGCCCATGCCATCTCGGGGCGTGTGACCAGCTGCATGGACTCGGTGGACCGCTGCAGCATGAGGCCGCGGCCGCGCAACTCCATCGCGAGCACTCCTGCCGCCCGAGTGATTGCGGCAGGGCTTCGATCGAGCGTCTCGGCGGCCTCGGCGACCGTCACCTCGCGGCCCAGCGCGAAGCAGAGCGCTTCGAGCGCGGGAGCAAGGTCCTCGGGCTCGGCGTCGGCGGTGCCCTCCGGGACCGTCGCGCGCCCGAAGACGTCGAGGACGAGCACGTCATCCACGAGCGGTCACCGTGATCGGGCCGTATGCGTCGCGTTGTTCGACGGTCGCCTCGCCGCGTTTGAGCAGCTCGAGCAGGGCAAGGAAGCACGCAACGGCTTCGAGCCTGCTGCTCACGCCCGCGAACACCTCCTCGAAATCGAGCGTCCCGCGGGACAGCCGGTCGCGGAGCATCGCCACCTTGTCCTCGACGGAGAAGGTGACGGCCACCGGGAGCGGATCGGCGTCCCGGATGCGTTCCAGCACGGCGCGGAACGCGGCGGCCAAACGCTCCGGCGGGATGCGCAGATGCTCGACCGGGATGACCTCGCTGGAGACGAGGCCGAGGAAGCTTCGCGCGCCTTCCGTTGCAGCCTCGGCGAGGAGTGCTTCGGCTGCGGCCTTGAACAACCGGTACTCGGCGAGGCGCCGCCCCGCGTCGGTGGAACCGTCGTCCTCGTCCTCGACGATGTCCACCGTCTGGTCTGGCAGCACCGCGGCGGCCTTGAGCGCGACGAGGCGCGCGAGGAGCGTGAGCGTGTCCGCGACGCCTCGGAGGTCGGCGCTCCGCTCGGGCGCCTCGAGGGCGGTGCGCGCCTCGGCGACCACCGCGCTCACCGACATCGCCGTGAGGTCGACGTCGCCTCGGTTGGCCCGGGCGACGAGCTCCTCGAGGCTACCGTGGAATCCAGGGGCGTCCACCATGATCGCGGTGGCTGCCGCGTCCTCCCGTTGCATCGCTACATGGTACGGAGGCCGGGGGTGGCACTATCGTGGCCCGCTCCCTCCTCCAGCAGCTCGGCGGCCCTCGCGAGCGCGGCTTCAGTGGTCCGCCCCGACATCAGCCGTGCGATTTCGCGAACGCGCTCGTCGCCGGCAACGGTCGCGGCGCGTGCCTCCGCGCCACCCGCGCGATTGTGCTTGGTGATCGTGAGATGCGACCGTGCTCGCGCCGCGATCTCCGGACGGTGCGTGATGGCGATCACCTGACGCGAGCTGCCGATCCGAGCGAGGACATCGCCGACTCGAGCGGCGGTCTCGCCGCCAATGCCGGTGTCGACCTCGTCGAGCACGAGCACCGGCGCCTCGTCCTCGCTGACGACCGCGCTCAGTGCCAGCGCGAGACGGCCGAGCTCGCCACCCGACGGCCCTTCATCCAGTGGCATCGGCACCGAATCACGGTTGGGAGCGAGGCGGAAGTCGATCTCGTCGACGCCTGCGGCACTGCTCCGCACCGGGGTCCCGTCGCCGGTGTCCACGCCATCGATGTCGAGGCTCCGGCTCAGGACAACGCGGAAGCGAGCATGGGGCAGCTCGAGCGATCGCAGCTCAGCGGTGACCGCGCGCTCGAGCCGGCGTGCCGCGGCCGTTCTCGCCGAGCTCAGCACGGCGGCCGCCGATCCGGCTTCCGCTCTCCTCGCTGCTGCGGACGTCTCGAGCACGCCGATTGCTCCGCCTTCGCCGTCGACGCTTTCCACCAACGCCTGGGCTCGCTCCAGGTCGGCGAGTGCACCCTCCAGGGACCCATGGCGGCGGATGACTCTCGTGAGGGTATCGAGCCGTTCCTCGACTGCCCTCAGCCGGGCTTCATCCACGGTTACGGAGTCAGCGTGGCGGCGTGCGTCGAGCGCGAGCTCGCGGAGGCGGTCGATCAACTCGTCGGCGTTCTCGAGCAGCGCGCCCAGCTCGGGATCGACAGCGGCGAGGTCTGCTCCCCCGCCAATAGCTGCCGCGAGACGGTCGGCCGCGGACCGGTCGTCGCCTCCGCTGGCATCGGCGATGGCGAGCGACGACTCCGCGATTCTCGCCGCGTGACGAAGGCGCAGCCGCTCGGCCTGGAGCTCGGCGTCCTCACCGGGACGGAGTCGGAGGATCTCGAGGTCCTCGATGAGGTCGCGAGCCCGCTGGAGCTCGGCCGCCCCGGTGCTCGCCGCACGGTGGGCGGCGACGAGCGCGTCGACCGCGGACCGCCAGGCTCGAAACGCCTCGCTCGTGGCAGTCCGCGCTCGTGCGAGATCCGTCCCGCCAAACGCGTCGAGCAACTCGCGTTGCCAGGTCCGGCGCCGGAGCCGCTGGCTGGTTCCCTGCGCCGTGACGTCCACACAGAGATCGCCGATCTCCCGGAGCACTGCCTGCGAGACGAGCGCGCCGTCGATCCTGCACGTGGCGCGTCCGGTTGCCGGCACCTCGCGCGAGAGCGTGACCAGGTCGTCGTCCGCGATCCCGAGCTCAGCTCGGCGAGCGCGCAGTTGCGGGGTGGGGTTGTCGAACACCGCTGCGACGCGCGCGCCGGCGGTGCCCGCACGTACCTGCTCGGGCTCGAGACGGCCGCCGAGCGCGGCACGCAGCGCGTTGACGCACATCGACTTTCCCGAACCGGTCTCACCGGTCAGCACGCTGAAACCATCCTCGAACGAGAGCCGGGCTTCCTCGATGACGGCGAGGTTGCTGATGCGGAGCTCACGAAGGACCACTGATCTCTCCCGGCATGTCGTCATCGACCGGCTCGAGGAGCAGGTCCTTGTGGGGGATGCCGTAGCGGAACTTCTGGCGCAGCCGCGACTGAAATGAGGGCGAGTCCTTGAACCGGACCACCTCGAGATCGGGGCCCGGCCGGACCAGCGCGCTCTCGCCGTCGCCAAGCCAGGCGACCGACCGGCCGTCCGCGGCGACGAACACCTGACCGCGCTCGACCGTCACCCGCACGTCGAGCAACTCCGGGATGACGACCGGTCTGCTGATGACGGCGTGGGCCGCGAGCGGCACGACCACAACGGCTCGCACGCGGGGATCAACCGGTGGCCCACCGGCGCTCAGCGCGTATGCCGTGGACCCGGTGGCGGTCGCGACGACCACACCGTCAGCGTCGAACGCGCCGAGCAGGTCGCCGTCGACGTCCACGCGGAGGCGAACGACGTTGACGTCCCGGGCGCGAACCACGATCTCGTTGACCGCGAGTACCGGCTCGGCTGCCCCGCCGACGCTTGTCTCGAGCAGCGAGCGACGCTGGGTGGTGT
The DNA here is from genome assembly GCA_036521195.1 of Candidatus Dormiibacterota bacterium. Taxonomy (GTDB): domain Bacteria; phylum Chloroflexota; class Dormibacteria; order Aeolococcales; family Aeolococcaceae; genus Palsa-851. Next base: position 14,647 of record DATDID010000012.1, read on the forward strand.
AGTCCCCGGCGGCGAAGCGACTGATCGCCTCCGGCAGCGCGTCGATCTCGACATCGTTGAGGAACCCGAGGCGACCGCGGTTGACGCCCACCACCGGGATGCCGCGGGGCGCCGCCAGGCGGGCACCGTAGAGGAAGGTCCCGTCACCCCCGAGTGTCACGAGCAACGCGGTGTTCGCGCCGTGCTCGATGATCGCGGCCTCCGGGTCGTCGAGCGCGGTCCACGCGGCGAATCCGCAGGCCTGAGCCCGCGCGATCGCGCCTTGCACCGTCGCCCGCTCACCTGGATGGAGCAGAAAGCCGATGCTGCGTGGGGAGCTCATCCCGGCTCCACCGCATGCGGGAGGTGGGCGCCGACGAGCCATTCCTGGTTGCCTTTGGCGCCTCGCACCGCAGAGGGAATCGGTGCCTGGCTCTCAGCGCCGAACGCCGACCCGAGCCACTCACCGAACGCGACCGCGGCGGCTTCGGCGGCGGCGGGGTCGCGCACGATGCCTCCTTTCCCGATCGCCTCGCGCCCGAGCTCGAACTGGGGCTTGAACAGGGCGACGAGGTCTGCCCCCTGCGGTGCTATCAGGCGTACCACCGCAGGCATGACCAGCCGCAGGGAGATGAAGGAAAGATCGAGCGTCACCAGTTCCGGGGCTGGTCCGGGAAGTGCGTCGAGCAGGCGCAGGTTGGTCCGGTCCATGACACGGACCCGTGGATCCGTCGCCAGGCGCGGGTCCAGCTGGCCGCGACCGACGTCGACGGCATACACCAGCGACGCCCCACGGCTGAGGAGCACGTCAGTGAAGCCTCCGGTCGAGGCCCCCGAGTCCATACAGACGCGTCGGTCACAGGCGATGCCGAAAGCGTCCAGCGCGGGAGCGAGCTTCAGGCCTCCCCTACTGGCCCACGGATGGTCGCGACCGACAACTTGAATCGCCGCGTCCGCGGTGACTCGCTGATCGGCGCTGGTAGCCGTTGCGCCGTCGATTTCGACGAGGCCCGCGGATATCAGTGCCTGGGCACGCTCACGGCTGGGTGCCAGGCGACGGGCAACCAACTCGAGATCGACCCTGCGAACTGCTGACGAGCCTGTCACGGCTCCCATTATGACCACAACTCTGTATATTCGCGGCGTCAGAAGGGAACGTCGTCCGGATCGATTCGGGACGTCGCGACGCGGGCCGGCGGTTCCGGGACGAGCGTGGGCCGGACATCCGGTACGCCGGTGAATGCTTCCAGCGGGCGCTCGCTCATGGCGCCGCCGGCGCTCACCACGAGCTGCTGGACCCGCTGCTCGGTACGCTCGAGGAGCTCGGAACAGTGCTGCGCGAGCCTGGCGCCACGCTCGTACGCGCCGATAGCCTCCTCAAGGGCGATGCTGCCGCCCTCGAGCTTGGTGATCAGCGTGTCGAGCTCGGCGAGCGCCGCCTCGTACGTGAGCGAGCTGATGTCGTCCTCCGTCGGTGTCATTGCGCCGTGGATCCGTCATCGGGATCGTACATCCGTTCGCCTCTGTTCGTCTCGGCGGGTCGCACCGCATCCACTGTGCTCTCGAGGACGCCGCGCTGGAGGACGGTGCGCAACCGGGTGCCCACCGGCGCACCGGCCGCATCGGTGAGCACACGCCCGTCGTGGTCAGAGGTGATCGAGTAGCCGCGCTCGAGCGTGCGCCGCGGCGAGAGCGCCGCCAGGCGTGCCGAGCGGGTGTCGAGGGCGGCGCGCTGCGCGACCGTGATGCGGACGGTCGCCGCCTGCAGACGTTCCGTCGCCCGAGCGACGAGCAGGTGCTCGATCTCGACGCGTCGCGACGGATGCACGACCGCAAGGCGCGAGCGCTGCCGGTCGAGCGCGCGGCGCTTGAGCTGCACCTCCTGGACAAGCCCTGTGTGCAGGCTCATCGACGCGATGCGCACGCGGCTGCGGCGCACCTCGACCGTCGCGATGATGGCTCTCGCGAGGTGGGACGCGCGCGCGGCGACGTCCTCACGCAGGACAGCAACGCTGGGCGCCACCAGTTCGGCGGCGGCAGACGGCGTGGCGGCTCGACGGTCGCTCGCGAGGTCCGCGACGGTTGTGTCCGTCTCGTGCCCGACGCCGGCGACCACGGGGAGCCGTGTCGCACGAATGGCGCGCGCCAGCGCCTCGCTGTTGAACGCCATGAGGTCCTCGAGAGAACCGCCGCCACGGACGAGCAGGATCACGTCGGCGTCACGCACACGATCCGCGCGCTGCAACGCGCGAACGAGGGTTTCGACAGCGCCCTCCCCCTGGACCGTCGCAGGCGACAGCACCACACCGACGCACGGCGCGCGTCGCGCGATCACCGTGCACACGTCACGCAGCGCGGCACCATTGCGCGACGTCACCACGACGACGCGGCGTGGCAGCAGCGGCAACGGACGCTTGCGGCGCTCGTCGAACAATCCCTCTGCGCTGAGCTTTCGTTTGAGCTGTTCGACGCCGAGCGCGAGCGCCCCGACGCCGCTCGGCTCGAGACGGTCCACGTAGAGCTGATAGCGTCCCTGCTGCTCGTACAGCTGGACGGATCCATGCGCCACAACGGTCATCCCATCGTCGGGGCGAAACGGAATCAGCTGCGCGTTGGCCCGGAAGCACACGCACGCGATCGACGAGCGCGCGTCCTTCAGCGTGAAGTAGAGATGTCCTGACACGTGGGCTTTGAGATTGCTCACCTCGCCTTCCACGAACAGGTCCTCGAGCTCGGGACGCGCCGCAAGCGCGTCGCGGACCATCGCCGTCAAGTCGGTGACCGTGCAGGGTGGTGGCATCAGACGCGTTCGCGCGCGACATGGCCGAGCACGCCGTTGACGAACTGCGCGGCCTCGTCTCCGGCATACGCCTTGGCGAGCTCGATCGACTCGTCGATCACAACGGGAACCGGCGTCTTCTCCGTGTACAGCAGCTCGAACGTGCCGAGCCTGAGCACGGCACGTTCCACTTTGCCGAGGTCGACGAGCGTCCAGTTGTCCATGCCCGCGACGATGGCGGTGTCGATCACGTCGAGGTGATCGACGCAGCCCACGACAATGGAGCGTGCGAACGCGACCACATCCGCCGTGGCGCGCAGATCACCGCCCTGATAGCGCAGCGCGAACTCAGGGTCCTTCGCCGTCCCCTCGATCTCGAAGAGCACGCGGAGCGCAAGCTCCCGTCCGCGCCGCCGCCGCCCGGTGCTCGGAGCAGCCGGCGTCACGCGAAGGCGACCTCGCTGACGAAGACGTTGACCTCCGCGACGCGCAGCGCGAGCATCCGGTCGATGGCGTCCGCGACGCGTTGCTGCACCTCTGCGCCGACCGCCGGCACATTGCCTCCCGACTCCATCACGACATAGAGGTTCAGGTGGAGCGCGTCGTCGAGCAGCTCGACACGCACGCCGCGATGCGCGTGCGACCGCCGCACGATGCGGTCGAAATTCTGGCCGCTCGGGTGGTACATGGCGTGAACACCGGGGACCTGCAACGCGGCGAAGGCTGCGATGGAGGCGACGACCTCGTTGGCGACTCGCGTGGTGCCGAGCTGCCGGCGACCGTTCATCGCCGGGCGAAGCTGGAGTCCGTCCGGCGCGTCGCCGTCCATCAGGCCCGCTCCACGTAGCGACCTGTCCGCGTGTCGACGCGGATCTTGTCGCCCTGATTGACGAAGAGCGGCACGTCGACCGCGAGGCCTGTCTCGACCCGCGCGGGCTTGAACGACGCGTTGGCCGTGTCGCCTTTGAATCCCGGCTCGCTCTCGGTCACCTCGAGGACAACCGACGTGGGCAGGTCGATCCCGAGCACGCGGTCGTCGAAGCGCAGGAGAAAGAGCGTGTCGTTCTCGCGCAGGTAGTCGACGGCACTGCCGAGCTGCTCGGGACTCAGCGTGATCTGGTCATACGTGGCGCTGTCCATCACCACGTAATTCTCGCCGTCCTTGTAGGAGAACTGAGCCTCGCTCCGCTCGATGCGGACCTTGCCGAACTTCTCCTCGGGCCGGAACGTCTCGTCGGTCACGGCACCGGTGGTGACGTTGCGCAGCTTGGCGCGAATGACCGCAGTCCCGCGCCCCTGCTTCATATGCGAGAAGTCGATCACCTCGAAGAGGTCGCCGTCGCGTTCGACGGTTGCGCCGGGGCGCAGGTCAGAGGCGGTGATCATGCGGTGCTCCCATTGGTCGTTCGATCCTTCAGCAGCTTAGCCAGTCCTTCCACTGCGAGGACGTAGCCCTGCAGGCCAAGCCCGGAGATCACCGCAACCGCTGCCTCGGCCGAGAGGGAGACGCGGCGATAGGGCTCACGAGCAAGGATATTCGACAGGTGGACCTCGACGACGGGGCCACCGAAGCTGCGCAGTGCGTCGGCGAGGACGACGCTCGTGTGGGCGAGACCGCCGGGATTCACGATGCAGCCCGCGCTCACGCCGCGCTCCGCCTCGAGGAGATCGACCATGACGCCCTCGTGGTTGGTCTGCTCGCAGCGCACGTCGAGGCCGAGCGCCACGGCCCGATCGCGGACGGACGCCTCGATGTCGCTGAGGGTGACCGACCCGTAGATGTCGGGCTCGCGCTCGCCGAGGCTCGCGAGATTGGGCCCGTTGAGCAGCAGGATCCTGGTCATCGCGCGCGCACGGCCTCGAGCGCCTCGCGAACGTCCTGTTCGGGCACATGCTGGCCGGAACGCGGCGCGCCGCGGCCCTCGAGCAGGACCCAGCCGAGCTTGCCGCCGACGTTCTTCTTGTCCGCGCTCATGTGTCCGAGGACGCGCTCGGGGTCAAACACCAGCGACGTGTCGAGCCCGCATCGGGAGATCATCGCATCCTGCCAGGCGATGTCCTCAGGCGGACAACCGACTTCGCGGACGCTCAGCAGACCGGCGACGCGCATGCCGGCGGCGACTGCCTCGCCATGCAACAGTCCGGTGCCGAGGCCCGCCGCGGCCTCGAGCGCATGGCCGGCGGTGTGGCCGTAGTTGAGGACCGCGCGCATCCCGCTCTCGCGCTCGTCGAAGGACACGAACCGAGCCTTGATCGCACAGGACTGACGGATCGTCCGCGTGAGCACCTCCCGATCGCGCCGCATGACCCCGTCAAGCGAGCTGTCGAGATCAGGCAGGAGGCGCGGGGCCGCGATCATCGCGTACTTGATGATCTCCGCAAGCGCCGATCGATACGATCGATCGTCCTGGCTCGCGAGCAGATCCGGATCGCAGACCACGGCCTGCGGCTGCCAGAACGCGCCGGCGAGATTCTTGCCGCGGGCGAGGTTGACGCCGGTCTTGCCTCCGATCGCGCTGTCCACCATCGCCAGCAATGTCGATGGGACATTGACCCACGCGATGCCGCGCAGGTATGTCGCCGCGGCGAATCCGGCGACATCGCCGACGGTGCCGCCGCCGATCGCCACGATGCAGTCGTTGCGTTGCAGGCCCGCCGATCCGAGACGCTCGAGCAGCTCGCCGGCGGCGGCCCACGTTTTCAGCGTCTCGCCGCCAGACACCTGGATCACCGACGTTGAGACTCCAGCGCTCCGGAGGGCGGCGACGACCCGGTCTGTCGCAGCAGGTATCGCACCATCCGCGACAACCGCCACGGACGTCGCTCCGCCCGGCACGTACATGACCAGGTCGTCGATCGCTCCGGGGCGGACCTCGACGCAGTAGCGGCGTTCGGTCGCGTCCACCGTGACGGCCCCGCCAAGGGCGGTCGCGATGCGCTCGGCGACGTCGGGAGGCGACGCGTCGGAGCGCACGCGGGCGTGAGCCGTCTGGTGAGCCCCGGCACGCAGCGCCCGCAATCGCGGGATGCCGGTCGCCGCGGAGCCATTGAGCAGCGGACGATCCGAGGCATCGCCGAGCCGTCCAACTAGGACGTCGTCAGGCGCGTCGAGCCACACAACCACGCACCTGTCCGTGAGCAGCCTCCCCGCGAGCCGCCAGTTGATGAGTCCGCCGCCACACGCGATCACCAGAGGTCCCCGCCTGCCCAGCGCATCCTGCAGCGCGACGACCTCCATCTCTCGAAACGTGTCCTCACCTTCGGCTTCGATGATCGCCGCGGGCGTGCGGCCCTCCTCGGCAGTGATCTCCGCGTCGAGGTCCACGCAGGACCATCCGAGCCGCTCGGCGAGGAGTGGCGCGACGGTGCTCTTTCCCGATCCCGGCAGCCCGACCAGCGCGATGCGATCGACCAGCGTCATCGGAGCTTGAGGACCGCGCGGCGGTGCGCCGCGGCTGCGCGCCGCATCTCGACCATCGAGTCACCGCCGAACTTCTCCGCCGCGGCAGCTGCGAGTACCCATGCGAGCATCGCCTCCGCGACCACCGCACCCGCAGGCACGACACAGATGTCACTGCGCTCGTAATGGGCGTTGATCTCCTCGCCGCTGCCGATGTCGACGCTGCGCAGTGGATGCAGCAAGGTCGAGATGGGTTTGAAGTGAACCAGCGCCCACACCGGCTCGCCGTCGCTGACGCCGCCGGCGAGCCCGCCCTGACGGTTCGTCAGATGGTGGAAGCCCTGCTCCGCATCCCAGCGCGGCTCGTCGTGGACGGACGACCCCGGCGATTGCGCGGCGAGCACCGCGACGCCGAGCTCGACGCCTTTCACCGACGGAATGCTGCACATCGCCTGCGCGATGAGACCATCCAGGCGGCGATCCCAGTGCGCGTAACTGCCAAGTCCGGCAGGAACATTCGAGGCGACGACGTACGCGGTGCCACCGAGCGTATCCCCGTTCTCGCGCGCCGCATCGATGGCCGCGACCATGCGCTCGGACGCCGCGCTGTCAGCGCAGCGGACCGGTGAGCGCTCGACGGCGTCCCAGTCCACCTCGTGCTCGGGTACTGGAAGATGCACGTCCCCAATGCGGAGGACGCACGAGTGGACGTTGATCCCCAGCGCTTCGAGCAGCGTGCGTCCCACCGCTCCGGCCGCCACACGGGCAGCCGTCTCCCTCGCACTGGCCCGTTCGAGGACGTCTCGGGCGTCGGTGAACCCGAACTTGAGCACACCCGCGAGGTCGGCGTGTCCAGGGCGAACGCGGGTGACCGGCTTGGACTTGAACGCGCGGGACTCGACCTGCATCGGCCCTTTCCAGTTCTGCCAGTCGCGGTTCTCGATGACGAGCGTCACCGGGGATCCGAGCGTCTTCCCACCGCGGACCCCGCTGACGATCCGCGCCGCGTCCTGCTCGATCTGCTGCCGCTTGCCGCGGCCGTGGCCACCCTGACGGCGGCGCAGGTCGGGATCAATGTCTCGCGCCGCATCGAGCGACAACCCGGCGGGCACGCCTTCGACGATGACGGTCAACTGGGGGCCGTGGGACTCGCCGGCGGTGAGAAATCGAAGCATCTGCAAGCGATTGTATTGGCGGGCGTCCGACTCCCCCTTTCCGGCGGTCCGCCCGCGCCTGCCGCGTTTGTCCCGGTTGCGTCCGGGGACGGACATGACACTGACCCCGATGCACGAGCCCGCGACGACGACGACGGCCGCGGAGCATCTGCGCGTCGCGCGCCTGCTGGAGGCGCACGGCGACGCGCTCGGTGCCATCCTCGCCTATCGCGAGGTCATCTGTGCGGGCATCGAACCGGCGGCGACGGAAGCGCGGCGGTCGGTCGCGACCCTCGCCCGGCGTGCCTCCGCGACGCCTGCTTCCTGAGAGCGACGCGCCGGCTCAGATACCGCCAGGCGGCCGGCCGGGTGCGCCGGTCTGGGGCGGCGCGTTCATCGCAGTTAAAAGCTCGTTGTAGAACTGCTCGGCCTTCGGAATCCGGTGCAACACCTCGACGCCGTCGCGCCCCGCGGACTCGATCTCAATGTCGCCGGCGCCGATGAGGCGGTCACCGATGGGGCGATGGATCACGGTGTTCTGGATGCGGTCGAGCGGGATCGTCTCGGCGGTGCGCGACAGGATGCCGCCTTCCATGACGATGCGCTTGTCGGTGAGGTGGTACGTGGCGAAGCGCCAGCGCAGGAGGCGCAGCCCGGCCCAGAGCACCGACGTCACGATGAGGATCACGGCGATCACGGTCTTGACGGTGGTAATGGACAGGCTGCCGATATGCGATGGCAGGACGGCGTTCAGCACGATCACCACCACGATCACGACGATCGCCCCCAGGACGTGACCGGCAACGACCGACCAGTGTTGGCGGACCAGTGCGATCGAGCGCTCCCCGGGCATCAGCGGTGTCGGCATCTCTTACCTCAACAAACCCCTGGCCTCGTGCGGGTCACGGACCGAGGAACAGGATGAGCGCTGCGCCCGCACAGAGGAACGGACCATAGGGTATCGGGTCTTTGAGCCGGCGGATGCGGGTCACGAGGAGCACGATCGCCGTCGCACCGCCGATGAAGACACCGGCAACCACGGCGTAGACCGCGCCGAGGTGCGCGCCGGTCGGGCCGGCGCCGGTCACCGCGCCGACGAGCGCGCCGAGCTTGGCGTCGCCGAGCCCGATGCTGCCGCGCGAGACGATGTTCTGCACAAAGAAGAATGCCGCGACGCCGACGGCGCCGATGATCGCGCTCGTCACCGTCAGACCGGGCGACCACTCGCTGATCACCACGGCCACCAGCACGCTCGGATACGTGATGACGTTGAGGATCAGGCGATGCTTGAGGTCGAAGTTGACGATCTGCACGAAGATCGCGATCCAGAGCAGGTGGATGATGAGTCCCCATCCGAATGCCTCGTGCGCGGCGAACGCGCCGAAACCGATCGCGCCGAGCGCAGGCGACAGCCAGCGTTCCAGCCAGGTCCAGCCATAACGCTCGCCGGCCCAGGGTTTCGCCTCGGCAGGGTCCTCACCCGCGGCAGTGGCCCGCTCGTGCTCCTCGGCGATGTCGCGCTCGTACTCGAGGCGTTCCTGCTGCTCCTCGTCCTCGAGCTTCTCGCGTTTTTCGAGGGTGACCGCGAGCCAGCCCGAACCCAGGCCGACAACGCCGCCGGCCACCGTGAGACCGGCGACGACGAGTGGCGTCATGCCTCGACGGCGCGCAGCAGCGCGCTGCGCACGCCGCTTGCATGGGCCGACGCGCCACTCCAGATCCTGAAGCTCAACAACCCCTGCTGGAGGAGCATCTCGAGCCCGTCCTCCGCGCGGTGTCCCGACTCGATCGCTGCACTGACGACGTCGACCGGCCGAGGCCGGTAGCGGATGTCGACGACCGTGCATGCGACCGGCACCGTGCGGGGATCGAAGGGAAGCGCTCCCAGCCCGACCGGCGTGGCGTTGACGACGATCGCCGAATGGGCGCTCTCGCGGCCGATCGCCGCCGGGTCCCAGGGGATGGCCTGGATGTCGCCGGAGCCCCGGAGGCGCCGTGTGAGGTGCTCTGCTGCATCGGGGTTCCGCGCCGCGATACGCAGTCGCAGGAGCGGGACTCGGGTCAGCGCGAGAGCGACCGACGCGGCAGCGCCGCCGGCGCCGAGGACGAGCGCGGTTGCGCCCTGACGTGGCCACATGCTGGCCTCGCTCAGGGCCAGCTCGAACCCGTCCACGTCGGTGGTCGTCCCGATGAGACGCCCGTGGCGAACGCTGATGGTGTTGACGACACCAAGGACCTCGGAGTCGCCATCGAGACTGTCGCACGCCGCGGCCATTGCCGCCTTGTACGGCGTGGTCACGTTGCAGCCGTTGTATCGCCCCGCGCGCAGTTCGGCGATGAACTGCTCGAGGTCGGGGCCCGCGACGTCACGAAGCACGTAGGTGCCCTCGATGCCGGTCGACTGCATGGCGGCCTGATGCAGCACGGGACTCGGCGAATGCGAGATGCCCGCTCCGACAAGGCACAGCCGCAATGGGGTGGTTTTCACGTGGGAGCTCGCGACAATGCGAGACGCCGCGCGTCGAGCCAGCTCTGCAACAGGACCGCGGCTGCGACCGCGTCGATGACTTCGCGGCGGCGTCGACGCCGAACACCGCTCTCGATCAGCGATCGCTCGGCGATCGTCGTGGTGAATCGCTCGTCCCAGAATTCCACGGGCGCGGCCACGTGGCGCTGCAGCTCGGCGACGAAGTTGCGCGCACTCTCCGCGGCGTCACCCTCGCTGCCGTCGAGCTTTCGGGGCAGACCGACCACGACTCGTTCCACCTGGCGATCTTCCATCTCGCGGGCGATGCGTGTCCAAATGGTGCGCGGGTCGTTCGGCACTGTCGCAAGCGGTGATGCAAGCGTGCACGTTTCGTCGGAGACTGCCAGACCGACGCGCACCGAGCCGACGTCGATGCCAAGAACGCGCGTGCGGCCGGAACCTTCCCCGGCCGACGTCACGGTGAGGGTTTTGGCGTTGCGGTCGGAGACGGGCTGGGCGCCGAAGCCGCCACGAAGTTCTCAGTGATCTCGATGCGCGACGCGAAGAGGGGCATGTAGAACAGCTGGAACGGCGAGACCGATACGTGCACGCTCTGCACCGCCGGCAACTTGCTTTCGATGATCTGCTGAGCGCTCCCCGGGTTCCGACCCGTGAGCTGCGATTTCAATGAGTTGAGGTCGACGCTCGGCTGGCTGAAATCGGTCGCGGAGCATGCGAGGACGACCGTCCCCGTCGTGGCGGCTTGCGTCACCGTGCAGGGGGGTGTGGAGAGTTTCCCCGGCGCCAGCTCGTCCCCGGGCTTTACGAGCTTGTTGAGGTCGGCAAGGACGTCATTGCTCACGGCAACCGGGTCGTATGCGACCGCCTGGCCGTTCGCGCTCACGGTGATCGTCGTCGCCGTGAACGGCGCGTTGACTGCGGGCAGCGGCGGCGTCACGGCGAACACGACCGTCTTGCCGTTGCCGGACGGGTCGACCGCGAATGCCTTGCCGCCTGCCTTGCCCTGGAGGTCGCTGTTGAGCTGCGACGTCAGCGAAGCCTCGACGGCGGTCACCTGGGCGGTCCAGTTCGAGACGTCGGTCGAGCTCGCGGACGTTGTCGTTTTGGCATCGACGCCGCCGGTGGGCGCGTTCGGGTTGGTGACGTTGATCGAGTGATAGTGGGAATCGCTGCCGAAGCACGCTTCGTAGGGGTTGCCCGGCGAGTTGTGCGCGCCGGGCGGCTCGGGCGAAGGGCAGGGATCGCTCGGCCAGTTGTTCAGGCTGTTTGACGACACGCCATTGCCTTCGGCTCCTGCCGTCGTGTCGGCAACTGTCGCCTGCGCGTTCGGCTGCGCCGCACCACACGAACCGGGCGCCGCGGGATTGCCGTTCGGCCCGATGCAGATGTACGTGGTCTTGGTGACGGCGAACGTCTCGTTTCCGCCGGACTCGGCGATCTCGTTGCCCTGCGGGAGGGAGAATTGAAAGCCGTCCGGATCATCGGTGCTGAACACCACTTTCGTGGTTGCGGGCACGGCCGCGATCGGCAGCGTTCCTGTCGGACTTGCCTGAAACGTCGAGCTCGCCGTGCTCGTGATGACGGAGGTGAGCACATGGTCGGCGGTGCCCGACAGCGCCGCGTTGGTGGTGCCCTGAATCGTTGAGTTCACCGACAGCGGCGTCGCGGCGATGGTGACCGTCACCTTGGCGGAGGGGCTCAGAGTCATGAAGAGAATGAGCCCGATCACCAGCACGGCCGCTCCGCCCCACGAGAGCAGGCGACGACGGTCCCAACTGCGTTTCGGATGCGCGGGCGGGATCTGCGTCAGCACGCGGCGGGGTTCGAGTCGCGCTGCGGTTGGTGCCGTGGCCGGCGGGACGAATGCCGGGGGTGCGGGCGGCGGCGCCGGGGGCGGCTCGAGGACGGCCGAGGCCGCGGCGCCGGTGGCCCCGGCGGCGGCGATATTCCGCGACTGCCCAACCCCGCCGACGCGCGGCGCGGCAAGCTCGATGCCGCGCTCGAACGCCGGCACGGAGCCGTAGACCTGGAGCCCGCTGGCGCGGGAGAGCTGCTGGACGCGCGGGTCCTCGCTGACGACCGCCGTCCGGCGTCCCGACTGGTTGCTGAACTGTGCAAGCAGGCGGACGTTCAGCGGCGTCTGGAGCGCGCGGCTCGAGCTCGGGACAACCAGGCCGACATCGAGGTCCCCGGCGGAGCGCACCCGATCGATGAGATCCGCGATCTCGTCGTCAGGTCGGGCAACGACAACAGCAGGCATCAGGCGCCTCTATACCTTCATCGTCTTCAAAACTCGGCGCATGAGCCCGCCCAGGGGCTCATCCGCGTCATCTTCCAGCGTCACGGCGTGACGCGCAAGCCCCATCGGGGTGACGTCCTGGCTCCCGACGAGGAGTCCGGTCGTGTCGTACACACCCGTCACGTCGCCCGGACCGAGCACTTTCACGGTCGGCGGACGGGTGAACGGCACGGTGTCCGCCCAGTCCAGGACGCGCAGCTGCTCCGCGACTTCGGGGAGGGACGCGCCGCCGCCGGCGAGGCAGATCGACCCCGGGAGCGGATCAGGTCCGGCGAGTTCCTCGAGCGTCAGCGCGACGCCCTGGGCGAGCACTTCGGCCGTGGGAGTGAGCGCGCGCCGGGCCATAGCGCTCTGTTCGGCGGCGAGATGCCCTTCCGAATGCGCGACCTTGAATCGCTCCGCTTCGTCGAGGTCCATGGAGAGGTCGGTGGCAAGGCGCTTCGTGAACGAGCGGCCGCCGAGCGCGAACATCCGCGTGGCCTCGATGCCGCCCCGGCGGACGACAGCGATGTCGGTCGTGCCGCCGCCGACGTCGACGAAGATCGCGCCGAGCTCGTGCGACTCGGCCGACGAGCAGCCGCGAGCGAGCGCGTAGGGCTCGGCGACCGTCGCCACCAGCTCGAGATCGAGCTCCTGGGCGATCGCCTGCAACGCCCCGATATGCGTGAGCGGCGCGAACGTGTTGAAGACGGTGATCTCCACGACGTGGCCCTGGAAGTCGACCGGGTTGCTCACGGCATAGCCGTCGATGCGCACCGACGTGATCGTGCTGTGCACGAGTTTGACGTTCACCTCCTGGACGCCGAGGTCGTGGGACATCTGACGCACCGCCTCGCGCAGCGCCCTGCGCTGCACGGCCTGCAGTGCGGTGGCGAGATCCGCTTGCGTGATTCGCGCCTGAGGCTGGGGCCGCGGCACGGTCATGGTTGTGCTGAAGCCGCGGACCTGCTCACCGGCGATGCCGATGACAGCCTGGCCCGGGATCGTCTCGCACATGTCCTCGGCTTCGGTCAGCGCGCGGTCGCAGTTGTCGATCACCGCCTGGAGGTCGGCCACGGCGCCGGCCTGCATGTGGTTCTGCGCCTGACGGACCTTGCCGACTCCGAGCACGATGCCCTTGTCGCCTTCCCGCTTGACGATGAGCGCCTTGACGAACTCGGTGCCGATGTCGAGCACCGTGTAGTGACTCTGGAATTCCTCGCGCCGCTTGAGCAGTGCGAACTTGCGCTTCGACATCAGACGGCGCTCCCCATGACTTCTGCGATGGCGGTCCGCAGCAGCGAGACGGCGGCCTCACGCTTGGCGGGGTCGCCGATCTTGCCACGACCCAGCTCGGGGCGTCCGCCGCCCTTGCCGCCCGTTGCGTCCGCGGCCCCCTTGACGAGCGACCCTGCGTTGACTCCGGCCAGCAGCGCGCGGCCGCCGACCTTGATGACGAGCGTCTCGGGTCCGAGGACGGCGACGACGCCGTCGCCCTGCAGGCTGTCCGCGAGCAGCCGGTCGCCCGCCTGGGCGATCCCATCGGCATCGACGTCGCCGTCCAGGACGAGGTGGGCGAAGCGTATGCCGCCTGCCTCCTCCACAACCGCGGCATCGGTCTTCACGCTGGACGGACCGGCCTGGCGGGCCTGGGTCACATCGCGGGTCAGGCGCTTGACCTGCTCCTGGAGCGCGAGGACGCGCTCCGGCACTTCCTCCGGCCGTGTCTTCAGCGCTCGCGCCGTCGACAGCAGGGCCGAGCCGTTGCGCTGCCAGCGCTCTTCGGCGCTCTCCCCGGCGACCAGCTCGATGCGCCGGATGCCCTGGCCGATGCTCGTCTCGGAGACGATCATCGCGGCGCCGAGGTCACCGCTTCGCGTGACGTGGGTGCCGCCGCACAGCTCGCGTGACCATCCCCCGAAGTCCACGACACGGACGTCGGGCGAGTACGCCTCATCGATGAGCGCGATCGCGCCACTCGCGCGAGCGTCCGCCAGCGGCATGAGCGCCACGGTCCGCTCGAGGTTGTGCCGGATCCCCTCGTTGACGCGATGCTCGATGTCGGCGATCTCATCGGGCGTCAACGCTCGCGAGAAGGAGAAGTCGAACGTCGTGTGATCGGGTCCCACGAAAGAGCCGCGCTGCACCACGCCTGCGCCGAGCACCTCGCGCAGCGCCCGGTTGAGCAGGTGCGTCGCACTGTGGTGCCGCGCGATCCGGCCGCGTCGCACGGCGTCGACGCGAGCTTGAAGGCGCTGCCCGACACGGAGCTCACCGGAGATGACGAGCACGTCGTGCGCCCGGGTATCGCTGCCGGCGATGGGCTGCGTATCGCGAACCTCGGCGCTGCCACCCGGCCACTCGAGCGTCCCCGTGTCCCCCACCTGCCCTCCGGCTTCCGCGTAGAAGGGCGAGATGTCGAGGAGGACGGCGGCGCGCTCGCCCGTCCTCAGCGCAGTGAGCTCGCTCTCGACGCCGATGCGCGTCACGGTCGCCTCGGCCTCGAGCGAGTCGTAGCCGATGAATCGGGTCGCGGGCAGTGCCTCGGCCCCCGCGAAGCCGACACGGCGCGCTGACGCCTGACCACGCTCGCGCTGCTCGCGCATGGCCGATTCGAATCCCTCGAGGTCAACGGTGGCCCCTCGCTCGGCTGCCATCTCGACCGTTAACTCGACAGGGAGGCCGAAGGTGTCATAGAGGCGAAAGGCGTCCGCCCCGTCGATGTGCTTCCCGCTCCGATCCAGGAGGGCTGCGAGCCGCTCGGTGCCGGCGTCGAGCGTCCGCGCGAACGCCTCCTCCTCGACGCCAAGCGTCTCTGCGATGAGGCTCTGGTGCTCGACGAGCTCCGGATAAACCGGCCCCATCACCTCGACGAGGTCCCGCGTTCCGGCGGCGAGGCCTCCCGTCACACCAACGCGGCGGGCGTGGACGGCCGCGCGCCGCACCAGACGGCGCAGGACGTAGCCGCGGCCCTCATTGGCGGGCAGCACCCCGGCGGCGATCAGGAAGCCGGCACCGCGGAGATGATCGGCCAGCACGTAGAGCGAGCGCACCGCCGCGTCCGGGACGGCCGTCGCGGTCCGCGACCGGAAGCCGTCGACCAAGGGCGCGAAATGGTCTGTGGCGTAGCCGGTGCGGTCGTTCTGGACGATGGCGACGATGCGGTCGAAGCCGAGCCCGGTGTCGACTGTTGGGTTCGGCAGCAGCGGCCGCGAGCCGTCGGGCTGCTGGTCGAACTCCATGAAGACCAGGTTCCAGAACTCCGTCCAGCGGTCACCCTCGCACTCGTCCTGGGGCGTGCAGTCCGTCCGGCCGCAGGAGCAGGGCCCGCCCCAGTCGTAGTAGATCTCGCTGTCATAGCCGCACGGGCCGGTCGGTCCGGCCGCCCACCAGTTGTCGGTGAGCCGCGCGATGCGCTCCACCGGGATGCCGATCTTCTCCACCCACAGGCGCTCCGACACTGCGTCGTCCGGATAGATGCTCGGCCAGAGACGTTGCGGGTCGAGCCCGAGCACGTTGGTGGTGAAATCCCACGCGTAGTCGATCGCCTCTTCCTTGAAGTAGTGACCGATCGACCAGTTGCCGAGCATCTCGAAAAACGTGTGATGGGTTGGGTCGCCAACCGATGAGATGTCGTCGTATTTCAGTCCCGCGCCGCGAAAGCATTTCTGACACGAGACGAGGTCGCGCGACGGTGGCGTGCGCTGTCCGGTGATCCACGGCTTGAGCGGGACCATCCCGGCCACGGTGAAGAGAAGCGACGGATCGTCGTGGGGAATGAGCGAGAAACTCGGGAGCCGATGATGCCCGCGCTCCTCGAAGAAGCGAAGAAATCGCTCCCGGATCTCAGCGCTGCGCATGGGGAAATAAATGTGACCGCAAGTCGTCGAATTCTACACGGGCGCCTCGGTACCGAACTCCTTGCGCAGATGCTCGACCGCCGCACGCTGCAATCGAGACACGTGCATCTGCGAAATACCAAGCCGTTTCGCGACCTCGGTCTGCGGCAATTGCTCGACGAAACGGAGCGCCAGGATCTTGCGCTCGCGGGGTGTGAGGTGTGCCATCACCTGCTCGAGCACCTCCTGCATCTCCACGCGGTCGAGGTTGTCGTCTGCAAGTCCGATCCGGTCGCCGAGCGTCAGTGGCTCGTCGCCACCGCCCACCGGCCCGTCGAGCGAGACGGTGTGCTGGGCCGGTGCGACCTCCATCGCCGCGAGCACCTGGTCTGGCTCGAGGCCGACGCGCTCGCCGATCTCAGCGACTGACGGGGAGCGACCCAGCTCGTTCTGCAACTGCTGGGTCGCGGCGTTCACCTTGGCGAGGTTCTCCTGGAGGCGGCGCGGCACCCGGACCGCCCACGAACGATCGCGGAAATGGCGGCGGATCTCGCCCGCGATCGTCGGCGTCGCGAAGGTGCTGAACTCGTTCTCGAGGGAGGGATCGAACCGTTCGATCGCCTGGATCAGCCCGAGAAAGCCGACCTGCTCGACATCCTCGAGCGGCTCGCCACGGTTGGCGAAGCGCCGGGCGATGTAGTGGACGAGGTCACTGTTGAGCTCGACAAGCTGCTCACGGATCTTCGGATCGCGCGTCTCGCGGAACTCGCGCAGCAACCGGCGCATCTCCGCCCGCTCGGGAGTGTCCGCAGGCTTCGCAATCGTCCGCTCGCGGGTCGCAACGCCGTCGCCGCTCCGCGGCGATGGGGTCACGACGCCTTGTATTTGGTCAGCCGGACGCGCAGGTTCCCGGTTCGTTCGTCGACGCGGTAGGTGCTGTCGTCGACAAAGAGACCCATGAGTCTCAGCGCGAGATCGGTTGCCGCCACGAGATCGGCGCCACCTGCAAGCCCGGCCTCCTCGGCACGCGCCCTCAGCTCCGCCTCACGGTTGACCTGGCTGCGCACGACCACCTCGAGGCCCTTCTCGCCGAGCTTGAACACGATCCGAACCTGGCCCGCGATCGACCCAGACGTCTCGAGGCAGCGGATGGCGTTCTCGCATGCCTGCGCCACGGCGATGGTGAGGTCGTCGATCGCGTCCATGTCGAAACCGGCGAGCGATCCGATCGCTGCGGCGGCTCGTTTGGCGACGAGGATGTGTTCGCGGTCAGCGGGAAGTCGGAGCTCGGATACGGTTCCCATTGCGAAGGTCACATACCCCGCGGGCAGACCGCCGAAACAGTCAGGTCAGGCCGCGCTATGCGGTCGAAGGCTCGGATGCCGATCCGGCGCCGGTCGACGAGGCAGCGCGACCCTCATCAACGGCTCCAGCGATCTCAGCCTCCCACTCGCGTGCTTCGGCCTCTTCGCGACGGCGTGCACGCACGCGCCAGAAGAAGACAGCGCCCGTGATTGCCGCGCCCGCGGCGACCAGTCCTTTCTTTCCAAACGGTACGCGCATTTGAGGAGCCTCCCGAATTGCCGATCGGCTGATTATGGCGCTCGGCGTCGGGCGGGCGCGAGGACGGCGCCCGCAACCTCGAACAGCACGACGCCGACGGCATCGGCGACCGGGTGGAGCACGCCGAGCTCGGGGCCGCCGATGTGTGTCGCGATCGCGACGAGCTCGCCCGCAAGCACGCCGGCCGCCGCGAGCAGGAGGGTGAGCAGGAACGACCCGCGCCGAGGCCGCACGAGGCCCGAGACGGTGGCGCCGATGAGCACGAAGAGGATCGCGAGGACAAGCCCCGGGCTCACGACGGGCGCGCTGGCAGGATCCCCAGTCCGAGCTCGCGGAGTTGCGCGGGATCGACGGGCGCAGGTGCATCGGTCATCGGCTCCTGTGCCTGCTGGTTCTTTGGAAAGGCGATGACGTCGCGGATGTTCTCGGTGCCGAGCCCTTCCATCACCATCCGATCGATGCCGCCGGCCCACCCACCATGGGGCGGGACCCCGTACTCGAATGCCTCGAGCAGGAACCCGAACTTGCGCCGGGCCTCGTCGGCGTCAATGCCGAGTGCGGCGAGCACGCGCTCCAGAATCGCCGGATCGGTCGTGCGGATGCTGCCGCTGCCGATCTCACGCCCGTTGACGACGAGGTCGTACGCCCGGGAGCGCACCGCGAGCGGGTCGGGCTCGAGGAGGTCCAGGTCGTCGATGTGCACCATCGTGAAGGCGTGATGCGCGGCGCCGATCTCCCCCGTCTCCTCGCTGCGCTCGAACATGGGGAACTCGGTGACCCAGAGCATGTCGATGCGGTCGTCGTCGTAGAGCTTGCGGACGCGTCCGAGATGGGTGCGCAGTGCGCCGAGTGCGGCATGCACGACCGGCGCACGGTCCGCGACCATGAGGACGCAGTCCCCCACCGCTGCGCCGGTCGCCGAACCGATGGCGTCGAGCTCCGCGGCGCTGAAGAATTTCGCGATGCCGCCCAGCCATCCGTCGGCGCGCCTCCAGAGATACGCGAGCCCCTTGGCCTTCCCGGTTCGCGCGACCTCGGTCAGCTGACCCTCGATGTCGCCGCGGGTGAGGTCGTCGCCGCCCACAACGCGAATGCCTTTGACGATGCCGCCCGCTGCGACCGCGTCAGCGAACACACGGAAGCCCGATGTTTTCACGGCATCGGTGAGGTCGCACAGCAACATCTCGAAACGCGTGTCCGGTTTGTCGACGCCGTAGTACTCCATAGCGTCGCGCCATGTCATGCGCGGAAATGGCACCTGGAGCCGGCCGCCGCGGAACTCGCACGCGTGCCACGCGCTTGGGATCGCATGTTCGAGCGCGGCGAAGACGTCGTCCTCGTCGACGAATGACAGCTCGATGTCGAGCTGCGTGAACTCCGGCTGACGATCAGCGCGCAGATCCTCGTCACGCATGCAGTGGGCGAGCTGGAAGTAGCGGTCGAAGCCCGCGACCATGCAGAGCTGTTTGTACAGCTGCGGCGATTGCGGCAGCGCGTAGAAGCTGCCCGGCGACAGGCGGCTCGGCACGAGGTAGTCGCGCGCTCCTTCCGGCGTCGCGCGGATCATCTGCGGAGTCTCGATCTCGAGAAAACCGATCTCCCCCATCGCGCGGCGGAGCTCGGTGCAGAACCGTGCACGCAGCCGGAGGTTCCTCTGAAGATGCACGCGACGCAGATCGAGGTATCGATGGCGCAGACGCAGCTGCTCATCCACCTCCGTGTCCTCGTTGACGGGGAACGGCGGCGTCTTGGCGACCGCGAGCACGGTGCACGACGCCGCGCGCAACTCGACCTCACCCGTGTCCCGCTTGGGATTCACGTTCTCAGGTGCGCGCAGGCGAAGCTCGCCTTCGAAACGCAAGACCCATTCCAGCCTCGCTTCGCGGGCGGCCCGATGCGCCTCCGGTGCCTCGTTGGGATCGATGATCACCTGGAGGATGCCGCTCGTATCGCGGAGATCGATGAAGATCAGGCCGCCATGGTCGCGGCGCCGGTCGACCCAGCCGAAGACGGTGGTGCGTGTGCCCGCGGCGTCGGCGCGGGGGGTCCCGCAATATGTGCGCTCGGTGGTCACGTTTCTCCTCTGACGATGCGATCCACGGTGGCAACAAGCTCGGCCGCCGGCACCGTCTGCTGACTGCGGCCGTCGAGATCGCGCACGACCACGCTGTCGCCGGCCACCTCGTTCTCGCCAATGATGACGGCAACGCGGGCGCCGATGCGTCCTGCCGCGCGCAGCTTGCGGTCGAGACGGCGATCCGCCACATCGAGCACGACCCGCGTGTGCTCGCGGCGAAGCAGCCGCGCCACGCCGGCTGCGTTCTCCGCCTGCGCCGGTTCGACGGAGCAGACGAGCACGTCCGCGATCGCACCGACGGGCGGGACGGTGCCGAGCGCCCGGGCGACCATGAGGATCCGCTCCACGCCGAGCGCGTATCCCGTCGCCTGGGCGGCGGGGAACCCGAGGAGCTCGGCGAGGCCGTCGTAGCGACCTCCGCCGCCGAGCGAGCTCTGCGCCCCCTGCAAGGTGTCGTGCCAGAACTCGAAGACGGTGTCGCTGTAATAGTCGAGGCCCCGCACCAACCGGTCGTTGCGCACCGCATCGATGCCGGCCGCCTCCAGGTCACGCATGACCGCGGTGAGATACATGCGGCTGTCAGGCTCGAGCGAATCCCAGAGCAGCGGTGCCTGCGCCACGAGCCCGGCGTCGCGTTTGCAGTCCAGGAGCCGGAGCGGATTGGTGTGCAGCCGGCGCTTGCAGTCGTCGCAGAGCGAGGCCTCGAGTGGCGTGTAGTACGCGACCAGCGCCGTCCGGTAGCGCGCCCGATCATCCGGGCGACCGAGGGAGTTGACCTGCAACCGGATGCCGGTGATGCCGAGCGCCTCGAAGAACCGCCACGCGACCTCGATGATCTCGACGTCCAGCTCCGGCGATCGATCGCCGATGCACTCGATGCCCACCTGCGTGAACTGATGCTGTCGCCCCGCCTGCGGCCGCTCGGCGCGGAAGAACGGCCCCGCGTAATGCACGCGGACCGGGCGGATCTCCTGATCGAGGTGCGCGCTCATCACCGCCCGAAGTGCGCCGGCGGTGCCCTCGGGACGGAGGGTCAGTGACCTGCCGCCGCGATCCTCGAACGTGAACATCTGCTTGTCGACAACGTCGGTGTCGACGCCGACGCCGCGGCTGAAGAGCTCGGTCGACTCGATGACGGGGGTCTCGATCGGCCGGTAGCCGAAGGACTCCACCACCGCCCGGTGGGTGTCGAGCAACCACTCACGATCGGCGAACTCGTCGGGCAGGATGTCGCGTGTTCCGCGCGGCGCCGCGATCTCAGGCATTGGCGTCCGAGTGTACGGGCTCGCGGCTGCAGTGCCCCATCAGCCATGCCTTCAGAGAAGGCGGTGGAGAAACCCCGAGGCGTTCGCTGCCAGGCCGAACGACAGGCTGATGGCGAAGTCCGCGGGCAGGTGATTGACGGCTCGCAGCGCGCGCTCGCACCCTTGGGCCAGCGCCCTTGGGCCGCCCACCCCACGCGGCCGCAGTGCCGCGATGGACATGAGGACGGGACTGCGATGCCCCACCGCGAGGAGCACGCTGCATCCCAGCGCAGTGACCACGACCGGCTCGACGGCATCGCTGCCGGCGCCGATGACCATCGACCCGTTGGTCTCGGATTCCAGCAACTCGCGCGCGGCGAGCTCCAGCAGACGGAGGCGTGTGTCCGGTTCGATGCACGCCAGCCTGGTCCCGTGGCGCGACACGTGGCTGTCGGGCCGCCCCGGATCGCGTCAGCCCGAGTCGCGCGCCACCGTGTGCACGTCGCGCACCGCCTCGAGCCGTTCGAGCAGGCGGCTGAGCTGGGACAGGTTCTGGATCTCGACGATGGTGCTGATCACCGCCGTCTTGTCGTCGTACACCTGCACGTCGGCGCCGCTCAAATTGATCTTCGACTCGGCGATGACTGCAGCGATGTCGCGCAGCAGACCGGTGCGGTCCCAGGCCTCGATCTTGATGCTGACCGGGTACACCTGCCGTGCACCCGTCTCCCACTCGACGTCGACGATGCGCTCGACGTCGGTGGCATTGCGAACGTTGATGCAGTCCGCGCGGTGGACGGTGACTCCCTTGCCGCGCGTGACGTAGCCGCGGATGACGTCGCCCGCTACGGGTTTGCAGCAGTGCGCCAGCGTCGTGAGCATGTCGACGTGACCGTGGACACGTACGTGCCCCGTCGGTGCCGGTGTGCTCGTCAGCGGGATGCCGAGAATCCGGTCGTCGTCGGTCTGCTGCTCGTCGGCGCCGAAACGAAGCACAGCGCTCCGCGCGCTGATGTCGCCGTAGCCGATGGCTGCGACGAAGTCGTCAACGGTCGCGACCTTGAACTCCTGTGCGAGCTCGAGCAGCTGGTCGTCCTTGACGCTGTTCAGCGCCATCTGGCGGAGGCGCCGGAACTCCTTGTCCAGCATCTCGCGCCCTTTCTGGATGTTCTCGTCGCGTCGCTCACGCTTGAACCACTGCCGGATCTTTTCGCGTGCGCTCGACGTCTTCACGAAGTTCAGCCAGTCGCGCGACGGGCCATGCGTGCCTTTGGTCGTGAGCACCTCGACGATCTCACCGTTCTCGAGACGATGGTCGAGCGGCACCATGCGCCCGTTCACTTTGGCGCCGATGCAAGCATGTCCGACATCGGTGTGGATGCGGTACGCGAAGTCGACGGGCGTCGAGCCCTGCGGCAGCGAGCGCACGTCGCCGCGCGGCGTGAAGACGAAGACCTCGTCCTGGAAGATGTCGACCTTGACAGTGTTGACGAAAGCCTCGGCGTCCAGGACCTCCTTCTGCCAGTCCATGAGGAGTCGCAGCCACGTGAAGCGCTCGTCGATGCGCCCGCCGTCCTGCGGTCCCTTGTAGCGCCAGTGCGCGGCGACGCCGTACTCCGAGGTCTCGTGCATCTCCTGCGTCCGGATCTGCACCTCCATCGGCTCGCCGGTGTGCGAGAGCACAGTCGTGTGCAGCGACTGATACCCGTTGCCTTTCGGCATCGCGATGTAATCCTTGAACCGTCCGGGTAACGGTTTCCAGAGCGAGTGCACGATGCCGAGCGCGCCGTAGCAATCCTTGATGGAGTCGACGAGGACGCGGATGGCGATGATGTCGTAGATCTCGCCGAACTCCTTCTGCCCGCGCACCATTTTCTCGTGGATGCTGTACATGTGCTTGGTGCGCCCGGAGATCTCGGCGTGCACACCGAGCGGCGCGAACTCTCTCGCGAGGATCTCGGTGACGTCACGGACGAATGCATCGCGCTGCTCGCGCGTGCTCGCGAGACGTGCCTCGATGAGCTGATAGTTGTCCGGATCGAGTTGCACGAACGCAAGATCCTCGAGCTCGCCCTTGATCTCCCAGATGCCGAGCCGATGCGCGAGCGGCGCGTAGATGTCGAGCGTCTCGCGACTGATCCGCAGGCGTCGCTCGGAGGTATGCGCGCTCACCGTGCGCATGTTGTGAAGGCGGTCGCCCAGCTTGATGAGGACAACTCGAATGTCCTCGGCCATGGCGACGAGCATCTTGCGGATGTTCTCGGCCTGATGCTCCTCGGCGCTGCGCACGTGGATCTTGCCGAGCTTCGTGACGCCATCGACGAGCTTCGCGACCTGCTCGCCGAACTGCTCGCGGACCTCCTCGCGGGTGACCGTCGTGTCCTCGACCGTGTCGTGCAGCAACGCCGCCATGACGGTCTCGGGGTCGAGGCGAAGGTCGGCGAGGATGCCCGCCACCGCAAGCGGATGCTCAATATAGGGCTCACCGGTCAGCCGGGACTGTCCTGCATGTGCGCGATCGGCGACGTCGAAGGCACGGCGAATTGCAGTCCGATCCTCCTCCGGGAGGTAGTCGATGCGCTCCATGAGCTCGGTGATGGGCACTGCCTTAACGAGTGTAGGGCCGGATCCACTCGATCAAACGCCCCGAAATCGTTCTCGCGCGCACGCGACCCGCTCGAGTAGTTTCCAAAACGTGGCCAAACTGTTGATCGACCCCACTGTTCGACGCGCGCGCTGTGACGGCAGGCGGTCTGGAGGGACCTTCCCGGTAAACTGGCCAAAATGACCTCGGAATCACGCGCGCCCCAGACGGCTGAGACGGACCTCGTTTCACCGCTCGGTGGAACGCTGGTTGATCTGCTGTTGAGCGCTGAAGAGCTTGCTGACCTCGATGCGCGCGCAGCGCAATTGACTTCGTTGCGCATCTCCGCAACTTCCGCCGCCGATGCCGCATTGCTCGGCAGCGGGGCGTATTCGCCGCTTGCCGGGTTCCAGCGACGCAGCGACTACGAGAGCGTTGTCGAACGAGCCGAGCTCGCCGACGGCACCCCGTGGACGCTGCCGATCACGCTGCCCGTCGGCGATCAGGGACGCGACCTGAAGGAAGGGTCGGTGGTCGCGCTTCGCGACGACGACAACCGCCTGGTGGGCGTCCTCACCGTCGACGAGGTCTTCGATCGCGACCTCGAGAAAGAGGCGAGCGAGGTCTATCGCACCACCGACCAGGCCCATCCGGGGGTCGCGGCGATGTTCGCGCAGGGACCGGCCGTGGTCGCCGGCGCGATCCGGGTGGCGGCCCAGCCTGCAGGCGCTGTGCCCTCAACCCCCGCCGAGACTCGCGCGGCGTTCAAGGAACGCGGCTGGTCGACGGTGGTTGGATTCCAGACGCGAAATCCAGTGCACCGCGCGCACGAGTACCTCACCAAGGTGGCGCTGGAGCAGGTCGATGGTCTGCTCCTCCATCCGCTCTCCGGCGCGACCAAGGGCGATGACGTCCCCTTCGAGGTCCGCCTGGACTGCTACCGCGTGCTGCTCGACGACTACTACCCCGCCAATCGCGTCGTGCTCGGCATCTTTCCCGGTGCGATGCGCTACGCGGGACCGCGCGAGGCGGTCTACCACGGCCAGGTGCGCAGGAACTACGGCTGCTCGCACTTCATCATCGGTCGCGATGCGGCCGGTGTCGGCAAATACTACGGGACGTACGACGCGCAGGCGCTCTTCGACGAGCTCGGCGGTGCCGAGCGTCTCGGCTTCGAGGCGTACAAGTTCGAACACACCTTCTACTGCAAAGCCTGCGAGAGCATGGCCAGCACCAAGACATGCCCACACGGCGCCGACGACCGCGTGATCCTCAGCGGGACCCGCGTTCGCGAGATGCTCACCCGAGGAGATGACATCCCCCACGAGTTCACCCGCCCTGAAGTCGCAGAGATCCTCCGCGCCGCATACGCGCAGGCCGCCACGGTGGCGTCATGAGCGGCCTCACCATCTGGTTCACCGGACTGTCCGGGGCAGGCAAGTCGACGATCGGACAGCGGGTCGCGACGGCACTGCGCGAGCAAGGCCTCCGTGTCGAGGTCCTCGACGGTGACGAGGTCCGCCAGACCCTGAGCGCCGGGCTCGGTTTCAGCAAGGAAGACCGCGACATCAACATCCGCCGCATCGGCTTCGTCGCCGAGCTGCTCACCCGCAACGGTGTCGTCGCGATCACCGCGGCGATCTCGCCGTACGCCGATACGCGAGCCGAGGTTCGCAGGAAGATCGGTCGCTTCATCGAGGTCTACGTGCGCTGCTCCATCGACGTGCTCTCCGAGCGCGACGTGAAGGGCCTGTACAAGAAGGCACTCGCGGGCGAGATCGATCACTTCACCGGAGTCTCGGACCCGTACGAGGCTCCGGATGCCCCGGACGTCGTGGTGGACAGCGGAACGCAGACGGTCGACGAATCCGTGGCAGACGTCCTGGCGGCCATCAAGGCGAGCGGGCTCCTGCCCGAACCGGCGCCTCGCGGCTAACGCCGCAATGCGAACGCCGCAAGGTCGGCCGAGACACCCTCGGCCCCGGGTCACGCTCGACCAGTTGCACACCTTTCTTGCGGTCGCCGAACGCGAGCATGTGACCGCGGCCGCTGAAGCGCTCGGTCTCTCCCAGGGCTCGGTCAGCGGCGTCGTCCGCCGCCTCGAGGCGACCCTCGGGCTGCCGCTCCTGCAGCGGGTCGGCCGCAACGTCCAGCTCACCGACGTCGGCCGAGCGCTCCGTCAGCTGGCGGTCAAGGTGCTCGAGGACGTCGGCCAGATCGAGGAGCTCCGCGCCGGCTATCTCGCGTTCGAGCGCGGGGAGCTGACCGTCGCCGCCGGGCGCGTCATGGGAGCGCACCGGCTCTCCGGCTGGCTCGCGCCGTTCGTCGCCGACCACCCGGAGATCAACGTCCGCCTCGCCCTTGCGCCGATGCGGTCGCTCGTGAACATGCTCATCGAGGGCCGGGCCGACATCATCCTGGCGGGGTCATCGGTGCGCGTTCCGGGCGTCGAGACGGTGGTCCTCGAGCACACGCAGCTCGTGACCGTGGTGGCCGCCCACCATCCCCTGGCCGCGAGCAAGACCGCCGTCCGCGATCTTGTCACCCACCGCCACCTGGCGCACGAACGAGGCAGTGCGACGGAGGCGCTCGCCGCCCATGCGCTCGGCTCGCACGTCGATCCTGAGAACACCCTCGAGCTCGAGGAGGGCGCGCTCCACGCAGCACTCCTGGCCGGCCTCGGCTTCGCCGCCATGCCGCGCTCGGTCGTCGAGCAGGACATCGTTGCCGGACGGCTCGTGATCATCCCGCTGCCGGGCCGGAGCGTCTCACAGTCGTTCGCCGCTGCCCGCCGCCGCGACCTGCACACCCCCGCCGTCGAGGCCTTCTGGGCACACCTCAAGCGGATCGCCGTCGATCAGTCCTGACGGCCGGCGTCAGTAGGAGCGGGCCAGGAGCGCGGTGAACTCCGCGGGCTCGCCGCAGGCGATGCAGGGCGCGCCGTCGCCGGGACGGTCGGCGCGAATCACACGAACGGTGAGCGCGTGCACCGCCGCTTTGACAGCGTCCTCACAGGCAGGGGTATCGCAGAACGGCGCCGTCGCGAACACTGGGCGTTCGGCGAACGCGCCCTGGAGCTCCCCGATGGTGGCGACGTCGACGCTGCGCTCCGCAAGACGTTGCCGGGCTCGCTCGTAGATCGCGTGCTGCGTGGTCGCGAGCAGGTCGGGAAATGCCGCGCCGAGACCGGCGACCGGTCGAACCTCCTGCGTCCCGTCGACGCGGTGCACGACGGTCACGTTGCCCTCGGCGAGGTCCTTCGCACCGACGATGACCCGAAGCGGCACACCGCGCAGCTCCCAGTGCGCGTACTTCTCGCCGGGGCGCATGCCCTCGCGGCGATCGACGCGCAGCCGGACACCGGGAGGGCATTCGTGCTCGATCCGGGTCACGGCCGCCTCCACTACCGCCGCGCCGGCCTCGTCGTTGCTCCGCGTGATCGGTACGACGATGACCTGGATGGGCGCGACCTTCGGCGGCAGGATGAGACCCATGTCGTCGCCGTGCGCCATGATCACCGCACCGACGGTGCGCGCCGACAGACCCCACGACGTCTGGAATGGATGCTGGCGCTGGTTGTCCTTGTCGCTGTACGAGATGCCGTACGCCTTCGTGAAATTCTGACCGAGGTGATGCGAGGTGCCTGACTGCAGCGCCCAGCCGTCGGACATCATCGCCTCGATGCTCACGGTGTATCGCGCGCCGGGGAATTTCTCCGACTCGGTCTTGCGTCCCTTGATGACGGGGATGGCGAGCCAGTCCTCGGTGAGCTCGCGATAGCAGTCGAGCATTGTGTCGACCTCGTCGGCAGCCTCGCTGTCGAGCTGATGAAATGTGTGCCCTTCCTGCCACAGGAATTCGGTGGTGCGCAGGAACAGCCGCGTTCGATGTTCCCAGCGCACGACGTTGCACCACTGGTTGATCTTCACCGGCAGGTCGCGCCACGAATGGATCCAGTCGGCGTACATGGAGCAGATGATTGTCTCGCTCGTCGGACGCACCGCAAGGCGTTCCTCGAGGTCCTTGCCGCCACCGCGCGTCACCCACGCGACCTGCGGGTCAAAGCCCTCGACGTGGTCCGCCTCCTTCTGGAGATAGGACTCCGGGATGAAGAGCGGGAAGTACATGTTCTCGTGGCCGGTGCGCTTGATCATGTCGTCGAGCGCGCGCTGGATGTTCTCCCACAACGCGAACCCGTACGGCCGGATGACCATGCAGCCACGCACCGGCGAGTAGTCGGCAAGCTCGGCACGACGGACGACGTCCGTGTACCAGCGGTCGAAATCCTCGCTCTGCGCCGTGATCCGTTTTTCGTCGGCCATGGCGGAGCAGTCTACGTGAGGACGCCCTCGCGTTCGCTCAATCCCACCGGCAGCGGCTTCCCCTCGGCGATGAACCGCGCGTCTTCCTCGGCGATTTCGTGCAATTCCGTGAGGAGCGTCGAGAGCAGCTCGCCCTCGGGAAGTGTCGAGACCACCTTGCCGTTGCGGTAGAGGATGCCCTTCTGCTTGCCGCCGGCGATGCCGATGTCGGCGTGCATCCCCTCGCCCGGGCCGTTGACGACGCAACCCATGACCGACACCGTGATGGTCCGCTTCACACCCTCGAGCGCTTTCGCGACCTGCGCGACCATCGGGACCATGTCGATCTCGAGACGTCCGCACGTGGGGCAGGCAACCAGGTTGGGACCGTCGCCGCGCTCCTGCAGGTTCGCGAGGATCTGACGCGCGACACGTACCTCCTCCTCCGGCGAGCCCACCAGCGATACGCGAATCGTGTCGCCGATGCCCTCGGCGAGCAGCAGACCGATGCCGAGCGCGCTCTTGATGCTCCCGGTGTCCACCGGCCCCGCCTCGGTGAGACCGAGATGCAGCGGGTAGCGGTTGCCGAGCGCAACGAACGCGCGGTTGGCGGCGACGTTCGTCAGCACGTCACTCGCTTTCAGCGAGACCTTGATGTCGCGGAAATCGAGCTCCTCGAGCACGCGAATATGGCTCAGCGCCGCGGCCACCATGTTGGCGGCGATCTCGTCGATCGTGCCCCCGCGCCCGCGGGTGAGGTCCTTGCGCTGCGGGATGCTGCCGGCGTTCACGCCGATGCGGATCGGGACGTTGCGCGCTTTCGCCTCGCGCGCGATATCGGCGACCTTGGCCTTGTCGGTGATGTTGCCCGGGTTGAGACGGAGGCAGTGCACGCCGGCCTCGAGCGCCAGCAGCGCGAGCGGCGCGTCGTAGTGGATGTCCGCGACGACGGGAATCGGCGCCTCGCGAACGATCTCGTGCAGCGATGCCGCGGCATCGCGCGTATCGCACGTGACGCGAATGATGTCGGCTCCCGCCTGCGCCGCGCGCTGGATCTGCGCGATCGTCGCCTTCGCGTCTTCCGTCTGCGTCTTGGTCATCGTCTGCACCGCGATCGGCGCGGCCCCGCCGATGACCACGTTGCCGACGCGCACCGGCACTGTCGGACGTCGCTGCGGTGTCGACGAACTCGAGTCGGTCATAGCCTGGTCACATCTCCGATGGTGACATACACCGCGAAAACCACGATCACCGCGAGACCCACGGCAGTGATGGCCGCCTCGACCTTCGGGTTCAGCCTGCGCCTGCGCACCGACTCGATGAGGATGAAGAGCAGTTTGCCGCCGTCGAGAAACGGGATCGGCAGCATGTTCACGAACCCGAGATTCATGCTGATGAAGCCGATCCACCAGAGCAGACCGTTGGGGCCGAGGAAGCCGTTGTTCGTTGCGGTCGCCGTTTCCTGAGCGATGCCGACAGGTCCGGTGAACCCCTCAGGCCCGTTGACCCCGCCGGGTGGCGGATGGACGATCAGGCTGTAGATGCCAGAGAACTCGGCGCCGATGAAACCGGGGATCGCGGTGAATCCGTTGGCCACCGCCGCGGGGAGTGTCATGCCGCTGAACCCGGGGATGACACCCATGATCCACGAGACCTTGATCGCGTTCTCCGTGGGATAGCCATCCGTGATGCTGGACACGGTGACGTTCGAGAAGCGGATGTCCACGGAGCCGTCGGAGTTCTGACGGTAGCCCGAGATCGTCACCGGGCTTCCGCCACCGAGCAGCTGCGCGGGATCTCCGGTACCGACCGGCTGGCCGTTGATCTCGGTCACGACGAGGCTTCCCTGGGGTAGCTTGCCGCCGGCGATCGTCGACTGATTGGTGAGGATGTTCGAGATGGTCAGGCGTGGCGTCAGTGTTGTCGTGTGCACCGCGCCGCCGGCGGTTTGATAGGCGACGGTGATCGGGTTGCCCGCGCTCTCTGCCGTCGCCTTGTGCAGGTCGTTGGTGACGTCGGTGAGGTTGTCCTGACGGATGACATGGCCGTTGAGCGCGAGGATGACGTCGCCGTTGCGCAGCCCTGCCACACCGGATGCGGCATGCGCGTCGTACTGGTACGGCGTCGCCTGCATGTCGATGATCGCGAAGCAGATGCCGCCGAAGATGAAGTTGGCGCAGATGCCGGCAGCCACGGTCGCGAAGCGCCGCGGTTTGCTCGCGCGATAGAAGTTGCGCTCGCCCGCGTCCGCCTCGCCGACGAGTCCGAGCATGCCTGCCATGCGCACGAAGCCACCGGCGGGAATGGCGCGCACCGCGTACAGGGTCTCGCCGATCGTCTTCGAGTAGATCTTCGGTCCGAAGCCGACGGAGAACTCCTCGACCTTGATGCCCGAGAGCTTGCCGACGAGAAAGTGGCCACCTTCATGGATGGTGATCACCGAGACAAGCACGAGGATGAACGCGCCGGCGTAGATGAGGAACTGCGTCACGAGACACCCGCCGCCGCGGCGGCTCCGGCCCTGACGTGCTCCCGGGCCCATGCGTCGGCCGCGAGCACGTCGTCGAGGTTGAGCAGACCGCGGTCCTCGAATTGCGCAAGAGCGCTGCTCACGAGGGTCACGATCTCATCGAACCTGCAGCGTCCTTCGGTGAATGCCGTGACGGCCTCCTCGTTGGCGGCGTTGAGCACGCAGGGTGCGAGCCCTCCCCGCTCCCCCGCCGCGCGGGCGAGCCCGACCGCCGGGAATCGGACCGTGTCAACCGGTAGGAACTCGAGCGGGGAAACCTCCCGAAGGTCGAGGTGTGGTCCGACACCGGGGAGGCGTACGCCGTCCGCGAGTGCGAGTGCGATTGGGACACGCATGTCCGGAACACCCAGCTGTGCGACGACCGCACCGTCGCGGAATTCCACCCAGCTGTGCACGATGCTCGTCGGGTGGATCGCGACGTCGATCATGTCGTACGGCGTGTCGAACAGGAAGTGAGCCTCGATGACCTCGAGGCCCTTGTTCATCATCGTTGCGGAGTCGATCGTCACCTTCGGGCCCATGTTCCACGTCGGGTGGGCCAGGGCCTCCCCCGCGGTGATCGACGAGAAGGTGTCGAGCGGACGGCGCAGGAACGGACCGCCGCTCGCGGTCAGGACGAGACGGGCGACCGAGTCGCGGTCCTCGCCGCGCAGGCACTGCCACAGCGCTGAGTGCTCACTGTCGATGGGGACAATGTGCGCGGCGGACTCGGATGCGCGGGCGCGCACGAGCTCGCCTGCCATGACGAGGACTTCCTTGGTCGCGGTCGCCACGGTCGCGCCCGCGTCGATCGCGGCAAGCGTCGGGCGCAGCGCCGCGGCGCCCGTGATCGCGACGCAGACGACGTCGGCGTCCATCGCGGCGATCTCGCACGCGGCATCCATACCGACTGCACAGCCGGCCGGCAGCGCCGCGCCGGCGACGGGGTTCACCAATGCCATGTGATCCACGCCGAAGCGCGACGCGACTGCGGCAAGGGCATCCGCGTCGCTGCCGCCGACGATCCCGACCAGCTCGAACCGATCGGGGAAGCGGGCGACGACGTCGCAGGCCTGTCTGCCGATCGATCCGGTCGCGCCCAGCAGGACGACTCGGCGGCGGGACGTGGGGTGGGTCACTTGTGCGCAGATGCCTCGGTGGTGAGTAGATCAGAGCACGCGGCCACTTTCGCCGCAGTTACGGGAACGCGATCAGCTTCAGGTAGCAATATACGACTGGGGCGAGCAGGACGAGGCTATCGGCGCGATCGAGCAGTCCGCCGTGTCCGGGGATCAGCGTTCCGGAGTCCTTGACGCCCGCCTGACGCTTGATCGCCGATTCCACGAGGTCGCCACCCTGAGCCGCGACGGCCATGAGGACGCCGAGAAGGGCTCCGCGAGGCACATCGATCCCGATCAGCCACGGTCCGGCAAGTGCCCCGACGAGCACGGACGCCAGCGCGCCGGCGACCGCCCCTTCGACGGACTTGCGCGGCGAGATCGAATGGAAGAACGGATGGCGGCCGATTGCCGACCCGACGAAGTACGCCGCGGTGTCACCGAGCACCGAGCCGGCAAGGACCAGCACCACGAGGCGAAGCCCGAAGTGCGTCGAGTCGGTCGCGTGCCAGCGGTACAGCGCGATCCAGAAGCCGAGGCAGAGACCGATATAGGCGGCGCCACCAACCGCTGCCGCCCAGCCCGCGAAGGCCTCGCGCGTCACGATGCCGGCGAGAAGCCCCACGACCGCGGCTGCGGCGAACGCCCAGTCCGTCGCCATGTCCGAGGCGGGAAGCACGAACCTGATGGCCAGGAAGACCGTCAGCGGGAGGATGAGCCAGGCAGGCGGCCGGGTCCCGATGCGCCCGAGGAGGTCGCGTAGCTCCCAGGCGCCCACCAGCGCCCCGGCGCCGACGAAGACGGCGAGCGCGGCCGTGCCGATCCAGAGTGCCGCTCCCAGCACCGCGAGCAGGACCAGCCCGGAGATCACCCGCAGTGCGAGGTTCATCGCGCGGGCGAGGTGCGCCCCGAGTCGATGCTGCCCTCAGGCACCCCGCCGAACTTCCGCTCGCGGCACGAGAAGTCGTACAGCGCGTCGTGGATGGCGCTCTCGCCGAAGTCGGGCCAGAGGGTGTCGGTCACGTACAGCTCGGCATACGCCGCTTGCCAGAGCAGGAAGTTGCTGATGCGGAACTCACCGGCCGTCCGGACGATCAGGTCGGGATCGGGCAGACCCCCGGTGTACAGGGCCTGGCTCAGCGTGGATTCGTCGAGTGCGCCGAGGTCCACGCCCGAGCTCGCGAGCTCGTGGATGGCAGCGACGATCTCTGCGCGTCCTCCGTAGTTGATGGCCACGTTCAGGATCGCCGAGGTGTCATTGGCCGTCAGCGCCTCGGCCTGCGCGACCTTGGCCTGCAGCGACGGGCTGAGCCGCGAGCGGTCACCGAACACGCGGATCTGCACGCCGTTCTCGTGGAGCTCGCCGACCTCGCGATCGATGGTGTCGCCGAAGAGCCTCATGAGTGCGCTGACCTCGGTCCGCGGCCGCTGCCAGTTCTCGGTGCTGAAGGCGTAGAGCGTGAGGATGTGGACGCCCGCCTGGTGACAGGCTTCCATCACGGGGCGGATGGCGCGGACGCCGGCGCGATGCCCGGCGACGCGCGGAAGGTGACGCTGCCGAGCCCACCGTCCGTTGCCGTCCATGATGATGCCGATGTGCCGCGGCAGGTCTGCTCGTGCCGGAAGCGGGATTGCGGCGGGAGCGGGTGGGTGCTGCATTGTGGCGCGGCGTTTCGGGTCGGCCTGCGTCAGACCTCGAGGATCTCCGTCTCCTTGCGCTGCGCGGCGTCGTCGATGCGCGCGATGAACTGGTCGGTGATCTTCTGGACCTCGATGAGCTTCGTGGCGACCTCGTCCTTGCTCACGTGCCCGTCCTTCTCGACGCGGCGAAGGTGGTCGACCTCGTCTCGGCGGATGTTGCGCACCGCGACCCGCGACTCCTCGGCCTTGCGATGGATGACCTTGACCAGATCCTTGCGGCGCTCCTCGGTGAGCTGCGGGATGGCGACCCGGATGACCTGGCCGTCGTTGCTCGGGTTGAGCCCGAGGTCGCTTTTCTGAATTGCCTTCTCGATCGCGCCGAGTGAGCTGCGGTCATACGGCGCGATGACGAGCAGGCTCGCCTCGGGCACGCTGATCCCCGCAAGGCTCTGGAGCGGTGTCTGCGCGCCGTAGTAGTCGACGTGGAGACGCTCGAGCAGAGCCGGCGACGCGCGCCCGGTGCGGATGGTCATCAGGTCGCGGTGCAGCGCTTCGACGCTCTTTTCCATGCGCTCATGGGCGTCGGCAAGGCGGGCTGCGATCTGCTCGGACGGGTCCTCGGTTTTCTCGCGATCGCTCATGTGCCGGTCCCCTCGGCATCGACACGGGTGCCGATCTGGTCGCCCAGGATGACGCGCTCGACGTTGCCTTCGGTGAAGAGGTCGAACACGATGATGGGCATGCGGTTGTCCATGCAGAGTGTCACCGCCGTGCTGTCCATGATCGCGAGACCGCGGTTGAGCACATCCATGTAGGTGAGCGTCGTCAGTCGCGTCGCGTCACTCACCTTGTTCGGGTCGGCGCTGTAGATCCCGTCCACCTTGGTGGCTTTGAGGAGCACGTCCGCGCCGATCTCGACCGCGCGCAGCGCGGCGGTGGTGTCGGTCGTGAAGAACGGGTTCCCGGTCCCTGCCGCGAGGATGACCAGGCGGCCCTTCTCGAGGTGGCGGATCGCGCGCCGGGGGATGAACGGCTCGGCCACCTGCGACATCGCAATCGCGCTCTGCAGGCGGACCTCGATGCCGAAATGCTCGAAGGCGTCACGCAATGCGAGTGCGTTGATCACTGTCGCGAGCATGCCCATGTAGTCGGCGGTGACACGATCGATGCCGTGCTGGCTCGCTTCCATCCCGCGCACGATGTTGCCGCCGCCCACGACGATGGCGACCTGCACGCCTCGCTCGACGATGTGCGTGATCTGTTCCGCGATGTGCTGCGCCGCCGCATAGTCGATACCGTATCCCGCCGTCCCGAGCAGTGCTTCACCGCCGAGCTTGAGGATGACCCTCCCGAACACGGGACGGCGACCATCACTGGCGCGGCCCGGCAGTTCGGCGAGTTCCACGTTCGTGACTCCGAGGCTCACTCTTGCGCTGACGCGTTCGCGCTGTCTTCATCGACGCCGTCGGCGCCGACCGCGA
This sequence comes from Candidatus Dormiibacterota bacterium, assembly GCA_036521195.1. GTDB lineage: Bacteria > Chloroflexota > Dormibacteria > Aeolococcales > Aeolococcaceae > Palsa-851. The sequence continues at coordinate 49,082 of DATDID010000012.1, forward strand.
ATCGGGCGAAGCGCGCGACGGAGATGTTCTCGCCGAGCTTCGCGATCGCCTCGGTCACAAGGTCACCAACCTTCTTCTTGTCGTCCTTGATCCACGGCTGCTCGAGCAGGCAGATCTGAGCATAGAAGGCATCGAGCTTGCCCACCAGGATCTTCTCGACGATGTTCTCCGGCTTGCCCTTGACCTGCTCGCGATAAACGGCGCGTTCGCGTTCGACGACGTCGGCGGGGACGTCCTCGCGACGGACGTACGTCGGCGTTGCGCCGACCACCTGAAGCGCAAGCGTGTGCGCCAGGTGCTTGAAGTCGTCGGTCTTGGCAACGAAATCCGTTTCGCAGTTGAGCTCGATGAGCGCGCCCTGCTTGGCGATACCGCCGGCGCTATGGATGTAGGCGTCGATGATGCCCTCGTTCGTGCCGCGTCCCGCCTTCGCCTGGGCGCGCGAGATACCCTTGGCGCGCAACCAGTCCTCGGCCTTGTCCATGTCGCCGTCGCACTCGACGAGCGCGCGTTTGCAGTCCATCATCCCCGCGCCCGTTCGCTCGCGGAGCGCCTTGACCATCGCTGCGGTGACCTCGGCCATCAGGCCTTCTCCTCCGCAGCCGGGGCGGCGGCCGCAGCAGCGACCGGTGCTTCGGTGACCTCCTCGGCGGGCTCCTCGGCAGCAGCCTCCGCGGCGATCGCGTCGGCATGCGCGGCATCGGCGGCTGCCGCTTCGGCTGCGTCCGCCGCGGCGACCTCGGCTGCTGCAGCTGCTTCGCGTTCGCGCTTCTCGGCTTCCTGACGCTCCAGCAATTCGCGCTCGCTGAGCTGCTGCAGGCCCTCGGTGATGGCCTGACCGATCGCGGTGACGATCAACCGGCAGCTGCGCATCGCGTCGTCGTTGCCGGGGATGACCACCTGGATGTCGTCCGGATCGCAGTTGGTGTCAACAATGGCGACGATCGGGATCCCGAGCTTGTTCGCCTCGGTAACCGCGATGCGCTCCTTCTTGCAGTCGATGACGAAGACCGCACCGGGGACGCGTTTCATGTCGGCCATGCCGGCGAAGTTGTTCTCGAGGCGCTCGAGATCGTCCTTCGCGTCGTTGGCCTCCTTGCCGCTCATGCGCTCGAAGTCGCCGCGCGACTGCATGACGCGCAACTCCGCGAGGCGGCGCAGGCGGCGCTGGATGACGGTGAAGTTGGTGAGCATGCCGCCCATCCAGCGATGGGTGACGTAGGCCTGCCCGGTGTTGCGGCAGACCTCCTCGATGACGTCCTGGGCCTGCTTCTTGGTGCCCACGAAGAGCACCTTCTGGCCATCGGCGACGACCTTCCTCAGGTAATCGCAGGCGACGTCGAGCTGCTTCTGGGTCTGCTCGAGGTCGATGATGTGGATGCCGTTGCGCGCCGTGAAGATGTACGGGCGCATCCGGGGATTCCACCGGCTGGTCTGGTGGCCGAAGTGAACTCCGGCCTCCAGCAGCTGGCGCAGTGTTGCTGCCGGCATGGGCGGTCGCTCCTGTTGGGGTGGTGTGGTGCCTCCGCTCGGGGTGAACCGCGGCGGCGACCTGGGGACACCAGGCACCCGCCGGCCGCGTGAAACCGAACGTGTGAGATGTCCCGAGTGTACCAGCCCCGGCCTGCGGCCAATCGCCGCCCCCGCGGTCGGTCAGAGCACGTAGCGGCGCAGGTCCTGATTGCCGACGAGATCGCCGAGACGCTTCCCCACGTAGGCCGCGTCGATGACGACGGTCGTCCCGGCGAGATCCTCGGCGTCGAACGACACGTCCTCGAGCACCTTCTCCATGATCGTGAAGAGGCGGCGGGCGCCGAGGTTCTCGTCCTCCTCGTTGACCCGGAACGCCTGCGCGGCAAGTTCGCGAATCCCGTCCTGCGTGAAGTCGAGCGTCACACGCTCGGTGCCGAGCAGCGCCGCGTACTGGCGGGTCAGCGCGTTGCCCGGCTCGGTGAGGATGCGCACGAGGTCGCCCTCACTGAGCGGCTTCAGCTCGACGCGAATCGGGAATCGGCCCTGGAACTCGGGGATGAGGTCGGACGGGCGAGCGGCGGTGAACGCGCCCGCCGCGATGAAGAGCACGTGATCGGTGCGCACCGGTCCGTAGCGCGTGTGCACGGTCGATCCCTCGAGGATCGGGAGCAGGTCGCGCTGCACCCCTTCCCCACTCACATCAGGACCGCGATCCGACGCAGGGCCGCAGATCTTGTCGACCTCGTCGATGAAGACAACGCCGGAGTCCTCGACGAGGCGGATCGCGTCGTCGTAGACCCGGTCCATGTCGATGAGACGGTCCGTCTCCTCGTCGACGAGCACGTCGCGCGCGTCGGCCACCGACATGAGCTTCTTGCGCTTGCGTGGTGGTGCGAGCTGTGAGAAGAAATCGGAAAGGGAGACACCGACCTCCTCGAGCCCGGTACCGGTGAAGCCCTCGAACGCGGGCTGGAACGGCTCCTCCACCTCGATCTCAACCATCGCGTTCTCGAGCGACCCGGCCGCCAGCCGCCGTGCGAGCCGCCGGCGCCGGTCGCGACTCCGCCGAGCGTCAGCAGCAGTCTGCGCAGGATCGGGTGGCGCGGCATCCTCGGGTTTGCGCGCCGCTCGCAGCCGCTCATCCGCTTCGTAGAGCGTCTCGAGCAGACGAGTGTCGGCAAGCCCGCGGGCTCGCGTCTCGACCTCGGCGATGCGCTCCTCGTGGAGCTCGGTGATTGTCTGCTCGAGCAGGTCGCGAACGATCGACTCGACGTCACGGCCGACGTACCCGACCTCGGTGAACTTCGTCGCCTCGACCTTGATGAACGGCGACTCCGTGAGGCGCGCGACGCGTCGCGCGATCTCGGTCTTGCCGACGCCCGTCGGGCCGATCATGAGGATGTTCTTGGGCAACACCTCGTTGCGCATGTCCTCGCTGAGCATCCGTCGCCGCACGCGGTTGCGCAGCGCGATCGCCACGGATCGCTTCGCCTCGTGCTGGCCGATGATGTATTCGTCGAGGCGTCGCACGACCTCGGCAGGACGGAGCGTCTCGCCCGCGACGGCTTCGATGAGGTCATGCGGTGCGTGCGGCTCCGGCGTGTCGTCGGGCACCGGTTCGAGCGCCATCGCGGTGCTCACTCGGTGGCTGCTACGGCCGGCGCCGCGGTGTCGAGGGTCTCGACGGTGATGTTGTCGTTGGTGTAGATGCACAGCCGCGCCGCGATCAGCAGCGCGCGGCGCGCGATCTCCTCCGCATCGAGGTCGGTGCTCTCGAGCAACGCGGCAGCCGCCGCCTGCGCATACGGCCCGCCGCTGCCGATGGCGACGACGCCCGCATCCTCGTCCGGTTCGATGACCTCCCCGTCGCCGCTGAGCAGGAGGATGCGGTTGGCGTCGGCAACGATGAGCATCGCCTCGAGACGGCGCAGATATTTGTCCGTGCGCCACTCCTTGCTGAGACCGATGGCAGCGCGCACCAGGTTGCCCTGGTGCTTGTCGAGGTGCTGCTCGAACTTGTCGAAGAGCGTCAGCGCGTCGGCGACGGCACCGGCGAATCCACAGACGACCTGACCGTGATGCAGGCGCCGCACCTTCGATGCACGCTGCTTCATGACGATGTCGCCGACGGTGACCTGACCGTCGCCGGCGACGGCGACGCGCCCGTTGCGTTGCACCGCCACGACCGTTGTCGCGTGTGCGGGAGTCATGCGATCGCGGTCTTCGGCGGCCGGTACTTGCAGGCCGGATATCCCGAGCAGCTGATGAACGGACCGTACCGACCCTGGCGGGTCACCAGCGGCTTGGAGCAATCGGGGCACGCCTCGCCGGTCGGCTCGGGTGCCGGGCCGGCCGGTCTTGCGCCCGCCGCTCCCGGCTGGATGTACTTGCATTCGGGGTATCCCGAGCAGCCCACGAACGATCCACGCCGTCCGCTTCTGCGCCGCAGCGGCTTGCCGCATGTGGGGCAGTTGCCGAGCGCCTCCGGTTCGCCGCTCTCGCCTTCGCCGGAGGCAGGCGGGCTGTCTCCTTTTATGTACGTGCAGCTCGGGTAGCCCGAGCAGCCCACAAAGGGTCCGCGCCTGCCCTGGCGGGTGACGAGCGGCTTCTCGCAGATCGGACAGAGCTCGCCGGTCGCCACCGCCTCGCTCTTCTTGCGGTCCTTGATGTACGTGCACTCGGGGAAGCGCGAGCAACCGACGAACTCGCCGAACTTGCCTTCGCGAACGACGAGGCGGCCGATCTCGCATTCCGGGCATTCCTCGCCCGTCTCGCGTGCCGGAACACGGACGCGCTCCATCGAGCGTTCGGCGCGCTCGACCGTCTCGGCAAACGGCTCGTACCACTCGCGCACGGTGGGCTCGTATTCGCGCGTCCCCTCCTCAATCGAGTCGAGGCGCTTCTCGAGGTCGGCCGTGAATGCCACGTCGACGATGTTTGGGAAGTTCTGGCGCAATACCGCGTCCACGGTCTTGCCAAGCTCGGTCGGATGGAGCCGGCGCTCCACCTGCTTGACGTACTGGCGTTCCTGGATCACCTCGATCGTCGCCGCGTACGTCGACGGCCGGCCGATGCCGCGCTCCTCGAGCTCCTTGATGAGCGTCGCTTCCGTGAATCGAGGAGGCGGCTGCGTGAAGTGCTGCTCCGATGTGATCTCGGTGCAGCGGAGCGCCTCGTTCTCCTCGAGGCGCGGTAGCGTCATGTCCTTGTCCTTGTCGTCGTCGCGCTTCCAGACCTTTTGGAATCCCTCGAACGTCACCAGCGATCCCGAGGCGCGGAACACGTAGTCGGCCGCGTCGATCATGGCGCTGGTGTTGAGGATTTTCGCCGGGCTCATCTGACTCGCGACGAAGCGCCGCCATATCAGGTCGTACAGCCTCAGCTGGTCGCGAGTGAGATGCTCGCTGATGGAGTCCGGGGTGCGTGTCACGTCGGTGGGACGGATGGCCTCGTGCGCGTCCTGCACGTTGAGCGCTGCCTTCTTGCCGCGCACCGCGCCGCTACCGACGTAGTCCTTGCCGTACATCGTTGTGATCTGCGCTCGCGTCGCGTCTTTGGCCGCGTCGCTGATGCGTATCGAGTCAGTCCGCATGTACGTGATGAGTCCAGTAGATCCGGCGCTTCCAAGATCGACACCTTCGTAGAGCTGCTGCGCGACGCCCATCGCTCGCTTCGGTGGCATCCCGAGGCGTGAGCTGGCGTCCTGCTGCAGCGTGCTGGTGGTGTGCGGCGCCTGGGGCAGGCTGGAGCGCTCTTTGACCTCGATCGAGCGAACGACGAATGGCGGCGTGAGTGCGGTGACGGCGCCCTTGTCGTCAAGGCCGAGTGCGGCGATGACCTCATTGGCCTCTGCCTCGGTGCCGAGCTCGAGCTTCTCTCGCTCGGCCGCGTCCTTGTCGCCTCGTCTCCCGACCAACCGCGCAGTGAATGGGTTGCTGCCATCTTTGACAAGAAGCGCGTCGATCGTCCACGACTCGACCGGAACAAATGCGTCGATCTCCGTCTCGCGGTCGACGACGAGGCGGACCGCGACGGACTGGACCCGTCCGGCGGACAGCCCCTTGCGCACCTTGCGCCAGAGCAAGGGCGAGATCTCGTATCCGACCAACCGGTCGATGACGCGCCGCGCCTCCTGCGCGGCAACGAGCGACCGATCGATCTTCCGAGGACTGGCCAGCGCGGCCTCGACCGCGAGTTTGGTGATCTCGTGAAAGACGATGCGATCGGGATCGCGAAGCCCCAAAGCCTCGGCCAGGTGCCATGCGATCGCTTCCCCTTCGCGATCGGGGTCGGCCGCGAGCAGCGTCGAGGTTGCTTTCTTCGCTGCGGCGCGAAGCTCCTTGATCTGCTTCTCTTTGCCCGGGATCAGCTCGTACACGGGCACGAAGCCACCCTCGATGTCGACGCCCGTTTTCGATTTGGGCAGATCTCGAATGTGCCCCATCGATGCGCGGACGACGTACTCGCTCCCGAGAAAACGCTCGAGCGTTCTTGCCTTGCTCGGCGACTCGACGATGATCAGACGTGACACGTTGTTGGTTTCCTCTGTGGCTCTGGCGCCGGGTTATACGGTACGGGCCACGAGGCCTCCGGGCAGGGACATTACGGCCCCGGCAAGCTCCAGCGCCCCGAGCCGTGTCGCGACGACCGACGGCGAGAGTGCAAGAGCGACCCCGATCTGGTCGGGGTGGACCGGCTGTGTTCCCATGCGTGCCAGTATCTCCCGCAAAGGTGGGCTGAAACGCTCGAGCCCTCCCCTTCGGGGGTTCGCCGCGCCGTCCGGAGCCCTCTCCGGCACCGCCACGCCGAGTGCGGCGACCGCGTCGAAGAGATCGCCGATGCCGAGAAACGGCCGGGCGCCGTCGCGGATCAGGAGGTTGGTCCCGCTGCTCTGCCGGGCGCGGATCGAACCCGGGACCGCGAGCACCTCGCGCCCCAGGTCGGCCGCCCAGCGCGCGGTGCTCAGCGCGCCACTCCGCTCCGTCGCCTCGACCACCACAACCGCGTGCGCGAGCGCTGCGATGATCCGGTTGCGCTTGGGAAAGTTGTATCGCAGCGGAGGCGTGCCGCCCGGCTCCTCGGTGATGACCGAGCCCGAGCCCGCGATGCGCGCTCGGAGCGCGACGTGCCGCGGCGGATAGCAGACGTCGATGCCACAGCCGAGGACGGCGATGGTCGTGCCGCCGGCGTCGAGAGCACCTTCGTGCGCAGCCGCGTCGACGCCGAGTGCCATGCCGCTCACGACCTGGATGCCGGCGGCGCCCAACTCGCGTCCGATCGTTCGGGCGATGTCCACGCCGGCGAACGTCGCCTGCCTGGAGCCGACGACGGCGACCGACGGCGACGCGGGTCCGGCGGTCCCGAGCTGCCAGAAACCGGCGGGCGGCCGGTCGAGATGATCGAGTCGCTCCGGCCAGTCCGGCGATGTCGGCGTGATCCAGAGCGGTTCCGGCATCACCCGGCCATCTCGATCCGATAGTGGAGCGCCTCGGCGAGCGCGTCCTCGCCAACGCGATCGTCACCGGCGAGGTCGGCGATGGTCCGCGCCACACGAAGCACGCGAAAGAACGCTCGTGCGCTGAGATGGAGGCGTTCGCCGGACAGCGCGAGCAGCCGTCGAGCGGGTGCGGTTGAGCGGGCCGCGGCGAGGATCTCGCGACCGGTGAGCGCGCCGTTGCTGCTGCTGGGGCGTTCGCGTCGTCGCGTGCGCGCCGCGTCAACGCGAATCCGCACCGACGCAGATGATTCCTCCTCCGTTCCATCGAAGATCTCGCGATATTCCTGACGGGGCACCGAGACCACGAGGTCGATGCGGTCCTTGATCGGTCCGCTCAATCGCGCTTGATACGCAGTCAGCTGGCGTGGCTCACAGCTGCAGCCACGCGCGTCGCCGAGATGTCCGCACGGACACGGATTCGAGGCGGCGATGAGCATGAAATCGGCCGGGTACGTCACAGCCGCACGGGCGCGGGCGATGGTGACCGTGTGCTCCTCCAATGGCTGGCGCAGCGCTTCGAGGTGCTGGCGCGAGAACTCGCACAGTTCATCCATGAAGAGCACCCCGTTGTGCGCGAGGCTGATCTCGCCCGGTTGCGCGAGGCCGGTACCGCCGCCGACGAGTCCGGCGCGCGAGATGCTGTGGTGCGGCGCGCGAAACGGCGGCCGGAGCGTGGTGGGTGGACGCTCGCGCAGCGTGCCCCGCAGGGAGTAGATCGCCGCAACCTCCAGCGCCGCGTCATAGGGCAGGTCGGGGAGCAACGACGGGAACGTCCGCGCCAGCATGGTTTTACCGGCTCCGGGCGGGCCCGTCATCAAGAGGTTGTGCCCGCCGGCGGCCGCGATCTCGAGTGCGCGCTTTGCCTGAGCCTGACCACGCACCGCGCCCAGGTCGGGTTCGGGCAATATCGGTTCGGGCGATGCGTCGCGAACTGCGCGCCCGAGCGGCCGCTCTCCATGCAGATACTCGATGCAGGCCTGCAGCGATGGGGCTCCAAGCACCTCGAGCCCATCAGCGAGCGCGGCCTCCGACGCGTTGTCGACGGCGACGATCAGGCGCTTGATTCCCGCGCCTGCAAGGCACCGTGCCATCGGCAGCACACCGGTGACGGGCCGAACACTGGCGTCGAGCGCAAGTTCGCCGATGAAGCCGATGCCGTCGAGCAGGAGGGACTGATCCTCCGCGCGCAGAATCGCAACCGCTATCGCGAGGTCGAATCCGGTCCCTTCCTTGTGCACCTCGGCTGGAGCTAGGTTGACGGTGACCCGGCGCTGCGGAAACGCGAAGCCCGCATTCCGGATTGCGGGTTTGACGCGCTCACGCGCCTCCTGAATCGCCCGATCCGTGAGCCCGACGATCGTGACACCGGGGAGGCCATTCGATACGTCGACTTCCACCATCACCGGTACCCCGGCGAGGCCTCGAGTCGCGCAACTTATTGCACATGCAATCACACAAAACAGTGTAACAGATCAGACAGCCGCGCCTCTGTCGCGTCGGGGCCGTAGCTGTTTGCGTCTCCATCTCGTATCACTGATCGCGGAACGGCCTTTCAGGAAAAGGGAGTCATGAGCGGAGGTTGCGTCGCCAGGAGCCGGGCGAAGGCGCTGAGCGCGGTTCTCGTGCTGCCGGTCCTGGTGCTCGCCGCATGCAGCCCTCGACCACTGTCCGTGTCGCAGCGCACTCGCGCATCCGCGACGGCTGCCGTCACGGCCGCAACGCCCACTGCCACCGCGTCGCTGCCCACCCCGTTTCCGACGGCTCCACCACCGCCGAACTCTCTCGACACCCTGACCATGTTCAGCGCCGGCACCGGGTGGGCACAACGCTCCATCGACGGCGCGGTCTTGCACACGACTCTGGGCGTCCAGCACTGGTCGGTCGCCACCCCGCAGTTGCCGACCGGACAGCAGCTCGTTGCCGTCGCGTTCGTCGGCGCCGAGAGCGCGCGGGCACTGAGCGCAAGTGGCCGCTCCGACGATCCGGACGCTGCACCGGTGAGCGTCGCATTCACGTCGTGGGCGACCGACGACGGAGGTGCTCAGTGGTCCCGCGGCGGTAGCTTCAGCGCCGTTCAGGATCCGAGTTCCTCGTGGGAGAGCTCCCTCGACTTCATCAACGTCGACGACGGCTGGTTCTCGGCGAACCAGGACGATGTCGACCCGAGCCTGGGGATGACCCTCTTCCGGACGGTCGACGGCGGAGCGCACTGGGAGCAGGTCGCGAAAATCGAGCCCGCCCCCACTCCGTCGGGTTCGGTCTCCTGCTTCTCGCAACCGACGGCGCGTTTCATCAGCCCGACCACGGGGTGGCTCACGGGCGGAGGGTGTGCCACAGCGCAGTTCGACGTCACGCACGACGCGGGTCTCACGTGGGCCCCGCAATCGATCGCGCTGCTCAGCACGCCATACCTGCTGCTGGACGACCCCACGTTCCTGACGAGTCAGGACGGCGTGATGTTGGGGATCGAGACCGGCGGCAATGGAGGTTTCGTCTACGTGACACGCGACGCCGGCCGGACCTGGACACAGCACGACACACCAGAACTCTGGCCGGTCGCAGTTGACTTCCTCAACACGGCCGAGGGCTGGCTGCTGAGCACGAACACCATGAATGTCGGGTTTCCCGCCGGCCTGTATTTCACGGACGACGGTGGGCAGCGTTGGAGCACCCTGCAATCGGTCAATACCGTGTTGCCGACCAACATCGTGCTCAACGGATCGGTCCTGGACTTCGTCAGTCCCACGCTCGGGTGGACCGACACCTTCACGGGCAACGGCAATGACCTGCTCCAGACGACCGACGGCGGACGTACCTGGCAGCGAGTGTCAGTGCAGGTTGGGTAGCGCCAGCTTCAGTGCGAACCGGGCGGTCGCCGGCTGCCCCTGGTCCCGGCGAGCGCCATCAGACTCGCAAAGAAGAGCAGAAACAACACCGGGACTACCGGGAACGAGCTCAGAAAGGCGGTGCTCAGCAGCAGGCCGAGCAGCAGCACCACGAACGCCGCGGCGAGAGTCCACCACCGGTGGTTGGCGAGCCATACCACGGTCGGCGCCTACGACGGCCCGGAAATCACGACAGGCGGCCCAACTCCTTCGATGATCTTCCAGATGATGACGCCGATGCAGAGCAGCATCGCAAGCACCGCGATGATCCGTCCCGACATGCCCGGGAAGCGCTGCGCGCGCATAAAACCGATGGCCCCGAGGATGAGTCCGACGCCGGCGAAGCCCAACGCAAAGAGGTAACCGATCGCCGGAATCCAGCCAAGCGGGATGGCGAGGACACCGAAGCTCAGCCCCGACTTCGCGAAGCTGTTCGAGCCGACCTTCCAGAGGCCGTCCGGTGCGATGTTGGGGCCGGCGGGGCCTGCCGGGAACTGCCCTCCGCCGCCCAGATAGCCTCGTGATTGGGCCACCGGATCGAGACGGCTCCCCGCCGTCAGCGGACCGGAATCCACCTGCTGGCTCATGGCATTCGCTCCCTGTACTTGCAGCAACCTTACGCCGTTTTTGGGGCAATGACCTCAGTCGTCGAGGACACCCAGCTCGAGTTGCGCAAGCCGCTCCGGGTCGGCGATGAGCTCCATCATGGTGATGCGACCGTCGCGGATCGCGAGACGACCGATGCCGACCAGGCGACCGCCTGGGGCCATGACTACGCCGACGGTTCCGTCGACGAGCAAGGGCCGGGTGAAGCGCGAGCGCTCGGAGAACGCCATCGCGTTCTTCGCCACCACCGCCGCGCCGCGGAACTCCATAGCTGCGGTACCGCCGACCGCGGTGCGGTCGACGCGGAACACGACGTCCGGGTCCAGCACTGCGAGCAACGCCTCGAAGTCACCGCCGCGCGCTGCCGCAAGGAACGCGTCGACGACCTCCCGCTGCCGCGCAAGGTCGGTGCCCGACACCGGAGCACCGCCGCGCACCCGCCGGCGGGCGCGGCTCGCGAGCTGTCTCGCTGCCGCCGGCGAACGCCCGACGATCGGGGCGATCTCGTCGAACGGAACGGCGAAGGTGTCGTGAAGCACAAACGCGAGGCGCTCGGCGGGGGTCAGCGTCTCGAGGACGACGAGCAGCGCGAGACCCACGGAGTCGGCCAGCAGCACCTCGTCCTCGGGAGCGGCGGAGGTGAAGTCGACGAGCTCACGGTCGATCGATTCCTCGCGCCGAACCGATCGCGAACGCAGTGCATTGAGGCACACCCGCGCCACGATGGTGGTCATCCAACCGCCGATGTTCTCGATATCCTCGGCGCCCGACCTGCTGACGCGAAGCCAGGCGTCCTGGACGGCGTCGTCTGCCTCAGCGAGCGAGCCGAGCATCCGGTACGCCACCGCGCGCAGATGCGGTCGCTGCTCCTCGAAGCGATCCGCAAGCCACTCCTGTTCGGCGGCCATTCGTCACGCGCTCCCGTGTGCTGGTCTCGCGACGTTGACCCGCGACGGCGTCCGAATGTGACCGAGCGGCGTGGGCTAGCCTCCGACCTGCTCGCGGATCCAGGATCCGATGAGGTCGAGCGCCGCTGGTGCGATGGTCTCCTCGATCGTGCCGTACTCCGACGGATGACCGGTGGTGCTCGTCTGGAAGAGATGGTTCAGCCCGGGGAGCATCCGGGCGGTCAGCCGGTCGTTGCCGCCGGCGTGCATCGCATCGCGGATGGCGACGAGGTTCTCCTCGGCCGGGACCTGGAGGTCGTGGTCACCGTCGAGCGCCAGCACGGGGCAGCGGACCTTCGCGAGAACGGGACGGGGGTCATAGGTGAGGAAGAACCGGAACCACGGCGAGTTCACCGCCTGCACCTGGGCCTCGACAAGGTGCTCGGTGTCCGCCACCGTGCTCGGGTCGGTCGCTGCCATGCGAGCCAGCTTGGAAAGCCCGTCGCGGACGACCGCGCGAAGGAGCGGCTCCGCGACCTGCGGATCCCTCTCGCTTCGAACGATCGCGAAGATCTCGCGCTGGAGGTCGGCGTTCGCCGCGATCTGCGCTTCGCTGGTATGTTCTGCTCGGGCGATCAGTTCGCCCTGCGCAAGCAGGATGTCCTCGCCCGGGAGCCCGGGGCCGGCCATCAGGACGATGTACGCGATCGACGCCATCCGGGCCGCCACGATCGGCGCGATCAGACCGCCCTCACTGTGGCCGATGAGCCCGATGCGGTTGGCGTCGATCTTGGGGCGTTCGTGCAGGAAGCCCACGCCCGTCTCGACGTCGCCGGCAAGGTCCTCCGTCGTCGCGGTCCGCGTGTCGCCGCTGGATCCGCCGACGCCGCGGTCATCCACGCGCAATACCGCGATCCCGGCGCGTGTCAGCCAGTCCGCCAGGACGAGAAACGGCTTGTGCCCGAACAGCTCCTCGTTGCGGTCCTGGGCACCCGACCCGGTGATGAGGAGGGCGGCGGGAAAGGGTCCCTCCCCTGTTGGAATCGTCAACGTGCCGGCCAGCGTCACGCCACCGGCGCGGTTCTCGTAGGAGACGTCCTCGGATCCGTACGGAAACGGGGGATGCGGCTCCTGCGGTCGGATCAGCTGGGTCGCGGTCTCACGCCAGGTGAGGACCAGCGGGAGTGCCGTGCCTGCCTGGGTCCAGGTGCCGGCGATGCGGGCTCCCGTTGCATCTCTGGTGCCCGCAAAGCTGCCGGCGAACGCCTTCATCTCGAAGCGTAGCCCGGTCCCGTCGAACACGAGCGCCTCAACAGGAAGTCCCTTCGCACCCTGGGCGGGAACGTCGACCGTTGCCGATGGCACGCCGTCGCTGCCTCGCGAGACAAGCAGCGCCATATCGAGGCTGGTTGCGCCGACGTGCAGTGTTCCCTCCCAGACGCCGTCGATGGGCTGAACGGTGGCGCTCATGCCGTCCATATTGACCGCGCGGACGGCGCTAGTCGATTCTCGAGCGGTACCGGTCGTGCCGATGCCTCGAGGCGTCCTCGGCGAATTTGATGCCCTGATTCGAGCCACGCAACGCGACCACCACGTTCTGGCCGAGGAGGCTCGCCGCAAGCGCGAGCTCGAGCCCGGCGACGCTGACGTTGCCGACGCCCGCATTGGACGCGAAGAAGCCGATCACGATGCGGATGCCGATGGCGGCGACCCAGAGGAGGATCGTCGCGACATTCCCCTGCCGCCACAGCACGCCGTCGCGTTCGAAAACGCGGATGAAACATCCGCGCAAGGCGCCAAGCGCAAGCGACGAGCCCACGTCAATCGCCAGAAACGTGACCGCCGTGTAGCTGAGAACGCCGTGGTCGACATTCGAAATCGCGGCCAGCGCGATGATGATCAGGATCGCCGGAAGGAGCCAGATGCCCCGTGCAGTCAGCGGTCTCGCGATTGTCTGGCGGTACAGGATGAAGACGACCAACGCGCCGACGAGTGCGACGTTCAGGGCTGCTGAAACGTTGATCACGCGGGCAACTCTAGAACAGTCGATTGATCGCGCAAGCGGGCGGTGCTGCGCTCGGGGTGGGATTCCGATCGCCGGACCACGGTCTGCAAGGGTTCGCCCGAGTCCCTACGCTGTGCGCCGTGGATTGGGATTGGCACCTCACCATCGAGCTCGCGACATTGGCGGTCGCGACGATAGGGACGTTCGTCGTCCTGATGGAACGATTCGAACGCCGGCGTCTGCGCGGTCTCGCGACGCAGCCCGCCCCGCGGTGGCGGGTCGTCCACACGCCGAGCGATGGGGCGCTCGCAATCGAGGTCTCGAACCATGGAGGTGCCGCACCATCCTGCTGCGTGATCGTGCAGGTCGGCGACGGGCGGTACGCCGGGAACTTCCCACTCGCCGATCGGCAGGACTGGGGATCGCAAACGCTTACGCAATTCGACACGATTCCCGATGCGTCGGCAGCACCGTACTCATTGGTCTGCGCGTTTTCCGACGCGCTCGGCTATTGGACAGCCTCCGGGCCGAACCTCTTTCTTGAAGGCATGGTTGCCGGTGCCGTCCCCGACGCCGTGTCGAAGCTCCTGTTGCGGACCACCGGCCGGCGGTACGTCTGCGCCTTTGCGGCGGACGGACGCCTTGAGGTGCGCTCCGCGCGCACAACCGCAGCGGCGCACTGACCCAAGGAGCGCGGCACGGCGCCGCACTCCGCTCCAGTTGCGATCAGCTCGGCGAGCGCGAAATTCAGCGGCCACGTGTCAAACGGCGCGTCAGTCGTCCTGGACGGCGTTCTTGATGTGCTCGGTCTTGGTCACGGTCAACGCGCCGTCCATGAGCAGCCCGATCACGTCGATCCGGCAGGGTTGCTTCGTGCGGTGCGTCTGGGTGCGGTACAGCTCGAGCAGCATGCGCAATTTGCGTTGCTTGCGCTCGTCAACGGCTTCCTGCGGCGTGCCGAAACCCGTGCCGCGGCGCGCCTTCACCTCGATGACCACGAGCGTCTCGCCATCCTCGGCCACTATGTCGATCTGACCGAGGCGGCAGCGCCAGTCGCGCGCGAGGATGCGGTATCCCTCCTCCTTGAGGTAGGCGAGCGCAGCGGCTTCCCCTGCGTGCCCGACCCGATCCTTCAGAGGACGGGCCGGTGGCAGTTGCTCCGGCGAGCGCGACCCGCGACTACGCTCCGCCGTCGCTCTCCGCTGGGGCTGGCTCTTCCTCGGCGACGTCCGCCTCCGCGCTCACCTCGGGGGCGTCGGCTTCGACCTCGGCAACGGGCTCCAGCGTCCCCGGCAGCTCCTCGGGCTCGACCTCGTCCTCGATCACCGGATCGGGCTGGGCGCGCATGAGCGTCATCTCGGGTCCGCCGACCGGCTGCCGGCGCTCGCGGATGCGGGCATGCTTGCCGACCTTGTCACGGAGGTAGAAGAGCTTCGCGCGGCGGACCTGGCCGTGACGCAGGACTTCGATCTTGTCGATGCGTGGCGCGTGCACCAGGAACGTGCGCTCCACGCCGACGCCGTGCGCCAGACGGCGCACCGTAAAGCTGGTCGAGAGTCCGACCTTGCCGTTGACGGCGATCACGACTCCCTCGAACACCTGGATGCGTTCGCGCGTTCCCTCGACGACCTTGACGTGCACGCGCACCGTATCGCCAGAACGCAGGATGGGGACTTCTTGTTTTTCCTGCTCGCGCTTGAGCAGATCGATGACATTCACGTTGTTCCTCCGGGCCTTGGGCCAGACCGTATCAGATCAGGGCGACGCAGCCCGGTCCTTCGTGTGCTCTCGTCGCGTCGCCACGCCGCGATGGCGGCATGGTTGCCTTCGCGGAGGACTGCGGGAACCGATCGTCCCTCGAAGTCCGCCGGACGGGTGTACAGGGGTGCCTCGAAACCGCCACTCGTGCCTTCAGAGAAGGTCTCGTCCCCGAGCGATTCAGGTGAGCCGACGACGCCGGGGACGAGTCGCGACGTCGCCTCCACCACCGCCATCGCGGCCACCTCGCCGCCGCTGAGGACGTAGTCGCCGACGGAGAGCTCCTCCCCGATCTCGTCGCGTGCACGCTGATCAACGCCCTGATATCGGCCGCATACGAGGAGGATCGACTCCTCCGCGGCAAGCTCGCGAGCGACACCTTGATCGAACTGCCGTCCCTGCGGCGACAGCAGGATGGAGCGCACGGAGGGATCGGTCTCGCGAACGGCGCGCACCGCGCGAACCAGCGGCTCGGGCTTCAGCACCATGCCGGCACCGCCACCGAAGGGCTCGTCGTCCACCTGGCGGTGCTTGCCTTCGCTGTGCGCGCGGAGGTCGTGCACGTGCAGCTCGACGTCGCCCGCGTTGATCGCGCGTCCGACAACGCCGATGCCGAGTGGTCCGGGGAAGACCTCGGGAAAGAGCGTGATGACGTGGAAGCGGATCACACGCTCTCCTCCTGCCACGGCGTCACGGTCAGCCTTCCCGCGGCGATATCGATGCCGGTAACGTAATCGCGCGCCATCGGGAGGCGGTGCACGCCGGTGTCAGTCTTGATGACGAGCACGTCGTTGCCGACGCCCGCTTCGACATCCTCGACAACGCCCACATCGACGCCGTCGGTATCGCGTACTCGCAGTCCGACCAGTTGCCACACGAACCATTCGCCTTCCGCGAGCGGCCGCGCCGCGTCGACATCGACACACAGATACACGGTGCGCAGACGGTCCGCATCGGCCGGCGCAGTGATCTCGTCGAATCCGAGGAGCACCGCGTTGCCCGGCCCCTGGCGCGACGTGCGCACGGTGAGCACACGCGAGCCATCCTCGACCTCGACACGTGTGCCGGGCTTGAAGCGCGTCCAATCACCACCGCACGGTTCGACACGCACCTCCCCGCGCACGCCATGCGAGCGCAACACCTGCGCGACGCGCAGCTTGGCGGGTGCGACCGGTTGTCCGCCCGATGTCACCGCAGGTCCTTCAGCTCCACCTGCACACGCTGGTGATGACGCAGTCCCGCGGCGCGTACCACCGCGCGCACGGCCTCGATGTTGCGGCCGGTCTTGCCGATGAGCTTGCCCATGTCCTCCTCGGCGACGTGCAGCGTCACGATGGTGCTTCGACCGCGCGGGCGCGCTTCGACAGTGACCGCAGCAGGATTGGCGACGATGCGCTCGGCGATGAACCGCGTCAAGTCCGCGTAATCGGTCACTCCGCAGACTCCTCAGCATCCAGCGCTGCCCCGGCTTCCGAAGACTCGTCGGTGCTCGCGGGTCCTGTCGCCGCGGGGTCCCCTCCCCTCGGCTCACCGGAAATCGCCTCGGGGCTCCCCCCCGCGGCGCCACGCGCATCCGACGCGCCTTCGCCGCCGGCACCCGCCGTGCTGTCGGCGGTAGCTTCGCTTTCAAGAGTCTCAGCAACCTCGGCAACTTCTGCCTCGAGCTCCGTCTCGGGCGCCTCGGCGGGGGTTTCCTCGGGAGCCGGTGCAGCCTCGGGAGCGTCAGACTTCGCTGCGCCGTTGGCCTTCACCGGTTCGGGCGCCGGCTCGCGGACCGTGACGGTGAACGCGCGTGCGGCAAGAATCCCTTCCTTCACAAGGAGTTGACGCGCGCTGTCACTCGGACGCGCACCGCGCTTCAGCCACAGCTGCACGCGCTCGGTATCGATCCGCACCACCGCGGGGTTCGGCAGTGGATCGTAGAAGCCGATCGACTCGATGAATCTGCCGTCGCGCGGGCTGCGCGAATCTGCGACCACCAGCCGGTACACCGGCCGCTTGGTGGTGCCCATCCGCTTCAACCTGATCTTGACCAATGTCGTGCTCCTTTCCTACGTCCTGTTCGACTTAGTTGCCGTGCGCATGCCTGATCACAGGCCCGCTTGTCCGAGTTGTGTCGGATCGATGGTCTTGAGCTGTCGAAGCATGCGAGCCTTGCCGCGGATTCCCTTGGTGCCCTTGCCGCCGAGGCTCTTGAACAGGCCCTGCATCTGCTCGAATCCCTTGAGCAGGCGGTTCACGTCGGCGATGGTCGTGCCGCTCCCGGCGGCGATGCGCTTGCGGCGCGCGCCCTTGATGAGCTCCGGATGACTCCGTTCCTGCATCGTCATCGACAGCACGATCGCTTCCATGCGCCCGAGGTCCTGCTCCGACGGCATCGCTGAGCCCGCCTGCTGGATCATCTTGCGTCCACCGGGCAGCATGCCGAGGACACTCTCGAGCGAGCCCATGTTGCGCAACTGACGGAGTTGCGTGAGCCAGTCGTCCATGGTGAGCCGGCCCGCGAACGATCGCTCGACCATCTCCTCGGATTTCTTCTGGTCGAACTGCGATTGCGCACGCTCGACGAGCGACAGCACGTCCCCCATGCCGAGGATGCGCGACGCCATACGATCCGGCGCGAACGCCTCCAGGTCGGAGACCTTCTCGCCGACGCCGCAGAACATGATCGGCTTGCCGATCGTCTCGCGCATCGAAAGCGCAGCACCACCGCGCGCGTCACCGTCGAGCTTGGTGAGGATGACGCCGTCAATCGAGACCGCGTCGTCGAATCCCTTGGCGACGTTGACGGCTTCCTGACCGGTCATCGCGTCGACGGTGAGGATGGTTTCGTGAACGGTCGTCGCTTTGCGGATGTCGCGCAACTCGTCGAGCAACGCCTCGTCGATCTGCAGGCGACCGGCAGTGTCGAGGATGACGACGTCGCAGTTGAGGCGCTCGGCCTCGGCGACGCCACGCTTGCAGAGTTGCGGCACCTTGAGCCTGCCGTCGGGGATCGTGACCGGGATCTGGTTGTCGGCGCCGAGCTTCTGGAGCTGTTGGACCGCCGCGGGACGGCGGATGTCCGCCGCGACGAGCATCGGGCGGTGTCCGTCGCGGCGGATCGCGAGTGCGAGTTTCGCCGCCATGGTCGTCTTGCCCGCGCCCTGCAGGCCGACGAGCATGAGCACCGTGGGCGGGTGGGGCTGATAGCGGATCTTGCGTTGCTCGCCGCCAAGCAGCGCGATCAACTCCTCGTTGACGATCTTCACGATCTGCTGGCCGGGGGTCAGCGATTCGAGCACGTCGCTGCCGATCGCGCGCTCGCGAATCTTGTCGACGAACGCGCGCGCGACCCGGAAGTTGACGTCGGCCTCGAGCAGGGCAACGCGCACCTCGCGCAGCCCGACCTCGACGTCCTCCTTGGAGAGGCGTCCACGACCGGAGAAGCGCCGGAGGGCTGCGGTCAGGCGATCGCTGAGTGCGTCAAAGACCATCAGGCGGTCACCATCGCGATCCTGGCGCGGAGCTCGGCCTCGACGCGGTCCCGCCGCTCCATCTCGGCTGCGTGGCCGAGGCGCTCCTCGAAGTGATCGAGCTGCGCGAACGCGCGGCGCACGAGATCGTGCGCGCCGCTCCGCGTGCATTGCAGGTATTCGGCGAGCTCGGTGAACGACCAGTCCTCGTGGAGATGGAGCCGGCAGGCCTCACGCTGGTGCTCTGTGAGGAGCGCGCCGTAGACGTCAAGGAGACGCTCCTGCGCGGCGCGCGAGGACAGGGCTCGGAGGGTGGCTCGTTCTGTCAAGGGCAAGACCTTGACATCGTACAACAGGTGAACCGGCGACCCGATCCTGCCACCTCGTGGCAGACCTGGCCGCCGGCCCCCTGCGAATCGATGTGCTTACGCCGCGACCGCGGATCCGTCGATGACGCCTTCGGTCTCCGTGCGCTGGACCCGTCGCCGCGCCGGGATCAGCGCCGCGGTCACCGCTCCGACGAGCACCACCGCCCCACCGACGGTGATCGCGGGCGTCAGGCCCGCAACGAACGTCGCTCCGGAGGTGTAGCCGCCCCAGTGGGCGAAGATCGAGGCGAGCACCGTGACGCCGAGGACGCCGCCGAGCTCACGGATGGCGTTGTTTGCGCCGGATGCCTTGCCTTCCTCACGTGCGCTCACGGAGCTGAGCACGACGTTGGCGACCGGAGCGAAGAACATGCCCATGCCGACGCCGCTGAGGATGAACGGCAGGATGAAGACCGAGTACGGCGCGGTCGGCGTGACGACGTGACCGATCCAGAGCAGGCCGATGCCCTGCAGCGCGAGCCCGATCGCCATGAGCGTGCGGCCGTTGATGCGGTCCGACAGCGCACCGGCGGTCGGCGCGACGATGATCGGCATCGCGGTCCACGGGAGGATGCGCAGACCGGCGGACAGCGGCGAAAGCCCTTGCACCGTCTGGAAGAACTGGGCGAGCAGGAAGACGCTGCCGAACATCCCGAAGAACATGAACAACGATGCGGCGTTGGCGCCGCTGAACGTGCGATTGCCGAAGTAGCGGATCGGCAGCATCGGGGCCTTCGAGCGCAGCTCGTACGCGACGAATCCGACCATGAGCGCGACGCCGACGGCGAGCGTTCCAAGGATCTCCGGGCTGGTCCAGCCCTGCTCGTTCGCGCGGACGAGGCCCCAGACGATCGCGAAGAGTCCGGCGCTTGCGATGAGCAGGCCACCGAGGTCGAGGTGACCGTCGGCGCCGCGCGTCTCGACGAGCCGGATCCGCGCGAGCGGCGCCAGGGCGAGGCCGATCGGGACGTTGACCCAGAAGATCCAGTGCCACGAGATGCCCTGGACGATGGCGCCGCCGACGATCGGTCCGACGGCGACGGCGAGGCCGCCGATGCCTCCCCACGCGCCGAGCGCGACACCGCGGCGCTCACGCGACACCGCGGCGCTCAGGATGGTTAGTGTCAATGGTGTCACCATCGCGGCGCCGGCTCCCTGGATGGCACGCGCGACGATCAGCATCGTCGGGCTGGTTGCGAGTGCAGACCCCGCGGAACCGAGCGTGAACAGCGCGAGGCCGATCGAGAAGATGCGGCGCCGGCCGAAGCGATCGCCAAGCGCGGCACCGGTGAGGAGCAAGACTGCGAACGTCAGCGTGTAGGCATTCACCGTCCACTCGAGCTGCTGGAGGTTGGCGTTCAGGTCGTGCCTGATCACCGGCAAAGCGGTGGTCACGACAAGGTTGTCGAGCGTGACCATGAACAGGGCGATCGAGGTGATCGCAAATGTCCAGATGACCTGAGACCGTCGAACCATGATGCCGTTCCTCCTTGTGGTGCCTTGACGTTCCTATCATTGGTCTAGTGATTGCTCACTTACTTCGCAGGGCAAAAAAAAGCGACGTGCTTACGCGCCCAACTCCTTGTTCATGCTGCATCCCTCGATGAGACGCATTGCCCACGCCTCGGGCTCGTCCATCTGACCCATCATCGCCAGCACGTTCAAGAGCATGCCGGTGGCGAAGAAGTCCGTCAGCAGCGTGACCTCGACGCCGGTGAGCGCCGTCACGAGCTGCACCAGACCGCCGAATCCCTCGGCGACAACGGCGCGAATGGCTGAGTCGTCGCACGCCGCGTACGACTGCAGTTGCGCACGGAGCTTGAGCGGCGACGCTCGAATCTCGGCGATGTATGCCGCGCCGATCGCGTCCAGGGCCGCCTCGCCCTCGAGGCCGGCGGCCGCGCGCTTGAAGAGCTCCTCGGTGTCGGCGAAGCACCGCTGCACTGTCGCGACGATGAGGTCGCGCTTGGTGCCGAAGAGCCGGAACAGGTACGGCTGCGAGATGCCGGCCATGCGCGCGATGACGTCTGTCGAGGCGCCTTCGTAGCCGCGCTCGGCGAATACGGTCACCGCGGCCTCGAGAATCTGCTCGCGGCGCTCAGGTGCCGTCAGTCGCTCAGTCGCTGCCGTGGGGGTCATGGCTCGTATGGTAGTGAGTACTCACCACCTTGTCAAGGGCTGGCCCCAAAGATCGCGTCGAGGTACGCGCCGGGATCGAAGAGATTGAGATCGTCGAGGCCCTCGCCGAGGCCGATGAGCTTCACGGGCACCCGCAGCTGCTCCTCCACCGCCAGGAGCGTCCCGCCCCGCGCGGAGCCGTCGAGCTTGGTGATCACGAGACCGGTGAGCGTCGTCACCTCGTGGAAGGCGAGTGCCTGCCGCATCGCGTTCATGCCGGTCGTCGCATCGACGACGAGGAGCACCTCCTGCGGCGCTTCGGGGATCAGGCGCTCGATGACCCGCCGGATCTTGCCGAGCTCGGCCATGAGATTGACCTTCGTGTGCAGGCGTCCGGCAGTGTCGACGAGCACGACGTCGATGCGTCGCGCCTGCGCCGCCTGAATGGCGTCGTACACCACCGCCCCGGGATCGGCGCCGGGCTGGTGCGCGACGATGTCGGTCCCGGCTCGATCGGCCCAGACCCGCATCTGATCGATGGCCGCCGCTCGATACGTATCCGCGGCCGCGATCAGTGCCGAGCGGCCCTCCTCGCGCAGTCGATGCGCCAGCTTGCCGAGCGTGGTCGTCTTGCCGCTGCCGTTCACGCCGACTACGAGGACCACGCTTGGCACCTCGCTGAGGTGGAGGCTCCGGTCGTACGTGCTCATGACGGCGAGGATCTCGGCTTTCAGCGCGGCGATCGCCGCGGCGGCATCGCCGATCCGCTCGCGCCGCACCCGGTTGCGGAGCGCGACGACGAGGCGTTCGGACAGCTCGACACCGCAGTCGGCGCTGATCAGGACCTCGAGCAGATCGTCGAAGAACGCGTCATCGGCCTTGCGTCCCGCAGCCGCGATGCCCTGCATCCCCGAAGAGAATGCGGTCGACGCGCCTTCCATCCGCCCCGACATACGCCGCCACCAGGCGCTGCGACGCACTGGTGCAACGATCTCGTCGGGCGCCATCAGCTCATCCAGCCACGCGATGCAGGGTCGCCGTCGGCGCTCCGGTCAGTTCCGCTTCGTCGAAGCGAACGCCCAGGACGGAGCTCACACCCTCGCCGTCGATGGTCACGCCCCAGAGTGCGTCCGCCGCGGCCATGGTGATGTGGTTGTGGGTCACCACGAGGAACTGCTGCTCGGTGCCGAGACGGCGGAGCAGGCGGGTGAAGCGCAGGACGTTGCTGTCGTCGAGCGACGCGTCGACCTCGTCGAACACGTAGAACGGGCTGGGATTCACCTGCTGCAGGGCGAGCACGACGGCGAGCGCGGTCAGCGCACGCTCTCCACCGGAGAGCAGCCGGAGCGGCGTCAACCGCTTGCCGGCAGGCTGGGCGAGGATCTCGACGCCGGGGCGGCGATGGGCCGCCGGTTGCTCGTTCCCATCGAGGTCGAACGTCGCCGGCTCCGGGTCCTCCAGGCGGAGGGTCGCCTTGCCGCCGGGGAAGAGCTCCGCGTACAGCTCCTGGAAGTGGAACGAGACGGCCCCGAATACCGTGTCGAATCGCTGCTCGATCTCGCGCTCGAGGGACCGTGCCATCGCCCGGAGCTCGGCACCGCTGCGGACGAGGTCCTCGTGGTGCGCGCCGAAAATCGACACCCGCGCTTCGAGCGCCTCGTGCTGCTCCGGCGCCAGTGCGTTGACGGGACCCAGGGCTGAGATGCGTCGCTCGAGGCGGACGATCTCGCGCTCGGCACGCTCCGCCGCCGCCGGATCGAGCTCCGTCGAGTCGTCGTCCGCCTGGTCGCGAACCGCACCGGCAAGTTCAGCGACGACCGCCTCGCATTCGACGACCTCGCGCTCGGCCGCGTCCCGCTCGTCGGTGGCGCGAGCGACTGCCACGGCTACCTCGGCGTGCTCGGCCTCCAGCGCGAGCACCGCGTGCTCCATCTCGGCGATGGGCACGGTGGCCGCCTCGTGCGCGTCGTGCGCGGAGGCCAGCTCCATGACGCTGCCAGAGGCTGCGGCTCTCCCGCGCATCGCATGGACGATCGCCGTCAAGGAGTCGCCCTCGGCGACCAGACGTCGCGTCTCGGCAGCGGTCAGCCTCGATCGGGCCGCGTCGAGTGCGCGGCGGGCCGCCTCGCGGCGCTCCTCGATGTGGGCGCCCTCCGCCTTTGCCCTCGAGAGGACGAGATCGGCTTCGTCGGCCGCCGCTTTCGACGTGTCGGCCGCCGACCGGGCTTCCGTTGCGTGGGCCTGCGCAGCACGAAGTGCGGTCTCAACCGTTGCGCGCTGTGCATCGATCGACACGAGCCGGCGTTCCGCCACCCCCTGCGCGTCGGCGGCGGCGGCCGCCTCGGCTTGTCGCGACGCGAGCAGCCGGCCTGCCCGCTCCTCCTGGGCGCGAGCGGCGTCGAGCGCCTGCTGCGCACCGGTCACGATCGCGGCGGCCTCGGCCTCGGCGCCACGGGCAGCGCGATCCGTCTCGACCGCGACCGAGAGTGCCTGGTCGAGATCGCTCAAGCGCTCTCGCGCGTTGGCGGCCGCGGTGACCGCCGCAGCCTCGACACGCGCGGCGCGCTCCGACTCCGCAGCCGCGCTGCGCTCCTCCTCTGCGAGTTCGAGCGTCTCGACCCGCCTGCCGCCGCGAAGCCCCGATGGTGTGACCACCGTGCCGTTGCGAAGGACGGCAGCGGTCGCGCCGGCCGTGAACGCGCGCTGGGCGGCATCGATGTCGGGCGCGAGCCACACCCCGGCCAGCAACCGGCCGATCGCACCGCGCGCTTTGGGCTCCACCTCGATGGCGCTTGACAGGAGCGCAAAGGGCTGTGGCGGGGGCGCTTCAGCGATCGGTTGGAGATCGGCGCTGATGAGGCGTTCCCGCGGCCCATCGGCGTCGAGGAACGCGGCAGCTGCCTTGAGGTCGTCGACGACCCACGCGCCGAGATCCGCCTCCAGCGCGGCGGCGATCGCATCGGCCATCGAGTGGTCGGTGACGTGGAGGCAGTCGACAAGACGGCGGGCGCGAAGCGCTCCGGCAGCGACAGCTCGGGCGACGCCGCCCTCGCCTGCCGTCCCGCTCAGCCGTCCGCGAGCGGACGCGAGTGTCGCAAGCGCCAATCGCGCCTCGGCGGCGGCGTTCGCGACCGCGTGGTCGGCGGCGTTGACCGCGTCCCACGCGGTGTCCACCGCCGCGCGCGCCTGCGCCACGTGCTCGGCGGTGCCGCGAGTCCGACCCGACGCAGCAGCGGCGTCCGCGACCTGCGCCTCGAGTGATGCTGTGAGTTCGACGATGCGAGTCGCAGCGGCATCAGCCTCGAGGGTCAGCGCATTCACAGCTGAGAGGGCAAGCTCTGCGCGCGCCGCGGCCGCGCGCACGTCGGCGCCAGCCGACCCCCGTGCGGTCTCGACGGCGGCAAACGCTGCGGTCGCGTCGGCGAGATGCTGCTCCGCGATCGAGGCCTCGGCTGCCGCCTCGACAGCGACGCGGCGCAGGCGTCCGGCCTCGTCCTCGAGCACCCCCCAGCGCTGCTCCTCAGCGCCGGCCTCGACCGCCGCAAGCGCACCGGCAGCGGCGTCCACCTCCGGCGCGATCGTGGCGAGGTCCGCGACGGCGAGGCCACGTTGAGCAACAGCCGAGCGAAGGCGGTCGGCGAAGCGGCGCTGACTGCCCGCTCCCCGCTCGACTTCGAGCCGCGCAGCCTCGAGCCGGCGTGCCGCGGCGTCGCGCGCAGCGCGGGCTACCTCGAGGCGGGCACGGGCAAGCTCCGAGCGATGTCCGAAGGCTGCATCCGCCTGGGTGGCGGCCTCGCAGCGGTTCAGCGCCTGATCGAGTCGCTTGCGTGCCTGCTTGAGGCTGGCTCGCGCGGCGCGCCACTCCTCGTGCGCGAGACTGCCACGCAACTCGGTGAGGCGCTCGCTCATCGTGCGCAGCTCGAGCGCCGCGACGGACTGCTCGCTGAGCTCCGTGAGGCGTGGAGTCGCGTCCTCGAGCAGGTCGCTCAGGCGCCGAACCACGGCGTCGGCACTGTCGAGCCGGTGTGAGGCGTCCTCGCAGGCGGCGCGCAGCGCCCGGACCCCGGCGGCCTGCTCGACGAGCGTGCGCCGCTGCGCCGGGGTCGCCTCGATGATCCCGTCGATGTCGTTCTGGACGACGACCGCGTATCCGTTCTGGGTCAGGCCGGTCCCGCCGAGCAGCCGCTCGAGATCGCGCAGACGCGCGTGCTGGCCGTTGATGCGGAACTCGGTATCGCGGTCGCCGCGCGAGACGCGGCGGCTCACCGAGACCTCGGGATCCTCGGACGGTAGCGTGCCCTCCTCGTTGTCCATGACGAGCTCCACCTGGGCGAGGCTCATGCGCTGCCGCCCGCCGCCGCCGGCGTAGATGACCTCGTCCATCCGCTGCCCACGGAGCTCGCGAGCGTTGGTCTCTCCCAGCGCCCAGCGCAGCGCGTCGACAAGATTGCTCTTGCCGCTGCCGTTCGGCCCGACGATGGCCGTGATCCCCCGATCGAAGATCACCTCACTGCGCGCGGCGAACGTCTTGAACCCGGACAGGGTGATCCGCCGGAGTCTCATCGCGGCGATTGTCCACGCGCGGAGCGCATGCCGTCAACATGTTGGGCTCGGGCATCACCCGCGCCCCAAGATCTGGTGCTCACTGCTGGACCGGTGGCGTGGTGCCACCGCCACGCCCCCGGCCGCCGCGCCGGCCACGGCGCCGTTTCGGCGCGGGACCCTCCGGCTGCTTCGGTGGTGGTGGCGCCGGCTGGCGTCCGACGAGTGCCTCCGCGGCATGGCGCAGCGCCGAGAGGAGGCTCCGGCGGGGGCGCGCTGCCTCCGCGGCCGCAGCGGCATCGCTGGTCCGCGAACCGCCGCGACTCCTGCGGCGTCTCGGTGTCGCACCCCGGTCCGCAGCCACTTCGGCGACTCGGCGGCGAACGCGGGCCGGCTCCGACGCGACCGTCTTGGCAGCGTCCCGCGCTGCGCCCGCGGCGGCTGCCGCGCCGCCCCTGCCGATCTTCGACAGCTTGTCGAGCGCATCGTGGGCGGCCGCCTGCTCGGCAGCCTGCTTGGTCGGGCCACGACCCGTGCCGCCGACGCGCTCGCCGAGGAGCACCTCCGCCGTGTACTCGCGCTTGTGCCCGGGTCCTCCGGTGGCGACGACCCGGTAGTGCGGCGTATCCCCGGTGCGATCCTGGGACGCCTGCTGGAGCTGGCCTTTGAAGTTCTCGTCGCTCCACTCGGCAAGATCGCCGATGTTCTGGAGGAAGACGCGGGTCGCGGCGCGATATCCCTGATCGAGGAAGATCGCGCCGATCATCGCCTCGAACGCGTTGGCGAGCAGCGACGGCAGCTTGCGGGCGCCCGTCTTGACGGCGCCACGGCCCATCAGCAGCGTCTCGCCGAGCTCGAGACGCTCTCCGAGGCGAGCCAGCGACGTCGTGTTGACGAGCGCGGCGCGGAGCTGCGTCAGCTGTCCTTCGTCGTACGTGGGGAAGCGACGGAAGAGGTATTCGCCGACCACGAGCTCGAGCACGGCATCGCCGAGGTACTCGAGGCGCTCGTTGTCATGACCGGGGCCCGACGGCTCGCCATGCTCGTTGTTCCACGAGGCATGGGTCATCGCCTCGCGAAGCAACTCCTGCTTCCGGAACTGGATCCCGATCCGCTTCTGGAGTTCGCGAAGACGTTCCAGCTCGGGCTCGCCGAGCGCCATGGGGGCCTTCTGCGCCGCCGGTGGCGCGGGCGCCGGATCGGGCGGAGTGGCTAGGACGCCGCTTCCACCTTCTCCTGGATGTACGTCCAGGCCTGGCCCACCGTTCCGATCTTCTCCGCGTCCTCGTCGGAGATCTCCATCTGGTACTCCTCCTCGAACGCCATGATCAGTTCCACCAGGTCGAGGGAGTCCGCGTTCAGGTCCTCCACGAACGACGCCTCCGGCGTCACCTGTTCGGGTTCCACGCCGAGCTGATCGGCGACGATCGCCTTGAACCGGTCGAAGGTCAGGTCTGGCATCAGGATTTCCTTGTGTGGTTGCGGCAGGCGCCGCATCAGTTTGAGGCGAAACGATAGCGTCAGAGGTCGGGGGTCGCCATGCGAACGGTCCCGACGCTCCGTCGATGACCACCTCGCGCTTGACGTCACCAGAAGCCGTCTGCTCCGGTTCGGTCACGCCGCAAGGCCCCCGTCGACATGGAGCACGTGTCCCGTGATGTAGCCGGACTCTGGCATGACGAGGAACGCTATCGCCGAGGCGACCTCCTCCGCGGTGCCCATTCGTGCCTTCGGGATCGCCGCAACTGCCGATGCGCGTATCGATTCACTGAGGACGGTGGTCATCTCGGTGTCGATGAATCCCGGAGCCACGGCGTTGACCGTGATGTCGCGGCTCGCAACCTCGCGGGCGAGCGATTTGGTGAGTCCGATGAGCCCGGCTTTCGCTGCTGAGTAGTTCGCCTGCCCTGCGTTGCCGATCACCCCGGCGATGCTGGAGACGTTGACAATGCGTCCGAAGCGCTGCCGGAGCATTGGTCGGAGCGCCGCCCGGCAGATGTGGAACGCCGCGGTCAGATCGATGGCGATGACCGCATCCCAGTCGTCGTCCGTCAGCCGCATTGCCAGGTTGTCGCGATTGATGCCCGCGTTGTTGACAACGATGTCCAGACCGCCGAGCGTCGCAACGGTCTGCTCCACGAGGCCGGCAGCGGCTGCCGGATCCGCCAGGTCGGCTCCGAGCGCGACCGCGGTTGCACCGTGGTCGGCGCGCAACGCCTCGGCGAGCGCCTCCGCGCTCTCGGGATGCGCCGAGTAGCCCACTGCGACCGAGGCACCGGCGCGAGCGAGCGCAATGGCTGTGGCCTTCCCGATACCTCTCGAGGCACCGGTCACCAGCGCGCGACGCCCTTCGAGTGGTGTGCTGTTGCTCATCCGGCCACCACCGCGAGGTCGAGCCGCGAAGCTGCGTCGAGCGAACTGACCGACACCGCGCGCACGCCCGGCGCGATGCGTTTCGCAAGTCCCGTGAGGACGCTGCCGGGACCGACCTCGATCAACGTCTCCGCGCCGAGCTCGACGAGACGTTCGACACACGCAATCCAGCGCACCGGCGAGGTGAGCTGCTCGCGGAGCCGGTCGCGCAATGCTGTTGCGGACCCCACCGCGTTCGCATCGACGTTGCACACGACGGGCGGGTTTGGATCCGCGAGTGCGGCAGCGTCGAGCGCCGTGCCGAACCGCGACGCCGCAGCGGCCATCAACGGCGAGTGAAACGCGCCACTGACGTTCAACGGGATGGCCCGGCGTGCGCCACGCGTCAGCGCGCGTTGCGCCGCAGCGTCAACACCCGCTCGCGATCCGCTGATGACCAGCTGGCCGGGGGCGTTGTAGTTCGCGACGACCACGACCTCGCCGGTGTCGCTCGCCGTCTCCTCGCACACGGCGGTTGCGGCGCTCAAGTCGATGCCGATGAGTGCGCACATCGTTCCCTCGTGCATTGCCGCCATCGCCCTCCCCCGCTCGATGACGAGACGCATCGCATCCGCAGGTTGGAGCGCATCGGCCGCAACAGCGGCTGCGTACTCGCCGACGCTGTGGCCGGCGACCGCGACGACGTCGAGGGAGGTGGGCAGCGTGCTGCGCAACGCGCATTCGACGAGAAGCAGCGCCGGCTGGGCGATCTCGGTTGGGCGCAGCTGCTCATCACCGCCGGACAGCGCCGCGCTCAGATCGAGGCCACTGCTCGTCGCTGCGGCAAGCATCTCCTGAGCGATGGGAAGGTCGGTCAGCCCGTCCGCCATGCCGGCGGTCTGACTGCCCTGTCCGGGAAAGCAGAGTGCGACGCTGGCCACTGGCCGCGTGCTACTCGGTGACGACCACTTCGCGGCCGCGATAGTGACCGCAGTTCGGACAGACGCGGTGCGGGATACGCGGCTGACGGCAGCGCGGGCACGGCGAAAGTGTCGGCATCGTCAGCGCGTGGTGGGAGCGCCGAAAGTCGCGGCGACGCTTTGAGATCTTTTGCTTGGGAAGCGGCATGCTCGGTTTCTCCGGGTAGGGCGCGCACGCAGAGCAGCGCGGCCCATGGCTGCGCCCAGTATAGCGGCGGGTCGAATGGACGCGGCCCAGACCGCTACTCGCGCTCCCGCCGTCTCCGCTTCGACCCGGGTTCGACGGGGAGCGCCTCGATGCCCTTGCGGACGGTCGTCGCCGCACGCATCAGCTGATCCTCGAGCCGCGTCATGACCTCGCGAGCGTATGCGTCGGCTTCGGCACAGGTCTTCGCAGCCCGCTCCTCGGCGTCTGCCAGGAGCGTGGCGGCATGGAGCCGTGCCTGCTCGGCGATCTCGTGATCGCCGACCATGACGCTCACCCTGGCGTGTGCCTCATCGACGAGGCGCGCAGCCTCGGTCTCGGCGCGCGAGAGGATGCGCTCAGCTTCCTGCTGCGCTTCGTCGAGCACGCGGCGCTGATCCTCGAGCAGGTGCCGCGCTTGCGTCAGCTCGTCGGGCAGCGCCAGGCGCGTCCGGTCGACGAGTTCGAGCACCTCATCCTCGTTCACGACGACGCCGGCCGTGAACGGCACACGGCGTCCGGTGCTCACGAGCTCCTCGAGCTGGTCGACGAGGTCGATCACGGTCGGCTCGAGATGCGCCGGCAACTCCCGTGGATCGTCACTCACCACGTTCACGCTGCTCGGCGAACCGCCGGTGCATCGCGTCGACGCTGACCGGGGGCGCCATCTCGCTGACGTTGCCGCCGAGAGCGCACACCTCCTTGATGAGCGAGGACGAGACGAACACGTTGGTGAACGACGTCATGAGGAACACAGTGTTCACCGCGGGGTTGAGCCGACGGTTCATGAGCGCCATCTGGAACTCCGTCTCGAAGTCGCTCACCGCACGCAGACCGCGCACGATTGCGATCGCACCGCTGTTGGCGGCGAAATCGACGGTGAGCCCTCGGAATGTCGTGACCTCGATGCGCGGACGGCTCTCGAGGCAGGCGCGGATGAGCTCCACACGCTCCTCCACCGTGAAGAGCGGCGTCTTGCCGGGATTCTCGAGGACGCCGACGAGCACCCGATCGAAGATCGCCGCCGAGCGATCCAGGATGTCGAGGTGCCCGAACGTCACCGGGTCGAAGCTCCCCGGGTACACCGCGATGCGTTCGCTCACGCTGTTCCGTCCGTGGGTGCAGCATCCGGCTGCAGAAAGCTGATGGTGGTGAGGCCGTATCGCGCCTCGCGTGTCCGCGTGAGCGATCCGATGCGTTCGGCGATCACGCGGGCGCGGTGATGTTCGCACACGACCAGTCGCGGTGGGGATGCTCCCAGGAGTTCGAGCACCGCCTCGAGCTCGGGGTCCTGATACGGCGCGTCGACGTAGCAGATGTCGGCCGCCGCGGTTTCGGCCGGCACCGTGCGCAACCACCGCCGGACCTCGGCGCCGACGATGCTGCAGCGGTCGCGGCATCCGAATCGGTCCGCCGTTTTCGCGATGAGCTGCAGCGCATCCCGGTGGCGCTCGACGAAGGTGACCGATGCGGCACCCCGTGACAGGGCCTCGAATCCGACCGTTCCGGCGCCGGCGTAGAGGTCGAGCATCCGTGCACCGACGACCCGCTGCCCGAGGATGTCGAACAGCGACTGGCGCACGAGCGATCGGGTTGGCCGCACCTCGAGCCCGGGAGGCGTGCTCACCATGCGTCCGCGCCACGCACCTGCGGTGATGCGCGTCTCGGCCACGTGCTTGACCTCGCGTCGCACTAGTCGATGTCGAAGACGGCGCGGTAGCCGTTCATCGCCGCGGACAGCGGCGGCCAGACGGTGAGGTCGGGGTCCTTGTCGAGCCAGGCGATCGCCGCGGCTTTCGAGCGGCGGCCGAGCGCGACGTCGAGGAGATCGGCTGCGCGCATCTCCGGCAGCCCGTGCTGCCGCAGACCGACGACCTGCCCCGGACCGCGCAGCTGAAGGTCGCGCTCGGCCAGGTCGAAACCGCTGTCGGTGCTCGCGACCGCTTCGAGCCTCTGGCTTCCCTCCTCGTCGACCCCGCCCTCGAAGAGCAGGCAGTACGACTGGTGCTGGTCGCGACCGACTCGCCCGCGAAACTGGTGCAGCTGCGCGAGCCCGAAACGTTCGGCACCCTCGATCAGCATGATCGTCGCGTTGGGGACATCGACACCCACCTCCACCACGCTGGTGGCGACGAGGATATCCGCGTCGCCGCGCACGAATCGATCCATCCGCTCGGCCTTCTCGCGCGACGGCATGCGTCCGTGCAACAGCTCGACGCGCAGGTCGGGAAACACATCGGTGCTCAAGCGCTCGTACTCCGCGGTGGCGCTGCGCGCCCCGAGCTTGTCCGACTCCTCAATGAGCGGGCAGATGACGAACGCCTGGCGACCGTTCGCCACCTCCGCACTCACGAACGCGTATGCGCTCGCGCGCTCCAGCGACGGCACGACTCTCGTCTCGACCCGCTGCCGTCCAGGCGGCATCTCGCGCAGCTCGCTGAGGTCGACGTCGCCGTACAGCGTGTTCGACAGGGACCGCGGAATCGGCGTTGCGGTCATGGCGAGGTAGTTCGGCATCGCCCCCGATGACTGGCGGAGCTGCTGTCGTTGCGCAACGCCGAATCGGTGCTGCTCGTCGACGATCGCCAGACCGAGGTTGCGCAACACGACGTCGGCCTCGATCAGCGCGTGGGTGCCGACGATGAGCGAGTCGTGTCCCGCCGCCAGACCGGCGAGGATCTCGCGGCGCGCCGCCGCCGATGTGCTCCCGACGAGCAGCCGCGGGGGCAGCCCGTGCGGCGTGAGCAGTTGATCAAGGGTCGCGTAGTGCTGGCGCGCGAGGATCTCCGTCGGTGCCATGACCGCGGTTTGCATGCCGGCGTGGTGCGTCATCAACGCGGCCAATGCCGCAACGACCGTCTTGCCGCTGCCGACATCGCCCTGCAGCAGCCGGTTCATCGGTCCCGCGGCCGCGAGGTCGGTGAGAATCTCGTGCGCGGCAACGCGCTGTCCGTCGGTCAGCTTGAACGGCAACGATGCGGAGAAGCGCCGTGCGACGTCGATGTCGTACGGGATGACGACTCCGGTCCCGCGCAGACGGCGGCGGCGGGCGCGCTCTGCGGCGATCTGGAGCAGGAACATCTCCTCGAACGCGACGCGGTCCCGCGCGCGGCTCGCGTTCTCGAGACTGCTCGGGACGTGCACCTGATAGAGCGCTTCGGCAATGGGCATCAGGTGTTCTGCGTCACGCACGGCGGGCGGAAGATGGTCGGGCACTTGCGTGACGAGGCCGAGAAGCGGCTCGATCTTGCCGCGCAGAAATCGCGATGTGATCCCCTGGGTCTCCGGGTAGATCGGCGCGATCGTGCCGACGTGATGCTGATCACGGCCCGCGTGCTCGAACGTGGGATTGCGAAAATTGAGTCCGGTCCGAGCGCGTTCGACCTTGCCGCTGACGAGGAGCTCGTCCCCGGGATGCAATTGCTTCAGCAGGAACGGTTGGTTGAACCAGACGGCGGTAGCCACCGCTCCGTCGTCCTCGAGCGTCGCCTCGACGAGGACCATCTTCTTGTACGGGGTTTTCCGCGCGCTGATGTTGCGGATGCGCACGTGCGCCGTCTGCACGTATCCGGGTTGCAGCGCGCGCAGTGGCACCGTCTCGCGCGTGTCCTCGTACCGGCGCGGCAGGTGAAAGAGCAGGTCCTGCACGGTGGACAGGCCGAGCTTCTCGAGGCGCTGTGCCTGGACCTTGCCGATGCCGACGATCCGGAACAGCGGCAGGTCGAGGTCGAGCGGCACGAACACCGGAGTCACGAGTTCAGGGGACACAGTCACTTCCATCGTGGCAGTCTCGTCCGCTCAGTCGACGCCCAGGCAGGCCACTCCGACGCAGCCGGGTCCGGAGTAGGAGCCGACGACCGGTCCGATCCGCCCTTGGAGAGCGGTGAGTCCCGGCGCCGCCGCAGCGACACCCGCCTCAACGTCGCGCATCGAGTCCGGTGCGTCGGCGTGGAACGCGGCGATGCTGTAGAGCGGCGCTCGCTGACGAACCTCGTCGACGATCATCGCGATGCCCTTGCTCCGGCTGCGCACCCTCGCGAGCGGATGCACCTCGCCGCCGGTCACCGTCAACAACGGTTTGACGTTGAGCAGGCCGCCGACGAAGGCCTGGGCGCGACCGATGCGTCCGCCGCGATGCAGGTACGAGAGGGTGTCGAGCAGGAACAGGATGGTCATCCGGCCGCGCCGGCCGAGGGTGTTCGCGACGACGGTCGCCGCATCGGCACCGGCCTTGACGTCGTCGAGCGCCGCGCGGACGAGCAGCTGCAGCCCGCCGCTGACGCTCTCCGTATCGACGAGGTGCACCCGTGCGCTGTCGAACTCCTGCGCGGCGAGATGTGCGGATTGCAGCGTGCCGCTCAACTTGGACGAGATGTGGAGCCCGACGACGGTGTCCGCGGGATCCGCGAGGAGCGTGCGAAACAACGTGGCGAATTCGTCCGGCGACGGTTGCGACGTTGTCGGCTGGACGTCGGTATGTTCGAGTTTCGTGTAGAAGGCATCCGGGTCGATGTCCACACCATCGCGAAATTGCTCGTTGCCGAAACGCACCGTGAGCGGCACCACGCTGATGCCGAGAGTCAGCGCGTCCGCGGGGGAGATATCAGAGGTGCTGTCGGTGACGAGGTGGATCGTCACTCGAGGGAGAGCACGTATGGATAGTGCTCCTGCCCACCGGTCTGGATCTCGAATTCGGTATCCGGATGCGTGCCGCGCAGCGTGTCGACGAGCTCATCCGCATCGGTGGCGCTCACCTCATCGCCGCGATACACCGTGACGAGCTCAGGGATGTTGTCCTCGGACCGGAGGACGGCGTCGATGACGCCGAGGTAGTCATCGCCGACTTGGGTGATCTCGTCGTCGACAACGGCGATGACGTCGCCGACCTTGATGTCATGCCCGTTGACCGTCGTGTCGCGGACGGCATGCGTGACCTCGACCGCGCGCACGGTGGCGATCGAGGCGAGCATCCGCTCGGCGTTCTCCTCGAGGCTCGCTGTCGGGTCGAACGCCAGCAGCGCGCTGATGCCCTGCGGCAGGTTGCGCGTGGGCACGACGCGAACCTCGCATCCCTCGGCAAGCGGGTCGACCTGCTCCGCGGTGAGGATGACGTTGCCGTTGTTGGGCAGCAGGATCACGCGTTCAGCGTTGGCGGCGCGCACCCCGTTGAGGAGGTCCTCGATCGACGGGTTCATGGTCTGACCGCCGCTCACGATGCTGTCGGCGCCGAGGCTGCGGAGGATCTCGCGGAATCCCTCACCGGGCGCAACACTGACGACGCCGATCGCCTTGGGAGGCGCATCCGGCTGCTCGGCGGCCACGGGGGGCGCGGCAGCCGCGGCCGCATCGTCCTCGGCCGCGTTCGCACGTGCGAGCACCTCGTGGTGCTGGGCAGACATGTCCTCCACCTTCAGCTTGCTCATACGCCCGCGCGATGACGCGGCGGCGATGAGGCTCGCCGGGTCGCCGGTGTGGATGTGAACACGGACGAGGTCCGCATCGCCGACGACGAGCGCGGACTCGCCGAGCGCGCCCAGCTCCGTGCGGATGGCCTCGACATCGAGGCCGGGCCCGTTGATGAGGAACTCGGTGCAGTAGCCCCAGCCCTGCTCGCGAGGAGCGACCGCGGCCGCACCTCGGCGCGGCACGGCCGATCCCGTCGCCTCCATCTCGCCGGGCTTCGGTGGAAGCCGCAAGGCGGGTTCGCCGGTGCGGTGCACCGGCGCCGACGGCGACGCGATCTGCGCAGCGGTCGACGCGATCGCCCGTGCGAATCCCTCGAGGATCACGGCAAGGCCGAACCCGCCGGCGTCGACGACGTTCGCGTCGCGCAGCACCTGGAGCTGATCGATGGTGCGTTCCACCGCGGCATGCGCTTCGGCGACGATCCGATCAAGGACGACGCGAATGTCATCGGTCTCCGCGGCGGCCGCGTTGCCGGCGGCGGCGGCGTCGCGGACGACGGTGAGGATCGTGCCCTCGGTGGGCTTCATGACGGCGCGATAGGCCACGGCTGCGGCCTCGTTGAGCGCCTGGGCGACGCCGCGCGCGTCGATGCGCTGCCGTTGCGCCACGCCCTGCGCGAAGCCGCGAAGGATTTGCGAGAGGATCACGCCACTGTTGCCGCGGGCGCCCATGAGCGACCCGTGCGCTGCGGCGGCCAGGACCGAGTCGACCGCGGTCGGCGCCGGCGCGTCGCCTGCCTCCTCCACCGCTGACCGGAGCGTCAAGTACATGTTGGAGCCCGTATCGCCGTCGGGGACCGGGAAGACGTTGAGGTCGTTGATCTCCTGCTGGTTGGCCTCGAGCCAGGAGAGCGCGGCCGTCAGCCCGCCCAGGACCTGCTCGCCACCGACCTCACGGAGTGGCTCGCGGAGCACGGACAGCTCGGGCGCGGGCTTAGTGGCGGACACCGTCGTTCTCCGCATGGATGCCCTGGACGTTCACGTTCACCGCGACCACGGGCAGCCCGAGGGTCTTCTCCACCGAGTAGCTCACGGCACTCATAAGGTTGTGGGCGACCTCGCTGATACGGGTGCCGTACTCGGTGATGACGTAGAGCTCGATCACGAGACCGTCAGGGGTGACCTGGATCTCGACGCCGCGGTGGACGTTCTCGCGGTTGAGGCGCTCGGCGATGCCGTCGCGGAGCCCCCGGGCGGCCATCCCGACGATGCCGTAGCACTCGTTGGCGGCATGACCCACGATCGAGGCGACCACCCGCGGCGATACCTCGATTCTTCCCAGCGACGCGGTGCGAGACAGTGCGTCGGACGCGCGGACCTTGCCTTTCACGTGTCTCCGTAAGCCGGGTGGGGGCCTGTGGTAACCTCAGCGACCGGCCACCGGTTGATTCCGGAGGCCACCGGGCGCCGCCGCCGGGGCTGCGGCCGAATTCTAGTACGCCAGAGCGGGCGCGCCTCAGATGCGCGTCCCAACCCAATCGAGAGACATCATGTCCCAGCGCTGCGACATCTGCGGAAAGGGCCCGATGGCCGGGAACAACGTGAGCCACTCCAAGGTGCACACGAAGCGCCGGTTCCTGCCCAACCTGCACGCCACGCACCTGGCCATCAAGGGTCGCGAGGTCAAGGCCAGGGTGTGCACCCGCTGCCTGCGCACGCAGGCGAAGGCGGCTCGCTAGCGTTTCAGCAGGGGGCTTCCATCAGGTAGGATTGCTACGTTCGCGGCGTTGGGGAGGTTAGAGGTGTCGAGGGTACGCAAGTTCGTTCTCGGCGGTGTGTGCTGCGTGCTGCTCGTGAGCGGCTATGGCGCCGGTGCGGCGCCCTTGTCCGTTGCAGCCGATGCCACGCCTGCGGTCAACAGCGTGACGCCGGCTGCCGGGCCCTCGGCGGGAGGAACGCCGATCGTCATCGACGGCTCGGGCTTCACCGGCGCCACAGACGTTTTGATCGGTACCAGCGATGTCCCCTTCTGCCCCGCAACGCCCAGCTGCTTCACCGTGCCGAGCGATACCGAGATCGACCTGACCACGCCGTCGAACCCGGCCGGGACGTCCGATGTCCAGGTCAGGTCGCCGGCTGGGACGAGCCCGAAGAATGGGCCGGGCGACTACTTCACGTACCTCGACCAGCCGACCGTCACCAATGTCGCCAGTCCCGCCAGCGAGGGCGCGACCGGAATCACGGTCACCGGGACCGGTTTCGCCATCCCGGGACCGCCAGCGACGAGCGCCGTCACCGAGGTGGACCTGGTATCGACGTTCGGGGGCCCGACTGTCGCCCTGACCGCCCAGTGCACCACGACGGGGCAGCCTGACTGTTTTGGCTTCACTGACGACACGCACATGCCGATCGATCTTCCGTCGTCGTCCATCCTTCCGGGTCAATACGACACCGTCGTGATCACTCCAGTAGGTACGTCGACGACATCGTCCAAGGACCAAGTCGTGGTGCAACAGCCGGTACCAACGGTGACATCGGTGAGCCCCAACTCGGGGTCTGAGAGCGGCGGGCCGCCGACCGTCACGATCGGTGGGACCGACTTCACGGGCTCGGGCTTCACGACGAGCGGCGTCTCGTTCGGCGGTACTGCCGCCACCACGTTCTCGGTAACGGATGCCACGACGATCACGGCAACCCCGCCGGCCGGAAGCGGTCAGGCCGACATCATCGTCACCACGCAATCCACCGACGGAAACTCGACCCAGGCGAGCGCCACGACCAACGCCGACACCTACGCGTACGCCCCGACCCCCACGGTCACCAATGTCACGCCGGGAACGGGGCCGACCGGGGGCGGCAACACCGTCACGCTCACCGGGACCGGGTTCAAGTCGAGCTACGGACCTGGAGCGAACTTCAACGCGACGGTCGTCACCGTTGATGCGACGGATATCACCACCACGCCGTGCTCAGGTCCCCCGAGCAGCCCGTGCTTCAACGTGACCAGCGCGACACAGATCACCGTCGAGGACTTTCCACCACACGGTGCCGGCACGGTGGATATCACGGTGACGACCCCGGGGGGCACGAGTTCCACCGGTCCCGGCGATGAATACGTCTATGCCGTGCTCCCAACTGTCACCGGCGTTGCGCCGGCTGCCGGCCCGCCTTCGGGCGGCGATACCGTGGTCGTCACGGGCACCGGGTTCATCGGCGCAACCCATGTGTTCGTCGACACGCACGACGTCAGCACCCCATGCCCGGGGTCACCGACGGGCCCGTGCTTCACGGTGAACAGCGCAACGCAGATCACGGTGCAGAACCTCCCCGCGCATGCTCCCGCGACAGTCGATATCACGGTGCAGGCGCCGGCCGGGACGAGCGCAATGTCCTCGGCGGATCAGTACACCTACGCATCGGCTCCCGCGGTGACCGGCGTCTCACCGTCGTTCGGTCCGCTCGGGGGTGGGGGCTCGGTCATCGTCGACGGAACGGGGTTCGACCCTGCCGGTATGCCGGCCACCGGCGTGTCGGTCGGCACCAGCAGCATCCTCCCATGTCCAGGATCACCCTGCTTCACGGTGGAGAGCGACAGTCAACTCACGATAGCGAGCTTCCCCTCAGGGGCGGCCGCGACCGTGCACATCACGGTGACGACGGTGGGCGGCACAAGCGCCACGTCGAGCGCTGACCAGTACACGTACGTGCCACCGCCCTCCGTCACCGGCGTCACGCCTCCCACAGGTCCCACCGGAGGTGGCAACAGCGTCACCGTCACGGGCACGACGTTCGAATCCGCCGGCGAGTACACGACGACGAGCGTCCTGGTCGGCACCCACAACATCACCTCGGCACCCTGCCCAGGAACGCCGACCGTCCCCTGCTTCACGATCAATAGCGCCACCTCGATCACCATCGGCGACCTCCCCGCGCATGTGGCCGGCGCGGTCGACATCACGGTGACAACGAACGAGGGTACGAGCGCCATTTCGCAACCCGCGGATCAGTACACATATGAGCCGATCCCGGCCGTGAGCGCTGTATCCCCGAATGCCGGCGTTGCCGCGGGGGGAAACACGGTCACCGTCACAGGGACGTTGTTCACCAACGTCACCTCGGTATCCGTGGGAAGCGGCAACCTCACGACACCGTGCCCCGTCACGCCCACCACGCCATGTTTCGTCGTGAACAGCGCAACCCAGATCAGCGTCGAAGACTTCCCGGCGGGTTCCGGCAACGTCGATATCACGGTGACCACGCCGGGCGGTACGAGCCCCACCTCTGCGGCCGACGTCTACGCCTACGCCCCGATTCCAACGATCACCAAGGTTGCGCCGAATCACGGGTCGATCAACGGCGGCACGTCGGTGACTCTCACCGGCACCGGGTTTGAACCGACAGGGACAAACCGCAGCTTCACCACGACGGGTGTATCAGTCGGCGGAACGGTGATAGCGACCACCCCATGCCCCGGAGCGCCAACGGGCGCCTGCTACAACGTCAATTCCTCGACTCAGATCTTCGTCGAGGATTTCCCGCCGCACCCGGCTGGGCCGGTGGACATAACGGTAACCACCATCGGCGGCATCAGCATCGTGTCCAGCTCCGACAAATACATCTACGGCGCAGTCTTCCCCACCGTGACCTCCCTCTCCGTGAGTGCTGGCGCCGAAGGGGGTGGCGCGCTGCTAACAATCAGTGGAGCCAACTACCTGAGTGCGAGCATCACCGTCTCCGACATTTTCTTCGGCAGCACCGACGTCCCGGCGAGCAACGCATTTCCCTGTCCGGGCACGACGACAGGCTGCTTCATGGTCATTGGCCCAACCCAGATCAACGTTGACACGCCGGCGGACACCGTCGCGGGAGTTGTCGATGTCACCGTGCAGACGAACATAGGGACGAGTGGTACGAGCACGGCTGACCAGTACACCTATGTGGCGTCGGGCGCGTACACCGCGCTCACCCCCTTTCGAATCTGCGACACGCGACCAGGCCAGACTCATGTCGGTT
This sequence comes from Candidatus Dormiibacterota bacterium, assembly GCA_036521195.1. Taxonomy (GTDB): domain Bacteria; phylum Chloroflexota; class Dormibacteria; order Aeolococcales; family Aeolococcaceae; genus Palsa-851. The sequence goes on from DATDID010000012.1 coordinate 88,610, forward strand.
GCACCTCCGCCCGCACGCTTGGCGTCAACGGCACCGTCGTGGTGCAGATCACCGGAGTGGTCGTGAGCGGTGAGTCCGTTCCGTCGGGCGCACAGGCAGTAGTTGTCAATCTGACCGCGATCGACCACAGCACCACCAACAGCTTCGTCACTGCATACCCGCTGTCACGACCCGTCGCGTCGAACATCAACGTCGATGGCGGACGCGTCCAGGCAAATCTCGCTGTCGTCGCTTTGAGCCCGGCCGGGACGATCACCGTCTTCAACGCCATCGGGAGCGTCGACGTCTTCCTTGACGTCGAGGGGTACTTCGCGACGCCGTCGGGCAATGCGGGCACGTTCCACACGTTCTCACCGGTCCGGATCTGCGATACCCGAGCCAATCAACACACGGTCTGCGCAGCGACGGCAAACAACCCGCTCGGCGCGGGGTCATGGCGTGACGTCGTAGTCTCCGGCCTTCCCCCGGGCGGCACCGGTGTGGGCATTCCGAACGATGGCACAGCCGCGGCCGCTGTGTTCAACCTCACCGCCGTCAATCCGAGCGCAGCCACGTTTCTCGCCGTGGCTCCGGCGCTTGCGAACCACACCTGTCCGGCTGGGCACCCGACCGTATCGAACCTCAATCCGGCGGCCAGCGAGACCGAACCCAATCGGGTGATCTCGCCGCTAGGTCCAAATCAGGACATCTGTGTCTACAACAGCGTTGGAAGCACGAACTTCTTCGTTGACGTCAACGGCTGGTTTGGCACCGGCGCCGAAATGACCTCCGGGACGCACTTCTACGCCGTGCCCCCGACGCGAATCTGCGACACTCGCGCACGATCCGGCATACAGTGCGTGCCAACTCCGACCGCCGCGGTTGTCCGCACCATCCCTGTCGCCGGAGTGAAAGTGACCCCGGCGATTGATGGCGCCGTCGCCCCTGTTGCCGTGATCGTGAACATCACCGGAGTGACGGCGACGGCGAACACGTATCTCGAGCTATACCCGAGCGACGCGCCCAGGCCCGTGGCATCAGACCTCAATCCCGCGGCGAAGGACGTGATCGCCGATCTCGACATCGTCGCCCTGGCCACCACTGGCGCTGCAAACGGCCATGTGAATCTCTACAACAGTGCCGGGACGATCAACATCATCCTGGACGTCGCCGGCTGGTTCCAGTAGGGAGCGCTAGCAGCTAGCGCTCGCTACTGCCGGGGTTGGTGCGCAGTGCGCCGGCGAGGATCTCGAGGCCATGCGTGATGCGTGGGCCGGGCCGGTTGAAGTAGGCGGATCCGTCGACGGCGACGACGCGACCGTCGGCCGCGCAGGGCAGCTCGTCGAACCCCGGACGTACGGTCATCGTCGGGACCAGCGCGCGGGCGCGTTCGAGGTCGAACCCGCAGGGCATGAGCACCATGACGTCCGGCCGCGATTGGGCGATCTCCGCCCACGAGGCGTATCGCGAGGGCTCACCGGGCGTCGCGAGCGGGTCGATCCCGCCTGCGATGCGCACCATCTCGGGGACCCAGTGGCCGCCCACCATGATCGGCTCGGTCCATTCGATGCACGCGACGCGGGGCCGGGGGTTCGGTGCAGGAAGCGCCGCGACACGGGCGATGGTCGCGCGCATGGCAGCCGCGCAGCGCGCGGCGCCCTCCTCCGAGCCCGTCGCCATGCCCACCGCCTCCACCGATGCGCAGATGTCCTCCAGAGAACGTGGTTCCAGGGAAAGGACGGTAGCGTCACCAGGGAGGCGGCGGACCGCTCGCTGCACCTCGCCGTACGCGACGGCGCAGACGTCGCACAGCTCTTGCGTGACGATGAGATCAGGCTCCAGCGCTGCGAGCAGCGCCTCGTCGAGGCGGTAGATGCTCGACCCGGCGTGACGCGCTGCGTGGATGTGGCGATCGATGTCCGCCGGCGCCTCGCCCTCACCGATGACAGCGTTGGACGTCACGTTGGGCAGCTCGCGCGCCGCAGCGGGGAAGTCGCACTCGTGGGTGACGCCGACCACACGGTCGCCGGCGCCGATCGCGAAGAGAATCTCGGTGGCGCTGGGCAGCAGCGAGACGATGCGCGCCGGCGCGCTCACGAAGGAGTGCGCTGCTCTGCCGGGCGCGACGCTCGCAGCGCTCGGAGCAGCACCACCATCTCCACCGCGGCGGTCGCGGCCTCCGCACCCTTGTTGCCGTGCTTGCCACCGGCGCGGTCCAGCGCCTGCTCCAACGTGTCGACGGTGAGGACGCCGAACGTCGCCGGCACCCCCGTGGTCAAGTGCACCGAGGCGATGCCGCGTGCAGCCTCGCCGGCAACGTAATCGAAGTGCGCGGTATCGCCGCGGATCACGGCGCCGAGGCACACGACCGCGTGCACGTCGCCGCGCGCGGCGAGCTCGCGTGCCGCGATCGGAATCTCGAATGCACCGGGCACCCACGCCACCTGGACGTCGGTCGTGTCGGCGCCGAGGTGCTCGAGCTCCTCGAGCGCGCCTTCGAGCAGTGGCACGGAAACAACGTCGTTGTAGCGGGAGACGACGATCCCGATTCGTATCCCGCTCGCATCCGGCGCACCGGCATGCACGGTGGCGCGTTCGAGTCGTTTCGAGGCCGGGCCCGTATACCGCTCAGGTCGGGTTGCGGGCATCGTCGAGGTCCAGGCTGTGACCGAGCTTGTCCTGCTTGGCGCGGAGATAGCGCTCGTTGTGCGCGTTCGACGGCACCACCAGCGGGATCTGGTCGGTGACCTCGAGGCCGTAACCGCTGAGGCCGTAGTACTTGCGCGGGTTGTTGGTGAGCACCACCATCCGCTTGACGCCGATGTCGGACAGGATCTGGGTGCCGATTCCGTAGTCGCGCTTGTCGACGGGCAGCCCGAGGCTGAGGTTCGCCTCGACGGTGTCGAGGCCGCGGTCCTGGAGCGCGTAGGCGCGGAGCTTGTCCATGAGGCCGATGCCGCGCCCCTCCTGGCGCAGATAGACGAGGACCCCTTTGCCGGCGTCCGCGATCATCGCCATCGCCTTGTGCAATTGCGCCTGGCAATCGCATCGTTGCGACCCGAAGACGTCGCCCGTCAGGCACTCGCTGTGGACGCGAACGAGCACCGGCTCACCGTCGCGGACGTCGCCCCAGACGAGCGCGATGTGCGTCGCATGCGTGATCACGTCCTCGTACGCTACTGCGGTGACGGTGCCGTATTCCGTGGGCAGCGACGTCGTCGCCCCGCGCACGACGAGGCGCTCGTTGCGCCGGCGGTACGCGATGAGGTCGGCGACCGACACGATCTTGATGCCGTGCTCGGCGCCGAACGAGTCGAGGTCGGGACGGCGCGCCATGCGACCGTCGTCGCGCATGACCTCGCAGATGACGCCGGCCGGGAAGCGTCCGGCAAGCTTGCAGAGGTCGACGATCGCCTCGGTCTGCCCGGCCCGCTCGAGCACGCCGCCCGCCGCCGCGCGGAGCGGAAACGTGTGTCCCGGCTTGGCGAAATCGCTCGGCTTGGCGTGTTCGTCGCAGAGCAGCCGGATCGTAGTGGCGCGGTCGTACGCGCTGATCCCGGTGGTCACGCCATGGCCGATCGCCTCGATGGTCACGGTGAAGGCAGTGCCGAATCGCGACGTGTTCTCGTCAACCATGGCGCCAACACCGAGCTCGTCGAGGCGCCAGCCTTCGCAGGGTACGCAGATGAGACCGCGTCCGTGGGTCGCCATGAAGTTGACCGCCTCCGGTGTGATCCGATCGGCTGCGACGGCCAGATCCCCCTCGTTCTCGCGGTCCTCGTCGTCGACGATGATCACGAACCTGCCGGCGCGGATGTCGGCGATCGCCTCCTCGACGCTCGCGAGTGTCATCGGCGTGCCTCCAGCGGCGACAGTGCAGGGGTGCGCGCGTCGAGTGCCCGCGCGACGTAGCGCGCGATCAGGTCGACCTCGAGGTTCACCCGCGTCCCGATGGTCCACTCCCCCGCTGTCGTGTTCAGCAATGTGTGCGGAATCAGCGAAACGGTGAATGCGTCCTCGAACACGTCGACGACGGTGAGGCTGATGCCGTCAACGGCGATGCAGCCCTTCTCGGCGATGAGGTCGATCACGTCCTCGGGCGCCGCGATGGTCACCCACCGGGCGTTGCCGTCGTCGCGGAGTGCGGTCGCGATGCCCGTGGCGTCGACGTGGCCGGTCATCATGTGTCCGCCAACTCGGTCGCCCATCTGCAAAGCACGCTCGAGATTGACCGCGGCGCCGGGTTCGAGACCGCCGAGGATCGTTCGACGGAAGGTCTCGGGCATGACATCCGCCGTGAAGCCACCGCCGTCCGAGGCGGCGACCGTGAGACATGCGCCGTCAACCGCGATGCTCTCGCCGAGCTTGAGGCCTGCGAACGGTGTCCGTGGCGCTATCTCGATGCGCTGAGCGTCGCGCGACCGCACGTCGCCGAGCGTTTCCACGATGCCGCTGAACAATCTCGTCCTCCTCGAGCCTCAGCGTACACAGTATCCGGTGACCACGAGATCCGAGCCGGCACGGCCCACGCTCACATCGGTGAGCAGGTTCGCCGCCGCAAGCGTCGGCACGCCGGCGCCGCCCACCGCCCCCGTCGCCGAGGCGCCGCCGATGATCCGCGGTGCGAGCATGGCCACAACCTTGTCGACGACGCGCGCGTCGAATGCCGAGCCCAGCAGGGTGGCCCCGCCCTCGATGAGGACGCTGAGCTTGCCCAGCGCGCCGATGAGGGACAACGCCGCCGCCAGGTCCACGCCTGCGGCTGCCGCGGGCACGACCTCGACGGCCACGCCTCGTTCGCGCAGGCGCCGGATGCGGTCGGTGTCCGCGCGGGCGGTGGTGATCACCAGCGTCGGCGCCGCCTCGATCTCGAGGACACGCGCCGTCTCGGCGCTGCGCAACGTGCTGTCGAGCACTACACGGAGCGGCGTCCGGCCGCCGCCGATCCGGCTCGTGAGCTCGGGATCATCCGCCACGACCGTGCCTGCGCCGACCATGACGGCGTCGTTGCTGTGGCGCAGACGGTGCGCAACGTCGCGAGCCTGCTTCGAGGTGATCCAGCGCGACTCTCCGCCTGCTGTCGCGATTCGGCCGTCCAGCGATGCCGCGAATTTTGCGGTGACGAACGGCAGGCCGGTCGTGATGTGCTTGACGTACGCCTCGTTGAGCCGCCGTGCCTGCGCTTCGCGCACGCCCACCTCGACACTGATCCCCGCCGCGCGCAACGCCTCGATGCCGCGGCCTGCAACCTTCGGGTTGGGGTCGGTCATGGCCACAACCACCCGGCGCGGTGCGGCTGCGATCAACGCGACGGTGCACGGTGGCGTGCGTCCCGTGTGCGCGCAGGGCTCGAGCGTGACGAAGACATCCGCATCGCGCGCCCGCGTTCCCGCGATGGTGAGCGCGTCAATCTCGGCGTGCGGGCCGCCGGCGACGCGGTGGTGTCCCGTCGCGACCACTGCTCCGCCGACGGCGATGACGCAGCCGACCATAGGGTTCGGACTGGTGGCGTAGTCTGCGAGCGCCGCGGCCTGCAGCGCGCTGTCCATGAGCGCCTCGTCAGCGACGGTCACACCCGGGCCGGCACCCGTGGCGGCGACAGCGTGCCGTCGGGACGCAGGATCCGCCGCGCTTCGAGGTCGGCGCGCAACTGCCCGCACGCCGCATCGGCGTCCCCGCCACGCGTGTCGCGGACCGTGACCCTCGCGCCGCGGAGCGCACCGAGAAACCGCCGAGCGACCGCCGGGTCCGGCGGTCCCCACGGGCTGCCGTCGATGCGGTTCATGGGGATCACGTTGATGTGCGCCTGGGCCTGCCGTGCAAGGTCGTGGAGCCCGGTTGCCTGCTCGACGGAATCGTTGACGCCACCGATAAGGCACCACTCGAAGCTGAGGCGGCGCCCGCTCTGCTCCGCATAACGGGATGCGGTCCCGAGCACCTTGCCGAGGGGGTATGTCCTGTTGATCGGCACGAGCCGGTCGCGCAGCTCGTCGGTCGCGGCGTGGAGCGAGAGCGCGAGCGTGACCGGGATCCTCGCGGCCGCGAGCTGCTCGATCCCGGGAACGACCCCACTCGTCGAGACGGTGATGCGCCTCGGGCTGATACCCGCGTCGTGGGTGATGACCCTCAGCGACTCGAGTGTCGCCGTCACGTTGTTGAGCGGCTCTCCCATGCCCATATAGACGATGTGCGTGACGGGACCACGGCCGCGGCGGTGCAACGCGCCCGCTGCAGCGCGCACCTGATCGACGATTTCCGCCGCTGTGCAGTTGCGCCGCAGCCCCAGTTGACCGGTCGCACAGAACGGGCACCCGACGGCACACCCGACCTGGCTGCTGACGCAGACCGTCGAGCGTCGCCGCGATTCGTCGGTCGCCGGCGTTTCCATGGCGACCGTCTCCACGGTCTGCCCGTCAGCAAGGCGGCAGAGCAACTTGATGGTGTTGCCGGCATCGGCCATCGCCTCGACATCGACGGTCACCGTCGAGAACTGCAACTCGGTCGCAAGCGCCTGCCGGAGCCGGACCGGCAGCTGCTGGATCGCCTCGAAGCCGTCGACGAACGGCTGCCACACCGCACCCTGGACCTGGCGGGCGCGCCAGGCGGGTTCGCCGAGGCCGGCGAGCGTGTCCACCACCGAGGCGGTGTCCGCGGTGCTCAATGCGGGAATGGCCATCAGTCCATGGTACGGGCGAGCGCGTCAGGCGCCGTGAACCTCGTAGGCTGCCCGAGTGCAAGGTGTCATCGCGGCGTTGATCGGCGTCCCCGCGACCATCCTCGTGGCGGGCGGGCTCGGGATCATCGGCGTGTCCGTGTACCTGCGCTTCATCGGAAACCGCAAGGGCAAGGAGCCGATCCACTGGGGGCACATCGCGCTCGGCCTTTTCCTGTTCGTCGTCGGGGTCCTCTTGCTCTGGGTCGAGGTCGCCACGATCGGGGCCACCTCGTAGTCCCTAGCGGCGGCCGATCAGGCTGAGAAACTCGTTGCGGGACTTGTCGTCGTCGCGCAGACAGCCGGTCAACGACGATGTCACCGCGGAGCTGTTCTGCTTCTCGACGCCGCGCATGGCCATGCAGAGGTGGGTTGCCTCGATGACGACCCCCACGCCCTCCGGCTGGAGCACCGCGTGCAGCGCATCGGCGATCTCGGTCGTCAGCCGCTCCTGCACCTGGAGGCGGCGCGCGAACATGTCGACGATTCGCGGGATCTTGCTCAGGCCGATGATGCGTCCGTTGGGGATGTACGCAACGTGCGCCTTGCCGAAGAACGGCAGCAGGTGATGCTCGCAGAGGCTGTACACCTCGATGTCGCGCACCACGACCATCTCCGAGTACGCCTCTTCGAAGATGGCTCCATTGACCAGCGTCTCGAGGCTGGCCGCGTAGCCGCTCAACAGGAAACGAAGGCTCCGGGCAACGCGCGCGGGCGTGTGCGTCAGGCCCTCGCGCTCGGGGTTCTCGCCGACGTCGGCAAGGAGCGAGCGCACAAGCGGCTCGAGCGGGTCGGGGCGCTCGGTTGTCGTCGTCACGTCGGAACGATGATGACGTTCGCACCTCCGCTCGTGACCGGAAGCGAGCGTGCGTGGTTCTGCTAGATTCCGCGCCGATGCCACTTTTCGGAGGGGGCGGTGACAAGGCCGCGCAGCAGGCTGCGGCGCAGGCCGAGTTCGAACGGCTCTCCACCATCCCGCGATCGCAACTGGCAGCAGAAGTGCTCCCGGTGTTCGCGCCGGGTCAGCCGGGTTCGAGGAATCCGGGTCGTGGTCTCAACATGCTGCAGATCATGATCTGGCTCATGTCGGCGTATCCACGAGCGACGGGCTTCTTCACGCGACTGGAGATGCCGGTCCGCGAAGCGCTGCAGTTGCTCGAGAACGCTGGCCTGGTCCTGCGATTGGGCGACCGGACCGGCGGCTCCCACCTCGTCGCCACGACCCTGGGCCTGCAGGCGTTGGCCCAGGGCACCGCAGCGGAGTACCTCCCACACTAACCCGTCAGAGCTTGGGCTGGAGGTCCCGGATGAGCGTCTCTGACGCGGAGGTCGACTGCAGGTCGGACACCGTGACGGACACGTTCCCAAAGAGCGCCTCGACGCCGCTGATCGATGAGAACGCCTTGTCACCGAGGCCGCTGATCGGTTGGTACGGCGTCGCGCCGCTCAGGGCCTTGTTGGCATCGATATCGCCTTGAAAGCCGGCCGCAGCATCCATGGCCAGAACACTGACGGTAAGTCCCGAGGTGCCGTCAGCACTCGTGTAGTCGCACGAGTAGATCTTGTAGCTGAGCGTGTCCTGCTCCTGGGCAACGGTGAGGGGCTCGCCGCTGACGGACGCCACCGTGGTGACGGGAAGGAGTGAGCAGATGCTGACCGGGTGGCCGATACCGTCGAGCACGCCGTTGCCGGAACTCGAACCGGAGCCGGAACCGCCGGACGCCGGCTGCGATCCGCTGCCGCTGCCGCGTGTCGATGTGCTGGTCGCTCCGCAGGCGGTGACCAGGATGCCGGTGAGTGCCAGCGGCAGAAGACCGGCGAGCCGGATCGATGTACAGGTGTTCATGACTTCCTCCACAGGGCTCGGCGAGCCCGATGCCGCCAGTAGACGGCGGCGCGATCGCAGACCGATCGCAAGACGAGGAAGGAGCCGGTCAGCTCGAGGCGGCGGCCCAGTCGGATTGCTGCCGCTCGCGTTCGAGGTCCTCGTTATGCAGGCGGCGCCGGCAGCCGAGGCACTTGTACACGGGACGACCAGGCGGTACGGGCGAGCCATCGTCCGTCTCGTGGCGGTAGGGAATCGTGAAGGTCAGGGGGAGCAGTCGCTCGGACCCGCAGTGTCCGCAAGAGAGCAAAGCGTCGACTATTTTGCCACGCTCCGAATGCGGTGGGGGTCCCTGGAGCGCATGGCGCGGCCGGGCCTTCATCAGTCAGGATCAACCGGTGTCCGTTCGAGGAAAGCTCTTGATCGTCGGGATGGCGCTCTTCGTGCTCGCGCTCCTCGTCATCGGCGGCCTCCTCGCCATCTTCAGTCCCCCGAGCAGTTGCTGCTGACCACGAGGGCGTGGTGACTCCGGGCGCGACCGCAGCGCGCGAGGCCGGCACCTGGGTGCTCGGTGACCTCACGGTGAACCGGATCGGATTCGGCGCGATGCGTCTGACCGGCTCCGGCGTGTTCGACCGCGGGGCGCCGAGCGATCGGAGCCGTTCGGTCGCGGCGCTGCGCCGGGCGATCGACCTTGGCGTCAACCACATCGACACCGCGGCCTTCTACTTCTCTCGCCTCCGCTCCGCTAACGAGCTGATCAACCGCGCACTCGCCCCCTACCCCGACGATCTGGTGATCACCACCAAGGTGGGTCCCGGCCGCGACCCGTCGGGCGAGTGGCTCCCGTGGGCGACGCCGGACCAGTTGCGGGGCCAGGTCGAGGAGAACCTGCGCATGCTCGGCCTCGACGTGCTCAACGTGGTGAACCTGCGCGTCCCGGGCCCCGGATCGATCGCCGAGCACTTTGGCGCGCTGGAACAGTTGCGCGCCGCAGGGTTGATACGCCATCTGGGGGTCTCGGGGGTCACGCTCGAACAACTCGCTGAGGCGCAGGCGATTGCGCCCGTCGTCTGCGTGCAGAACCGGTTCGCCGTGGACGCGCACCTCGCGGATTCAGACGACGTGCTTCGGATATGCGGAGATCGTGGCATCGCGTTCGTCCCGTACTTCGCCGTCGCCGGTGCAGGTCGTCATCGCGGCTGGGACGCGCGTGACCTGCCGGAGGTGATCTCGGTTGCGTCGGCCCACGGCGTTTCTCCGGCGCAGGTACGTCTGGCGTGGACGCTGCAGCAAGGGCGGCACGTGCTCGCGATCCCCGGCTCGAGCAACCCGGAGCACGTTACCGACAACGTTGGCGCCGGCTCGTTGCGCCTCTCCGACGAGGAGTTGGCGTCGCTCGCATCCGTCCACGCAGGTGGTTCTGTCCGCGGTTGAGGTGGAGCACGACGCGTTGCTCCGAAAGGCTCAACCAGGCCCGCATGCCGGGCGTCCAGGCCCAGAACTGGATCATCCCCGGCGTCGCGGGCCTCGCCGTCGCAGTACTGACGGTCCTCGTGCGGGCGCGAAAGAGGCCCGAACCCTCGACGGGCGCAGGCCCCTGAAAGGCAATCAGCCGATGGTGTCGCTGCAACCGGATACCGGTCAGTTCGTCGGCTTCACACGATCGAGCTATGCCCCCTCGCGCACCTCGGTGATGTCGTCGGCCACCAGGCCGTGGGCTTCGCGGTGCACTGCCGCGGCGGATTCCTTAGACGGCGCCTCGACCAGACAGAACACTGCTCCCGTGCCCTCGTCGAACCAGTACTTCAGGTAGTGCACGTCGTGCTTGTCCTGGACGTCAAGATCTCGCTGATGGGCGCCGGCAACTGCTTCCGCGGTGAGTCCGTCCACCTTGTGATGGTGGTCCATGTACAACGGCATCGAAGCTTCCTCCCGTAGGTGCTGAGTGTCGACGCCGGAGCGTCCACATCTCAACGATGTTGTGGGACTGGAGCATAGCCATCGCGGCAGCCTGCCGCATCGACCGTTCGGTCGATTCACTCAGCCGGGTACGTCGATGAGATCGTGCTCGAAGGCGAAGAGCGTCGCGCCGGCCCGCGTGTTGACGCCGATCTTGCCGTAAACATTGATGAGGTGGGTGTGAACGGTCGCCTGCGAGACGAAGAGTTCCCGTGCGATCTGCTTGTTCGACAGTCCGCGGGTGACCGCCCGGAGCACGGCGACCTCGCGATCGGTCAGACCGCCGGGCCACGACCTGCCTGACCGTCCACTTTGGCGTCGCTGACCCGCCGCGAGGAGCACCGAATCGACGGCGCGCGCGTCGAGGGTGCCGGCCGCCACCGCATCGCGGAGTTGGCGCGCTGACTCCGTTGGCGTGAGCGCCGGTCGCCACGCACGCTCCTCGCTCATCGACTGATGGACTTCGGCGACAGCCAGGATGCGCGCGCTGCGCGGCAGCGCATTCGCTGAGAGCCCGCGATGGTATCCGGAGCCGTCGAGGCGCTCGTGATGACGACCGGCGAGTGCAGCAGCATCGCGAAGCGGTGCGGCGAAACTGAGGATGCGCTCGGTGTGATACGGGTGCAGGCGCACGCGCTCCCATTCCGCGCGGTTGAGCGGTCCGCGCTTCATCCAGACGCGGTTCGGGACACTCACCATGCCGAGGTCGTGGATCTGTCCCGCACGGCGGAGGGTCGCGACGGTGGCCGTATCCAGGCCGGCATGTTCCCCTGCAGTCGCGGCGAGCCGCGCCACGTTCGCTGAATGGCCGGGCGTGAACGGCGATGCGAGGTCGACGAAATCGGCCAACGCGGCGCAGACGTCGTCCAGCTGTGCCTGCCCCACCATGCGGAACGGCCGGGGTTCGGCTTCGAGGACCCTGTCCCATGTCGACTCCACCGACACCGTGCGGAAGAGTTCGTGGGAATGGCGTGGCCACGCGCCGGCCAGTTGCGGGTCAAACTCGCTGCCGCTGCGCTGAAGAACGACAGCATCCGCGGCTTCGACTCCTCCAACTTGGTGATAGATCTGCGCAACGTGCACGAGATGCACGATCCGCGCAGGTATGGAGAGTGCATCGCCTTTGGGAAGCGACGTGAAGACCTTACCGTCCCACCGCCCGTATGCGTGCCAGAGGGACTCGGTGACACCAGGACTGGCGCCGAGCCGCTGCGAAAGCCGTGCCGAGACCTCAGCCATATTCGCGAACGCATTCGGCAGATCCCGAGACGCCGTCGCAAGCGCGCGGACACCCTGCACCAGTCCGGATGCTCCCCAGTGTGGAGCGAGCTTCGTGAGCGCGACCTGCATGAGCGCCGGCCGGTTTGCGTAGTCGGCTTCGGACATCCACCGACGCACGTTGATGTCGTCGCCGGCGCCGAGCCGGCTCTGCGCGGCGACGGCGCCGGTGCAGCCGATGTGGTACAGCAGCGCGAGGTAGTAGACGTCCGACAGATCGGACCCGGTCGAGCCGATCTGGCGGGCGAACTCGACTGCCAGCACGGCGTCTCGCAAGGCACTCTCGGTGGCGACGTCGTGTGCCAGATCCGAGGCGAGCGAAACCGCTGCGAGCAGCTCCGCAAGACGAAGGCCGTCGTGCGATCGCTGCGTCTCCACTCCCACGCTCATCGATCCTCCCGTATCGGTGTACCGAGCGATTATCGAGTGATGCCGACGGCGGCGTGACGCCGCTACGCGAAGGCGATCGTTCGCGCTCCTGCGGCAACCTCCTCGACGACCTTTGCCGCGCCCACGATGGCCGCGCCTTCCACGAGCCGGCTCTCGGTGATCCCCCGCGGTTTCGTGCATGCTCCACACAGCCACACCTTGCCTTTGTTGCCGACGAACTCGGCAAACACGTCGCCGAGCGGAGGCAGGTCGGGCGCTGCGATGCCGTCGGTGCCGTTGATGGTGCCGAGGTGGACGGCCTCCACGGTGCAGAGCACGATGGCTTCCTGACCGGCGACTGCGGCGATGTTTGCGGCGATGAAGGGCAGCGTTGCCCGTTCGGGGTCATCGCGCCCGAAGGTGCAGTTGAAGATCAGCTTCTCGCTCATTTGCGCTTCTCCACAGTGATCGCGAGGCGATCAGCCGGCTGCAGTTCGCACGCGGTGATTGACTGCCCCATCATCCGTGCAAGCGCCGGGAGGTCCTCCTTGGCCGCCGGGTCACCGACGATGACCGTGAGCGACTCGCCGACCTCAAGGTCCGTGAGCCTGTTGCGAAACTCCTGGGCGAGGCCCTCGGCGCAGCCCATCGACTCCGCGTTGAAGATGTTGGGCGCCGGCTCCCCGGCCGGGATGAACCCGGAGCAGAGCATGTCGATCCCGGCGATGCCTTCCTCGGTCACATCAACGAAGGCGAGTTGCTCGATGAGCTCGCGGGATTGCCCGTCGCGCATGACGCCGAAGCGCCAGGTGAGGCGATGGCGTGCGCCGACCGGTTCGCAACTCGTGTCGAGCACCTCGAACGACGAGGCCGGCGCGAACCAACCCTCGAAACGGCGCGCGATCTCCTCTCGACCCGTACGGATCTCGGGCCCGCGCGGCAGGAAGAAACGGGCCTGCGCGGCCGGTGCCAGCGATGTGGCGAATCGCTCGAAGTCGCGCGATGTCAGTGCGGACAGGAAGGTGTCGGGGGCGGATGCGGTGTGTTCACTCATGCGGCCAACGATGGCGTTGCGCCGACCGGCACACATCAACCGTTCAGTCGATCTTTGTCCGCGAGGACGAGTGAACGGCGCCCGGCCGACCTTGACATATGCCGATAACGGAATATAGAGTCGTCCACATGGCCAGATCCTCCACGACATCCGACGTCTTCAACGCGCTGGGCGACGCGAACCGTCGCGACGTCCTGGACACCTTGATCACCGGCGAGAAGTCGGTGGGTGCAATCGTGCAACGGCTCTCGATGTCGCAGCCCCAGGTGTCGAAGCACTTACGCGTGTTGCGTGCGGTGGGACTGGTCGGGTGCCATGCCGACGGACGCCGGCGGCTGTACCGCCTGGAATCCGCGCGACTTTCGCCGATGCGCGACTGGCTGGCGAAGTACGAGCAAGCGGTGAATGATCGACTCGACCGGGTGGACGATTACCTCAAAGAGCTACAACAACAAGGAGAAGGGCAATGACGACTCGTCAACGTGGTTCCGCAGCCATCGAATTCCCGAACGACCTCGAGATCTTGATTTCTCGGGAGTTCGCCGCTCCGATCGAACTCGTCTTCGATGTCTTCACCAAGCCGGAGCACGTTCGCAAACACTTCGCGCCGTTTGAGGAAGAGGTGACGGTGTGCTCGATCGACCTGCGTGTCGGCGGAGATTACCACATCGTCATGGTCACCAAGGACGGAATCGAGTGCTCGTTCCGCGGGACATATCTTGAGGTCGAGCGACCGACACGCACCGTCGAGACCTGGATTTTCGATGGGTGGCCAGGAACGGAGGCAGTCGAGACGGTGGACTTGCAGGCCGTCGACGGCATGACGAAGATGACGTATCGCCTGGTGTTCCCCGACAAGGCCGGCCGTAACCACATGGAGAAGTACGACGGTCTGCTGTCGAGCTTCAATAACGTCGAGGACTACCTGATGTCACTCGTTGATCAGACGGGAGGCGTCTCCGCGTAGTCGCCTGTCGATCGAGACATCACCGTGGCTGGTTTCTGCGCGGGCGAAGCGTGTAACCGGCCACGGTGAGGCAGGTACCGACGCTGATCGCCAACGGTGCCCATGGCGGCCCCTGATCGGTCTCCGATCAGCCTCCGAAAGTCGAGCGCGGCAACGCGCCGAAGTGCAGCCCGCAAGGGTAGCCGAACTCACTAGAACGACGCGGGGAGTCCGAAATCGACATCGACGACCCCATCGGCGGAGGCCGCGCTTTTGTCGTCTTGCACGAACGTCGTCTCCCACGTGCGGAAGGACGTGTAGCTGGAGATGTCAGCGATGTCTGAGACGTCAGCCTCATCGGCCTTCACAAGCAGGCGAACGTCCGCTTCCACATTGGGGAGGAAGGTGTAATTGCTCAGCAGGTTGTCGAGGGTGGTCAAGGCTGTGGCGTACGGCGCCGCATCTTGTTCTATGCCCGTCTGGCTCGGGTGGCCGGCGAACGCATCGAGCTGCTTGTAGAACGTGGCAGCCGCGGCATCGACCGCATTGACGTCTGAGACAAAATCCGAGGCAAACGCAGTGCCTGCCCTTGGAAGTGCCGCGGGAGTCGAGGTCGGGGAAGGCCGTGCGGAACTGGCCCCTTGAGATCCACAGCCGGTCAGTCCCAGGACAAGTAACGATCCGACGATGACCCACGGCCTTTGGGTGCTCAATTCGTGCCCCTCCCAGTCCTTACGCTGTACTTCCGAAGGGCGACGCCGTTGCGACCGCAATACAGATCAACGCGGACGTCGTTCGGGTCTGGCGCAGCATCACGCGTTGCAACCCAGGCATCAAAGAGCGCCTTGGCCTCGTCAGGTGGTGTCGGCGGAACGACCACCAGCCAGTCCTCACTCGCTTCCACGTGTCGACCGTAGCAGCGATGGTCGTGGAACTCCGTGGAAACGCCATCACGAGTTTGGACAGGCAGCGTTTCCGACCGCGAGTACTCTCGACGCGTTGCTCGGCAAGGTGGAGAGTTGACCCGCGACGCGTGATTCGACGGACCGCGCCAGGACTTCCCGTGCGGGAGTTTCACCGGAACGTGGCGTTGCTCACCAGGGGTGGGGCGTAGCGTCGGGTCACCATGACCCTTCTGGATGTGGCGGGGATCGTCGCGGTCTTCGTCGTGATCGTCATCCCCTTGCTTTGGCTCAAGGCCCGCATCGTGTCGTCGGGCGAACTGGGCCAGGAGTGGGGCGAACCTGACGAAGCGGATGCCAAAGCGGACATCGAGGCCGTCTTCCCCGGGGCAACGGAGCCCTTGGCGGAGAGTGAGGAGCGACCTCGCTCAAACTGAAACGCGAAGCCCGAGTTGACCCCTTATCTGACCTCTTCACAGGTCATTTCAGGACCATCTGAGGCCACCTCCAGACCATCGATCCGTATTCAGAATGCCCGGTTTAGTGGTGCCGAGGAAGGGACTCGAACCCTTACAAGGTTGCCCTCACCAGCCCCTCAAGCTGGCGTGTCTACCAATTCCACCACCTCGGCTTGGCGGGCCCTGAACTCGAGAGCACGGGGTACCGCTCGGTCATTCTACAGGCGCCGGGCTCGACCCCAACCGTAGCGGTGTGGCATGCTCGACGCATCGGCCTTCGGAGGACCCAGGGTGGCGCGTCGCATCCGAACGATCACGGGCCTGTTTGCTCAACAGGTGCGTCGGGCCGATCACGTGCTGCGGACTTCGGCGAAGCGTCGCGGCCTGTGGCGCTGGGCTCTCCCCTGCGGCGGGTTTGCACTGTGTGCGGCAGTGCTGCTGGTCGCCGGCATCGTGAGCGGGGTCTCGGCGCTCGAGTACATCCCGATAGCCCTGTTCGAGGCGCTCGTGATCGGCGGGCTGTTCGTCGTCGGCATGGCGCCGGTCACCGAACCGCCGGAGAGTGACGACGGAGGCCGGGGACCGGACGACGACCCCACGTCTGCTCCACCGCCGTTCGATCCGACCCTGTGGGTCGCACTGTTCCGCGAGGACGATTCGGGCCGCAACGCTGAATCGGGCCATCGCGAACCAGCCCGCGCGCGACGGTGACAGCCGATTGCCGAGGGACGACGACGCCAACGACGGCGTGATACTCTCGCCGCTCACCATGCCAAGGGCCTTACGCCGTCTGGTTTTCTCGCTCATCGGCGTCACCGCGGTCGTTATGCTGGTGAGCGTTGCGGTCGCGAAGGCCATCAGCATCCTCGACACGCCACACGACGGCGCGGCGTTCCTTGAGTCCGTCCTCGGGGCGTACTGGCCCGTCATCGTCGTCGCCGACGCGCTGATCTCGGTGGGGATCGCCGTCTACCCACAACGACGCACGTAGTCGCTCAGCTTCCGGCGACGACCGCCTCCGCCTCGATCTCGACCCTCCAGCGCGGATCGAGCAGCGCGGCGACGACCACCATCGTGGCGGCGGGCCGGATCGTTCCGAAGAGCTCGCCATGGACGGCGCTGACGCGATCCGCGTCGTCAGTCGAGATGAGCAACATCCGGGTGCGTACGACGTCCGAAAGCTCAGCCCCGGCCTCGATCAGAGCGCGCTCGATGATCTCGAAGCAGCGCCGGGCCTGGGGGCCGGCGTCATCGGGGCATGATCCATCCGGCCACACCGGTCCCGTCCCGGACACGAGCACGCGATCCCCGACCCGGACGGCCCGACTGAACCCGATCGTCGGCTCGTATGGCGATCCGGACGAAATCAGCGTTCGATCGGTCACCGCGCGTTAGTCGGTGGGCTTGTTCTTGTTGCGACGGCGGCGAAAGACGACGAGAAGGGCGCCGGCGGCAACGGCGACAAGCAGGCCGCGAAATCTGGTCATGCCGACGAGGCTACCACGCTGCCCCGCAGGCGATCGGGACGCTCCACGCCGTCTCTCACGGAGGGGCTTGCAGTTGCGTTCCGGCGGCGCCAGACGCTGAGCGTTGCGACGGCGTCCGGCGCCGGATCGATTGCGTGGACCGGATGCACTGAGACACAGGTGAAATCGGCGTTCAGCGATTGCAGGCGCGTGGTGCGATGTCCTCCATCACCGATGCAGGCAACCGTGCTGCCGGCGTAGTACGTGAGGGAATCCCCCAGCGACGAGAAGAGCGGCGCCCAACAGAGAAACAGCGTCCTGTCGGAGTAGTCGCGGAGCACTGTCTGGTCGCCGTGTCGCACCTCGGTCCACGTTGGTGACGGCGCGTGATAGCGGTTCGGTCGGTCCCCATCCGGCGGCGCTTGATCGAAGGCGACGATATCGACGCCCTCTGCAATGAGCCTGGACGCCCAGTACCCGGTGCCGGCACCGATCTCGATGATCGGTTCGAGGGTTCGCAGCACCTCGAGGGAGTGCGCGTCGGGGACGACATACGAGTACCGCTGCGCGAGCGCAACGCGTACGTCGCCGGCGTCGGACGAATCCCCGAGTGCCTCGAGCGCATCGATCGGTGCATCGCTCATCGCCGACGATCGTCGCACTGATCACGGTCGCTCGGGTGATCGTGTCGGAGCGCGGTTGCCGGTGCGGCCCTGGTCGTCAGGTCTTGTCGGCGATGGACATCGAGCGAAGTCGGCGGGCCAACGCAACGCTCACGAAGCCGCCACCGATCAGGAGCGGCGCCCACGGAGCCCGCGCCACCCGTATCAGGAACGCCAGGTCCGGCACTGCCTGTTGACGCCGTGGTGCCCGACGACGGCAGTCCCGATGTGCCATGCGACCCACCGCCGCCCACCGATGCTGTTGTGATCGTGCTTTCTGCGATGACCGGCTCGATATCGACCGCGTTCCCGCCGACTGCCGAGCACTCGAGAGCACCGCAGGCGACGCCGTAAAGGTGCTCGCCTGACAGCGCGGGATCCGGACCGTCTGTCGTCCATCCCGTCGACGCCGTATAGCGCTCGATCAGCGACCATCCGTAGTCGGCACCGAGGTAAAAGTCACTCTGACCAACAGCCCGGACGCTGCGGCGGGGACTGCGAGGGCGAACGCGATCGCAAAAGTGCCACCAATCGCGGCCCTTCCTGACCCTCCCCTCATCGTAAAGGCGCGTCAGGGAAAGGGCTCCGACCTGTGTCATGAATAACGTGATCTCGTCAGCCGCCGGCTACGACCGGAGCGACCCCGCACGTGAGCAGTTGTTTGACGAGACGGTGAACATCGAGAGCCACCGGCTCTTCGCGATCGCTCTGTCCATCCTGCGGGACACCGGCGAAGCCCAGGATGCCGTGCAGGAGACCTTGGTCAGAGCCTGGCGCTCCCAGGATTCGCTCTTTCGCGCTGATAGCCCGAGCCGATGGCTCACCCGCGTCTGCGTCAACCACTGCATCAGCCGGCGTCGCTATCTGAGCTCTCGGGGATGGCCGCCGCTCGAGCTGATCGAACGCGCAGGCTCGCTGCGTGATCCGGGCTCACATGCCCAGTCCGCAATCGACATGGATCGCGCATATAGACGGCTATCGCTCAAACAGCGAGCCGCAATCACTCTCACGTATGGCCACGGCTACTCGGACGGCGAGTGCGCCGTCTTGATGGGATGTCGCCCCGGAACGGTGCGCACCCATGTGGCGCGCGGACTTGCAACCCTGCGAAAGGAGCTACGCGATGCTTGACGTCGACGACCGGTTGGAGAGCGACTTGCGGTCGTTCCTCGATGCGATCAAAGCAGAGCCGTTGCCGCGACAGCTCGCGGAATTCAGGCCGGCGACCGTTCGCTCGAAAAATAGGCTGCTCCATAGGTTTGTTGGAGCGGTGGGTATCGCGGTCGTCGCCGCGGCCGTGGTGTTGTTCGCCATCGAGCTGACCGGCCATCCCAACAACGGGTCGCCGATTCCGGGTGGCCAGTCCGCGGCGACGCCGACGCCCGAACCGACGCCGCCTTCACCCGCATCGTCTGTGGCCCCCGCGCACTCTCCCGGAACGCCGCCGTACCTCGACGAGGGTCCGGCGCCACCTGGAGCCAGGGTGCTGATTCCAGTGACCTACGGCACCGGCCCGATGACGCTTCCCCGCTTCACAGCGAGTCCAACGGACAACATTTCGATTGAGCTCGGCTGTCTCTCCACCAGCGCGGCCGTCTCGACCGTGACGGTGAACGAGTACGACCCTGGCTTCGTTGGGGACACGCTCGTCGGTCAATGCTTCGGGGGCAGCGGCGGTAGCGGCGGAGGCGGCACCAATGGTCTAGGTAAGACGGTCACGATGAAGATCCAGGCGGCGCCCACCGAAAAGTGGGTCATCCTCGTGTATGTCGACACCGGAGAGGGTCCCTGAGCCGAGGCGACCGCGCTTCGCACCGCGGACGCCCCTCTCGTGGCTGAGGCAAAACAGCACCGCTGCCTACGCCGGATCGCCACCGGGGATGCTGTCGACGGGTTCGGCCTCACCTGACTGCGGGTTCTGGCGGAATCTCTGGACCGTCCAGTCGGGACGCGTGACGATGAAATACCGATGGCCGGCGCGCGCTACCTCGCGCGACCTGAGATAGGTGTCACCGAGTTTGAACGTCGGCGTCCTGTCGCGCGGGGCTGACGACGCCAGGCTGCCGTATGTCGTCCAGCTAACCTGGATCTCCTCCTGAGGCCTGTCGCTCATCGCCGCATCGTAGCTCTCGGCTCCCCGAGTCACGGTAATTACGTTTGGCGCGTTTGCACCGCGGTAACCCTCGATGAGGGCCTCACGTTGTGTACACACAACCATGAGAGCCACAACCATCATCGGTATTGCGATGGCCGCAATGAGCCTCGCCGCTTGTGGATCGACCGTCGCGCCGAGGGCGAGCCCGCGGGTCGCGTCTAGCCCGACGCCGACTGCCACGACAGTATCGACACCCTCACCCACTCCCGCGCCGGCTGCTCCGTTGGTGGTCACCGCACGGCAGAGTGGCAGCGGGATGCAGCTCACCTTGGTCGGTGAGGACGGCAGGGTCGTCGCCACCGTCCTCGACCCCGGAGGCGTCGACGGTACCTCGTACTACGTCGGATCCTCCGATGTCTACTTCCTCGACGGGACAACAGTGAAGGCGCTCGCACGCGACGGCACGGTCACCGCCGTTGGCCAGGTGCCGCAGGTGAAGACCACTGTCACGGCGAGCGATCTGCAGGCGTACACCTCCCTCGCGGTCTCCCCCGACGAGACAACGCTCGTGTTCGGCCTTCCCCTTGCGAGCGCCGGCGACAACGGCGCGACCACGAGCCACTCACAGCTCTGGACCGAGCCGACCGGGGGCAGCGCCGCATCCGCGACCATGGTCTTCGACGACGCCGACAACACCGTTAACGGTGGCGAGGCACTCCTGCCCTTCGCGTGGAGCAGCACCGGCATCTCGGTTTCGGAGATGCCCAAAGGGGTCGGTGGGATGGGCCCGTTCCTCACCTATGTCGGCTTCAATGCGGCCACGTTCGATCCAACGACGCGTACGCTCCACCCGCAGGACTGCTCCGTGTCAACCGCACCCGGCTCGGTGTGCGTCACTGAGCAGGGCGACACGACGTTTAAGGTCCTCCGCGGATCGAATACTGAGACGCTGACCTGGCAACCCGCAAGCGCGGAGTACGGGCCCGTGAGCGTCTCCGCCGACGGACGCTACCTGGCGTACGGCGCGTACGTGGGAGATTGCTGCGGTTCCTCCGGGTACTACGTGACCTTGGTCGTGGATCTGAGCACGGGTGCCACGATTTCCACGGTGCGGGGTTTCGCGCCGGAGGAGTGGCTCGCCGACGATCGTCTCGTTGTGTCCGACGATTTTCAGGCTGGCGCGACGTGGTTGCTCTCGCCCATGTTCACGAGCCCCCACAAGATCTCAGCCAACGCGCCAGTGGGCGCTCTGCCGTAAACGCCGAATCAAGGCCGCCCATGAAACTCACTACCGTCATCGGAACTGCGATCGCCATCGTTGGCCTTGCAGCGTGCGGCTCGACGGTGACACCGACTGCGCGGCCCACGATGGCGACTGTAGCGCTGACACCCGCGCCCACAGCAGCGCCGACTCCGACCGCCACGCCCGCGCCGTCCGCAACGCCAACGCCACCGCCGGTGCTCACGGAAACGTGCGATGGCTCAGCAAAGGCTGAAAGCGCTGGCAGTGTGTCGTTCACGGATGACACTCCGGGATTCGACTTCGTGGCGTATGGCCCTGGGCTGCAGGGTGGGTGGGCAGGGGCAGCGACATCAGATGCCAAGGGCGACGGAACAGTCAGCGGCCTCGTCACCGGCGACTATGAGTTCAACAACTTCGCACCGGCCGATTCGCCCGGAACACTGACTGGCTCGTTCACCATCGTCGCGTGCCCAACGCCGCTGACCATCACGACAACGTGCTCAAGCCACAACGTCGGACCGAGCGGCAACGGGAGCGTCACATTCAGCGGGCTGACCGTCGGTGACGATCTCAACATCGCATTCACCGGCGCAGTACCGATCACGTCCAGTACTGAGATGTTCCCGGGTCAGGCCGGACCACAGACTGAGACGTACGCCGAAACGAACGGAGACATAACGGTTGCGAGTGGCACGTTCACCGTCGCGGCCTGCCCAGGCTGACGATCCGATGACCGCAGGTTCGTCATCAAGTCCATACGCCCGTCCTAGGTGGATCGCCACCTTGCCCGCTGGACTGACTCTCGGCCGGTTGTGAAGGCGGCGCATATCGCCACGTAGATTGGGTCTCTGAGAGCGCCGTGCTACGCAAAGCTCGAACAGTAGTCGCCTTAGTTTTGAATACAAAAAAAGCCCCTTTCGGGGCCTAAGCAAAAGAGAGATACCCGGCAACGACCTACTCTCCCACCCCGTTGCCAGGGCAGTACCATCGGCGCTGGTGGGCTTAACTGCTGTGTTCGGGATGGGAACAGGTGTTTCCCCACCGCTATGATCACCGGATATCTCTCTCATGACGAGTGAGAATGCGAGTCTGGTCCACGGAAGCTCTTGCGCTCTCCGTCGGAGAATCCTAATGCGCTCCTCGAGCGCTCTGCCAGGCTATGCACGGTCCTGCGGCGCCACCATTGGCGCCATCCCACTCGTCGCTGAAAAGTGGGATAGGAGGTCAAGCCCTCGACCGATTAGTACCGCTCAGCTCAAAGAGTCACCTCTCTTACACCCGCGGCCTATCAACCAGATGGTCTCTCTGGGGTCTTACCCGGTTTTCCGGTGGGAGATCTTATCTTGGAGTGGGCTTCGCACTTAGATGCTTTCAGCGCTTATCCCATCCGGACATGGCTACCCAGCGATGCTCTTGGCAGAACAACTGGTGCACTAGCGGTCCGTCCAACCCGGTCCTCTCGTACTAAGGTCAGCTCTCCTCAAATCTCCTGCGCCCACAGCGGATACGATCCGAACTGTCTCACGACGTTCTAAACCCAGCTCGCGTACCGCTTTAATGGGCG
Source organism: Candidatus Dormiibacterota bacterium (assembly GCA_036521195.1). GTDB lineage: Bacteria > Chloroflexota > Dormibacteria > Aeolococcales > Aeolococcaceae > Palsa-851. The sequence continues at coordinate 111,125 of DATDID010000012.1, forward strand.
AACAGCCCAACCCTTGGGACCTACTCCAGCCCCAGGATGCGACGAGCCGACATCGAGGTGCCAAACCATGCCGTCGATATGGACTCTTGGGCAAGATCAGCCTGTTATCCCCAGGGTACCTTTTATCCGTTGAGCGACGGCGCTTCCACCAGCCACCGCCGGATCACTAGTCCCAGCTTTCGCTCCTGCTCGACCCGTCAGTCTCACAGTCAAGCCCCCTTGTGCACTTACACTCGCCACCTGATTGCCAACCAGGCTGAGGGAACCTTTGGGCGCCTCCGTTACATTTTAGGAGGCAACCGCCCCAGTTAAACTACCCACCAGACACTGTCCCCGATCCGGATCACGGACCCGGGTTAGACACCCGAGACGGCCAGAGTGGTATTTCAACAACGACTCCCAACCGGGCTGGCGCCCGGAGATCAACGTCTCCCACCTATCCTACACAAGCCGCCCCGGACACCAATATCAAGCTATAGTAAAGGTCCTGGGGTCTTTCCGTCCTGCTGCGCGAAACGAGCATCTTTACTCGTAGTGCAATTTCACCGGGCCTATGGTTGAGACAGTCGGGAAGTCGTTACGCCATTCGTGCAGGTCGGAACTTACCCGACAAGGAATTTCGCTACCTTAGGATGGTTATAGTTACCACCGCCGTTTACTGGCGCTTCAGTTCGCCGCTTCGCCGTGAGGCTGACGGGTCCCCTTAACGTTCCAGCACCGGGCAGGCGTCAGTCCGTATACATCGCCTTGCGGCTTCGCACGGACCTGTGTTTTTAGTAAACAGTCGCTTCCCGCTGGTCTCTGCGACCCACCCCAGCTCAAGGCGCAAGGCCCGTCACCGGCATGGGTCCCCCATCTCCCGAAGTTACGGGGG
>DATDID010000013.1:0-54972 GCA_036521195.1 Candidatus Dormiibacterota bacterium
GTCATCCACCAGTGACGACCAGCTTCCCCGTCATACCGGGATGGATCGTGCATTGATTCGGATACGTCCCCGCCTTCGTGAACTTGACCTCACAGGTACCTCCCGGAGCAAGTGTTGGATCGCTCAGATACGGATAGTTCGTGAAGGTGACCGTGTGTGTGACCGAGCCGGTGTTCGTCCACTCCACGATCTGACCAACGTTCAAGGTCACGCTCATGTGCGAAAACATCAGTTGGGTGGTGGCGGCGACGTGCACCGACGGCGTTCCAAGGTCCACGCCGGCAGTCCCAACGGGTGGAGCACCGGAGGCACTCGGTGTGGCTGCGCCGCTGCCGCAGCCCGCGACAAGCAGCGTGAGAGCAGCCGCACACAACATCAGGATCCGTGTCAATCGCCTCATCGCTTCCGCTCCGTACCAGGTTGTCCATTGCCGCTTCGAAACGCGGTTTCCTCACCCGAGGCGATGAGATCCGCGAGCTCTCCCGGAGTCACCTCCGCTTTGAGGCCGACCTTGAGAGCGCCGAGCCGAAGGCCGCGCTCGCGGAGCGACGGATCATCGTCGTTGCTCAGCAGGATCACCGGTATTGCCCTCGTGGCCGGGTCGGCCCGAAGACACTCAAGCGCCTGCAGACCGTCGATTCCCGGGAGTCGATAGTCCAGACAGATGAAGCCGGGCGCGATCATGTTTGCCATGGCAAGACCCCGCTCGCCATCCGGGGCGATGGTCACGTCGCATCCCGCGGCCTCGAGGCGTCGTCGATACATCTCGGCGATGAGCGGGTCGTCGTCAACGATGAGGACCTTGAGCCGCTCGGCGCCCATCACGTGCCTATACGCGAGTCCGATTCGCGTTCGGTGGCCGAGGACCTGTCTGGGTCGACAAAGGTTGTGATGTCTGCTAACTCCTTGCGGTTCATCAAACCAACTCGTCGGTTTCTATGATACTCTTTCGGGCGTGCTCGGGCTCGTCGACCCATTGGTCACCCGACTGGTGGCGTCGTCGTGACCGTTGTGGTGGGCGCAGAGCGGTTGACGAAGACCTTCGGGACGCACCGTGGCATCGTCGACCTCGACCTCAGCGTCGCCCAGGGAGAGATCTTTGGCTTCCTTGGCCCGAACGGGGCCGGTAAGTCAACGACGATCCGCCTCCTGACCGGTCTCTCCCACCCCACATCCGGCGTCGCGCGGGTCTTCGGCCTCGACCCGATCGCCGACGGAGTCGCCGTTCACCGGCGCATCGGATATCTGCCAGGGGAGCTTGCGCTGCATTCGCGGTTGACCGGTCGCGAGCACGTTGACCTGGCCGCGAAGGTCCGCGGTCTCCGGGCGCGAACCTTTGCCGGCGAGCTCGTCGAGCGCTTCCAGGTGGACCTTGACCGGCCGGCTCGCACGCTCTCCAAGGGCAATCGGCAGAAGATCGGCATTCTGCTCGCGGTGATGCATCGGCCTGAGCTGGTCATCCTCGATGAGCCGACCTCCGGGCTCGATCCTCTCATGCAGGACGAGTTCGAACGCATGCTGCGCGAGCTCGTCAGCGCCGGGACGACAGTCTTTCTCTCGTCCCACGAGCTTGACGAAGTGCAGCGAGTCGCGACTCGCGTCGCGATCATCAAGGACGGCACGCTCGTCGTCACCGATACTGTCGAGGGCCTGCGACAACGGGCGCCGCGGACAATCGAGTTCTCCTTCCCGGCGATCGTCGACCCCAAACGCTTCGCATCCATCGAGGGTGTGCAGGTCGTGGCCATCAACGAGCGACGCATCACGTTGTCGCTCAGAGGCGCCGTCAGCCCGGTGCTCCGGGTTGCCGCCGAGCTCGATCCACTCGACATGGTCGCCCGGCCGGCGGACCTTGATGAGCTCTTCCTCTCCTACTACCGCGACCAGCCCGGAGCGGAGCACATCGATGCGCGCTGACATCGCCTTCGTGGACCTGCGCCTGCGGCGCCGAGCGCTGCTCAGCTACGTGCTTGGCATGGCGCTCTACGCGCTGATTGTCGTGGTGCTGTATCCGCAGTTCAAGGACTCCACGAGCCTCGATCAACTCACGAAGAATGGTTCGGCGTTCGCCGCACTGTTCGGCGCGACAGGGTCGCTGACGTCACCGAGCGGTTGGCTCGATGCCAACATCTACGAGAACTTTCTCCCACTCATCATGCTGCTCATCACCGTGGGCTACGGCGCGTCGTGCATTGCGGGGCAGGATGAGGATGGGACGCTGTCACTTGCGGCAATCCTCCCGATCTCGCGAGCCGCCACGGCGCTGCAGAAGGTCGGCGCGTTGACCGTGCAGGCACTCCTGCTGGCGATCATGACCATGGCCTGCGTGCTCGTCGGGCAGGACTTCGATCTCTCCTTTCCCTTTTCCCATCTCGCCGGCCTGACTGTCGGGGTGACGCTCCTTGGAGTCGACTTTGGGTTGTGCGCTCTCGCCATCGGATCGATCACCGGAAGTCGCGGCACCGCCCTCGGCCTCACGGCAGCGCTTGCTGCCGCGTCGTACCTGGTCAGTTCGCTCGCCCCAGTCATCGCGTGGATTCGGCCTGCTCGCTATCTTTCGCTCTTCTACTGGTCGGTCGGCGACCAGCAACTGGCGAACGGTGCCACTGCCCCTTCCTTGCTACTGCTGCTGGCGGCTGGCGTCGTCCTGTCCGTGATTGCGATTGCCGGATATCAAAGGCTCGATCTCCGCTGACACCGATCCCGAGCTGTCACTCCACGGTGGGGCGAGATTGACTCCTAGGTGCTCAGTCCATGGCTGATGTTCGAGAACACATTGTTGACGCGATGGCCGACGGTCGTCAGGACGACGATCACGACGACGGCGATCAGGACGAGGATGAGTGCGTACTCCACCATCCCCTGCCCACTCTCTTCAGCGTGGTCGAGGACATCGTGCAATCGCGCTCGGACGAACTCGCGGCACCGAATGGCATTGGTCTGCATGGCATCTCCTGAGCAGATTGTTGATGTGCTCACGGTCCGAAAACGACCTGAACGTCGCTGAAAAGGAGAGTGACAACTGCTCGTACGTTCGATTCCTGCCGGGTGACAGCGGCGCTACGAACCGCCCGGCGAGTGCCACGTCCACACCACGCGCACGATGTGCCGCTGCTATTCCGATGCAGGCACCACAAGCGTGGTTCCGACACGGGCATGCTCGAGCTGCTCGGTCAGCCGGCAGATGGGCGTCGAGTGCACCTGAGCGCGCATACCGTCGCGCCACCCCGCGGCGCGCCTTGCATTGACGAGCCACAGCGGGTGTCCGGGGACCGCATAGCAGGCGTATCCACCATCCGCGCGCGGACTCCACGATCCTGTCAGCAATGGCAGCGTATGTCGTCCTCCGATCGTCGTCGGCCTTGTAGAGATCCCAGAGGGAGGTCACGACGCCGCGCGGCTGGAGACGCTCGGTCTCGCGGACGAAGCTCGTGATACAAAGGATCTCGCGGGCGCCTCGCAGCACCGTTTCGGCTTCGCGCGTCATGCGATCGAAGCCGCCTATGCCAAGGCCCACGATGTAGAGATCGACAGCCGGCGCGCTGGACGCGGATGTCGGCTCAGTCACGTCGATGCCGTCGGTCCCCGACGACGTTCCCCTGGTCCGCTAGACCATTCGCGCTAGCTCGGGCGGCCCATCGTCCCCAGGATCACGCTCATCAGCTTCGCTCTCGGGCTCGTCATCCTCGGCGTCAGACGCACGGTCCTGGTCGTCCTCTGGCTCTGTCAAGGTCATCGCCTTCGGCGGTTGATGCACCGGGAGTTGTCACGAATCGGGACGTGGTCCAGCAACCAAAAGCTGACCCGCGGACCGGTTCGCGCCATGTCACCCGGAGCCGGGCGTCGCGTCGATCTGCGTCCCCGCCACATGCATGACGACGTACTCGATGCTGCTCGGACACGAGCCCGATCCGACAGCAGTGTCAGTTCCCTCCAGGGTCGTCGGGTGCTGAGCATCCCCCGAAGCCGAAGTTCCAGTGGTCAGTGACACCGTTTCAGTGCCGCAGCCAATCGCTCCCGCATACGAGCCGGCGTACGGACCGCTACCGGTCTGCACCAGCGGGGTCGTGGCCATGACCGTGAACGTGAAGACTCCGGCCGGCGAGAACGCATTGGACTCACCGGGGATGGTCACCGAGGTATCGGGGCTCCCGTACGCATCGCAGGTTCCCGCCGCGCAGGTTGTGTTGAAGTCCCAGACGATCTTCTGCACCGTCCCGATCGGGTACGCGACCTTCCCCCCTTCATTGGGCCCTTTGTAGCCCGTGGTGGTGAAGGTCAGCGCCCACACACCCTGCAGTCCAGCCTGACGGCTCGCCGTCGGTGTGGGTGACGGCGTTGCAGTGGTGATGGACGCGCCGGACGCCGTCGGTGGTGTCGTGGCACCACCGGGCGTTGCGCCGCATGCCGTCACTGCGACGGCGACAAAGGCTGCTCCGTATCCCCACCTGAAGCGCACATGCAGCCTGGGCGCTCTCCACTTCCCGCTCATCGCGGTGGGATTGTACCGGCCTGTACCGCCACCCACGCGGCGTTCGCCTGGAGTAGAACTCCGTGAGGGAGTGGCGCAGGCAGCATGGCGTTTCAGCGATTCAGCGAGCAGTGGGTCATTCGCATGGCGGCGATGTCGCAGTCTTCGACAGGTAATCGAGGACGGTCGGAGGGCCCGACACGGGCATGAAAGTCACGGAATGGTCGTCGTTGAGCAGCAGCATCGGAGCGGCGTGGCAGTCAGGGGGACTACTGGCGGGAAAGGAGTAGCCGGGCGCCGGGACCCAAGCGTATCCATGAAGGATCAGCTCACCCGGGTGGATTGTCATTGCACAGTCGACCGGGACCTGTGGCGCCGGCTGAGCATCGGGTCCCGTCGCCGGCTGCGGTGGATACGCCGATTCCGGGGTGGAATCCGGCTTCGCTGGAACCAGCGGCGTCGCCACCTCGAAGCTGTAGGTCATAACCGCCCGATCAGCCGGCAGCAGTGTCAACGAGGCCACGTCTCCGCACACAAATGCCGGATCGTCGGCACTCGGTGCTTCCCAGAACTGTGCGTTGAAGTCGAACACCGGTACCCAAACCTCAGGGCCATCGGGTTGCTGGCAACGTGGCGAGGCGACCGGCCCGGGTGCTTGAGGGGCGGACCGAGTCCGGAAGCCTGGGACGGACGGCATCGGAACGAGTGGTGTGCTGAAGACCGCCCGGACCAGATAGCTGTATGGAGCGTACGGCGCCGTTGCCCGCCAGGCGACGATCGCGCCGGTATCTGCACACGGAGCCGTCTGCGGCAAGGATGCCCGGTCGCGGACGGTGTAGAACGCGTGGTTGATGTCGAGCTCGCCGAACTCTGCAGCAGGTCTCCCAGCGAACGGCGTCGACCCACACGGCAGCGGGGTGCGGACACCCACCAGGAGCGGTGACGATGTCGCCGTCACTGTGAAGCGCGGGCACCCCTCGCATCCCGACAACGCCATCACCAGCAGAGCCGAGCACGCGATCGCGATGATCGGAGGCTTCCAGTACATCCAACCGGCCACCGCTCGAGCATCGCTCCGGCGACTCGTTTGTGCATCACCCGCGGGGATGAACTTTGGCGACTGCTCTCGCCATGACTGCTCGTGTTCGCCCCGCATCAATGAGGTCGTCAGCGCCGGCATGTCGTTGACGAGGGGAGGCCGCACTCAGCCGGACACCCTCCCAGGCGAGGTGGCCCTTGCACCGTTCAACGAAGCTCGACCTAGCCAGTTGTCAGCGCACGAATCGCAAACAGGAACGTCGCAACCGCGCCGCCGACGAGCCATATCCGTTCCTGGGTGGCCGAACGCCTCCTGCCGATCCATGCGCACAGCGGCAGCGCAATCAGCGTTGCGCCACCGTAGAACCAGTGGATGAGCTCGGCCGGCCGCGATCCTGTGAGGACGAGGACGAGGCCCACGACCGCCTGCAGCGCCACGACCCCCGACGTGAGAATCAGGTAGACACGCACGGTCGCGAGAATGTGCGGACGGAAGAGGCCGATGATCGTCGCGATGGCGCCTCCGGCCGCGAGGATCGTCACGACGAAGCCGAGCCGGTCGTGGATGAACACGCGAGCGGTCAGCGAATCATCGCGATCATGCCGCTGCGCGGAAGCTCCCGGTACGCACTCGCATCGGTAAGCGATAGCAGCGACGAGTACGCAGGCGCGATCACGCCGATATGCCGGCGCAGCAGCGCGCGCAGGTCCGCAGCAGTCTCGCATCGCGTCGGGCCGATCGGCTCACCATCGCCGACGATGCCAAAGCGCGGCATGATCGCCGCCGCCACGAGATCGAGCATCTCCCACACCGAATCCTCCCCCGGCACGACGTCGACGAGCTCGTCCCACTCCGGCAGCGTCACCGACACTTCGTCGTCCCCATCGCGCAGGTGATGTGCCTCGAACTCGATCGTGGTCCCGCACCACGACATCACCTGCGAGTGGATGAGCGGCATGCCATGTCCGCTCCCGAGGGCTCGCGGACGTTCCGCCATCGACGCGCCGGTCGCGACCAGCTCGCTCACCACCCGTGATAGCAGCCAGGGATCGCCGTCGCGAGCACGATCACTCGTGAATCGGATGCAGGTGCAGCCAGCCGTTCCCAGATGCACCGACCACGCGGGCGATCCATCACGCATCACGTCGGCGGCGGCTGAGGTGGCGTGCACCGAGTCAGTCGCCAGTCCGGTGTTGCCCCCGGGAGACCGCCGCCGAATGGGGCACGAATCGCGAAGACATCGAAGACGCCCCAGACGATGCTCGGCGTGGCGCTGATCGGCGGGTAGGCAAGCACCGCCAGCTGCGACTCCCCGGGATCGACGTGGAGCGTGCAATTCTGATCGCTCGGCTCGAGGCTCAAGAGCGCCAGCGGAAACATCGGGTGATAGAAGTGGCTCAGCGGTCCCGATGACGTACCCGCCGGCGCATAGTCCGCGGCGATCTGCATCGCGTTCAGCTGCGGGTCGGACCCGGCCGCACCCTTGTTCCGAACCGCGATGCCCACAAACGTGAAGTCTCCGTAGCGCTCCAGCGCTGCCCAGTCGCGCGCGTCGGACCCACTCTGCTTGATCAACGCGCCGCCTGGAGCCCGAGTGATCATGACCACCGTCATCGGATCGGGATTCTGATAGATGCCGCCATCGGGGCTCGTGTCGATGGTGACGTCCGCCAGCGGCTTGCCGCCCTGGGGTAGGCCAAGCGAAGTCAGGCTCACCATGGGCGTCGGTCCGGCGCACCCTGCAAGCATCGCCCCGGACAGCAGGAGGATGGCAGTCGCGCGGAGCGCTTTCACCGCCGGCGCAACACAACGCGGCCCAGGCCGAGCATGAGGGCGGCACCCACCGCTGCGGTCGCCAGTGCCGCGACAAGCACACTGCGATCATCAAAGGTGGCAACGCCGCCGAGTGCGCGAATGAACGCGGAGTCGAGGTATGAGAAGGGGTCGACCAGCGCCGCGATCCAGCGCCAACCGTCACGTGGAATGCCGGTGAAGAGGCCGCCGAAGAACATTAACGGCGCGAGGAGTACGAGCACGTCGATGAGCACCTCGCCCGCTCCACCGCCGGCCGCAGCCACCACCGAGCCGAGGACGTTGGCAACAAAGAGGACCGCAAGCTCGATCAGCACGAGCGCGAGTGCGGCCGGAGCGGTCACGGGTGCCAGCACGAAGATGACAACCAACACGGGAGTCAGCTGCACGGCATCGACGATCGATGACGCGGCGACCCAGTGCAGCATCGCCCCGCCCGGCGCCCGTGGCGTGATCGCGAGCCGTGCCAGAAGGCCGCTCTCTCGAGCCCGGGCGACGCTGATCGCCGCGCCCACAGCCCCGGTCATCGCAGTGAGGACGGTGAACAGCATTCCCGACCAGAAGGTCGGTGCGTGTCCGGCGAGCAAGGGCAGCGTGAGCACCAGCGGAATGGCAACCTTCAGCACAAGCGCTCTGGGTCGCGATGCAGTCACAAGCAACTCGCGTCCGAAGAGGCTGCCAGGCATCGCCCGCCGCACCAACGATTTGTCGATGGCGGTCTGCATCATCGCTGCACACCTTCGTGGTCGAGCGCAAGGCCGGTGAGCTGCCGAAAGACTTCGCTGAGGTCCGGGCGCTGAATGTGGAGCGCGTGCAGGCCTCCGGGCCATGCGTCGACGGTGCGGACGACGGCGGCGAGCGCAGAATCGTCAACCAGGTCGAGTGTCACGACGTCTGCGGTTGACGAAACGTTCGCGATCCCCGGGATCGTCTGGAGCTCGCCGATCCGCGGGGCTGTGTTCTCGGCGATGGTCATCTCAACGCGGCGCGCATCGCCGACTGACGCAAGCAGCGCCTCCGGCGTGGCGTCTGCAACGACGTGTCCGTGGTTCAGAAAGATGACCCTGGCGCACGCCGATGCCACGAACGCGCAATCGTTGCTCGCGACGAGGGTCGCATCGCCCGCTTCCGCACGCATCGCGAGCTCGGCGCTCAGCGATGCCGTGCCGTCGGCGTCGAGTCCCGCGGTCGGTTCATCCAGCAGCGCGATCCGAGGCTTATGCGCCAATGCCTGCGCGAGCGCAAGCCTGCGCCGCATACCGAACGAGTATCCGGAGATGGGCTCGTCCGCGACATCGGCAAGGCCGAGCCGTCCCAACGTCTCCTCGACCGCTCGGTGGATGTCGCTGCCGGCCGACCATTGCCGGCACCAGAAGTACGTGCTCTGCCTGCCCGTGAGCCCAGGGTCGTCGGGCGTGGCATCGCCTGCGAACCCGATCCACCGTCTTGCCAACCGCGGGACAGCGGTGCCGCACCATTCGACGGTGCCCTTTCGCGGACGGGTCGCCGTCGCGAGAATCCGCAGCAGCGTGGTCTTGCCGGCACCGTTGGCGCCCATGATCGCGGTGCGTTCCCCCGCGGTCACCTGCAGGTCCACCGGTCCGACACCCCGCCCGTTCCGGAACCGATGTTCAACCCGCGACGCATCGAGCATCGGAGCCAACCCGAGGGGGATCTCACGAGATGGCGAATCCGTACGCAGCTGTTGGCTGATCAACGCGGTACCAACGAGCACAACGTCGCAACCTGCGCCGCGACTTCGGTCGGCTTGAAGGGCGTACGCACCAGCCCCGCGGCCCCGGCGTGCATCGCGCGGTCGGCAAGCTGCGGCTGACGGCCGTCAACAATCGCGAGCCAGCCGGTGGTCACGGACTGTGCGATGCGGTCGGCACCGGGACCCACCAGGAGCAGGTCGACCAGCGCGACATCCGTCTCCAGAGCCGCAAGCACCTCATCCAGCGCCTGCCTGCTTGCCACCACACGCACGTCGTGCCCTTCGCGGCTGAGCTTGTGGGAGATGATGCGCGCGATTGCCGGCTCGCCTGTGGCAACGACGACGCGCCGTCGTGAGCCGGCGTAAGGCTCGGACTGGGTCGTCATCCGTTCCACGAGAGCAGTGGCCAGCCCTGCTCGTCGATGTCGCATATGCGGCACATCGCGCCGGCGACACCGGCGTGCTCGAGCGAAGCCAGCGCAGCATCCGGGGTCGTTTCGCACGACGCGATCAGCGAATCACCGTCCAGGGCGACGTCCCACCCGAGCTCCTGCAGCACACCGAGAGTCCAGCTCACGAGCACGAGGCGGTTGCGCAACCGCTCACTCAGCGCGCTCACGGCTGCCGAGGGCGTTATCGCGGCGGCATCGACCGCGATGTCCGGGTCCTGATGCTCCTCCAGCTCATAGTAGCGCTGCACCCACTGCGGCCACGGTGGTGTCATGACATCACGCAACTCGTCGCCGGCGGATTCGAAGAGCCGGAGGCGGACGGCCACGTGCCCCGGCTTCGGCATTACCTGTGCCCGATCCGTCGCGGTCATCCCGTCGAGCCCCCCACATCGCTGGGCTGCGAGTTGATGATCTGCTGGTTGTGGATCGTCAACTCTCCGCTGATGAGATACGGCTGCCGGGAGTTCTCGCGGATGACACCCATGACGATCATCATCACGCTGACCACGACACCGAGCCCAAGCAGCAGTGCCTGACTGCGCCGGCCGATGAGTCCCGGGCGCATCTGCTCACGGCTGACGGAGCGCAGATAGATCGTGAGTGACCATAGACCGAGAAAGACCATCGCGATGAGCGCGCTCACCTTGTATGGGATGAAATCACCGAACGGATTCAGCAGGCCGCCATCCCAGAAGGGCCTTGCAAGGTGCGCAGCGACGACGTCGGCATAGGTGAACGCGAACCAGGCGGGCTGTGCCGCAAAGACCGTCACGAGGAGCAACAGCAACGCAAGGAATCCCTGGCGCCGGTAGTGCGCCGCGCCCGACGCGCGCATTCGGCGCCAGAAGTACGCGCTGCCGATGGTGAAGATCGCCCCCAGCAATGTGATCTGTACCAGGAACACGTTGCTGAGATCCCCGAACATCATCGTGAACCACGCCGGATACTCATGGAGCTGGATCTCCTTTGCGTACGAGTAGCCGAGCCACGGCTGGAGCAGGGTCACGCCGACCGCCCACATCGCTCCCCATTGCGCGACCCAATCCCAGTACCGGGCCTCACGCATCTCCACTGGCTCCGCAACCACACCCTGGACAGCAAGCGCCCCCACCGATCGCGCAGGCTTGAGCGACGGTTGTGAACCCGTCACGTGCTCGACGTTGCGCGTGAGGCGCCAGTACCGGAATGCCGCGACAAACGCCACCGCCGCACCCGCCCACGCGATGTTGCCCACCGTGCGGTGGATGGTGAGCGGGATCTCTGTCGGATTCAGAATCTGGTTGAGAAAGTTCGTGTCGCCACCGTTGGGTGACAGCATGAACGAGGCGACCACGTCGATGAAGAACATCTGCCACCACTGCGCGAGGTTCAGGATGAACAACATGCCGAGACGCGCCGGCCGGTGCACTCGCAGGCGATTCCAGTTCGCGTAGAGCGTGTAAATGAGCACCACTTCGGCGACGAACGTGAGCGCCTCCGCAAAGAACACCCAGAAGGTGATCTGTTGCAGCGCAACGAAGAACCTGCCCCAGATGGCGCCGAGGATAATGATCATGAAGAAGATGGCCACGGCCGCCCCGGTGCTGAAGAGGTAGATCTCCGCCTTGAGGAGGCCGTGACCGAGTCGATCGTGGCGTTCGTCACCGCTCCGACGAGCCATGCCGATCGCCTCGCTCACGATTGCCAGCGTCGTTGCGCCGATCAGGAATGCGGCGATCTGGATGTGCAGGAGCACGACGATCGCGACCAGCACGCCGTTGGTCAGGAGATCACCGGGGATCGGGTTCAGCGTCATCGTTCGGCACTCACAGGCTGTACAGGCGGTTCACGCCGAGCGTCGCGAGGAAGATCACAGCGAAGATCACGAAGATCGCCGGCACGAGAATCTCGGGTCTTCGGGTCGGCCGCCGCTCAGGCGACCTGTCCAGGACGGGCAGCAGGAACATGGCAGCCGCTCCCCCACCGACGATCACGAGAACGCCGATGGCGATCAACGGGTTCTGGGGCGTCAGGACGAGGAACTGATCGAGTGGCAGATAGAACCACTCGGGTGTCGGTACGTATGTGAGGGTCGCCGGATTGGCGATCGTGTCCAGGGGCGCTCCACCCGCGAGACCCATGACGAAGATGAACAGGATGAGCACCGCACTGACGAGGGTGTCCTTGAACAGTTGGTTCGGGAAGAAGTCGACCGTCTTGTTCGGCGCGGCGTAGCGCCGTTCGATGCGCTTTGTCGGATATGGTGGTTCGGCCGAGCGGATGCGTTCCGCCACTTCCCTGCTGGGATTGTCAGTGCTCGTGTCGTAGTTGACCCACGCGCCGAATTCCCCATGGCGACGGAGCAGGTAGATGTGGCCGCCGATGAAGGTGAAGAGCAGAAATGGCAGTACCCAGATGTGGATTGCGAAGGTCCGAGTCAGTGTGATCGGTCCGACGAAGGTGCCCCCGCGCCAGAGTTGCCGCAGCCCGTCACCGATGAAGGGAACGTAGTGAAGGATGTTGGTGATGACCGTCGCGGTCCAGTAGGCGGCGTTGTCCCAGGGCAGCATTGCCCCGGTCGCCGCCAGCCCCAGCACGAGGAAGAAGAGGATGACGCCGCTCATCCAGTTCAATTCGCGCGGGCGCTTGTAGCTGGCGCTCAGAAACGTGCGCAACGCATGCAACCCGATGACGAGAATCAGGGTGTACGCACCCCAGAGATGCAGGCCGCGCACCCACGCGCCGAAGGGATCGTCCGTGCGGAGGTAGTTGAGGCTCGACCATGCCTGCGTCACCGAGGGCACGTAGTCAAGGAGCAGGAAGATGCCGGTGAACAGCTGCAGGAGGATGAGCACGAGCGTGGCGCTGCCAAGCGTGTATGCCCATCCACCCTGTTCGGGGACCGCTTCATACAGCCCCTTGTGGACCAGCTCGGTGAGCCCGGTACGCTCGTCGACCCAGCGATAGGCCGCACGCGCACGCGTCGTGGAACTAGATCGACTCATTGAGCTGGTTCTGCACCTCGAGGATGTGCTGTCCCGTGATCGGATCGACGTTCACCCGATGGACCCACTGCGCCAGCGGCTGTGGTGGCGGGCCGCCGACATTCACACCGTTCATGTCGTAGAGGCCGCCATGGCACGGGCAGAGAAACTGGTTGATCTGCGCATCCCAGTGCACGTCACATTGCATGTGCGTGCAGATGTTGCTGAGTGTCAGGACGCTGCCGTCATCCTTTCGGACGATGTAGACGACACGGTTCGAGGGCGGCGTCGGGAATCCCTGATCGCTCGGCAGCGATGCAAGGCGTACGGTCGGCGTGTTGAGGGGAATGCTGTCGATCGCGCCGATGGTGACCCATGCGACACGCCGTTTCGCGAACAGCGGGCTCAGGACAAAGCCGATCGCGGGAATCGAGAGCATCGCCCCGATGAGCCCCATCCCCGCACCCGTGCCAAGCACCATGAATTCCCGGCGCGTGTGCTTGCGCATCAGCCGCGTCCTCCTGTTGCGACAAGGCCGACAAACGCGGCCACCCCAAGTCCGACCAGCACGAGCACGCCCACGGAAGTTGCGGCAAAAATCAATGCGGCGGCGCCGTGATCCCCCGCGCGCCAGACTCGCCGTGCTCCCACCAATGCCCATCCAAAACCGGTCAGCAGCATGACCAGCATGGCCAGCGCGATGATCGAGTAATACCAGGCCGCTTGAAATTGCGCCTCGCGAATCTCACTGATCACCGGCGATCCTCATTCACGGATAGAGCTCGGCTGGTGGCGTGAAGCGCTCGTGCGCCTGCGCCTGCGTGAGCACCCCATACACGGCGTAGTCGCCGCGGGCGCTCTCCTTGATGACGCCCATCAGCAGCGACGTGAGGAGTGCAAACGATCCGACGAGGACGAGCACGGGACGCAGCATCCGCGAGGGGCGCGGCTGCGTCTTCGTACTCGCGGTTGGCTCCCACACCGGAGGACGCCAGCGTCGCCAGAGATGTAAGGCGGTTGCGATGATCCCAGCACCGATGCCGATGAAACGCGCGCCCTCCCACGCGGCCGGCAGCACCGAGTCAGGCAGGGAGGCGACGACCATGCCTGCCAGCGACACGAGCGTTGCCACGGCGGCGAACCGGTTGCGATGCTCGTTCGCCGGGCGCTCGAGCCATAACGCGATGTTCCCGCCGACGAGAATCACGCCGACGAACACTTCCTGCACCACCATGAGCCACGCCGAGTCGCCGCTGACCAGGTTGGTGAAGAACCCCGGTTGCGCATTCTGGAGCACATAGCTGAGGATCAGGCCCTCGATCGGCATCAACAAGGCGAGCCCGAGGCCGATGCGCAGGTTGAGATGCGCAGCCCACCCTTGAAAGGCACGCTCGCCGGGATCCGCGCTGCGACGCAAGCGAACGGCCGCGTATGCCGCAAGAAAGAGTGCCGTCCACGACACGTTACCGATCAGTCGATGTACGAGCAACGGCCAGTAGGCGGCGTTGAGCGTCGCATCCCACAGTCCGCCGTAGAACGGGGTGATGAGGTACGCGTCGAGACCGACGATGAGGAAGACGAAGAGTGTCATGAGCCCGGCCACAACCGTTCCGAGCATTGCGTGGAATCGCGGGCTGTATCGCTGCCAGCTGTTTCGATACAAGGTGAGCAACGGCGCGATCAGGAAGAACAGGCCGAATGCGAACGCCAGCAGCGGCAGGAGGACGTTCGCCAGCTGGCCGAAGGCGTTCCCCCACAGGCCGAACAGCAGCACCACCGCGAAGACCGCAAGGGTCGCGCCGATGCTGAAGACGAAATAGAAGCTGTTGACGGCGGAGTGCGCGTAGCGCCACGGCCGGACGTCCCCCGTTGCAAGCGCACGCCACTCCATGATGACCGCCAGCGTGATCGCACCGACAGAGAACTCCGCGACTGCGACGTGGAGGAGAAAGACGATGCCGACGGGAAGACTGTTACCCAGCCATGGAAATTGGGGCGGCGTTACCTGGAGCGCAAGCATCCGGTCGACAGGCATGCCGCCGCTCACCGCTAGGGAAGGCTGACGTCACCGGCGCGCACAAGCTCGCCGTTGGCAACTTGACGTCGTCCCAGGGAGTCGACGACCGGTGCCGTCACCTCATTGAGCACGTGCGGCTGGGTGGGGATGCCCTCGGCAGTTTCCACCGCGCCGTGGTGCACCGGGCATACCCCCGGTGCTGCAGTCGGCGCGGCGCTGTCCTCGGGGCGCATCCGGGCCCGGGCTTCGGCGATGCCGGCCTCGACATGGAGGATGGTCACCTCACTCGCCTTCAACGCAAGCGCGAGACGCTCCACCTGCTCCACCGCGAGGCTCCGCAGGAAGCCGCCCGGGATGCGTTCGATCCGCTCCTGCGCCTCCGGGTTCCAGGGGAGGTTCAGGCTTCCCTCAGCTCGAGCGCCTCTCTGATCGGCGCCGAGGGGTGCGCGATGCGGTCCCGCACCCGAGTCCAGCGCCTCGACCTCTGGCAGCACAAACGGTGCCGCCACTTCGGCGGTGATGGCCGGCAGACGCCGGGTGCGGGCCGTTTTCTCGACGATCGCTTTGACGCGCCGGCGCAGGTACCCGGCAGGCAGCTGCTGCAGGAGGGTGCGCGCCTCGAGCGTCCAGCCCAGCTTATGGCCGTCAAAGGTGTCGCTCGCCATCTCCCCCTCGGAGATCGCCGCCCGCGCAACAGCGTCGGCATCGATCTGGTCGAAGACGTCGGCGTCGCCGCCGCACACCGGGCAGCGCTCAGGCGCCTCCGTACGCGCCGCGTAGCCACAGATCCGGCAGATCGCTCGCGCACTTTCCGGAGGCGCCTCATCGATCATCGCCGTCGTCGCGGAGTCGAGTGCGGCGCTCACCTCCTCGATCCGGCGCATCGTCCGTCGATACGGCATGAGATCGTCGAGCGCAAGGTCGACATCGCCCGACGACACAACGCTGTGTCCGCGCTCGGTGCACCAGCGCAGGACCGCCGTGCGGGCGAGGCCGCGCGCGGCGGCCGGCACGCCCTCCATGCGCGACTCCGCTTCTGGCGTCCACACGACACCCGCTTCAGCCCGCAGATCGATCGGGGGGACGTGAGTCCGGTTGCACACCAACACGTTGCAGACCGCATTGCGAACGAGGTGATCGGTGTTGCTGCCGAGGTCCATCTCCGACGGTGAATGGACGCCGACGCGGCCGCAGATGAGCAGCCACGCATCGCGCTCCTCGGCGTATCGCGATACGCGCTGAAAGGCCTTGCCGTCGAGCAGGGTGATGGGAAGATCGACGCCGGCTTCCGCCGCCTGCGCCTGACCGACGCGCAGATGGGATTCGTAGATCTGCGCAAGACCGCTGTCGATGATCTCCTCGTGCAGTGCCTCCTGCTCCTTGAAGCGAAAGACTTTCGAGGCCTTCTCCGAGAGGACGTCGACGATGCCGTTGAACACGCTGTAGTGGAGGTATGGGTCGTAGACAGCCACCGCCTCTACACGTTTGCCGAGCGCCTTGCCCAGATGAAGCGCGACCTCGAGCCCACCGAACGACTGCGGTGACCCGTCGATCGCAACGATGATGTCGCCGTCCATCGCGGTGTCGCCGGTACGACGCACGATCAGCGAGTCCGTCCTGATGCGCCGGACCACACGGTCCGCAACGCTGCCGAGCCGCGAATCCTTGACCGCGCCGGTGCCGAGCGCACCCATCACCACGAGACCCGGCCTGACCTCGTTGATGTCGGCGACAAGCTCCTCCCAGTTGCGTCCGTCGCGAGCGCGGGCCTCAAAAGGGATCTCCTGCTCGAGACACCGGTAGCGCATCACGTCGGTGTAGCTCTCGCTGATCAACTGAAGCCCAGACGTGATCAGGGAGTCGTGGATGCGGCGCTGCCTGAGCAGTTCCGCCTCATCCTGGTACTCATCCGGGAGCGTGTATTCCATCTGCTTGAAGCGGTAGTCGTGCATTCGCGCCGCGTACACGTGCATACCGATACACCGAGATGAGAATGCCTTGGCGAGTGCCAGAGCGACGGTCGTTCCAGCGTCGGAATGCTCCGAATTGTCGAGCGCCACGTAGATGCTTTCGTACATGGACCCTGTGCCTCACACCACCGCCGACACACAAGCCGCCCTCGTGCCCAGAATGATACAGAGTGGGTACCATGTTGTGCCTGTGCGACTGGAGCTTTAGGGGATACCTGAGGTCACACGAATGAGCGACACGCAGCACCCTGACGACGGGGTCAACCGCTGTCCGGTCCCTCACGATCGGATGAGCCGCGAAGCGAGCAGCGGATGCCCGGTACCGCACAGTCCGCAGTGGACCGATGACGGACGTGAGATGGCGGCCAGCACGGCTGAGGCTCACGCAGCCGCCAGTCATCTCGCCGCCGAGCGCGCGACATCGATGGCTCGAGCCGTTGCCGATCAGCGTGCGGGCGATCGCGGCGTCGACGAGATCAACGAGCGGTTCATCGCACTGATCGGCGGCAAGCTCGGCTACGGCCATCCCTTGAGCGAGCGCACGGGCACTCTGTCCTTCACGTGGACCCCGGAAGCCGAGGCGCGACTGCAGGAGGTTCCCGAGTTCTGTCGGGAGCTGACGCGCTGGCGGGTCGAGTGGACGGCGCACAAGAAGGGTCTCGGATCCGTGATCACCCCTGAGGCGATGGAAACGAAGTACGAGCGCTGGGGAGAGGTGTCGCACCGTATCGAGGCTCGCGGCGGTCAGCGGATCCCCTGGTCACCGACGGCGCTTGCCCGCCTCGACCGCGTGCCTGACTTCGTCCGCGGTCAGGTCATCGATGCCGTCGAGGGCGGCGCGCTTCGGCTGGGCAAGGACATCGTCGATGACGCCGTCCTTGACGACACCATCAGGCGCTGGACGGAGACCGGCGACTTCCACGAGGGGCGGTTCGGGTTTCGCTGAGGAGGGTGCCGATCACCCGGGCGGCGACCCGGACCGGCTTCAACCGTCTGCTGGCGGCACCCGTGGATACGAGTCCATCAGCGCAGTGACGCAGACATCAGCGGCGGCGAAGATCACGCAATTCGCCAGATCCCAGGCGACATCTCCGCTCGGCCACCGACGCACGGGCGGCGTGGCACGCACGGACGGCAGCATCACCAACTCGAAGATCCACATGATCGCCGCAAGAAGGCAGGCGTCCTGCAGGGGGCGCGGCGTCCGCCGGCGACGCAGGAGCGCCCAGCCGATACCCCAGGCCGGCCCGTAGCCGGCGCGCATCACGTTCCCGATCAGTCGCGCGACGCGGTCATCAACGACGTAGCCAAGTTCCCCTGCCAGCCGTCGAACCATTGCCCGCGGGAGGAAGACCGGCTCGCGCCGGCACCGTCGCTCCAACATGAGTGTCACCTCGGCCTCAGCGACGGTGGCCAGTGACGCGGCGACGGCCGCGCGTCGAACGATGCGCCCTATCTCTCGGTGCCCTTGTGTGTCGCCATTCCCCGCACTCATGAGGCCAGCGCGACCGCGCACTCGAGACAAAGCGCATGAACGAAGGCCTGTGGAAGATTGCCGCGCAACTGACGTTGGCGGACGTCATATTCCTCGGTGAACAACCCGGCGGGACCACACGCCGATCGCGTGCGCTCGAACCAGCGCAACGCCTCCACGCGGCTTCCAGCCACATGATGACGCAAGCACATCATGAAGCCACACAGGAGAAAGGCACCCTCAGCATCGCCGAGCGCGCGGGCATCATGCCGGTACCGGTAGAGGTACCCCTCCTCGACCAACTCCGCTTCCACCGTGCGCAGCGAGGCGACGCTGCGCGGATCGTCGGGCGTGAGCGCGCCTCGGACAGTGGCCATGAGCAACGCGGCATCGATGCGCGGATCATCGACTGCTCGCCGCCACGCACCGTCGTCGCGCAGGGCAGTTCGTCCGACCTCCGCAAGAATGGCGTCAGCAAGGGCTGACCATCTCGCGCCGTCCACAGCCGAACGTGGAGCGATCCGGGCCGCTGCGCGCAGGCCGGCCACACACACGAGACGGCTGTGCGTCCAGTGCCGAGCATCAAGTTCCCAGATACCCGCTTCAGGCTGCGTCCACCGTCGCTCGACCACTGACGCGGCCGCCTCGAGCGCCTTCCAGCCGTCGATGTCAAGCCGGTCGCGCTTGGCGGCAGCAGCAAGGAGGAGGAGCGCTTCGCCGACCGCGTCGAGTTGGAACTGCTTGTTGACATGGTTCCCGACGATGTCGCTCCCGCCGGGATACCCGGGCAGTGGCACATGACGCTGTCCGGGAACGCGGCCGCCATCGACGGTGTACGCCGGTCTCAGATCGATGCCGTCCGCAAGGATTCGCCGGCTGACAAAGGAGACGGCAGCGTCGGCCAGGCCGTACGCCTCTGCGCTGAGCGCCGCCTGGCCCGCGTAGCACTGGTCGCGTATCCACGCGAACCGATAGTCGTAGCTCGTGCCCTGACGCGCTCGCTCGGGAAGGGACGTCGTGGCAGCGGCCACCATTCCTCCCGACGCGCTCGTGAGACCGGACAGCACAGCGCACGCCAGGCGTGCATCGCGCGGGGCGATCGAGGAGTCCAGCGATGGAATGCGCGTGCGCCATTGCGACTCGGTCGCGGTCCATGCCTGTTCCGCATCGGGCAGCTCGTCATCGGCACCGCGGGGCTCCACCACAAGGATCAGGTCGTGACAGCTCCCCTCTCGGAGAACGAGGTCCAGCTCCAATTCCCCATGGCTACCTCGGACGCTCCGTGCTTCGGATGCCCCTGCCCAGCGCAGCTGGAGATCGTCATGCTCGACGACCCATGTCGCCCCATCGCGTCGGATGGCACATGGAGCTTCGGAGCCGAAGTTCGCCATGCTGCGCAATGAACAGCGGACCCGCGCGATGCCGTTGCATGCGATCACCCTGCGCAGCAGCACGGCCCGGTCAGGGCGGCTGGGAAGCGCGAGGGCCTCGCGGCATTCGATCTCAGCACCTGTCGTGACCCACCGGCTGCGCCAGATCAAGGAGTCCGGCTCGTAGTAGCCACCCCACACATGTGATTCAGTCGGCGTGATCGAGTACGACCCGTCGCCGCCGATCAAAGCGCTGAAGAGGGCGGGATCATGCCAGCGTGGAAAGCACATCCAGATAAAGTCACCGTGCGGACCGACCACGACACCGCGTTCGCCGTCGGCCAGCACGGCGTATTCGCGGAGCACGACGGGAGCAGTCGCGGGGTTCGGAGACTGCTCCTTCAGCGGTCTGCGCCCCACCGATCTACTGTCGCCGTGGTGTCCCGCCACTGTCAGGACACACGAAAACGCTCGGCGTCCCTTTCCTTGAGCGCAAGTCCGATACCGGGGCGCTCGTTGTCGGGCCAAAGGGCGCCATCGTGGGGATCCAACACGCCGTCGAAGAGCATGCGATCCACGCGACTGTGGTCGTGAAAGTACTCGATGTGCCGGAGATTGGGCGGCACGGTGGCGGCGTGCGCGTGGATCGACGGACCGCAATGCGCTGAGTAGGGAATCTTGAATGCCGCGCTGACGGCTGCCACACGAAGCCACTCCGTGATGCCGGCGCAGCGTCCCGCATCAGCCTGAAGGACGTCGACCGCTTGCGACGCAAGCATCGTTTGAAAGTACTCGAGGTTGTAGCCGTATTCTCCAGCACTCACCTCGAGTGGCAACTCGGCACGGAGCGCCGCGAGACCTTCGCGGTCGTCGGAGGTGACCGGTTCCTCGAACCACGTCACACCCGACTCTTCCGCGTACCGACGCCCGAGGCGTCGCGCCAGCTTGCGGTCGTATGCGCCGTTGGCATCGACGTAGAGCTCGGTGTCGTCACCAACAGCATGGCGAGCGGCGCGGACTCGCCGGATGTCCTCTTCCCACGAGCGTCCGCGATCCTTGCCGATCTTCATCTTGACTCGCGGAATCCCCTGCTCCACCCAGGCCGAAAGCTGCGCGCACAGCTCGCGTTCGCTCAGGCTGGTGAAGCCCCCGCTGCCGTAGATGGGAACGGAGTCTCGAACAGGTCCGAGCAGCTTGTGCAGTGGGAGGTCGAGCGCGCGCGCCTTTGTGTCCCAGAGCGCGATGTCCATGGCAGCGATCGCCATTGAGGCAATGCCCGGCCGGCCGAGATTCCGTATCCGGCGAACCATCGCCTCCCAGGCCGCTCCAATGTCGCGAACGTCGGTCCCGATGACGACGTCGACGAGGGTGTCGCGAGCGAGGGCACCCGTGGCCGGATCGCCCACCGCGTACCCCAGACCTCTGATGCCGTTGTCGAGCAACGGCTGGACGACCACCAACGATGTCCGGTCCCATTGCAGAGTGCCGTCGGCCTCCGGCACCTCGGTGGGGACGGTGTACACGCGCACATCGACCGACCGGATGTGGAGTCCGTGGCGCACGCCAACACTCGCCCGGCGGCTTGACGTCGCGATCATGCGGTCGCCAGCCGCAACGCGCCCAACACCGCGGTTGCACCCCCGATCGCAGCCCCGGCCGCGATGCTGCGGTGCGTGCTGAGCCACAGCTGCACGCTTCGCGTTTTGGACCGATCATCGAAGATGCCGTGCGTTGCAGCCATCCGCGGCTGCGGCGCGTAGAGATTGTCCGGCCGCCCAGGACGCACGGGGTCGCCGGGCATCTGCTGCGACCGGTATCCGCTTCGCGCCAGGTACCAGTCCGCGATCCCTGGGGCGACCTTGTTCGCGAGAATGACCGCGGCGGCGCTTCCACCACAGAACACTTCGCGCCTGCGATGATGCGCTGCCCAGTAGACGGCTTCGGCGGGTACCTCCGGCTGGTAGATCGGCGGCACCGGCATCGGGTGGTCGGGGAGTTTCGTCCGGCACCATGAGAACTGCGGGGTGTTGACCGCCGGAAGTTGCACCATGGAGATCCAGACGCGGCTCTTGTCGTGCAGCAGTTCCGTCCGGACGCTGTCGGTGAATCCGCGAATGGCAAATTTGGCGCCACAGTAGGCGGACTGCAGTGGGATCGCGCGATACGCGAGGGCAGACCCCACCTGCACGATGGTCCCACTGTTGCGTGGGAGCATCCGGTGCATCGCGGACATGGTGCCGTGCACCGTGCCCAGGTACGTCACCTCCGTGGCGCGACGAAACTCCTCGGGACTGACGTTGGCGAACTCGGCGAAGACCGTCGCCATCGCGTCATTGACCCACACGTCGATGGGTCCGAACGCCGCTTCGGCCTCCTCGGCGGCGGCCTCGACCGCCTCGGCGTCCGCGACGTCGGTGGGGATCGCCAACGCTCGCCCACCCATTGCCTCGACTTCCGCTGCCACATCCTTGAGGCTCGCCACGCCGCGAGCGAGCAGCGCAACCTGAGCCCCTCGACGCGCGAATGCGTGCGCCACGGCTCGCCCGACGCCCGCCGAGGCGCCGGTGATCACGACGGTTTCCTGGATGTGTTGCGCCATGGTCAACTCCTTGCAGAGGATGTGAGTTCGACATGCGGACGAGCGCTGCCGGCGTCCACCTCGCGAGCCGCGAGACGCTCAGCAAGGCGGGATGCCAGCGCCATGATCGTGAGTGCCGGATTGGCGCTCCCTTGCGTCGGACACACGCTGCCATCGCAGATGAAGAGATTCGGCAGAGCCCAGGATTGCTGGTCGCTCGACACCACGCTGTTGCCCGGATCGGTCCCCATCCGGCAACCGCCGATGAGGTGCGCGAATCGTTGGATGGTGAGGATGTCCTGCGCACCCGACGCCTGCACGATCTCTCGAATGACCCTCGCGGAAAAGGCCATGTTGGCCTTGTCGTTGTCGCAGAGGGTGTAGTCGAAACGGGCGATCGGTAGCGCGTACTGATCGCACTCGTCGGCGAGCGTCACGCGATTGTCCGGCTGCGGCAGGAGCTCGTTGAGGACCCCCACCGTCGCCCAGTGGTTGTAGTCGCGCATGTATTCGCGCAGCGCACGGCCCCAATGGCCCTCCGCAAGAACGTGCTCCGCCCATCCGATGGGCAGCGGCGCGACCGTCTGGATGCTGAAACCACGCGCGAATCCGCGCGTCGCGTCCGTCTCGTAGAAGACCTCGGATGACACCTCTGGTGGCGGAGCCTTGTACATGCGCACTTCAACGGGATAGCGACCCGCAGTCTGGGTGGCACCTTGCACCATCACGTACCGGCCCACCTGATCGTCGTTGTTGCACAGCCCATGCGGGAAACCCGCGGTCGCTGAGTTGAGCAGGAGGCGAGGGGACTCGATCGAGTATCCGCACACCGCCACCGCCCGAGCCCGTTGCAGCCGTTCCACACCGTGCTGTTCCTGGATGTAGCTCACGCCCAGCGCCCGCTGTCCGGAGGGGTCCACCTCAACGCGGACAGCCATCGACTTCGCCCGCACCTCCACACCATGTGCGAGCGCGTCCGGGAGGTGGGTGACATATGGGCTTGCCTTGGCGTTGACCTTGCAGCCCTGGAGACAAAAGCCGCGATAGATGCAGTGAGGGCGATTCCCAAACGTTCCGTTGACGATCCCGACCGGCCCGACGCGCATCTCGATGCCACACGCAAGCGCGCCCTTCCAGATGCGCGATGCAGCGCCGCTCACAGGATGCGGCGAGAATGGATACGCGTGCGGATCGCCCCATGGCCACGTCTGGCCGGCGACGGGCAACTCCCGCTCCACCCGCGCATAGTGGTCGCGCAGCTCTGCGTAGGAGATCGGCCAGTCGACGCCGACTCCGTCGCGTCGCCTCGTCTCGAAATCGGATGGATGAAAGCGTGGTGTGTAGCCCGCGTAATGCACCATGGAGCCGCCGACACCGCGACCGCTGTTGTTCTTGCCCAGCTCGATAGGGTCGGCTCCGCCGATGATCCGCTTCTGAGTCCAGTAGAGCTCGTGTGACCCGGCTTCGTCGCTGACCCAGTCCTCATCCGGGTGCCAGAAAGGTCCGGCCTCGAGGATGACGATGCGCCAGCCATGACGCGCCAGGCGTTGTGCGAGTACGGAGCCACCGGCGCCCGCGCCGACGATGCAGAGATCGACCTCGTCGACGTCCTCATAGTGGCGCATCGTTGCCTCACCGGGTAGATCGCGCCGGTCCACCGCGATGAGGTATCGAGAGTCGTTCGCGTCCGGACCGCGTGAACCCTTGAAGAGGTTGGTGCTGATCACGACTCTTCTCTCGCGAAACCGACGGGGTCCTCATCCGTCGCGCCGCGCCGCTCATACGGTTCGCGAACGGCCAACGGACCGAGACGCATGTATCCATGAGGGTATGCCGGGCCGCCAAAGCCGATCTCGTTCCAGGCCCAGGGATGCGAGTAGAAGGCGGCGAGTACGGCTCGCATGCAGACAGAGAAGGCGCGCTTCACGTTGAGCGTGTCCCAGATCCCTCCCGTCAGCGCGCCGCGAGCGAAGTCGGTGACGATTGCTTCGCGAGCAGCGTCTTCCAGCGCTCCGAAGCTCGCCCGGGCGTAGCGGCGGGTGGCAACCTCGTCGAGGCCGCAGAGCACCAAATGCCATGTCTCGCGGTCATCCGGCATATCCGCGTACTGATAGCCGTCGAGCCGGCCGCACGCCAGCTTGTCGTCAACGAGTTCCGCGACGGGAACGCGCGGTTCGCCGTCCTGCGCCGTGACGACGTCACAGAACGCTCGAAGAGTCGCCGCTTCCTCGGCCGCGAAGAAACAGAGTTGGCAGGACTCTGCGCGCATGCGCGCCTCCACCGCGCGGCGCGTTGCCTCGTCCCACATCGGCGCTGCGTCGATCACATCGTAATCCGGGTAGCGACCGACCATCTGTGGTGTCCGACCGCGACGCTGCCGCGGCAGCCACGACTTATCGGGCGGCTGGCGGTTGGGACGATGGTTCGGAAGATGGTCGGGTCGCGTCAGATCGGGCATCGGTCAGCGTTCGCGGCGCAGTACCGCGGCGAGCAAGCCCATCCCACCGACGATGGTCATGAGGCCTGGCGCCATGATCGGCGGGCCCATCGGGACGTTGTAGGACGCAAGCCGCCACCCGCCCGGCTTCCTCGCAACACCGCGAGCGTGGTAGTACTCGCCGAGCGCGCCGTTGAGGGTGTAGATGCCTGCCGTGAGCGGCAACCACGTCTTCGCCCACTTCTCACTGAAGACGCCGCCGATTCCCGCGATCACGACGGGCGGTGTGACCAGGATGGGACTCCACATCATCTTGTTGCCGAAGCTGGCCTTGTAGTGCTCGAGGTACACCTCGGTCGTCGTGACCACAGCACCTATCGCAGTCAACGCGCACAGCGACCGCTCGAAACGTCCGTGCTCGATGTTGCCGAGCATGCGATCGATCAGATGCGCAGGTTGCCGCCCGCGGATCCTTCGCACCTCAGCCTTTGCGTCAGCGACCCGGGACGAACTCATCGACCTTCTCGCGCAGAGCGTTGACAGCGCCCGCCAGTCCTGCCGACGGTTCTGCGGCCACGGACTTCGCAAAGTCTTCAGCTTGCTTGAAGGTGATGTGAGGCGGCAGCGGCGGTTCCTCAGGGTCGGTCATCGCGTCGATGACAAACGGTCGGTCTGCCGCAAAGGCCTGTTGCATCGCGCCGTCGATCTGCGAGGAGTGGTCGATCTTTGCGCTACCGAGTCCGATCAGCCGGGCATATTCGTGAAATGGCATATAGGGCAGTCGCTGGGAGGCGTCAAAACGTGGGTCGCCTTCCATCACGCGCTGTTCCCAGGTGACCTGATTCAGATCCTCGTTATTGAGGACCAGGATCACCATGCGTGGGTCCGGCCAGTTGCGGAAGTACTTGGCTGCCGTCAGCAGTTCCGCCATGCCGCCCATCTGCATCGCCCCATCCCCGATGGTGCCCACTGCCACTCGATCCGGGAAAGCGAACTTGGCGGCAATCGTGTACGGCACGCCCGGCACCATCGTCGCGAGGTTTCCTGACAGGCTCGCTTTCATACCGCGACGGATGCGAATATGGCGCGCGAACCAATTCGCCGCGGAGCCGGAGTCGCTGGTGATCACCGCGTTATCGGGAAGGTGACGCGACAGCGCAGCGAAAAGCGCTTGCGGACGCACGCGATTCCCATCACGGTCCAGTGGTTCTGCTCGGTCGCCCATCAGGCGCCACCAATCGGCAACGTTCTTGATGACCGTTTCCTGGAAGGACCGATCACGGTTTCGCCGCAGCAGCGGCAGCAACTCCTTCAACGTCGCCGCGCTGTCCCCGAGCAGGCACACCTCCATCGGATACCGCAAGTTGAGCATCCGCGCCGAGCGGTCGACCTGCACGCCCCGAGCCTGGCCGATCGGTGGGAGGAAGTTGGAGTACGGAAACGAGCTGCCGACCACGAGCAGCGTGTCGGCGTTCTGCATCATCTCCCAGCTCGGTTTCGTCCCGAGAAGACCGATCGAGTTCGTGCAGTACGAGATGTCGTCCGGTACCGCGGCCTTGCCAAGCAGGGCTTTGGCGATGCCGGCGCCCAACAGGTCGGCGACCGCCAGCACCTCGTCGGTCGCGCCCAGAGCACCCGCACCGACCAGCATGGCCACTCGCTTGCCCGAGTTGAGCACCTCGGCCGCCTTGTGAAGGTCCTCCTCTGCCGGCAGACCGCGGTCTCGCACGAAGCCCACGCCCGTGTGCACCGACTTGATCGACTGCGCCTGCTGCGTTGCTTTCATATCCTGTACGTCGCCCGGCACGATGACCGCGGTCACCGTCTTCTCTGCAGCCGCGATCCGGAACGCGCGATCAATGCAGTGATGCAGCGCCGACGGCACGTTGACCTGCTGCACGTATGCGCTCGCAACATCCTTGTAGAGGCTCAGGAGGTCAACCTCCTGCTGCTGGTCGCCACCCATGACGTTCGCGAAGGTCTGTCCCATGATCGCGACGACGGGCTGGTGATCGAGCTTGGCGTCATAGAGCCCGTTGAGCAGGTGGATCGCGCCAGGGCCGGACGTCGCCATGCAGACGCCGACCTCGCCGGTGAATTTCGCGTGAGCGCACGCCATGAACGCGGCCATTTCCTCGTGGCGGGTCTGAATGAACTCGGGTTTGCGATCGGCCCTCTGGAGCGCGCCGAGGATGCCATTGATGCCATCGCCCGGGTATCCGTAGATGCGCTTGACACCCCATTGATTGAGCCGGGCCACCAGGTCGTCGCCAACCGTCTCCGCCATACTCGTCTCCGTGTCGTGCCGTCATCCATCAGCCGATGAGTGACCGACTGGTCAGTGTTTTATTTCCTGTTCATGATACCCGGGGTGTTCTGAATAGAGCAAGCCTCACTATCACGAAGCGCGGGCATGCGGGTGCTGCCGAACTCCGTCAGGGAGCGGTCGCAGGCGGCATGGCGCTTCATCTCGCAGCCCACGAACGGTTGGGACCAATGACGCGACCATTGATGCCAAACGCCCCTGTCACACCTTCGATCTTGGGACTACGGTCGTCAGTATCCACCCACTTCACCTTGGAGGAACTGATGAAAGCCGCAGTCGTTCGTGATTTCCATCAACCCCTTGTCATCGAGGACCGTCCGATTCCGACACCAGGCCACGGCGAAATCGTGGTTCGCATCGAGGCGTCTGGTTTGTGCCACACAGACATCCACGCAGCGCATGGCGACTGGCCCGTGAAGCCGAGCCTGCCGTTTGTGCCGGGTCACGAGGGTGTCGGCATCGTCACCCGGGTGGGAGCCGGGGTGACTCGTGTGAAGGAAGGCGAGCGAGTAGCTCTTCCATGGCTCGGCTACGCGTGCGGCACGTGCGAATTCTGCGTGTCCGGCTGGGAGACGCTCTGCTTGCAGCAGGTCAACACCGGATACGGAATGGACGGAGCGTACGCCGAATACGCGAAGGCATACGCAGCCTACGTCGGTATCGTTCCAGCCGGCCTCGACCCATTCGATGCAGCCCCGCTGGCGTGCGCTGGAGTAACCACGTACAAGGCGGTCAAGGCCTCAGGAGCGCGCTCGTCGGACCTCGTCGCCATCTTCGGCATTGGTGGCTTGGGCCACCTCGCGGTGCAGTACGCGAAGATCGCGGGGGCGACGGTCGTCGCGGTTGACGTCACCGATGACAAGCTCGCGATGGCGAAGGAGCTTGGAGCGGATTACACCGTGAACGCGTCGAGAGAGGATCCGGCTCAGGCAATCCAGCAGCTCGGTGGCGCCGACGCCGCGATTGCGCTGGCCGTGTCACCTCGCGCCTTTGAACAGGCTTTTGGATCACTGCGCCGCAAGGGAACATTGGTGTTCGTCGCGCTTCCCGCCGATAACTCGGTTCGGATCCCGATCTTCGAGACCGTGCTCAACGGCATCACTATCGTCGGATCCATCGTCGGCACCCGCAAGGATCTTGACGAGGTGTACGAATTGCACGCTCGCGGACGGACGCACGTGATCCGCGAAACGCGCACGCTCGACACCGTGAATCAGTCAATCCAGGATGTTCTCGGTGGCACAGTCGACGCGCGGATTGTCTTCGACCTCCGAAACGGTGTCGCGGCGGAACCCCTCGCCGAGCGCAAGCTCGTCGCAATGGGGATGTAACCAGCAGCTGAATCCTCAGCCTTTACTCCACCGAATGAGAACCCCGACCGGCCCGCCGGCCCGTCGGGGTTCTGGCGGGCGCGACGTTCGGTCAGGGTAGAGCACCGCACGGATCCGCACGACGCCGGTCCGCCCCGGCAATTGCGACGGCCGCTGCACGTGACGGTCGGCGCGAGCCAACATGCGCGTCTGACGGGGCAGACAGGAGTCGCACCTGCGCCCCGGTTCCGCAGATTACTGATCCCCAGAGTTGTACTCGAATTCAAAAAGTGGGTTTGTCCCGATAGACGGACCACGATGCAGAGACAACTCCGCGTTGGAACCACAGGTGGTTTTGCAGGAAAGAACATCAAAGAGGGAGCTTGCGTCAGCCCTTGATCCATCGTGCGAATCCTTCGACGAGCCGGCGAGAACTCTGCGCTTCGGCCATCTCTTCGGGGTGCCATTGCACAGCCAGGAGCAGCAGATCCGGAGCCTCGAGGGCTTCGACGCACCCGTCACTGCTGACGGCGGCACAGTGTAGAGATGGCGCCAGGCGGTCCACAGCCTGGTGGTGGCCGCTATTCACCGCGGCGACGTCAACACGCAGGATGTCTCGCAGGTAGGTGCCGTCAAGGATCTGCACTTCGTGAACTGGTGCCGCAGGGTCCGGGCCCCACCGGGGATGATCGACGTGCTGGTGCAGCGTTCCGCCCAACGCGACGTTCAGCACCTGCTGCCCTCGGCAGATCCCGAGTATCGGGAGGTTACGAGCACGAGCTGCCGTGACGAAGTCGAGTTCGAGCGCGTCCAGGGCATCGATGGACGTCTTCGTGTGCGGTCCCGGCTCCTGTCCATACCGTGCTGGTGCAACGTCGGGGCCGCCGGGGACGACGAGGCCGTCAAGGCGCGCAAGGACCGTCGTCGATGATTTCGGCGTGATCAGGACGGGTACGAGGCCAGCAGAGCTGAGCAGGCTGAGGTAGCGCAGGGCGTTCTCGCCTGGGGCGGCCGAACGCGCAACGATGTCGTCCGTCCACGTCAACCCAACCATCGGATCATCATTGCTGCGCAGCGACTGCATAAGGGGGAGCGTAGCGAAACGCCGAAATTGCGCCCGCCATACGATCGTACGCGGCGCTCAGTGGAACTCCCCGAGCGTGACCGAGCCACGGTGCAGCAGCCCGAAGCCCACGGCAGCCACGAGGAGAAGACTGTGGCACAACCCGATGCGAACGCCCAGCCCGGACATCGCCTTGGCTCTTTCATCGGCGGCGTGTTCGGGCTGATCTACGTGGAGGTCAACGCCGGCGACCTCGGCGGATTGGCCGCGACGCTGCTGAGGATCGCTGGGGTGATGGCATTCGGCGGGCTGCTGGCGCTGCTCGCGGTCGAGAGAGACTCGGGGACACCGGTGACGTCGGCAGCGAGCGGCGGCTTCGGATCACGGTACTTTCTGGTGGTGGCGGCCGAGGTGGCCGCCATCCCCGCGGGCAGTGCCCTGCTCAACGGCCTGTTCCATCGGCCCGATGCCGTGGTGGCTTGGGTCTCAGTCGTGGTCGGGGTGCACTTCATCGTCCTGGCCGCTGTCTGGCGCATGTCATTGTTCAGGTTGCTCGGCGCAGCCATCGCCCTCTGCGGCCTGGCAGGCATGACGGCCGCGGGCTTTGACGAGTCCAGCGCCGCAATCGCGACCGTTGGCGGCATCATGCCCGGGGCGCTGCTGCTCGCCGCCGGTTACCTCGGTGCCGGTGCAATCCCGAACAAGGAATAGTCACTGCAGTGCAATGGGCTGCGCGTCCGTCGGGGAGACACGACTCGAACCTGCCCCCTGGTCCCCGAGACCAGGCCTCAGCTCCTGATTCGGGTTGTATTCGACTCAGGGTTGTTCACAGGTCTCATTGCGGAGAACTCCGCAGAGTCGTTCTCGTCAGCTCAGGATCTCCGTGAGCCCGACCGTTGCCCACCAGCGGACTGGTCTCGAGGTATCTGACCTCATACACGCGCTCAGCGAATTTCCAGCCCTCCGACGTCCGCTGGTAGCGATCGTGGTATATGGCGTACATCAGCTGTGAGCTGCCGTCGCGAAGGCGCCCGAACTCCGAGACGTAGGCACGCCCGACCGCAGTATCGCCCTCAAGCTGGATCATGCCCGGATGTGTGGTCTGCACGAAGTACTCCCAGAGACCCTGTGCCCGCTCGATCCCGGCGCGGATCTCGTCCCGGCTGACGAACTCGACGTTGACGTCTGGAATCCGCCACGCCCCGTCCTGTGTGAACAGCGACGCGAAGCGGTCGTAGTCACGCATCATCGCCGCGTCGCTGCACTCCCCCAGTAATGCGTCGATCTCGAAGCGATCGGTGATGTCCTGAAGAGCGCCCACTCGTCTCCTCCTGGTTACACGGTGAAGGGCTGCAGGCCGAATCGGCCCAAGGCTACGAACACGGACAGGGTGAGCAGGGCCAGGGGCACCCCCATAACCTTTGCTTCGTGACGACGGATGTGCGTGACCGTTGCGCCGATGAGCAGCAAGGCCAGACCGACCGCAGCCACGGGCACCAGTACCGGCGCGACGCCGACAACCGCCGGCAGGATCAGGCCCACCGCAGCCATGACCTCGAGGGTGCCGATGGTTCTGACGACGCCGGCGCTGAAGTCTTCCACCCATCGCCAGCCTGAGGCGGCCAGCTTATCTTTCGGCAGGATCAGCTTCAAGACGCCACCAGCGAGGGAACCCACCCCGAGCAGTCCCGCCACGATCCACAGAGCGATGTTCAACACGGTCCCTCCAGGTTGGTGCGGGAGTTCGAGGTCGACGTCGAAGGTGGTGACCTGGTCCGCACGTGGTATTCGTCTAGTGAGTCCGACGACAGAGCCGTCCTAATGTGAGGTCGTCGCGCTCCCTCACATTTCGGCGGCTTGTCTCGTCGAACTGGTGCAGGCATTTGCCACCACGGGAGCGTCGACACCATGACGACACAACCGACCCAATCCGACGATCCGAGCCTGAGCGCGATCATGGGCGAGCGGCGCCAGCTCATCAATCTCGCCTACCGATTCCTCGGTTCCCTGGCCGATGCCGAGGACGTGGTCCAGGAGACATACAGCCGCTGGTACGCCATGTCGACGCAACAACGAGAGGCCATTGCATCACCCGGTGGGTGGCTGACGACGGTCGCAAGTCGCATCTGCCTCGACCTGCTCGGCTCGGCCCGGGTCCGACGCGAGAGCTACGTCGGCGAATGGATCCCGGAGCCGGTCCCCGACCACGCGGAATGGCTGAACGGGCGATCGGCCGACGTCTCGGCGGATCCCGCTGACCGAGTCACCCTTGACGAGACGATCAACATGGCGTTCCTGGTCGTGCTCGAATCGACGACCCCGGCCGAGCGTGTCGCTTTCATCCTGCACGACGTCTTCCGCTACCCCTTCGCCGAAGTGGGCGAGATCGTGCGCCGCACTCCGGCGGCATGTCGCCAACTCGCCTCGTCAGCCCGCCGTCGCATCCTCGCTTCGCAGGCCAGCGCGACTTCGACGGCCCAGCGCACCATCGTTGTCAGGGACTTCAAGGAGGCCTGGGAGGCCAAGGATATCGAGGCTCTCATTGCTCTCCTCGACCCCGACGCCACCGCAGTCGCCGACAGCGGCGGCCTCGCCAGGGCGCATCTCCTCCCGATCAGCGGCGGCGAGCAGATCGCTCGCTATGCCATCGAGGTGGCTGGGATGGCACCTGACTTGAGGCTCTTGGAGCGAACCGTCAACGGTCAACCCGGCGTGGTTGGTCAGATTGCGGGCGTTACGGTGCTGGTGTTGGCAGTGGACGTGGCCGACGAACGGATCACCCATATCTGGGCGGTCCGAAACCCCGAGAAGCTGCGGTCCTGGACGGCGGGGTGATGCGCCCTCGTACCCGTCAGGCGGCCGGCTGAGCAAAGGAGGAGCGTATGACCAAGCAACGTGCTGCTCGAGTCGACCTCCGGCAGCGTGCCGGCGGGCGGTTGCTCCGCATGATCAATCCGCTCGCACGCCGGATGATTGCCGCCGGCATGCCAACGGGTGCTCCGAATGTTCTCCTGACCGTGCGTGGAAGGCGGTCCGGCAAGCCTCGCACCGTCCCTGTCGGCATGATCGAATTCGACGGTCGCATGTTCGTCCAGGCGTCCTACGGTGAAAGCGGCTGGGTGCAGAACCTTCGGGTGGCGGGTGAGGCGACCGTGACGGAACACCACCGCAGCCTGCACGTGATTCCCGTCGAGCTGCCGCCCGACGAGGCCGCAGCAATCCTCCGGCGCATCCTTGCGCCCTACCGGCGGTCGCGCGTGCTCCGCGCGCTGCTGGGGCCCCGGTTCAGGCCGCCCATCGGCATCCTCAGCCGCTATCGGATCCGCATCGACGACACGCACGAGGAGTATCTCGCGGAGGCTCGGCGTCATCCGCGGTTCGAGCTGAGACGAGTGACGTCAGCGCTGAGTGGCTAAGGGTGGTTGTGCAGGAAGGAACATCAATCGGGGAATGAGTTTCGGCATACTCGGCCCGCCAGGGGTAGAACGGATGTATAGCCATCATCAGTGCGACGGAGAACCCGACCAGCAACGGGCAGAAAGCCAGAGCACAGTCGCGCCAAGGACGTACCGATGGGCACATCTGAACGATCAAATCGGCCCAGCTCCGACAACTCCACGGTCCATCCACCATGCGCTGCTTCGAGGACGGCGGATAAAGTTCCAGATCGGCCGTCGCTACTGGTAGTCGTGAGGCCTCCAGATGCTGACTGCAAGAATGCGCCGCTCGCGTATTCGCGCCTGTCGACCTCCGCACCCCGTTCGTCAGGCTGTAGTCTCCGGGCTCCGGATATCTGACGGGAATGTTCAGGTAACGAAGAAAGTCTTGGCTAGCACCGAGCAGGTTGAAGACGGTGAGGAACGTATGGGGTGAGACCGCGCACACGGTGTATGAACTGCGGTCGATTGACGTACATGCGGTGTAGGCGCCAATCAGCTGTATCTGGCCAAGTCTGCAACCCAAAGGCACCGATCTTGGTCCGAGCGGTGACGTCTGGGGTGTCGGCTCCAGCCAGCTTTGGCGCTCGCTCCATACCTGCCTGAGCGCTCTCCGGACCGACGCTGACGCGCGCGACATCGGCCTCGGCCAGCAGCTCGATGCTCGGAGAACCAGGCCCGCCATCACGTTGATGGGGAGAGGTCCGGTCGTGAGTTCACGAATGACGCTGATGTCGACGACCCCGGGGATGAAGAGGCTGTCAGCACCCGCGGCGGCGGAGACCACGGCCCGCGCCATCGTCGCGTTGATTCGCTCGTGCGGCGTTCCAGCGCCGGTCCGGTATGTATCCGTTCGCGCATTGATCCACAAACGCACGCTGGCATGGTCTGCTGCTGCCCGCACCGCGTGCAGGCGCTCCGCCTGTTGTTCCGGATCGCGAAGCGTGCGGTCGGTGACGAGACCGTCCTCGATATTGATGCCGGCGATGCCCATCTCGAGCCGCGAACTGGCGTCGTCGTTAAGGTCGTCGACTGTCGCAGTGTGTCCGGACTCGATATCCGCAGTCACGAGGGTGCGGACCGACGCCACGATCTCGCGGCCCGCCACATGCGGTCGCGCCCGACCCGTTCGCCATCGGGCGCGACGCACACCCACGAGATACCGGCGCTGGTCGTCGCAATTGCCGGCGCGCCAACGGATTCGATCACAAGTGCCGATGCAGCGTCCCAGGCATTCGGTAGGACGAGCGGCGGATGCTCGTGCAGCGCTCTGAAGGTTGCGGCTGCTTGCGCAGCGCCCGGTGCCTTGGTGATCAGTAGCTGACGACGAGGTCGTGGTCGCGCTCGACGAACTCGACGATCGTTGCTGCGAACTTTCCGGCGACGAGGCGCTTGTACGCGCTCGAACCTGTGTGGACGTCGTACGCGGCCTGGTCCGCAAAGTGTTCGACGAAGAGGAGGTAGTCGGGACGGTTCTTGTCGCGATACACGCGAAACGACAACATACCTTCTTCCTTGCCCGGTCCGATGGGGGCAAACTCCAGCACGATTGCCTCGGCTTCAGCCTGCTTGCCGGGCTTGAGTTCAATCGGAAAGACCTTGGCCAACATGGGTGTGCTCCAGTAAGTGCATTGAGCGCCCGAGCGCGCTTCGTGACGCACATGCTCCTGTGAGCCCAGGTCGAGAATCTGGCCGGATCCGGTCGAGAACTAGCCGGATTCGGACGAACATTCGAGCGAGCCAGATGTTCGCGCACACAGCATGTATAACCAAGCCATGACCACGTACTCGGCCGTACACACGACCGGCATCTACTGCCGTCCGGGGTGCAGCGCACGGCCGCGCGCCGAGAACGTGACGACGTACGAGTTGGCGGCAACAGCCGAAGCCGCCGGCTATCGCGCGTGTCTGCGATGCCGTCCGTACCGTATGATCGATCGCGTCGCCCCGAACGCGCCGGAACTGGTCTGCCGTGCCGTGCAGTTGATCATCGCCGGCGCGCTCGATGACGGCGATGAAGCAGCCCTTGGCGGGCGATTGGCGGTGTCAGCTCGTCACCTCCGCAGGTTGTTTCACGAGCACGTCGGCGTGACACCGTCGCAATTGGCGTACTCGCGCCGCGCACACTTCGCGCGACGCCTGCTCGATGACTCCGACCTGACGATCACCGAGATCGCGTTCGCGTCGGGGTTCAGCAGCATCCGCCACTTCAATCGGGCAATGCGGGATGTCTTTCGTTCTTCACCACGTGATCTGCGCAATCGGCGTCGCCGGCATGATCGATTGATCGCGGATGGTGGCCTGACGCTCCGCCTGCCGTTCGATCCGCCATTCGATTGGGACGCGACTCTCGGCTATCTCGCACGGCGCGCGATTCCCGGCGTCGAGTCCGTGGAGGACGGCTCGTATCGACGAACGATCGTGCTCGACGGCGCTCCCGGGGTGCTCGAGCTCAGCGCCGGAAGTATCGATCATCTCCTCT
Organism: Candidatus Dormiibacterota bacterium; assembly: GCA_036521195.1. GTDB lineage: Bacteria > Chloroflexota > Dormibacteria > Aeolococcales > Aeolococcaceae > Palsa-851. Next base: position 34,916 of record DATDID010000013.1, read on the forward strand.
TGCGCGCGCACCTTCCCTACTGGGAAGGACTGATCCACGTCGTCGAACGCGCCGCCCACATGGTGGGCATCGACGCCGAAATCGTCGCAGGACAAGCGCATCTCGCGACAGACCCGATGCTCGGAACGATCGTGCTTCGACGCCCGGGCCTGCGCGTCCCCGGTGCCTGGGGTCCGTTCGAGGTGGGCGTCCAGTCAATCGTCAGTCAGACACACGATGTCGCGTCCACTCGGAATCTGCTCGCGGCGATCACACGTGCATACGGCACGCACGTTCCCGGACTCCCCCACAAGCTCACGCACCTGTTCCCATCGGCGGAAACGATCGCGGAGTCCGATCTCATAACCTGGTTCTCGCCGCGCAGCACCGCTGACGCGATCATCGCCTTCGCGTCGGCAGTCTCGGCGGACATCGTTCGGCTGGATGGCTCGGCCAGACTGGACGATCTCGTCGCATGTCTCACCGCATTGCCGGGCGTCGGCACGAACACTGCTCACCAGATCGCGTTGCGCGTCGGCTACCGGGACGCCTTCCCACGCGAGGATCCCATCGTTCAACCGGTCTTGCGACAACTCGTGCCGTCGGCCCGAGCATTCGACGCAACGGCAGAAGGCTGGCGACCGTGGCGGGCGTTAGCCGTTACGTATTTAATCGCCGACACCGATACCCGCGGCTAGCGCCTCCGGCCGCTCAAGAGGATCCGTCGGAGCGGCAGGACCCGAACCTGTAACCGCAGCGAGTTGCTCCGGCGCTTTGACCCGGAGGAATCGCCCGACCCAACGAGGCAGATACCAGTTCCACTCCCCAAACAAGGACACGAGCGCGGGCACGAGGAGCATTCGCACGATGGTCGCGTCGAGAAGAATGCCGAAGCCGAGCCCGGTGGCAAACACCCTGATATCCGTCTCCGGTGTCGAGGTGAGCGACAGAAACGCCAGGAACAGAATCAAGGCGGCGCAGGTGACGAGACGACCGGTGCGACCGATGCCCTCGATCACGGCGGCGTTGGTGGAGCCATGGCGGTCGTATTCCTCGCGAATGCGCGAGAGGATGAACACTTCGTAGTCCATCGACAGACCGAACAGGAAGGCGAAGATCATGATCGGCACCCAGAACGTGATCGAGCCCGTCGGGGCGACGCCGTAGACCGCCTTGGATCCCAATCCGTATTGCCAGAAAAGGACCACCCCGCCGAATGTCGCGGCGAGTGAGAGCAGATTGAGAACGATCGCCTTGAGCGGGACCAGAAGGGATCGGAACGCCCGCACCAACAATATGTAGGTCACCAACACGATGAGCACCAGGACGAGTGGGAACGTTCCGTAGACGCCCGTTTGGAAATCCACCTGCAGCGCGCCAACACCGGTGACACCGATGACACTCGGTCTACCATCGAATGCGGATTTGATGTCACGCACCACTTGTATGGTTGCTCCGTTGTAGGTCTCGTTGTGAGGAACCACGATGACTAGCCGCGTTCCGCCGGCTGCGGCGACGGGGCCGCTCGGCGCAAACGCGGTGACCACTGTTGCAGTGGAACGCGCAGCGGTCGCGGTTGCATCGGCGGCCGAAGCATCGGTGAGGATGACAATCGGCGTGAGCGCCCCGGCCGGAACTCCCTCGGCGTGGAGCGTGCGCCACGCGTCGTACGCCGGTCCAGCGGACGCCAGCGAGTCGGATCTGGCCGTACCCACCGACAGGTTCAGGTACGGGATGAAGAGCGCGCCGAGGATGGCGACGGCGGTGACTGCTGCGATCCAGCGGCGATGCACCACGCCCGTCGCCCACCGCAGCCAGAAGGGACTCGCAGTGGTCTCGTGTCGTATGCGTGGCCAGTCGATACGCGGCCCGATGCTCCCGAGGAAGGCCGGCAGCAAGGTTGTCGCCACAGCGACGGAGACCAACGGGATCAGCATCCCGCCCAACCCGATCGAGCGGAGAAACGGAACCGGAATGACCACGAGTGCGACGAGACCGATGGCAACCGTCAAACCACTGAAGAGAACGGCCCGTCCCGCGGTCGCCATGGCGGCCTCCACTGCCTCGTGATTGCTCAACCCTCGAGCTCGTTCTTCACGCCAACGGGTGACGATGAGCAACGAGTAGTCGATGGCGACCCCCAACCCGACCAGAGACACGAGGAACTCCACGATGAAGGACACGTCGGTGAGGTACGTGAGGCCCAAAAGGATGAGGAAGGTGGCCAGAATCGCGATCGCCGCAATCACCAATGGGAGGAGCGCGAGGAAGGACGCAAAGACGAACAGCAGTACCGCGAGGGCTCCGAGCCCCCCGATCAGCGTTTCCGCAAGAACGCCTGGGCCTGTGCTCGGAGCCCCACCGGTGGCGAGCGCCTCAACCCCGGTGACCGTGGCGGTGATACCCGTGGGGGCGGCCTTGGACAGCGACGTTGCCAACAGGGGCAGTGTGGTGTCGGTGAATCCGTTGGGTTCCGGGATGAACGCGTACGCAAATGCACTCCGTCCGTCGGAGGTCAGGAATATTGGATCGCCTGTCTGCTCGTGACCGATGACGCGTGTGCTTGGAACAGCTTTCTGGACGGTCGCGAAGACCGTGTCAGCCTGGGCGGCGTCGACGTGCTCACCAACGGGCGCCGTAATCGTCAACAGGTACGGGGCGACATCGGTGGCCGTTCCGTATGTGTGGAGCACCCGGCTCGCGGTCTCGTAGCCAGGCTGTCCAGGCAACGAGAAATCCGTCGACAGGCGGCCGACCGACTTGCCGACACCCGCGATGCCCGCGAAGAAGACGACGACCCATGCAGCGACGATGAGCCGGCGATGTCTGAGGACGAATCGGGCGAGCGTGCGCATGGTGGTGGTTCCCTGTTTAGGTCAGTGACGTCCGACGTGGGCGACCGGGATCGGTGCCGACGGCGGCGAGCACGAGGTCGACAATTGCTTCGGCATAGCCAGGTGGAAACGGCCAGTGGGCGACAAATCGGCGATAGAACGCCGGGCCGGCGAGAAGGTCGACCGCCAATTCCAGGTCAGTTGTGGAAGCGATCTCACCGCGACTCACGGCCTCGGCGAGGAGGTGACGTACGGGTTCGCGTCGCTGCTCAGTGAGCCGGACGTGAAGGCTCCATAACGTCGGATCGCGCTCCGCCGCATCGATGAACGCGGCCATCAATCCCGAGAAGGGGCCGTGAGTCACGAGGGATTCGAACGTCGAGAAGATCTCAATCAAGTCGGTGCGCAGTCCCCCGGTCGACGGGAGCGGGAACGGCTGGAATCCGGCATCCATCGCATCGACCAGCAGCTCGGATTGCGACGGCCAACGCCGGTAGACGGTCGCCTTGCTGGCGCCCGCTCGGCGGGCGACAGCCTCCATGCTGAACCCTCCCAGCCCCTCGGCGGCGAGCACTTCGAGGGCCGATCGGAGGATCCGCTCACGCGCACGGTCTCCGCGCGGGATCGGGGTGCGTGGCGGTGGCTGCGTCCTCGTGCCTCGCGTCCCCGGCTGGCCGCGAGCTGCATCTGCAGCTGCGCTCTTTCTCATCGAAACGGTATCGTACCATTAGTAACGGGACGCTGCCGTACCGATCCGTCGGGGTCGCGGCCGGCCACGGCTGGCGTGGTGGACCGGACTGACCGTCCACTCCCGGTATCCTCAAGCTCATACGGTGACTTCAAGAGAGACATCCGTTCATCGACCGCGAACCGGCGATCCGGTGCTCATCGTTGCGAACGGCAACCCCCTCTCGCGACGAGCCGACCGCATGGCGCACGCGGCACTTCGGCAACTGATCTTGTCGTTCGAAGGCCAAGTCGAACTCGTGAGCACAGACTACGCCGGCCACGCTCGCGAGGTGGCAGAAACGTGGGCGTCCGAGCACCTCGATGGAACGATCATTGGCATCGGCGGGGATGGAACGCTCAACGAGATCGGCAACGGCATACTCGCGGCGGCCGCCGCATCTGGCAGCCGCGTCGTCCTCGTTGTCTGTGGCGGCGGGAACGCGAATGATCAATACCGGAGCTGGCCGCCATCGCAACGAATCCGACCCGAGCACGTGCTGTCTGCCGAGCCCGCTCCGGTGGATGTCCTCGAGATGTCGCACAGTGCCGGTGCTCACGAACAGGCGGTGCCCCAGTACGCGCTCTCATATGCAGCGATCGGTTCCTTGGCCACGGGAGCATCCGTCGTCAACGGTCGCCGGCGGGGGCTGCTTGCCGATCTCGCACTCATCCCTCAGACGTTGCTGCGAGCGCGGCCGGTGTCCGTGGTGGTCGACGGCACGCCGACCCGCGCCGACAGCCTGAGCTGGCACATCATCCCCACGATTGCGAAGGTCTTTCGCGCCAGCGCGAACTCGCACCGCGCAGACGGTCTGATGGAAATCGTCCTGATACAGCATCATCGTTGGCCGACCGCGCTGCGGATGAGCTGGTTCGGGCTTCGGGCTCTGGTCTGGCCGCACAGACCATCGCAAACCGCGAAAACGAATCTCTACTGGGAGCAGGGCGGCGTCGCGCAGTTGGACGGCGAGACGATCGATATTCCGCCGAAGTCGCATGTGACTGTGCGCTGCGTTCCGGCAGCACTGCACATGCTGTGCTGCGATATCGAGGTATGACCGAGGTTGGGTGATACCGGCGAAGCAAGGCGGCCAGATGACATGAACGCCGACGTCGGCCCCAGCCTCGACCGGCCGTGGCATCGGCCCGGAGCCGCCGCATATGCGCTCTCGAGGGCGCTCGGCCTCATCAAGCCCCCCACGAAGGTGTCCGAAGCTCCGCTGAACGCGTTGTCCATCGACCGCGACGTGCCCGTTGCAGTCCGGGACGGCACCGTGCTCAGAGCGAACGTCTATCGACCTCGCGGTGCGGGACCCTTTCCAGTCCTCCTCTCCGCGCACCCCTACGGCAAGGACAACCTCCCCGTCAAAACCCTATTCGGCCACCGGATATCCATCCAGTACCGGGTGCTCCGACAGACCGGCACGGTCAAATTTTCGACACTGACGGGCTGGGAGGCGCCAGATCCGGTCTGGTGGACCGGGCACGGATACGCAGTGGTCAACTGCGATCTCCGCGGGGCGGGGACGTCTGAGGGCCGGGGTGCGCTGCTCTCAGACCAGGAAGCAGAGGACGTCCATGACCTGGTCGAGTGGGCAGGCGCGCAAGCATGGAGCACTGGCGCGGTAGGGCTCCTCGGTGTCTCGTACCTCGCGATGTCGCAGTGGAAGGCTGCGGCGTTGCGTCCTCCGAGCCTGAAGGCGATGTGCCCGTGGGAAGGTCTCACCGACGCATATCGCGATCTGTTTCGCCCGGGTGGCATTCGCGAGCATGGATTCGCGCAGCAGTGGGCGAAGGCGCTGAAGAACGTGCGACTTGTCTATGCGCTGTCAGAGGAGCAACTGCGACGTCCGCAGCGCGATGAGTGGTGGAGGTCACTCGTCCCGGATCTCCCGCGGATCGAGGTGCCCATCCTCATCTGCGCGAGCTTTTCGGACAACAACCTGCACAGCCGCGGATCGATACGAGCGTTCCAACGTGTGGGGTCGCGCGAGCGCTTTCTCTACACACACCGGAGCGGCAAGTGGGCGACCTTCTACTCGCCGGATGCGTTGCAGGCACAGCTCACGTTCTTCGACCGCTATCTTCGGAAGCTCGACGCGGCGCCTCCACCCCGCATCCGGTTGGAAGTTCGCGAGAGTCGCGATCAGGTCGTCGCTGTCCGCGAGGAGGACGGCTGGCCACTCTCGCGCACTCGCTGGACGCCGCTGTATCTCAGCAATCGCGGACTGTCAACGGACGTTGCGACCGATGCAGGATCCATTCGGTTCGACACAGCATCACGAGGTGTTCGGTTTGGCTGGACGGCGCCGGCGGATACCGAGATCACCGGCCCGATGGCGTTGCGCCTTTTCGTCGAGGCATCTGACGTCGATGACGTTTCACTCATGGTTGGGGTCGAAAAGTGGCGCGGCAACAAGTACGTGCCGTTCGAAGGTTCCTATGGGTTCGGTCGTGATCGGATCACGACCGGATGGCAGCGAGCTGCACTCCGCGCGCTCGATCCGATCGAGTCGCGGCCTGCCGAGCCGGTGCCGGCGCTCGACACCCTGGAGTTGCTGCGACCGGGCGAGGTCGTCCCGGTCGATATCCCTCTCGGACCGTCAGCGACACTCTTTCGTGCTGGCGAGCGGCTCCAGATCGTGATTGCCGGGCGGTGGCTCTGGCCGCGGAATCTGCTGACGGGGCAGTTCCCAGCGAAGTACGAATCGGGTGCGCGAGGACACTGCACCCTGCATTGGGGCCCGAGGCGCACCGCGCATTTGCTGGTCCCCGTAATTCCGACGGCGCCGTGATACCGCCGCCTCTTTCAGCACACGAGGACGATGGCGACTCGGCGGATCCCTCCGGGATTGTCGACTGTCACCTCGTCACCGGCGCGGCGGCCGGAGATTGCTGCTCCCAAGGGTGAATCAAGCGAGATCCTTTGACGGGCGATGTCTGCTTCAGCCGGCACAACGATGATGTACTCGGAGTCGCTGAAGTCATCTCGCACCACAGCGGTTGCGCCTAAGCTCACCGTCCCGTCATACCGAGCGGCCTCGACGATCTCTGCATTTCGGAGCATCCCTTCGATGGTCGGGACGCGGCCGTCGAGCAGACCCAACTCGCGTCTGGCGTCGTGGTACGCGAAGCTCTCGCGAAGATCACCCTCGGCGCGAGCCGTAGCGACTCGTTGGACGATTTCGGGACGCTTGGTTTCGACGAGCTCGCGCATTTCGGCGATGAGCGCGGCTTGGCCCGCTGCCGTGAGGAGTACCTGTCGACCGGGTGCCATTTGATGATCTCCGAAACCGGAGTGCTGCAGAAGGTCAGTGTGCCACGGACTCCGATGGGCCGCGGTTGGTCGCTTGTCGGGTTACGTGAGGCCGAGTCCGGCTCGGGTCCGCGCGCGGGCGCGGCGAAGCGTCCAAACGATCAACAGCAGGACTGTTGTGATGTCGACGATTGGGCCCACCACCAGCACCACTGACGGTGATGCTGCCAACGCGAGCACTATCCGGATGGCCGCCTGCGCGAGCAACCCCACACCCCACACAGCAGTGACGAGACGCATGTCGTGGCGGAAACCGGCTAGCTTCCAGCGGCCGTCCCAACGTGCGAGAGCCGTCGCGTCACCTCCCGTCGAAAGCTGCCGCGCGACGTAAAACATCAGCGGTCGCGGAACCAGAAGAGAAATCAGCCAGACAACCCCCAATGCCCCCGAAAGGATCCCGTCCTTGACGAAGTAGAGACGTGTATTCCCCGACTTGAGAGCGAGTATCGCACCGAGCACGATCACGATCAGAGAGAGGAGCGCGATTGCGTCGATGCGTCTGCTTCTCACCCAGGAGAGCAGGGTCCAGCCGAGCGGAAAGATGGCGGTGAGCGGTAGCACTTGCCGGCTCGGAACACCGGAGGTAGTCAACCCTTGGTAAGCCAGAAAGGGACACACAGCACCGAAGAAGAAGCTCGGGATGAGACCGCTGAGGAGTGCGCCGATGCTCGGATCGTGCGTTGGTATCCTTTCGGCGGTTCGCACACTCCCCATCTTCGTCGACATGACCGATCCTCAGTCAGCTTCCGAGCGGGATTCGCGGTCGACCACGGTCCACAGGACGGTCGCCCACACGCCGTCGTCGTCCGGCGAGTTCTGCGCAGCTCCGAGCAGTGCTTCGATGTGCGTTCTCAGGTCCAGCAAGTGCTCGAGGTTGAGCCGCAGCACTGTTCGCCCGAGCGCAATCTCTCGGTGCTCCCCATGCTCTTTGGCGGCGCTTGCCATGCTGATGTCCACGCGCGTTGCCTCGAGCACTGCACTGAGGAAGGTTGCAACTTCACCTGGTGACGCGTTGTCTCCCGGGGGCTCGATTTGAGTGGGGCCATAGATGCGTTCCACCTTCCCGCCGGAGAGACGCCGGTACTCCGCAATCTCGATGAGCCTCCCCTCCTCGAGTTGCGCGAGGTGGTGATAGAGGCGGTCCGGAGCCAGGCCGACAGCCGTGGCGAGCTCTTTCACAGAGCGCGGCTCGGCTAGCACCATCTCGTACAGGCGAATTCGCAACGGGTCTGCAAGCACCCGGTGCAGGTTCCGCAGTCTGGCGGCTGTTGGACTCTTATACACTGAGTGTATTATTCTCCAATCATGGGTATGACGAACGCTCCTCGAGACGGCCGATCTTCTATCAATCGACTCGATACGGGGCGCGCGCCCGGCACAGATGACGCATTCGCGCGGCTAATACGGTTTCTCCGCTGGCCCGTGTTGCTCGTGTGGGTCGTGGCTGTCGTGTTGCTGGCCCCAGTGGCCGCAGGGCTCTCGGGGGTCGCCGACGACTCCGCTGCCGCGTACTTGCCTTCGGCTGCAGCATCAACGAAGGTCGCGTTGCTGCAGCAGCATGCGGAAGCAGGGCCGGGCCAGCCGGAGAGCGTCGACGCAATCGTCGTGGCAGCCGCGTCCCGATCGCTCACGTCGGCGGACCTTAGCGCCATTGCAACGATGAGGATGCGCGTTGCGGGCTTGGCGGCCGGCACGCCAGGGCTCTCCGAACCGGCCCGCATCCAACCATCGTCGGATGGCAAGGCCGCGTTCTTCGCTGTAAGGGTGACCGCTCCCCAGCACGATCTCGCCACCGCTGCCACCGACGCCGTGAAAAGGATGCGGGCACAACTCTCCGCGGAGCCTCGCCCCTCTGGTCTGGACGCTGTGGTGACAGGTGCTGCCGCTGTGGAGGCGGACAGCGGGAGTGGCGGGCAGGGGGCCCTTTTGCTCACGTCGATCCTGATCGTCGCCGTGATTCTTGTGGTGGTGTATCGAAGTCCGTTCCTCTGGCTGCTCCCCCTGATCGCGGCCGTCGGTGCGATCGTGGTTGCTCAGGCATCCGCGCATGGCCTCGCAAACGCGGGGCTCACTGTGAGCTCGCTCTCGACCGCAATCCTCGTTGTCTTAACCATCGGGGCCGCCAGCGACTACGCGTTGTTACTGGTGCACCGGTACCGCGAAGAGTTGGGACGCCACGCACGCACCGACGACGCCATGGCGGCAACGCTGCGGAGCACGGTGAGGACCCTCGCAGCGTCGGCGGCCACAGTGGTCGGCGCCATGCTCTGCCTCCTGGCCGCCGGGTCGGCATCCCTGCACGGGCTCGGCCCAATCGCTGCCGCGGGGATCGCGTCGGCGCTCCTTGCGGAGACGACACTGCTCCCAGCACTGCTCCTGGTGGTCGGACGCCGGGCGTTCTGGCCACGCGCTCCCCGCCCCGGTGACCAACGGGCTACTGCGTCGCGGGTCTGGACGCCCATCGGCGCATGGGTCGGCCGGCAGCCGGCTGCAGTCGCGATCGGTTCGGTCCTGTTGCTCGTCGTCGCCGCGACGGGCCTCGCCACCTTCAGGACGGCAAACGACCCCCTGAGCAACGTGAGGGAACGCCCTGACAGCGTCGTCGGCGCCCAGCTTCTTGAAGCGCACTATCCACCCGGGACTATCGCCCCACTCGTCCTGCTGGCGCCTCCCGCGCAGGCCGGGGCGGCCGCAGCAACGGCTCAATCCAGTCCGGGGATCGCCTCCGTCGCTTCCGCTCCCAACGTTGGAGCATATCGAAATTTCTCCGTCGCTCTAGCAGTCAATCCCTACAGCTCAGCGGCCCAATCCGCGATCGAAACCCTACGAACGCGCCTTGCAAACAGCGCGCCGGACGCTTTGGTGGGAGGTGATCCCGCGGTTGAGATGGATATTGCGAACGCCGCCGGGAACGATGCTCGAGTGCTCATTCCGCTGATCTTCGTGGTGATCCTCGTGGTGGTCGGGATGCTGCTGAGGGCCATCGTCGCCCCGTTGCTTTTGGTAGGAGCCACGGCGTTGAGCTTCGCCGCCTCGTTTGGGTTGAGCAACCTGCTCTGGACGCATGTTCTGGGCTTCCCGGGGATCGCCGCGCTGCTCCCTCTCTACATCTTCATCTTCCTGGTGGCGGTAGGGATCGACTACGCGATCTTCCTTTCCGCCAGGGTTCGGGAGGAGGGTGGCTCCTTCGGCACCCGTGTTGGGACTGCGCGTGCGCTTTCTTTGACAGGAGGTGTGATTACCGCGGCGGGATTCGTGCTTGCCGGAACGTTTGCGGCGCTGGCGGAGCTCCCCTCCGTCCAGCTCACCGAGGTCGGGAGCGCGATCGCTCTCGGCGTCCTGGTAGACACCTTGTTCGCGCGCACCGTTCTGGTACCTGCCCTGTTTATGGCCGTCGGGGACCGTGTTTGGTGGCCATCGCGGATCGCTGGCGACGCCCCGCACGCACAACCACCTCATCGCACCAACGAAATGTCCAATGAATTAATGACAGCCGATCACACCGGAGGTTACCGACGATGATCAATAGAGGTGGCGTTGGAGGGGGTTGGCCGCCCTGGCTCGGGATCCTTGGACTCATCTACGTGATACGGAAGATCCGGCAGCGGCGCCGTGGAACCGTCGTGCCAGATGAAACGAAGTCGCCCTCCCCTCGTGAAACATCCGCAAATTAAGGCTCACGTCGGGCCGCGCAACCAATGTCAGCTCCATCCAGTAAAGGGCTTTGCCGCGACGCAGAACTCATTGCCCTCGGGATCCTGCATCACCGACCAGCTGTGCGTTCTCGAGGCGATCTCGTGTCTCGCGACGAACGTCGCGCCGAGTGCGACGAGTTGCGCGACCGCGGCGGCATCGGGCGTTATCAGATCAAGGTGCACGCGATTCTTTGCTGTCTTGGCCTCAGGCACCTTGTTGAAGTACCACGCCGTCTCGATCCGCTCCGGGTCTGATCCCCCGATGGATGCAAACTCGGTGCCGCTCTCAGGATCGAGCGGCCGTCCAATGGCCGCCGACCAGAACGCAGCGACCTTGAGGACGTCGTTGCAGTCGAATGCGACGTTTCCAACCTTGAGATGCATGACCATATCTCCTTGTCTTCGGCGGCGACAGATGACGTGGAGGCGCGTGGTGCGCGACTGCGTGTTTGCCGACGCCCCCCCCTTTGACAAGTGCCCCCGATACAGCGACCTGCTCATCCCCGCTTCTGATTTTGCCGTTTACTCTAATGCTCGATGCATGTGTCGTCTTGCATTGTTATGTACGCGTAGGACTGCTGCACGACGTGTTCCAGGACCGGCAGGTCGATGTCGCTCAGCCGCTTGATGTATACACAAACCCTGCTTGGATATGTCTCCCCAGCCGAGCCAGCGCTTCAGAGTGCCGCACTGTTCCGTTTCCCCACGCGCCTGACAGGTCTCGCGCGCAGGTGTCGTCAGCTACCGCGCCGGATGCTCTTCCGACGGCCGCGCCAGTCTGGCCTCGGGGATGATCGGCTCGAAGAGTTCGATGGGGTTGCCCGATGGGTCGTCGAGGAGAATCTGCTTGCCCCCGACCCCGGTGACGATGTCGTTGCGGAAGTGCGCATCCTGGGCTCGCAACCGCTCGACCAATCCCTCCAGGTCATCAACCTCCAGGCTGAAGCGGTTCCAGCCTCCAGGTGAAGGCAGGGTGCCGTCTGGCATTGCCTGTCCGCCCCCGGGACCACCGCCGGGCGCGCTCAGCACGAGTCTGAGGTCGCCTCGCGACAGCATGGCGAAGCTCGGTGCCGGATGCATCTCCTCTCGGAAGCCGAGTTGACCCGTGTAGAACTTGATCGCCTCGTCGACATCGTTGACGAAGTAGCGCACGCTGACGGTCGCCAAGTAGGTCCCTCCTGCGGGTGTGGCACTATTTGTAGAACATATCCGTTTCGTAGCGCTACGTCAACGTCGCAAAGAGCAGCGACACCGAGTATGAGGATCAACCAGTTGGATCCGGGCTCAATTTCCCGCCAAGGGACGAGCGAGGTCGATCCGCGGATCGAGCGGACCATGACGGTCGTGCGCCGAGCAGTCTTGGACGAACTGGGAGACGTGGGCTATGGGGCGCTGACGATCGAGGCCGTCGCCGCCCGTTCGGGGGTGGCCAAATCCACGATCTATCGCCACTGGAATGACAAGCTGAGTCTCATCGCCGATGCCTTCGAGAGGGCGCATGTGGAACATGTGCCCAACATCGAGACGGGAACCATCCGAGAACGCATCGAACGCCTGGTGGCTCACGTCGCCGAGATACTCGTCGACTCGACATTCTCGCGCTGCATTCCGGCCCTGATCGAAGGAGCAGCCCAGGACCCAAGACTGCGCGACTTCCACCACCGCTATTCCACCGAGCGCAGGAGTGGCCTTGCCCAGCTGGTAGCGGACGGAGTGGCCAGCGGCGATTTCGCCCCGGGTATCGATCCGGAACTCGCCGCCGCGGCCCTCTTGGGGGCAATCTTCTACTACCGGCTCATGTCGCCCCAACCGTTTGATCCACAGCAAGCGAGTCAGCTCGTAGCCACCGTGCTACCACCCGCATCCTCACGTAGGTAAAAGACCTCACGGACGCCGAGTGAAGCGATGAAGTTGCACCTCACTTCGGAGTCCGCATTGACTGCGTTGGCCGCGGGCTGCGCGGAGTGACACCGCCCAACCAAACAGAGTGGTATGCAGAAAAGCCATTAATCACTGAATAAGTACCAGTCCTCGCAGTGTCACTGATCCCTGCAAGTTGGCATCGGCTGAAACTGCCTGCGCTGCGGTGAAGTGGACTGCGAATCGGGGAGACAGGACTCGAACCTGCGACCCACGTCAGCGGAGTCGGAATGCCTGGACTCACACTGCCGTTGTAGATTGATGTCCAGCTTCGAATTCGGTCGACGCGTTGGATAAGCAGCGACAACGGCGGCGCGCTCAACAAAGGAGCAATCACCATGGCAACTGATGCTGGCGAGACACCGAGAGCGCAGGCGCACCACGTCGCTGATTCGCTGGTTGTCGTCGACCTGGCCGCGGAACTTGCGGCCCTGCAGGCAAGTGACTCCTATCAGGCAGCAGACCACGCAGCCAAGACGATTGCCAAGCAGCCCGGGGTCCGCGTGGTGCTGATCGCATTCAAGCCCGGGGGGCACATGGACAAGCACAAGGCTGACTCGGCAATCACCGTGCAGGGGGTCCACGGCCACGTCGAATTCAACGTGGTCGCCCGGGCGATCGAGTTGACGCCCGGGAGCCTGCTAACCGTTGCGGCAGGCATGTCGCACCACGTCACTGGGATCGACGAGAGCGCGGTGCTCCTGACCATCGGCGGAGGTCAGCGACGCTAAGCCGCCGAAGCCGTTGAGGGCTCCGACCAATCGATGCCTAGATCGACTGGCGGTAGCCGAAGAATTCGTGGTCCTGGTTGTAGCCACCGTAACCGCTGCCGATCTCCTCGTAGTGGGCAACGAACTCGATGCCCTGGATCCACTTCACCTGTTTGAATCCGAGTTCAATCTCATTGCGGAGTCGAAGCGGCGCGCCATGTCCGAATGTGAGTGGCGCACCGTTCATCTCATACGCGAGCATCGTGAGGTGGTGATGCATGTGCTCGATCGGATGGGCGTCGTAGTAGATGCCTTTGCTCGGTCCTTCTCCGAGCGAGTAGAAAACGACCCACCGCGCCTCGGCCCGCGGTCTGACGAGAGCGACGATGGTCTGCATCGAGACGCCGCCCCACTTGGCAATGCCGGACCACCCTTGTATGCAGAAGTGTTGGGTAATCTGCTCGTGATGCGGGAGCGCTCGCAGCTGCGCCAAGTCGAGATCCATGGGCTTGTCGACCAACCCGCTGATCTGCAAACGGTAGTCGGCGAAGTTCCCGTCAAAAAGGGCCTTGTACTCATCGGAGTCGGGGTAGTGACCGTTGTGCCAGAAGTACGGTGAGATGTCTTTCTCGCTGTATTGTCCCAGCTTTGGGTCGACGTGCTCAAACAGGTGTTGCAGCGGACCGATGATGGCCTGACCGGTGCGCTGGACGACTCGCGGATGGCGGATCGTGAGCGGCGTCGCGGCAACCCACCCAATCGTGACCACGACCATCGAAGCGGTAAAGACCCAGAAACCAATCCAGCTGCCATCGGTCCGGCCGGCATAGATATGGTTGAGGTTGACCAGCAGGCCGGTGGTGAACACGAGCGTGGTGTGGATCACAATGAAGATCAGGAACCAAGCGAGCACGAAAAAGTGCAGCGAGCGCGCCGTCTGGATGCTGAACACAGTGCTGATCCGCTTGAAGCGAGTCGAGAGTGCAGGCGACATGCCCAGACCAGTAATCAGGGCGAGCGGGGCTGCGACGAAGACGGTGATGAAGTACGCGATCTGCTGCAGGCTGTTGTACGCGGTCCAGCCGCTGTCGCTCGGCCAGCGTAGCGAGAGGTACTGGATCAGAACAGACAGCGCGTTCGGAAACACGTTCCAGTTGGTGGGCACCAGGCGCTCCCAACGCCCGCTGGTGAAGAGCAACACGTAGAACACCGCGCCGTTGAGCAGCCAGAGCGCGTCGATGCCGAGATGCCACCAGCGAGCGAGGCCGATGGAGTGGCGGAGCCCGGGGAGACCGAACTGGGATGGAAGGCTGATTGAGTCCTGCTTCGCCGTCCAGAGCGGATCCGGAGGCACCGGTTTCTGCATACGAAACCAGTCCTTTCCGGGTGTGGAATGTCGTGTCCAGTAGAGGCGTGGATGATCAGCAAGGATCTGGAGGCCCGAGCGGATGATGAACACCATGAAAAACAGGTTGAAGAAGTGCTGCCAGCTCACCCACGCAGGGAACCCCGTCATGGCCGAGTCGCTGCTGACAGGTTCGATCGTCCCTGGATATCGCTGGATGAACCGTTCAACGGCGGGCTCTCCCCGCAAGCCCTGGGCGATGGCGACGGCGACGATCAAGAGCCCAAAGCCGATCGGAAGCATCCAAAGTAGGTTGAACCACTTGCCACGTCCGATTCGAACGCGTGGCGCGATGCCATGGACCTGCGGGATGGAGCCGGCGAATGTCACCGGATCGATGGAATTCTCACCCTGGGTCAGTTGCTGTCGGAAACTGCGAACAACGTCCGGCGAGACGCTCGAGGACGCAGGAGCCGGCAAACCGCCAGCGATGGGGTCACCTCCCGTTCCCATGGCCAGATCAGCCTGCCCTAGAGCGGGACGCGATCGTCGGGGATGCTCGGGCCGACGACAAGAGAACGGGGCGCATAACCTATCCCGAAGCTCGAGCGCGAACGGCCCGGGAGGAGGCCTTGGCTCCGTCGAGGTCGAGACTCTGTGCACCCATCTCTTGTCTGCGCGTGAGCATGGACGCGAGACCTGAGCAGCGTCGGTGCGCCAACGTACGGACGGGCCGGCAGCGGGGCGCACGCTGTCAGCGACGACCGGCAAGCGTCCTCTCACCGGTTGGTGTGCGTGCCCGCCATCCTGCGCAGCCTGCAAATCCAGCGAGTGTCCGACCGCAATTGACTGTTCCTGCGCGTTGACGCAGAGCAACCCAGGTCGGTAGATACCAGTTCCATTCACTGAACAACGAGACCAGCGCGGTCACGAGGAGCATCCGCACGACGATCGCGTCGAGGGAGAATGCCGAGACCGAGCCCGCTGGCAACACGTTGATGTCTGTCCGTCTCTGGAGTCGATGTGAGCGACAGAAATGCCAGGAACAGGATCAACGCCCGCTGAGGTGACGAGGCGACCAGTGCGATCAACACCCTCGATCACCGCGGGATTGGTCGACCCACGGCGACGACCCGCGTTAGACAGTTCCTGTTCCACTCCCCTCGCTGGCTCGATGTTCGTCGAATCCAGTCACAGCTGCAACAATCGCTGCTGCCCCGTCGAGGCGGAGCGAGCCGTCGCCGTGCCCATGCTCCACGACGTTCGCCGCGGCGAGCGCGAGGAAGGCGACTGCGCGCGGTACCGCGACTCTGGCCACGGCAATGAGCTCGCAGTCACCGACTCTGGGAGTGGCGATACCAAGCGATGACTGCAGACGGGCATCAAGTTCCATGCCGAGCACGAGATGTCCGGGATCCCACGGCGGCGGCGTCGTCCTCCGGTCGAGCTCCGCCAGGGTCTCACGAAAGGACTCGGTTTCGGTGTCGGACGCGTCGAGGATGGTCAGTATCTGGCTGATGCCGATGGCCGCTGGCACCGACTGGTTCGCGGTCGCGCGCAGCGCGAGGCTCTCGACGGCATCGACGGCATCGAGCAGACTCATCAGTGCCGACCGATAGATCGCGATGAGGCGGCTGTCCAGCGGGCGATGAGGAGCGAAGCCAAGCGGTATGAGCGAGCCGCCCACTCGCACGCCGTACAGCTCTCCGTCACTGGCCCAGGGGGACGGTGTCGCCAGGAGATCCAGCCGGCGGATCTCCTCCCGGTAGGTGATCATCCGCTCGACGATGGCACCGATTCAGGCGACGTCGGAGTCAGCGCCCGGCAAGAGCACGGTCCCCGAAGATCCGCCGCTTACGTCCGGGCATGTTCGCGAGACGTGGCTGGAGGACGTAGCGAGATCACGAGCCACTTCTATTAAGCTCAAGGTCATCGAGCCACATCGCGGCGCCCGCACGCGCCCTTTCAGGCCGACCGCAATGAGGGGTCTGTTTCGAGCATCGCGCGGTCGACAGGCCCGTACCCGTACAGGCTGCCCTCCAACACCAGGACTGCGCCGGTCGCCTCCGCGGCAGCCAGCATTGTCACCGGCGCAGCATGAGCAAGAACTCCACGTCGCCACTGTTCTCCACCGGCGATTGGATGTTCCACTGGGAGAAGTCCACGGGGATTGATCCGGTCGCCTCGAGGATCGACCCGGTGTAGCGAGCAGTGATTGCCACTGTCACCGCGCGCGTCGTGCCGTGCATGGTCAGCAGGCCGATTGCGTCGAATATGAAGCTCTTGTTCACGGTGGGAGGCACGCTGAGCACGATAGGCGTTGTCAGCCTGAAGGTCGCATCCGGGTACATCGTCGTGTCCATGATCCCGGCGAGCTGAGGCTGCGGCTTGCCCCCCGCCTCTACCGTGGCCAGGTCCACGCGAAAGGACGCGGACGAGACCTCACCCTGACTGATGACGACCGTACCCGCCACAACGGTCGACCTTCCAACGACGGTGTTGCCAATCCCCATGAATTCCTCCTGCACGCGATAGCCGGCGATCGACCCTTGCCCTGCCGTCCAGGATCCATCGATCGGGGCGATCGCCCCCGCCGCTGTCTGACCTGGCATTGGGAGAGTCAGTGGGCTTGGAGCCGGTGCCAACAGCAGCGCGACGATACCCACGATGCTGACCACGAGAATGATGCCGACACTGGCGATAACCCATCGCCGCCAATGATGTCGTCGCGGCGACGCCGGCCGCAGCAGATGCGTCGGTACAGTTTGGCGAACGGCCTCTGGCATGTCACCACTATGCCCGCGCGGTTCCGCTTCTGCTAGTGCCAAAGGTCATCACGGTTGACTCATCACTGAATCCCTGCCGTCAACCGTCCTCACACTTCGACGCGAGCGGGCCACGTCACGTGCTGTAGGAGGGTGTCAGCGCGGAGTTCATGGCGACCAGCCTCCGCCGTGCCGTCTCGAATGCCGTCGCCGGCTGGCGCGACGACGACCTCGCGTTCGTCAAGCCCTGGGGTTCGAGATTGCCGCGATCCACACCCCTGTTGCTGTGTGGCAGGGCGGCGAGGATCGGGTGGTGCCCATGGCGCACGGCGCCTGGCTGGCAAGCCATGTCGCTGGGGCCCAGGCGAACCTACTCCCATCCGAAGGGCACCTGTCATTAGCAACCAACCGGCTTGGTGACGTGCTGGATGGTCTGCTGTTGATGGCGGGAACTTCACACGATGCAACCCGCTCGTCGTGAAATCTCTGCCCCTGCCGGTCGGCACGACGGTGCCTTGATGCGACCTGCAGAGACAACTCCGCGTTGGACGCACAGGTGATTTGCAGGAAAGGGCATCAATCCGTGACCGACGACTGGTCCCCGCAAAGTGACCGCTCCCCGCAAGCTGGAATCGGCCACATCTGAGTGGAAACATCCTCACTGCAATGCAATGCGCCGCTGTCAGGGAGAAAGGACTCGAACCTGCGACCCCTGGTCCCCCAGATTAGTCCTCATTTGGCGATGAGCGGTGAGTTCGATTTCGAGTGCTTTCGTCGGGAAACGGTTGGAATGACGACTAGAGCACGCTTGATGGAATCCGTTGGAACCCTGTGGACCTGAGGCCGGCGTTGGACACGCTGCCGACTACCTTTCTCAGCCCCTCGCACGAACCTCGAAGTCGGCGACGGACATGATGTTGACGCCGCGATGCGCGCCCAGGGCGAGCAGATTCCCGTCCCCCGTAACAAGGGCATCCACCGCTCCGACGACGGCGATGGCAAGGATCTGATCGTCATCTGGATCCCGGCAGATGCGGGGAATCTCGACCGGCGTCACCACCTCGGCGATCGCCTCGAGCTCGGCTCGCACCGCGGCAGCCCGATCGCTTGTCCAGCCACAGGTCTCCACGAGCACCACCTCAAGCTCGCCGAGGATCGCGGGACCGACGATCAGCAGGTGATCACCCCGGAGGACGCCCTCAAGGAGGCGTCGCGGGCGCCCACCAAAGTGGAGCGCCGACACCAGCACATTGGTGTCGAGGACAATCCGCACTCAGCGTGTTAGCTTGCGGCGAGATAGGCCGCGACGCGACTTCACGGCGGCAGCGACTGTGTCGTCAGTCAGGGCGCCGGCCGCCGCGCGCTCTTCTCCATACGCAAAAAGCTGATCCCATCGTCTGCGTCGCTCTGCATACTGGCGGAACGCTTCGCGCAACAGTTCGCTGCGTGTCCGACCCTCTTGGTGCGCCAGCCGATCGACTTCGACCGCGAGTTCTGGCGGCAAGGAGATCGTCACGGTCCCGGTCGTTCGCATAAGCACACGATAACACGAAGTCTTACCCGCTTCGGGCCGCCAAACGGAGCATGCACGTGCCTCCCCCGAAGTCGGGACACCCCAGGGTCTCTATGAAACCCGGGGCGCTTCAAACAGCTTCACTGCAGTGCAATAGGCTGCGAATCGGGGAGACAGGACTCGAACCTGCGACCCCTGGTCCCCCAGACCAGTGGTGTTTCCGGGAGGTGCAGTTCGTACTCAATTTGCCGTGACGAGCCGACCTTCCTGGTCGTGCGATCCATGTTCTCTGCCAGACGACACGGTACGGCGCGTGTCGGCGCATTACAGCAGTTGCCCTCGCTACTTTGCGGCTACGAGCCAATCGGTGATCGCAACTCAACCACGCGCACACCGACACGTTCAATGGCCTGCCCTCGACGGAATCGCGGATCGATCTGTCGTGAGTCCTCGGCAGGGTATTGTGGATCGCCGCCACGCCGCCGAAGACACCCAGCGGTCCCAACCTCTTTAGGTGATGAAGCGGTGGATGGCCTCGTAAGCGTGGTCCTGAAAGGACGGGTTGGCCAAGTCGGGGAAGATCTCCGTTTGGTCGACCAAGGGACCCGTCAACTTGTTGGCCGCGCTGGCGTAGAACACACCACTCGTCAGAGTCGGATCGATGAGACCGTCGACCAGTCGCTTCGAGCCCACTTCAAGTTCGTGGGAGATTCCGAGGTGAGGCATGATGTGTTTGGCCGCGAAGCGTAGCGGTAGCGCCGCGCCGTCGGCGGCTTGGGTGCCCGTGGTGTTGCCGGGGCTCACGGTGATAAAGCGGAGGTCTGGGTATTGGCGCGCCAAGTAGGCCATCCATAATGCCCCGATGTACTTGACCTGACCGAAGGCGAGGTTTCGATCAAATTTTCTATCAGCGAAGTAGCTGCCGTCGATGACGGTAGTGAGTTCATCGGTCGAGGTTGAAACAAAGGTTGGCCGTTTGAACCGCAACTTCGGAATTCCCCTGGCTGCTTCACTTGCGGCGAACACCGCAACCTCGCTAAGTCGGTTCTGGGTCAGTAGGCCCTCGAGGAGAACGGCATGACCGAGAACGTTCGTTGCGAACAGTTCGGTCACCCCGTCAGCGGTCAATTCCATCAAGGTCTTGCTGCCGATTACACCAGCGTTCATGACCAGCGCGTCGAGGGGCCCGTTGATGGCCGCTAGGCCAGCGCGGACCGAGCCAAGATCGGCAACATCCATGAGAACGATGTC
>DATDID010000014.1:0-67111 GCA_036521195.1 Candidatus Dormiibacterota bacterium
TTCGCCTTCGCCTGGACCGGTTGGGCAACCACAGCCTCAACGAGCGCCGTCCGCAGACCGCGCTCGATCTCGATCTTCACGGTCATGGCGCGAGCGATCTCATGCCGGATCTCGCGAACCTGACGGTGGTTCTCGACCTGACCGGTCGCCTGCTGGAAGCGAACCTCGAAGAGGCGCCGGCGCTGCTTGCTCAGGTGATCGTCGAGCTCGCTCACGGTCATCCTGCGCAACTCGTTGAGCGCATCGTTCTGCTTGGTCATGGCGTTGCCGCCTCGAGGTCCGAGCCGGTCTCCTCGCGAACCAGGAACCGCGTCTTGATGGGCAGCTTGAACGCGGCGAGACGCATCGCCTCCTGCGCGGTCTCGCGGGTCACGCCGGCCATCTCGAAGAGGACGCGCCCGGGAAGCACCACGGCGACCCAGCCCTCGGGCTGACCCTTGCCGCTTCCCATGCGGGTTTCCGCCGGCTTCTTGGTGAACGCATGATCGGGAAAGATGCGAATCCAGATCTTTCCGCCGCGCTTGACGTGACGCGTCATGGCGCGCCGGGCTGCCTCGATCTGCCGGTTGGTCATCCAGCACTGCTCGGTCGCCTGGAGACCGTAGGTCCCGAAGTCGAGCTTGTTGCCGCGCTGTGCGGCACCGGTCCTCCGCCCGCGATGGAGCTTGCGATGCTTGGTTCGCTTCGGCATCAACATCGCTACTCCTCCTCTTCTTCGGCGACATCGGCCGGTGCATCGGCTTTCTTGACGAGCTTCTTGGGCGCACGCGACACCGACGCCGGCTTCTTCGCGGCGACCGGCTTGCGGCGTGCCGGCGCCCGCTTGGGAGTGAGCTTCTCGACCTTCTCGCCGCCGGCGGCGGGATCGACTCCGGCGGCCGCGATGACCTCCTCGTCCTCGTCGATCTCGACGACGTCATCGGTCGGGACCTCGATCTCGACATCCGGCACCTCGATCTCGACGGCCTCGACTTCCTCGACGGGAGCCTCCGTCGTGATGCGCGGTGCGGCGACCGGCACGCGGTCCTCGAGGCCGCGATCTTCGGTGCGGTCCTTGCCTGGGGCGATCGGCTCGCCGGTGGCGGTGACGTAGTCGCCGAGGTACAGCCAGCACTGGACGCCGATGCGTCCGAAGGTGGTGCGAGCCTCGGCTTTGCCGTAATCGATGTTCGCGCGCAGCGTGTGCAGCGGCACCCGTCCGTCGCGATCCCACTCGCGGCGGGACATCTCCGAACCGCCGAGGCGGCCGCTGACCTGGATCTTCACGCCCTTGGCGCCCGCACGCATGCTCCGCATGAGCGTCTGCTTGAGCGCGCGACGGAATGCGATGCGCTTCTCGAGCTGCGAGGCGACGTTCTCCGCGACGAGCGTGGCGTCCAGCTCGGGCGTCTTGATCTCGTGGATCGTGACGCGAACCTTCTTGCCGGAGATGCGCTCGAGCTCATCGCGCAGCGCATCGACGGACGCGCCCTGCTTGCCGATCACGATGCCCGGTTTCGCCGTCTGGATGATCACGGTGAGCTGGTTCGCGCTGCGCTCGGTCTCGATGCGCGCGAGCCCCGCGTTGCGGAGGCGGCTGCCGATCAGCCGGCGCATCGCGATGTCCTCGTGCAGCAGCTTCGTGTACTCCTTGTCGGCGTACCATCGCGCGTCCCAGTTGCGATAGACGCCGAGGCGGAAACCGATCGGATTGACTTTCTGACCCATCTACTCGGCCTCTTCCTTGGGTGGCTTGGGGGCGCGACGGCGCGCCGGCCGTGGCGTTGCCGCAGGAGCAGCGGCACCGGACGCGGGCGATGCGCCAGCAGCGGGAGGCACGACGGGCGTGGGCACGACGGTGCGCGGCATCTTCACCGCGCTGCGGCGCCGGACATTTGCCGGCATCTCGTCATCGGTGACGAACGCGCGAAGGTGACTGGTGCGCTTGAAGATGCTGCCTGCCATGCCGCGCGGCTTCGCGCGCCAACGCTTGATGATCATCGCGCCGTCAACCTCGACACGCGCCACGCGCAGCGACGATGCGTCGAGGTTGTAGTTGTGCTCCGCGTTGGCGGCGGCGGACTTGATCACCTTGGCGATGTCCGCGGCGGCGGATCGAGGCGAGAAGTTGAGCACCACCAACGCTTCAGCCACGGGCAAGCCGGTGACCATCGCCGAGACGAGGCGAGCCTTGCGAGCGGTGGTGCGAACCCATTTCGCGGTTGCGACGACTTCCATCCCAACCCCTACTTCAGCGCCGTGCTGCGTTCGGTGTGATGCCCGTGCCCGCGATACCTGCGGGTGTGGGCGAACTCGCCGAGCTTGTGTCCGACCATCGTCTCGGTGATGAGCACGGGGACGTGCTTGCGTCCGTCATGCACGGCGATCGTGTGACCGACCATCTCCGGAAAGATGTCGCTGCGTCGCGACCAGGTCTTGATGATCCGCTTCTCGCGGGACATGTTCAGCTGCTGCACCTTCTTGAGGAGGTGGTCATCGCAGAACGGGCCTTTCTTGAGCGAGCGTCCCATGGTTACTTGCCCCGCCGGCGCACGATCATGCGATCAGTGCTCTTGTTGTGACGAGTGCGGAAGCCGAGTGCAGGCTTGCCCCAGGGAGTCTGAGGATGGCCGCCGGCGCCGCTTCGTCCCTCGCCACCACCGTGAGGATGGTCGAAGGGGTTCATCGTCATGCCGCGCACAGATGGACGGATGCCGCGCCAGCGCGACTTCCCGGCCTTGCCGACGACTTCGTTCTCGTGATCGACGTTGCCGACCTGCCCGATGGTCGCGCGACAGCGCACATCGACAAGGCGGACCTCACCGCTGGGCATGCGCACCTGCGCATAGGCGCCTTCCTTGGCGAGCAGCTGCGCTGCCGTGCCCGCGCTGCGCACCAGCTGCCCACCGCGCCCGAGCTTGACCTCGAGGTTGTGGATGGTGGTACCAAGCGGGATGTTGGTGATGGGCAGCGCGCAGCCCGGCCGGATCTCGGCCGCATCGCCGGAGCTGACCACGTCACCGACGGTGAGCCCGTGCGGCGACAGGATGTAGCGCTTGTCGCCATCGGCGTAGAAGAGCAATGCGATGCGCGCGCTGCGGTTCGGGTCGTACTCGATCGTCTTCACCTTCGCCGGGACGCCGTCCTTCTGACGCTTGAAGTCGATGATCCGGTAGGTCTTCTTGTGGCCGCCGCCCTGATGGCGGACGGTGATGCGGCCGGACGCGTTGCGACCGCTGTGCTTCTTGAGGTGCTCGACGAGTCCGCGCTGCGGCGCGGCCTTGGTAACACCCTCGAAGTCGCTCACCGACATGAAGCGGCGACCCGGGCTCGTTGGCTTGTATTTCTTGGTAGGCATTTAGCTATACGCCTTCAAACAAGCCTTCGATCTTCTGGCCTTCGCCGAGAGTCACGATTGCCTTCTTCCAGTCGGGGCTCTTGCCGATGACGCGCGTCTGACCGCGCGAGCGACGGCGCGACTTGCCGCGAACGTTGATGGTGTTGACGTCGATCACGGTGATCTTCTGGCCCGCGAATGCCTCTTCGAGCGCGCGGCGGATCTGGATCTTCGTGGCCGACGCATGGCAGCGGAACACGTAGCGTCCCGACGCCATCGATGCGTACGACTTCTCGCTGATCACCGGGAGCACCAGCACCTGCTCGAAGTTGAGGCCCGCGGTCATGCGAACGCCTCCTCGATGTGCTCGATGGCGTCGCGGGTGACGATCACCGTCTCGGCGATGAGCAGGTCGCGGACCGACAGATTGCCGGCGAGCGTGACCTGGACCTCGGCGATGTTGCGCGCGCTCTTCTCGAGCATCTCGTTGTGCGAACCGAGCACCACCAGCACGCGTTTGCCGGCGTCGACGCTGCGCAGCAGGGTGGTCACCGCGCGCGTCTCCGGTACTTCGAGCGTGAATGCCTCGAGCACGACGAGTCCGCCGTCCTGCGCCTTCGCGGACAGCGCACTCCGCAACGCGAGGCGGCGCTGCTTGCGCGGCATGTCCATGCGGTACGAGCGTGGATGCGGTCCGAAGACCACACCACCACCCTCCCATTGCGGGGATCGCGTGGAGCCCTGACGTGCGCGGCCGGTGCCCTTCTGGCGCCACGGCTTGCGACCACCGCCGCGCACTTCGCTGCGCGTCTTGGTGGATGACGTGCCCTGACGCGCGTTCGCCAGTTGACGCAGCAGCGCCTGGTGCATCACCGGCTCGTTCGGCTCGATGCCGAACACCGCCTCGGGAAGATCGAAGCTGCCAGTCACTGCGCCGGCCTGATCGACAACTCTCGCGCTGTTCATTCGGTCTCCCCGAGCGTCGCGGAGCGGTCGGAGTCCCTGACCATGACAACGCCGTTCTTGTGCCCGGGCACCGACCCGTGCACCAGGAGCAGGTTGCGCTCGGCGTCGACGCGCACAACCTCGAGGTTGCGCACGGTGACCTGCGAGGCACCGTGATGGCCCGCCATCTTCAGACCCTTGAAGACGCGCGCCGCGTCCGTCGATCCGATCGATCCGGCCTGTTTGATGTTGTGCGAGCCGTGCGACACGGGACCGCGATGGAAGTTGTGCCGCTTGTGCTGTCCCGAGAATCCCTTGCCCTGGCTCACCCCGGTCACGTCGATGCGCTGTCCGGCCGTGAACATGTCGACGGTGAGGCGCGTACCGACCGCGACGTCGCCGGCGTCCCGCAACTCCTGCAGCGTGCGCTGGGGTTGCAGACCGGCTCGCTTGAAATGCCCGCGCATCGGCTTGGGCGTGCGCTTGAGCGTCTTGTCGCCGAAGCCGAGCTGCACGGCCTCGTAGCCGTCGACCGGGACGGTCTTGCGCTGCACGACGTTGCACGAATCAGCCTCGAGCACCGTGACGGGAACCGATGTCCCCTGCGGCGTGAAGATCTGGGTCATGCCCACCTTTCGGGCGAGAATCCCTTTGCTCACAGCTTGATCTCGATGTTCACACCACTCGGCAGGTTGAGCCGCATGAGCGCGTCGACGACCTTCGGGTTGGCGTCGAGGATGTCGAGGATCCGCTTGTGCGTGCGCATCTCGAACTGCTCGCGCGAGTCCTTGTCGATGAACGGTGAGCGCACGACGGTGTACTTGTTGATGGTGGTCGGCAGCGGCACCGGTCCCGCGACACGCGTGCCCGTCCGGGTAGCCGTCTCCACGATCTTGGACGCGGCCTGATCAAGGACGCGATGATCGTATGCCTTGAGGCGGATGCGGATCTTCTGGGGCACGGCGGTTCTGGTGTTCCTCTGCTCTTGTTGTGGTCTTGCCTATTTCTCGATGCTGGTCACGGCGCCGGCACCCACGGTGCGACCGCCTTCACGGATTGCGAAGCGCATGCCGTCCTCGACCGCGATCGGGGTGATCAGCTCGATGCCCATCTCGACGTTGTCACCGGGCATGCACATCTCCTGGCCGTCCGGGAGCGCGATGGTACCGGTGACGTCGGTGGTCCTGATGTAGA
Organism: Candidatus Dormiibacterota bacterium; assembly: GCA_036521195.1. GTDB lineage: Bacteria > Chloroflexota > Dormibacteria > Aeolococcales > Aeolococcaceae > Palsa-851. The sequence continues at coordinate 5,456 of DATDID010000014.1, forward strand.
ACTGCGGACGATACCCGGTGAAGAACGGCGTGTGCCGTCCACCCTCGTCCTTGCTCAGGACGTACACCTGCGCCTTGAACTTCGTGTGCGGCGTGATGGTGCCGGCCTTTGCGAGCACCTGGCCGCGCTCGACGTCCTCGCGCTTGACACCACGGAGCAGGCAACCGACGTTCATGCCCGCCTCGCCCGCGTCGAGCAGCTTGTGGAACATCTCGACGCCGGTGACGGTGGACTTCGTGGTGTCCTTGATCCCGACGATCTCGACCTGCTCGTTCACCTTGACGATGCCGCGCTCGATGCGTCCGGTGACCACGGTCCCACGACCTTCGATCGAGAACACGTCCTCGATCGGCATCATGAACGGCTTGTCGACCGGGCGGGTCGGCACGGGGATGTACGAGTCGACAGCGTCCATGAGCTTGAGCACACCGTCGACGGAGTCCTTGTCGCCTTCGAGCGCCTTGAGAGCGGAGACGCGCACGACGGGGATGTCATCGCCGGGGAAGTCGTACTTGCTGAGCAGCTCGCGGATTTCGAGCTCGACGAGTTCGAGCAGCTCCTCGTCATCGACCGCGTCGCACTTGTTCAGCGCGACGACGATGTACGGCACACCGACCTGACGCGCCAGCACGATGTGCTCGCGGGTTTGGGGCATGGGGCCGTCGGTCGCCGCGACCACGAGGATCGCGCCGTCCATCTGGGCCGCGCCGGTGATCATGTTCTTGATGTAGTCCGCGTGTCCGGGGCAGTCGACGTGCGCGTAGTGACGCGTCTTCGTCTCGTACTCGACATGCGCGGTCGCGATCGTGATACCGCGCGCCTTCTCTTCAGGTGCGTTGTCGATCTTGTCGAACGACACGAACGCGTTGTCCCCACCGACGCTCTCCTGGAGAGCCTTGGTGATGGCAGCAGTCAGCGTGGTCTTGCCATGGTCGATGTGACCGATGGTTCCGACATTCACGTGGGGCTTGGTGCTTGCGTATTTCTTCTTAGCCATTTCGTGCCTCTACTGAACTCCTGCTCTCTCCGTTGTCTCAGTTAAACCTTGGCCTTCGCGACGAGCTCTTCGGCGAGGCTCGACGGAAGCTGCTGATAGTGATGAAATTCCATGCTGTAGTTGGCTCTTCCCTGCGTCATGCTGCGCAGATCGCCCACGTAGCCGAACATCGTCGCGAGCGGCACCTCAGCATGCACGATGTGCGACGCCGCACGGCCTTCCATGCCGAGGATCTGCCCGCGGCGTGACGCGAGGTCGCCCATGACGTCGCCCATGAACTCCTCCGGCATGAAGACGTCGACACGCATGATCGGCTCGAGCAGCACGGGCTTGGACTTGCGCATGCCGTCCTTGAACCCCATCGACCCGGCGATGTTGAACGCCTGCTCCGACGAGTCGACGTCGTGGTACGAGCCGTCGACCAGCGTGACCTTGAGGTCGACCACCGGGTAGCCGGCGAGCACGCCGTTGGACAGCGAGTCCGCGATGCCGCGCCCGACCGGAGCGATGTACTCCTTCGGGATCGTGCCGCCGACGATCTTGCTGACGAACTCGAAGCCCTTGCCAGGATTCGGCTCGAGGTCGAGCTCCACGTGACCGTACTGGCCGTGACCACCCGACTGACGCACGAACCTTCCGGTGCCGTGGCCCTTCGCGGTGATGGTCTCGCGGTACGAGACCTGCGGCCGGCCGACGCTCGCGTCCACCTTGAATTCGCGAAGCATCCGGTCGACGATGATCTCGAGATGCAGCTCGCCCATGCCCGAGATGACCGTCTGACCGGTCTCCTCGTCGGTGCGCACCCGGAACGTCGGATCCTCTTCAGCGAGCTTCTGCAGCGCGATGCCCATCTTGTCCTGCTCCGCCTTGCTCTTCGGCTCGACGGCGACTGAGATGACGGGCTCGGGGAAGGTGATCTGCTCGAGCACGATCGGGTGCTTCTCGTCGCAGAGCGTGTCGCCGGTGGTGGTCTTGCGTAGGCCGATGGCCGCGGCAATGTCGCCGGCGCGGACCTCCTCGATCTCCTCGCGGTGATTCGCGTGCATCTGGAGCAGGCGGCCGACACGCTCGCGCTCGCCCTTGGTGGCGTTGTACACGTAGGAGCCGCTGCGCAGCACGCCGCTGTACACGCGGAAAAAGGTGAGCTTGCCGACGAAGGGATCGGTCGCGATCTTGAAGGCAAGCGCGGCAAACGGCTCGGTGTCACTGGCATTGCGGATGACGGCGGTCTCACCCTCGACGGCCGCGCCCTCTACAGAGGGACGGTCGAGCGGCGAGGGCAGGAAGTCGACGACCGCGTCGAGCATCGGCTGCACGCCCTTGTTCTTCAGCGCCGAACCGCAGAGCACCGGGACCAGGCGGGTCTTGACTGTGCCCGCGCGAAGGCCGCGAAGGATCTCCTCAGTCGTAAGCGTGGCGCCGTCGAGGTACTTGACCATGAGCTCGTCGTCCGAGTCGGCCACTGCCTCGAGGAGGTCGTGCCGGTGCTGAGCGACGAGCTCGAGCATCGACTCGGGGATCTCCGAACGGCGCAGGCTCGTTCCCAGGTCGTCGGTGTAGATGATCGCCTCCTCGGTGACGAGGTCGATCATTCCCTTGAACTCGGACTCAGCGCCGATCGGGAGCTGGATGGGCACCGCGTGGGCACCGAGCCGGTCCTTGATCGAGTCGACAGCGGCGTAGAAGTTGGCGCCGATCCGGTCCATCTTGTTGATGAAGCAGATCCGCGGGACCTCGTAGCGGTCCGCCTGGCGCCAGACCGTCTCGGACTGGGGCTCGACACCCGCCACGGCGTCGAAGACGGCGACCGCGCCGTCGAGGACGCGAAGGCTGCGCTCGACCTCGACAGTGAAGTCCACGTGCCCGGGCGTATCGATAATGTTGATGCGATGGCCGCGCCACTCGGCAGCGGTTGCCGCAGACGTGATCGTGATCCCGCGCTCCTGCTCCTGGACCATCCAGTCCATCGTCGCGGCGCCCTCGTGGACCTCGCCCATCTTGTGGATGCGGCCTGTATAGAAGAGGACGCGCTCGGTCGTCGTGGTCTTGCCCGCGTCGATGTGGGCCATGATCCCGATGTTCCGGGTCTTCTCGAGGGGGAATGCGCGAGCCGCTACAGCCACAGCCATCTCAGTACCGGAAATGCGAGAAGGCTTTGTTCGACTCGGCCATCTTGTGGGTGTCTTCTTTCCGCTTGATGGACGCGCCCACGCCGTTCGCGGCGTCCATGAGCTCGCCGGCAAGCTTCTCGGACATGCTCTTGCCGCCGCGGCCGCGTGCGTAGCGGATGATCCAGCGCCGCGCCAGCGCCTGACGGCGGTCGTGCCGGATCTCCACCGGCACCTGGTACGTGGCACCGCCGACCCGCTTCGGCTTGACCTCGAGGATCGGGGTCACATTGCGGATGGCCTGGTCGAAGACGTCGAGCGGCTCCTTGCGCGAGGACTTGCGGATCTTCTCGAAGGAGTCGTAGACGATCTTCTCGGCGATGCTCTTCTTGCCCGCGAGCATGATGCAGTTGACGAACTTCGCCAGCCCAACGCTCCCGTAGATCGGGTCGGGCAGGATGACGCGTTTCTGGACGCGGGCACGACGCGGCATTGGTTGTCTAGCTCGCCTTCTTGTCGCGCTTGGCGCCGTACTTGCTGCGGCCCTGCTTGCGGTTCTTGGTGCCGGCAGCGTCGAGCGTGCCGCGGATGACGTGGTAGCGGACACCGGGGAGGTCGCGCACGCGACCGCCGCGGATGAGCACGACCGAGTGCTCCTGCAGGTTGTGCCCGATACCCGGGATGTACGCGGTCACCTCGACCTTCGTGGTGAGGCGGACACGGGCCACCTTCCGGAGCGCCGAGTTCGGCTTTTTCGGCGTGGTCGTGTAGACACGGACGCAGACGCCGCGGCGCTGGGGGCAACCCTTGAGCGCGCGGGCCTTGGTCTTGTGTGTCGGCTTGGTGCGGCCCTTGCGGACCAACTGCTGAAAGGTAGGCACGACCCGTCCGTTTATGAGAGGTGCGCGAAGCCACGAAACAGCGCGCGCGAATACGAGGAACGCTCGTGGAGCGAAGCGACAGCCTACCAGACGTTGAGTTCACACGTCAAACCCGGCGGCGCGGGCCGCTGACCGAGACGGGCGAGCCCCGAGGTCAGGCGCGCGCGACCCGCATGTGAATCGAGGTTCCGTGGCCGGGGACGGAGTCGATCGACAGCGTCGCTCCCGCCTCGGCAACCCGCTCCTGGAGCAGCGAGAGTCCGACATGCCCGGACTGCTGCCGACCCTTGAGCTGGTCGGGGCTGAAGCCGTCTCCGTCGTCGGTGACCTCGAGGTCCATTCCTTTGGCAGCCGGCAGCAGCCGGACCAGGAGCCTGGTCGCGTGCGCATGCTTGACGACGTTGCGGATCCCCTCCTGCGCGGTCCTGTAGATCAGGGCGGTCTCCTGCATCGAGAGCATCCTTGCCGACGGGTCGACGTCCACCACGACCTCGAGACCGGCATCTCGCGCCACCCCACCCAGGCGTTCGAGGGCAGCGCCCAGGCCCCCGCGGTCGAGATCGGGAGGCGCGATCTCCATAATCATGGTGCGGAGCTCGCGAATCGCGGTCCGCGACTCCTCGGAAGCCGTCTGCATGACGCTCAGCAACTCCTCGTGTGAGGGCTGCTCCCGCTCGGGGTTGCCGAGACGCATCGCTGCCGATCCCAGGGTGAGACTGACCGCGGTGAGGTTCTGCACCGGCCCGTCGTGCAGATCGCCGGCGATTCGCCAGCGTTCGGTCTCCGAGCTGTCGATCGCACGCTGGAGCAGGACCGCCCGCTCGACGCTGCTGCGCTGCAGCCGCCGGGCAAGGCGCCAGCTCAGCGGGACCAGCAGGAGGAACAGGAGCCCGAGTCCGGCGATCAGCGCCGGAAAGATGCCGTTCCAGACGCGCGCCTGGTCCGCCTGGAGCGCGGTCTCGAGCTGGTAGGTCTCGAAAAGGAGCTCGCTGCCGTTCGCGGCCTTGATCGGGAGATAGACCTCGACGAGGCTGCCGAACGAGCGCTCGAAGCGGTTCTCGGGCTTGGACAGGTCGCTGACCTCGGAGTCGGTGTTCCCGCTCGCCAGCGCGTCGCGCTCGTCGTTGCCCAGGACGAACGTCTCGCCGATAAGCGCGTGCTCGTCGGAGTAGATGATCGTGCCCGCGGCGGTCCAGATCTTCACCCGCACCACGCGGCTGCCGAGCACGCCTGCTGTCACGGCCTTGTCGAGCGCTTGAATCGCGGCGGGCGAACCCGCGAGCAGTGCCGGCGTCAGCAGCGGCTGGACGATGCCGTGGGCGTCGATCTGGGTGACGGCCTCGGCGTCGTTGATCGCTTCGGCTGTCGCGGCTCGGTTGACCTGCCAGAAGCTGAGGCCACCGATCGTCGCGGCGGCAAGCGTGCAGCCCACGACGAACAGCAGCACCTCGCGGCTCACCGAGATCGGACGGGCGAGTTGGGCGGCGCTGCGCTTGCGGAAGGGCAACGCGACCCGTGGCAGCCGCGCTGCTACGGAACCGAGCACTCGGCCAGTGTGGTGGGCACAGAGCATGCGTCGGTCGCGGGACGGCGACAAGCGGGCGACGCCTGCTACGATTTCGGCCTTCCAGCAGACGACACGCCGTCGTCCGTTCGCCGAAGACCGCAGGTGCGGAGCCGTCTCCGCTCAATCTCCTGCGCAGGTGGGCAACGCTGCCGGTTCGTGCCGTGGGGCGCGAGGCGGTGCCGCCCTGCCGATCGGCGGAGGCACGGCACCCGACGGAGGCAGCCGATGGCGTCCAGCACCGACAAGGCTCAGGAGACCCGAGCGGGCACGCGCAAGGTCGCGTCCGTCGCGCACCTGACCGAGCTGCTCTCGAAGTCCACCTCCGCGGTGGTCACGGACTATCGAGGGCTCACCGTCCGCCAGCTCGAGGACCTCCGCGGCAAGCTCCGCGCCGAGGGGATCGACTACATCGTCGTCAAGAACACGCTCGCCCGGCGTGCGGCCGTGGACTCGGGGTCGAGCGACTTTGCCTCGGTGCTCACCGGGCCGGTCGGGCTCGCCATCGGGTACGGCGACCTCTCGGCGCCGGCGCGGATCCTGTTCGAGCACTTCCGCTCGACGCGCACGCTCCCATCGGTCGCGGCCCTGGCCGAGGGCCAGGTGCTCGATGCCGCCGAGGTGCGCACCCTGGCCGAGCTGCCGTCCCGCGACGTCCTGCTCAGCCGCCTCGCCGGCGCGCTGCTCGGGCCGCTCTCGAGCCTCGCCGCCGCACTCGATTCGCCCAACTCCACCCTCGCCGCGACGCTCGAGGCCTACCGCGACAAGCTCGCCGCCTAGCGGCATCACCCTCACGACATCGTCTTAAAAGAAGTAAGGAGAAGCAATGGCCACCAAGACCCTGACCCCGGAGGAGTTCGTCGACGCGCTCCAGACCTGGACGGTCCTCGACGTCGTCAACGCCGTGAAGCTCATGGAAGACAAGCTCGGCATCAAGGCAGCAGCACCCGTTGCCGCCGCCGCCGCCCCATCGGCAGCGGCCGAGGCCGTCGCGGAAGAGCAGACCGAGTTCTCCGTCATCCTGATCGGCCCCGGCGACGCCAAGATCAACGTGATCAAGGCAGTGCGCGAGATCACCGGACTCGGCCTGAAGGAGGCCAAGGACCTCGTCGACGCGGCCCCGAAGGCGATCCGCGAAGGCGTTCCGAAGGCCGAGGCGGACAGCACCAAGGCCAAGCTCGAGGAGGCCGGCGCCACCGTCGAGGTCAAATAAGTTCCACTCTGCAGGCGTTCGGCCCGGCGGCCGGGCGCCTGCGGACCGCGTCCGGTTTGGGGTCCGGACGCCGGTGGTAGATACCACGGGCAATGTCTCTTCGGATCTCTCCGCGACCCCGGCGCGCAAGCGCGCCAATCAGGCCGAACGGATTCTGAAGGCTCTCCAGCGCGGGATTTTGCTACGATACGGGATTGTGCCCGTCGCCGCGCATGCCCGCGCGCATTCCTTCTCGGGGGAACTCTAGCATATGGTGCTTTCTCTTTCCACTACTGGCGCCCGCAAGTCGTACGGCCAGATTGCAGACAAGCTCGAGGTTGGAAATCTCATCCAGACCCAGCTTGACTCGTTCGAGTGGTTCAAGAAAGAGGGACTCAAGGAGCTCTTCAGCGAGCTCAACCCCATCACGGATTACACCGGCAAGAACTACGAGCTTCGCTTCCTCGACTACGAGTTCGGCGATCCGAAGTACGACGAGGAGGACTGCCGCCAGCGCGACATGACGTACTCCGCGCCGTTGCGCGTGAACACGCGGTTGCACATTAAGACCGGCGAGAACGCGGGCGAGATCAAGGAAGCCGAGGTCTTCATGGGCGACTTCGCGATGATGACCCGCGAGGGGACGTTCATCGTCAACGGCACCGAGCGCGTGGTCACCTCGCAGTTGGTGCGCTCGCCTGGCGTGTATTTCACGAGCAGCGAGGACCGCACGACGGGCCGGCTGCTGTTCGCGGCAAAGCTCATTCCCAACCGCGGCGCGTGGCTCGAGGTCGAGACGTCCAGCAAGGACATCCTCACCGTGAAGATCGACCGCAAGCGCAAGGTGCCGGTCACCACGCTCGTGCGCGCGATCGGCTACGCGAGCAACGACGACATCCGCGCGTTCTTCGCGGACGTTGACGAGGATCCCGAGCACCAATACATCAACGCGACACTCGAGAAGGACAGCAGCACCACCGTCGAGGAGGCGCTCGTCGAGCTGTACCGCAAGATCCGCCCGGGTGATCCGCCAACGGTCGACAATGCGCGCACGCTCCTCAACTCGCTGTTCTTCAACGCTCGTCGTTTCGACCTCTCGAAAGTCGGGCGGTTCAAGCTGGACAAGAACCTCGGCATCAGCGAGGACGAGGCCCGCGAGCGCGCATGGGACAAGGACCGTCGCGTCCTCGACAACCAGGACTTCGTGTCGATCATCCGCAAGGTCATCCAGCTCAACAACGGGCATGGTGAGGCGGACGACATCGACCATCTCGGCAACCGTCGCGTGCGGGCCGTCGGCGAGCTCCTGCAGAACCAGTTCCGCATGGGCCTGATCCGCATGGAGCGGATCATCAAGGAGCGCATGACCATCAGCGACTCGGGGACCATCACGTCCGCGAGCCTGATCAACGCGCGACCCGTCGTCGCCGCCATCAAGGAGTTCTTCGGGTCCAGCCAGCTGTCGCAGTTCATGGACCAGACAAACCCGCTCGCAGAGCTGACTCACAAGCGACGCCTGTCGGCGCTTGGACCAGGCGGACTGTCCCGCGAACGCGCGGGGTTCGATGTGCGCGACGTCCACCAGAGCCACTACGGCCGCATCTGCCCGATCGAGACGCCCGAAGGTCCGAACATCGGGCTCATCGGCTCGCTGGCGACGTTCGCACGCGTCAACGAGTTCGGCTTCATCGAGACGCCGTTCCGGCGCGTGCACAAGGAAGCAAACGGCACGCCGTGGGTCAGCGACGAGATCGTGTTCCTCTCCGCCGATGAGGAGGACAAGTACACCGTCGCGCAGGCGAACGCGCCCGTCGACGAGAAGGGACATTTCGCGGTGCAGCACGTCGCGTGCCGCACGCGTCACACCTTCAAGGACCTGCCCATCACCGACGTCGATTTCATGGACGTGTCGCCGAAGCAGATCGTCAGCGTCGCGACATCCCTGATCCCGTTCCTCGAGCACGACGACGCAAACCGCGCGCTCATGGGCTCGAACATGCAGAAGCAGGCCGTGCCGCTGCTCGTCTCCGAGTCGCCGATCGTCGGCACCGGGATGGAAGTGCACGCAGCACGCAACTCCGGCGAGATGGTGCTGGCACGCAAGGCAGGAACCGTGGTCGGTGTCGCATGGCCGGAGCCGGCCAGCAACGACCGGTCGGTCGAGAAGATCCTCAGCGGCCAGGACAGCGGCATCGGCATCCTGGTGCGGCCCGACGACGGTGGCCCGGACCAGTGGTACGGCGTGCACAAGTTCGTGCGCAGCAACCAGGGCACGTGCCTCTCGCAACGCATCACTGTCTTCAGCGGCAGCCATGTCGCAGCCGGTGACGTGCTCGCCGACGGTCCGTCGACCGATGGTGGCGAGCTGGCGCTCGGCCGGAACCTGCTGGTCGCGTTCATGCCCTGGGAGGGCTACAACTTCGAGGACGCGATCCTCATCAGTGAGTCAACGGTCCGCGAGGACAAGTACACCTCGATCCACATCGAGGAGTTCGAGATCGAGGCCCGCGACACCAAGCTCGGTGCCGAGGAGATCACGCGCGATCTTCCCAACATCAACGAGGAGTCGCTGAAGAACCTCAACGAGCGCGGCATCATCTACGTCGGCGCCGAGGTGCATCCGGGCGACATCCTCGTCGGCAAGATCACCCCCAAGGGTGAGTCCGAGCTGTCGGCGGAAGAGCGCCTGCTCCGCGCCATCTTCGGTGAGAAGGCACGTGAAGTCCGTGACTCGTCGCTGCGCGTCCCGCACGGCGAGCGCGGCATCGTGGTCGACGTCAAGGTGTTCAGCCGCGAGAGCAATCACGAGCTGCCGCCCGGCGTCAACGAGCTGGTCCGCATCTACGTTGCGCAGAAGCGAAAGATCGCCCAGGGCGACAAGATGGCCGGCCGCCACGGCAACAAGGGCGTCGTCGCGAGGATCATGCCCATCGAGGACATGCCGTACCTGCCCGACGGGACGCCCGTCGAGATCGTCCTCAACCCGCTCGGTGTGCCGAGCCGCATGAACCTCGGTCAGGTTCTGGAGACCCACCTCGGGTACGCGGCGCACGCGCTCGGTCTCAAGGTCGCGTCACCGGTCTTCGACGGCGCGTCGGAGGAGACCATCGAGAGCGAGCTCGGCAGGGCCGGACTTCCCAGCAGTGGCAAGGAGAAGTTGCGCGACGGGCGCACCGGCGATTTCTTCGACCGCGAGGTCACCGTCGGCTACATCTACATGCTGAAGTTGCACCACCTCGTCGAGGACAAGATCCACGCACGCAGCACGGGCCCCTACTCCCTCGTCACGCAGCAGCCACTGGGCGGCAAGGCGCAGTTCGGTGGACAGCGCTTCGGCGAGATGGAGGTCTGGGCTCTCGAGGCATACGGCGCGAGTCACATCCTCCAGGAGATCCTCACCGTCAAGAGCGACGACATCGTCGGTCGCGTGAAGGCATACGAGGCGATCGTCAAGGGCGAGAACACGCTCGAGGCCGGCATCCCGGAGTCGTTCCGCGTGCTGGTCAAGGAACTCGAAGGCCTTGCACTCGGCGTCGAGATCCAGTCCGACGACGAGCACCAGATCCTCCTCGGTGAAGAGGACATCCCCGATATTCCACTCGATCTCGGCATCCACCTCGAGCGCGACGAGCGCGACGACGTGGACGACATTCGATAGCAGCAATCGGTAGTTAGGACACACATGCTGAAACTCGAGAACTTCGATGCGCTGAAACTGTCGATCGCCAGTCCGGAGATGATCCTGTCCTGGTCGCATGGTGAGGTCACCAAGCCCGAGACCATCAACTACAGGACCCTGAAGCCGGAACGCGACGGTCTGTTCTGCGAGAAGATTTTCGGTCCGACCAAGGACTGGGAATGCCATTGCGGCAAGTACAAGCGGTATCGGTACAAGGGCATCATCTGCGACAAGTGCGGTGTCGAGGTGACACGCGCAAAGGTGCGCCGCGAGCGCATGGGTCACATCAAGCTGGCGTCGCCCGTGTCGCACGTCTGGTACTTCAAGGGCATCCCCTCGCGCATGGGCCTCCTGCTCGACATGAGCCCGCGCAACCTCGAGAAGGTGCTCTACTTCGCCAACTACATCGTCACGTCGATCGATGAGAAGGCGCGCACCGAGCTGCTCGCGAAACTCGATCCCAACACCGACGAGCGCGTGGTCGCGCTCAAGGAGCGGATGGCGTCGGGCGCGCAGGACGCGAAGCCCGAGGTCGAAGCACGCATCGCCGAGCGCGAAGCCGAGCTTGCCGCGCAGAAGACCCGCCTCGAGGAGGAGCGCGAGCGCCGTCTCGTCGCACTGCGCGAGTCCGCGGCAGATCTCGACGAGCGCATCCAGGAGGCGAAGGGTCGCAAGGCTCCGGCCAACTTCACCCTCACCGACTCGGTGATCAATGAGGTTGTCGCCAAAAAGGGAGTGCTGCTCGAGGAGGACCTCGCGATCGAGGTGCAGGCTCGTGCCGAGGCACGCGCCGAGGAGCTCACCGCGAGCATCTCGCAGCGCATTCAGGAGGCTGAGGACGCCGCCGGCGCCGAGATCGCCGGCTTCCGTGCCGAGCTCCAGGGATCGCGCGCCGAGCGCGAGGTCAGCGCCCAGGAGGAGCTCGACGCCCTCAAGGCCGAAGTGCAGAAGCAGCGTGACGAGCTCGAGTCGCTCACCGTCCGCGACCTGCTCACCGATACGCAGTACCGCGAGTACGTCGAGAAGTTCGGCAAGGTGTTCAAGGCAGGGATCGGCGCTGCGTCGATCCGCGAGCTGCTCCAGCAGATCAACCTTTCCGACGAGGGCCTGCGCCTCCGCGACGAGTCGAAGTCCACGAGCGGACAGCGCCGTCAGAAGGCAATCAAGCGGTTGCGCGTGGTGGAGGCATTCCGCAAGTCGTCGACATCCCCTGCGTGGATGATCCTCGACGTCCTGCCGGTCATCCCACCGGAGCTGCGCCCGATGGTGCAACTCGACGGTGGCCGCTTTGCCACGAGCGACCTGAACGACCTCTACCGCCGCGTCATCAACCGCAACAACCGTCTGAAGCGACTCCTCGAGCTCGGTGCGCCGGAGATCATCGTGCGCAACGAGAAGCGGATGCTCCAGGAAGCTGTCGATGCGCTCATCGACAACGGCCGGCGCGGCCGTGCCATCACCGGCACCGGCAACCGCAAGCTGAAGTCGCTCTCCGACATGCTCAAGGGCAAGCAGGGCCGGTTCCGTCAGAACCTGCTCGGCAAGCGCGTCGACTACAGCGGCCGTTCGGTCATCGTCGTCGGCCCTGAGCTCCGCCTCAACGAGTGCGGACTGCCGAAGAAGATGGCGCTCGAACTCTTCAAGCCGTTCGTGATGCGCGAGCTGGTCTCGCAGAACAGCACGCAGAACATCAAGAGCGCGAAGCGCATGGTCGAGCGTGTGCGTCCCGAGGTGTGGGACGTGCTCGACGGCGTGATCAAGGAGCATCCGGTGCTCCTCAACCGCGCGCCGACCTTGCACAGGCTCGGCATCCAGGCGTTCATGCCCGTCCTCGTCGAGGGCCAGGCGATCCAGATCCATCCGCTGGTGTGCAAGGCGTTCAACGCTGACTTCGACGGCGACCAGATGGCGGTGCACGTCCCACTGTTCAGCGGTGCCGTCGCCGAGGCGAAGAACCTGATGATGTCGTCGAACAACATCCTCAACGCCTCCAACGGCAGCCCGGTGGTCGCGCCGCACCAGGACATCGTCCTAGGCGCGTACTACCTCACGCAGCGCGGTGCGGACGACGACCGCCCCGAGACCGACCTGCACATCTTCTCGTCAGCCGGTGAGGCGTTGCTCGCGTTCGAGCACCACGTGGTCAACCTCCACGAGCGCGTTCGCGTGCGTCTGCCCAAGCGCAACGTGCACACGCATCGCGCGTCTGAAGAGGATCCCACCGGAACCGAGATCATCACCACGACCATCGGCCGGGTCATCTTCAACGAGGTGTTGCCGCTCGGCGACGCCGGCACGGACAACGACCTCCCGTCGATGGCGTTCCGCAATGAGGTCCTCGACCTGGGCAAGCTCTCTCACCTCGTCAAGGAGTGCTACGACCTGCACGGCGCCGAGACCACCGCGTTGCTCGTCAACAGGATCAAGCGCCTCGGCTTCCATTACGCCACCGTTGCCGGCGTGACGGTTGCGGCCATGGACATCAAGACTCCGCCGGCGAAGGCGGGGATCATCGCCAAGGCCGAGGACGAGGTCGAGCAGGTGGACCTGCAGTTCCGTCGCGGTCTCATCACCGACGACGAGCGCTACCTCAAGACCGTCGACATCTGGACGAACGCGACCGACAAGGTGACCGAGGTCACCATGAGCTCGTTCGACCGCTTCCACTCGGTGCTGATGATGTCCCAGTCAGGAGCCCGAGGCAGCAAGCAGCAGATCCGGCAGCTCGCCGGTATGCGCGGACTCATGGCCGACCCGACAGGCCGGATCATCGACCTGCCGATCAAGGCCAACTTCTCCGAGGGCCTCACGGTTCTCGAGTACTTCATCTCCACCCACGGCGCGCGCAAGGGACTCGCGGACACGGCCCTGCGCACCGCTGACTCGGGATACCTCACGCGCCGCCTCGTCGACGTCGCCCAGGACGTCATCGTCCGGATCGAGGATTGCGAGACCACCGCGGGGATCTGGATCGAGCTCGCCGACGATGAGCTCAAGGATCGCGTCATCGACCGCTACCAGGGACGCGTGTGCGCCCAGGACATCGTCATCGGCGACGAGACCGTCATCCGCGCCGGCCAGGACATCGACGACGAGACCGCTCGTCGCATCCTGAGCGAGCGTGAGGCGGTCGGCCGCGTCAAGGTCCGCAGCATCATGACGTGCAAGGCCCGCGAGGGTGTCTGCCGCATGTGCTACGGACGCAACCTCGCAACCGGTCGTCTCGTGGAGATCGGCGAGGCCGTCGGCGTCATCGCGGCGCAGTCCATCGGCGAGCCGGGCACGCAGCTGACCATGCGGACGTTCCATACCGGTGGTGTGGCCACGGGCGGCTCGGACATCACCCAGGGTCTCCCCCGCGTCGAGGAGCTGTTCGAGGCGCGCGTGCCGAAGGGCAAGGCGCTCATCAGCGAGATCGACGGTGTGGTTGAGGTCATTCGCGGCGAGAACCGGTCGCAGAAGGTGAAGGTCACCTCGCGCGACGTGTTCGACACGACGTACCCTGTGCCCTCCAAGCACGCGGTTGCAGTTGCCGACGGCAGTCAGGTGGCTGAGGGCACCGAGCTCATCCGCGGCGTCGACGAGCACGGCAACGAAGTGTCGATTCGCGCCCGGTACGCAGGCTCCGTCAAGGTCGACGGCGCGCAGGTCCTGGTGCGCAGCACCGACGACGACTCGCGCGAGTACCCGATCCCGGTGTCGGCGCAGATCAAGGTCCGCGACGGCGATCACGTCAGCGCCGGCGACAAGATCAGCGAGGGCTCCATCAGCCCGCAGGAGCTGCTCCTCGTCCGCGGTCGCGACGACGTGCAGAACTACCTCGTCCGTGAGGTGCAGCGCGTCTACAGGACCCAGGGCGTTGACATCAATGACAAGCACATCGAGGTCATCGTCCGGCAGATGATGCGGAAGGTTCGCATCGACAACGCCGGCGACACCGACCTGCTCCCGGGCGAGATCGTCTCGCAGCTCGAGTGGGAGGAATCCAACGCCCGCGCACTGAGCGAGGGTGGCGAGCCCGCCATCGCGCAGACCGTGCTGCTCGGCCTCATCAAGGCCGCGCTCAACACGGCATCGTGGCTGTCCGCAGCGTCGTTCCAGGAGACCACGCGAGTGCTCACCGAAGCGGCCATCTCGGGCAAGATCGATCGCCTGCGCGGGCTCAAGGAGAACGTCATCATCGGCAAGCTCATCCCCGCAGGGACCGGGCTCGACTACTACCAGAAGCTTCGTGACGAGGCGCTTCGCCTCTACGAGGAAGAGGCGGCAGCTGCCGGCGGTGGTGACCCCGATTTCATCGGCATGGGCGTCGACGCGGACCCCGCGCTCGCACTCGAGCCGGAGCCGCAGCCAGAACCCATCGCGTAACCAGACCCGCGACGCGACGCAGACAGCACTCACGATCCGGTGACGGCTTCCGGGCTGTTACCGGATCGTGAACTGATGCGTCGCAAGCGCGGGATAGGCTGTGCCCGATGCTCCTTCTCCTCGCTGCCGCCGCGCACGCCTCGAAATCCGGGTCGATCCCCGGCGACGTTTATCTCGCAGCAACGGGCGCACTCGTGTGCTGGGTTGTGGTCTATCTCGTCTACAAGGTCGTCATGACGGGACGCAAGGACTTCGGTATGCCGGTGAAGCGAAAAGTCCTCTGCAAGCATCTGCGCGTCGATCACGACCAGAGCGCCGAAGTCCCCATCTGGTGGACCGATCTCCAGGTGCAGCGCGCGGTGCGCGCCCACTGGCGGCACACACTCAGGTTGCCGTTCGGGTCGGCCCCGGAGCCACGACCCGGCTTGTAGCGTTCTCGCACAG
This sequence comes from Candidatus Dormiibacterota bacterium, assembly GCA_036521195.1. Lineage (GTDB taxonomy): Bacteria > Chloroflexota > Dormibacteria > Aeolococcales > Aeolococcaceae > Palsa-851. Next base: position 20,689 of record DATDID010000014.1, read on the forward strand.
CCGTGTGACGGGCACGTCCAATTCGGGAGCATCGGCGACCATATCCGAGGTCACGCGACCGATCGCATAGTCGGCAGTTGTGACGGCGGAGGAAACCACCACGTGGCTCGGATACTCGTCGCCGACGACGACGCGCTCACGCGGCGCTTCATCGAGGAGACGCTGGAGTTCGCAGGACATCAGGTGTCCGCGGTCAGCAATGGGTCAGCCGCCATCGCATCGGTCGATGCACCCGGTTGCTTCGACGCCGTGATCACCGATTACGCGATGCCGCAGGCCACCGGTGTCGACGTCGTGGCCCACGCGCAGCGGGTGGATCCGATGATCCCGTGCATCGTCGTCACCGCCTTTCGCGACCTCGACCTCGCCATCCAGGCGATGCAGGCCGGCGCTGTCGCCTTCGTCCCCAAGCCGTTCCCGGCCTTGCACCTGCTCACCGTCCTGGACAGAGCGCTCGAGCGCCGTGAGCTTGCGGACGAGACGCTGCGTCTGCGTTTCCTGGCGCCGATGCTGGAGCGATTCACCATGGTTCTCGCCAATGCGCTCGAGTCCAAGGACTACGAGACGCAGGAGCATTCGAGCCGGCTCGTCGGGATGTCCGACGCCATCGCCCGGCACCTCGGCACCTCGGACGCCGCGCGAAGCATCATCCGATTCGGTGCCTGCCTCCACGACATCGGCAAGGTGTCCATCCCGGAGGCGCTGCTGCGCAAGCCCGGCGCCCTGACCGATGAAGAGCGCGCGATCATGCGCACGCATCCCGAGGTCGGGGCCAGCATCCTCGCCGACATCGACACCTGGGAGGACGTGCGCCTCATCGTCCGCCACCACCACGAGCGATTCAACGGCGGTGGCTATCCCGACGGGCTGCGCTACGCGGAGATCCCGCTCGGGGCCCGCATCGTGTCGGTCGTCGACGCCTTCGACGTCATGCGCACGGGCCGCCCATACCAGGCTGCCCGGTCCACGGAGTGGAGCCTCGACGAGCTGCGCCGTGAGAGTGGCCGCCAGTTCGACCCGGAGATCGTCCGCGCCCTGATCGCGGTCCTGCCGGCGGACGGCAGCGCACTGCCGGCGCCACCGCTCGACCTCGAACGGCTCCCCGATCGTCGCGCCGTCGTCGGCCGCAGACAGACCGACGGCGCGATCGCGTCGTGGGTCCGGGGCGCACCTGACGCCATGGTTCGGGTGCCACGCCGTAGCTGACAGGTCAGCCGACGAGCGGGCTGAGTGCGGTGAGCGCTCCGAGATCCCCGGTGATCAGCGCGTCCGTGAGATCCGCGAACCCCTTGCCGTTCGGCTTGGTCAGCACGACGTCCGCCCGTTTCTTGAGCACATCGACGGCGTTGGCGACCGCGACAGACACGCCCGCGACCGCGAAGAGCGCGACATCGTTCTCGCCGTCGCCGATCGCGACCGTCCTGCTCGGCTGCTCGCCGACGAGGCGCAATGCGGCTTCGAGCCCGGTGCGCTTGCTGATCCCGGGCGGCATGACCATCGCCGAGTCGCGATTGCGCACGACCGCGCGATCGATCCCCAGCCTGGCGATCGCCGCGGACAGCTTCGCGGTCTGGGTGACGGCTGTCGAGCACAGCACCCGTCCCACCACGAGCGGCGTGACGCCGGTACGCTCGAGCTCTGCCACAAGCCCCCGCGGCAGGCGCGGGGCCAGCAGCGTCTCCTCCCCGCTCGAATCGATGACCACCGAGCCGTTCTCGACGACGATCGCCGCGAACAGCGAGCTGTGATCGAACACGGATTCGAGCTCCTCGCGCGTCCGCCCCGTGACCAGGACCAGGCGCATGCCGGCGGTGCTGATCCGTTCGAGCGAGGCAATCGTGGCGTCCGAGCACACCCCGTCCGTCGCCAGCGTTCCGTCGTAGTCGCAGGCGAGGACGCGGTGACGCATATCCCCCATTGTCCCGGGCGCGTACCGAACGGGGTCCTCGGGCGCCGCCAGAGCCGGCCTCAAAGGTCGAAGGTCGCCCGAACCTCGGTTCCCTTGCCGATCTGGGACCTGATCTCGAGCTTGCCCTTGTCACCGTCTGCTCGCTCGCGCATGGTCAGGAGACCAAAGTGACGCGTTCGATCCATTCCGGCTTCCGTCGCATCGATGTCCATGCCCACGCCGTCGTCGCGGATGACCGCGCTGACCTGGGTGGGAAGGAAAGTGATCACCACCTCGACGTTGGTGGCCTTGGCGTGCTTGCGGGCGTTGTTGAGCGCCTCCTGGACAATCCTGAACAGGGTCTGCTCGAGGCCGCCGCCCATGCGGATCTCCTCGCCGACGACGCGCAGATGCGCGTTCACGTTGTTGCGCTCGCCGAACTCTCCGACGAACTTGCGCAGCGTCGGCACGAGCCCAAGGTCGTCGAGCGTCATCGGGCGGAGATCGAAGATGAGGCGCCGGGTGTCGTCGAGGACGCTGCGGACCCCGTTCTTGAAATCCGCAAGCTCGCTGACGACCATCTTCGGGTCGCGGGCGATGAGGCGCTCGATGATCTCGGCCTGGAGCACGAGGTTCGCCATCGACTGCGCCGGCCCGTCATGCATGTCCCGGGCGATGCGCATCCGCTCTTCCTCGATGATCTGGAAGACCTGGCGGGAGGCATCGCGCAGACGGGCCGTGCCGTTGGCCGGGCCTGCGCTCGATGCGAGCAGGTCGTCGAGGCTCCGATAGACGGCGCGGAGCACCTCCTGCTCGGCGCGAATGCTCGTCAGCCGGGTGCCGAGCTCGACCTGCCGCTCCTCGGTTGCGGCCAGGTCCGCCCGGACTTTGGCGAGCGTCCGGAAGGCGGTGTCGATCTCGTCGACGTCTCCCGCGGGGAGGACGCTGAGGAGTGCTCCCCAGCTCGCCTCGGCAGCGCTCTGCGCCGTCCGAAGCTCCTGCAGCCTGGTGGCAACGCCGGCAAGCTCCTCGTCCAGCGCAGTGGCCGAGGCGTCAAGCTCCTCGATGCGCTTGGTGACCAGGAATCTCACGCCGGACAACGCCGACGGATTCATGGTGGGGGCTGCTTCCACGTCGCTCACCACGTTCATCATGTCACCGCAGAGTCGCACCCTGCCCGCAGTTCACAAATGGCTGTGACAGGCCTGTTGCACGGCGAGCCGGAACTTGCACCCAGCGTATAACCAGATCGAAGTTCCATTGCCTCTCAGGGAAGACTCACGCACATGACACACGGCGACCCCCCTCGGATTCTCATCGCGGAAGACGACGACTCTCTGCGACGACTCCTCGAGCTGCGGCTCGCGAGCGACGGGTTCGACGTCCGTTGTGCTGAGGACGGCATGGAAGCACTCGAGATCGTGATCAAGGGCTGGCTTCCTGATGCCGTCGTTTGCGACGTGATGATGCCGCGGTTGAGCGGACTCTCCGTGTGCCGCGAGCTGCGCGCTCAGGCAAAGACGTCGGAGACGCCGATCATCCTGCTCACAGCGCGGTGCTTCGACGAAGACATACAAGCAGTCATGGGTCTCGGCGGGATCACATACATGGGCAAGCCGTTCGAGTTTGCGCATCTTCTGAAGATGCTCTGGTCGTCGGTCGGGCTCGACCAACCGGGCAATGCGAAAGCGGCCCGCGTGATCTCGGGAGCATCACAGAGCTAGAACCAGGCGGCGGGCAAACGACGTATGAGTAGCGTGGCCGAGGTGGGGGTCCACGAACGGCGGAACACGTTCCGCGAGCGTTTGGATTCCTTCACGTCGCCCAGCGGCTTGTTCATTGCCGCGGTGCTGATCATCATGGCGCTGCCGGTGACGCGCACGATCCAGGACCCGGACTTCTGGTGGCATCTTCGCGCAGGGCAGCTGATCATCCAGCACGGCGGACTGCTCGGCAACGACCCGTTCACGTACACCGTCGCGAACCATCACTGGACGATGCACGAGTGGCTGAACGAAGTGCTCTTCGCAATCGAGTATGCGGTCGGCGGGCTCGGGCTCATCGTGCTCACACTGTCGGCGATCACGTGGTTCGGTCTCGTCTGCGTGATGCAGAAGGCGCGACTGCGGCGGCCGAGCCGCGGTGTGCTCGGGTTCGGCATGCTCATCGCGGTGATCGCGGGCTTCCCCATCTGGGGACCGCGCGTGCAGATGATCACGTTCGCGTTCGCGGCGCTGACGCTGCTGCTGGTCGAGCGACAGTTGATTCGCGGAGGAAAAGCCATATGGCTGCTCGTTCCGCTCTTCCTGTTCTGGAGCAATCTGCACGGCGAGTTCGTCATCGGGCTCGGCTTCATGGCCGTCGTGCTGATCGCCGAGCTGATCGGCGGCGTGCTGCACATGCCGGACCCGGCGCCACGTGAGCGGCTGAAACCCATCCTGTTCGTGTTGATCTCGTGCACGTTGGTGAGCATGATCAATCTGAACGGCCCGGGCATCCTGCTCTACGCCATCGGCACGCAGGCATCGAACGCGCAGCAGTCGCTCATCGAGGAATGGTTCTCGCCGAGCTTCCACGACTGGGAGGTGCTCGTCTACGGCTCGATGCTGCTCATCCTCGTGATGCTCGTCGTGGCCAACCGGCACATCCGCGCGCGGGACGCGGCGCTCGTGCTCGTGACGACGATGCTGTCGCTGCAGTCGGCGCGACACATCGCATTGTTCGTGGCAGCCGCCACGCCGGCGTTCATCGACCAGCTGGCGATGGCGATGCCGCGCATCCGCGCCGGCGTGAGTCGGATCCAGCGCACGTCAGCGACCGCGAAGCGCCGTGTGCGCGCGCAACCGCCACTGCTGTTTCGCGCAACGGCGTCTGCGCTCGTCCTCGCAGCCCTGGGCGCGGTCGGGCTCGCATGGTTGATTCCAAAGATGCAGGTGCAGGCGTACTCGCTCACGTATGCACGCGAGTTTCCCGTGTGCGCGGCGCAGTGGCTGAAGGGTGCACCGGAACCGCTGAAGATCTTCAATCAGTACGGCGAGGGAGGCTACCTGGCGTATGAGCTTTCGTCGCACGGCGACAAGGTCTTCATCTTCGGCGACGCGGCGTTGATGGGCGATCCGCTGCTCCTGACGTACGCGAAGGTCGAGACCGCCGAGCCGCAGTGGGACTCGATCATTCGTGACGCGGGGACCGACATCGTGCTCTACGACGTGAACACGCCGCTCGCCGACGTGATGGACCACAGCGCCGGCTGGACCAAGGTGTATCAGGATTCCCTCAGCGTGGCGTTCGTGCCGACCGACAAGGTCGCGTCGCTGCACCTCCCGCCGCAACCGACGTCGTATCCCGCGGGCAGCGTGTGCGCTCAGCTCGCCAAAGATCCGGCGGGCACTGCGACCACCGGACAATGAGCACCGCGGAGCTCGTCGTCATCGCCGACGCGGATCGTGAGCGCCGCGCGACGCGCGCGGGCCGCCTCGCATGGATCGGCGCTGCGGCGATCGTGGTCCTCGTCCTCGCCGTGCAGCCGTTCAGCAACACCGACGTGTGGTGGAACCTCGCACTCGGCCGCCTGATCACGTCGAGCGGCATCCCCGCGCACGAGCCCTTCAGCTTCCTTCCGGCCGCGCACGCCTGGATCGGCCAGCAGTGGCTGTACCAGGTCACCCTCGCGGGCCTCGTCGGCGCCGGCGGCGCCGGTCTCGCGTCGTTGGTCATGGGCCTGGTGGCGACTGCGGCGGTCGTCCTTGCCGCGCTGTCCGTCCCGAGCACGGCGAGGATCACCGGTCCCTGGCTCGCGCTGGCGATGGTCATCACGGGCATCGTGCTCACGAGCGTCGTCGGCGTGACGAGCGAGGAGATCACCGTGCTGGGCGTCGCCATCGTGCTGTTCGTGATCAGCCGCTGGCGCGAGGGCCGAACCGCGGCCGTGTGGGGTCTGCCACCGCTCTTCCTGATCTGGGCCAACATGGACACCGGCTTCGCCGCCGGGCTGCTCATCCTGGTGGGAGTGCTCGTGTTGATCCGTCCGGCCGGCGACAGCGGCCGTCGCCAGCTCGGGCTCGCCGTCCTGGTGAGCGCAATCGCCGCGCTCGCCAACCCGATCGGGCCGAGCATCTACGTGTCGGTGATCGCCGGCGTCATCAGCCCTGGTGCCGCCCAGAACCTCACCGGATGGGCCTCGCCGAACTTCCACGACTGGTCGATGCGCATCTTCGAGGCCGAGATCATCCTCATGGTCATCCTCTGGACGATCTCCGGCGGCCCCGATCGCTTCGCGGCAATCATCAGCTTCGGCCTGCTCATCGCGACGCTTTTCGCGCAGGAGAACCTCGGCGTCCTCGCGATCGTCCTGACGCCGCAGCTCGCCATCCATGGCGCCCGCGCCTGGAAGCGGCATGTCGAACCGCGGCTCGCGAACCAGCCATGGGCGACGCGACGGCACCTCCACCCCATCGCCACGAGTGGCGTGCTCGTTGCGATGACCGCCGCAATGGCGGTCGTGCTCGTACCGCAGCTCAGTCCGACGGCTGCCGCCTCGTACCAGGCGACGACGTACCCGGAGGCTGCGGCGAGCTACGTCGCCGGCCACTTCCCCGGTCAGCGGATCTACACGGTCGACACCTGGGGCGGGTATCTCGCATACCGGTTCCCCGACGGCCGCGTCGTCTTCCTCTACGACGAGCCGGCGGTCTTCAGCACCACCGCGCTCAACCAGTACCTGGACGTCGACCAGCTCGCGCCAGACTGGACTCGCGTCCTGACCACCGAGGACATCCGCGTGGCGATCCTGCCGTCGAACGCGCGTGAGGCTTCGGCGATGCACACGCTGGGATGGACGATCGACTGCTACGACTCGACCAGTTCCAGCATGGTGATGTCGGCGCCACCCGCCGGGACACCGCCGCCGACCGATGGGCTCGTGATCCCGCCGCCCGGCGTCGCCGCCTGCTGAGGGCTTGGCGAAGGGGGCTACGCCCCGCTGGGGTTGACCACCGAACGCGCCGCCTCGAGACCGGCCGCGAGCCGCGTCGTGCTTGCGTCGCTCGGCTCGGGGACGCTGTCGGGGCGGACCTGCGACGGCGGGGCAACCACCTGAGCGAGATCGTCACGCTCGAGGAGGCGATAGATCTCTGCCGCTCCGGCGTTCGCAGGCACGGCAACGTCCTCGAGCCCGGCCCGTCCTGCCTCGGCACCGACCAGCAGCAGCGTGACCGCGCACGCCTCGAGGTCGTCCTGTCCCATCGAGAGCGTCACCGCCTGCTCCGCGTAGCCGAGCGCTCGGAGCAACGACCCACGGCGAATCGCCACCTCGGCCAGCGCACGCGAGCCTGCGGCAGCGAGCGGATCGAGCCCCAGGCTCCGGGAGATCACGACGCTCTCGGTGAGCCGGGAGTTCGCGTCATCGAAGGCTTCGGCGATCATCGCGATCCGGCCCAGGTCATGGAGGGCTTCGGCAGCAACCGTGAGATCACCGGAACGGTGCGCGCTCTCGAGCAGCTCCTCGCCGTAGCGCGCGGCGGCAGCCAGGTCGTTGCGCGACCTCGCAAGACCGCTGAGTGCCGCCAGCGTGCGTTCGCGGATCTGGCGGTCCGCCGTTCCACTTAGTGAGAGGGCCTGCTCGAGGCAGAGCTCCGCGTGCGCCGTGTCGCCCGACTGGAATGCCTCAGCCGCGACGTCGATGAGCAGGCCGGCCGTGGCCGCGCGCAGATCGCCGCGCTGATCGCGGGCAAGCGCCTCACCGATGTTGCGCATGGCATGACCGCCGCGACCGGCATCGAGCTCGACCCGTGCGAGGTTGACGAGCGCCTTCGCGACGATCGGATCGTCGCCGGCTCGACGTCCGAGCTCCGCCGACTTTTCGAGGAGGGCCACCGCGGTGACGGCGTCACCCGCGCGCGCCGCGTGCCGGCCCCACTCACCGGAGACGGCCGCCTGAAGCACGACGTCACCGCTGCGCTCGGCCAGGCGGAGCGCTGCCTGCCAGTACACGTCGGCGGCGCCGTTGTTTGCGCCGGAGAGTGCTGTGGCGAGATCGGACATCGCGCTCGACGCCCAGTCAGCGCGAGCGAGTGACCAGACGTTCAGCGCTCCGAGGACATCTGCGGACGCGCCGGGGAGATCGCCGAGCAACTGGCGTGCGAGACCGCGCGCCAGGAGAACGGCGCCACGCTGCTCGGGCTGCCCGTCCGGAGAGAGCCGATCGAGCGCGCGATCGTATGCGGCGACGGCATCAGCGAGACGACCTTCGCGGAGGGCGGCTGCCCCGGCGGCGAGGTCATCCGGTCGATCCGGGTGCACTGCGGCGTTTGGTTGAAGAGACACGGCTGACCAGAAGTTTCCAGGACTGGGGCATGCATCCGTTCGCCTGTAACAGTGGGTGGTGCGGCATCGTTACGAGACCTTCGTCTGGCGAGACGGCGCGCCGCTTAGGCTCACCTGAGTGAGCGAGGCCATCCGCGACCGAGCGCGCGCGTCTGACTGTCATGGCTGAGGCCCTGAGCCGAGAGCTCACCCAGCCCGGACCTGCACGCGCGCCGAGCGGCTCCGAACGACCGGCGGGCCGTCTGCCAATGCGCAGACCCCGCTCCGATTCAACGAGCATGCCCACTCGCGACCGCAGGGTCGGGATCGAGCGCACGATCGAGTTGAGCCGCTGGATGGTGCTTATCTTTGCGGCTGTCGCCAACAACTTCCCCGGGCTCGCGACGGGACAGTCGACGGCGGCGGTCAACCTGGTGCTCGGCAGCTGGGGCGTCTTCAACCTCGCCGCCACGGTCATGCTCCTTGCGCATCGCGTCCCGGGACGCCGCCTCCAGGTGGCGACCATCGCGCTCGACCTCGCGGTCGCGAGCGGGCTCGTGTACCTCACCGGTGGCTACAACTCCGACCTCGCCGTCACGTTCTTCATCGTCGTGATCGCGAGCAGCCTTCGCTTCGGGCTCGCATCGAGCATGGCGTGCGCAGTTGTCGCCGGGCTTGCGTACTTCATCGTCGGATTCAACGTCGCGAACCATCATCTCGACACGACGCTCGTGGATGCGCTCGTGTCGCGACTCTTCCTGCTCTTCGTCGTCGCGCTCAGCAGCAACCTGCTCGCACGTGAGCTTGTCGGTGAACGCGATCGTCAGCTGCGCAGGTCCATCGAGCTCGAGCACGCGGCGTTCGCGGAGTTGCGCGAGGTTGATCGCATCAAGAGCGAGTTCATGATGCTCGCCTCGCACGAGCTGCGCACACCACTGACAAAGATCAAGGCGTGGCTCACGTTGATGCACGACGCCGGCGACCGTCTCCCGCAGGATGCGCGCGACGAAGGCCTGCACGAGCTGCGCCTCGAGGCAGAGCATCTCGCGCGTCTCACGGACAACCTGCTGTGCATCGCGCAGCTCGAGTCCGGAGAGATCCGCCTCAAGACTGCTGCGGTGGACCTGGAGAATGTGTTCCGTGAGGTGATCGCACGCTTTGTCGAGTCGGCGGACCACGATCGTTTCGCGATCACGGTGGCACCGGACGCACAGCGCGTGCTGGCGGACCACGAGCGCCTCGCGCTGGTCGTCGCGTGTCTCATCGACAACGCTCTCAAGTTCTCACCGGAGTCCGAGCCCGTGCGCGTCACCACGTATCGCGCGGTGAACAAGGTGCACGTCGAGGTGCGCGACAACGGCCGGCGCATTCCTGACAGCGACGTCGATCGCGTGTTCGCGTCCTTCTATCAGGTGGAGTCGCCGTTGCTGCGCCAGCGCGGCGGATTCGGCGTCGGCCTCTACCTCGCGCGCCAGCTCATCGAGCGCATGGGCGGCCGCATCTGGATCGACAACTCACGAGCTCGCGGCAACACCTTCGTCGTCGCGCTCCCGGTGCATGTGTGAGCAACGTGACACGCACCACTGCCGCTCAATCCCGCGTGTTCCGGTTGCAGACACGTAAAGACGGGCAACGCCTGCGTAACCACGGGAGAGGCGCGCTGCCTGCGGTGCTACCTTGCAGCGGTGGGCACGTTTGGTGCGCTCGACCCGAAGTGAAGGACCAATGACCACGTTCACTGAATCCATCCTGGCGCCGCTCGGCCACGGAGTCGTTCGGGCTCCCGCTGAAGCGACCGTGCTGGTCATCGACGACGACCCGGCGATGCGCGACATCCTCTCGACCGTCGCACAGCAGCACGGCTTCGGACTCCAGTTCGCCGAGGACGGCGCTGAGGGCCTGCGTCTCGCCGAGCAGAGCGACGTCGACCTCATCCTGCTCGACCTCAGCCTTCCCGGCATGCCGGGCCTCGACGTCTGCCGCCGCCTCCGCGGCGCCGGTGTCGAAGTGCCGATCATCATCCTGTCGGCGAGCACCGACACGGTCGACGTGGTCGTCGCCCTCGAGATCGGCGCTGACGACTACATCGCCAAGCCCTTCGAGATTCGTGAGCTTGCAGCGCGCGTCAACGCGAAGCTGCGCCGGCAGCGGACGTCGCAGTCGCAGGTGCGCCCCGGCCGCCTGAAGTTCCCGGGCCTCATCGTCGACATCGGACGGCACGAGGTCCTCCGCGACGGCGAGTCCGTCAACCTCACCCCAACCGAGTTCGACCTCCTTGCGCTCCTCTCGGCATCGCCCGGTCGCGTGATCTCGCGGTCAGAGATGATCCAGAAGGTCTGGGGCCAGGGTGCCGACCTCGACCTGCGCAGCGTCGACGCGCACGTCTACCGGCTCCGTCGCAAGATCGAGCCGCTCGGACCCCGACCGACGTACATCCACGCAGTCCCCGGAATCGGCTATCGCTTCGAGCGCCGCGGCCTCAACGAGCGGTTGTCGCGGAGTGCGGCCGAGTCCGAAGAGACCGGTCTAGCCAGCTGACTGCTGCGGCGGATGCCACTTGGGGCGGCCGTTGACGCCGCGAGAGAACGTTCGGCGCTGCCGTGGACCGGGCTCCTCGACGAGGACGAGCTGTCCCCGATCGTTGAGCGTCGCGGGTCGCGCTTCGACGATCTGACCGCGGAGCAGCGAAAGTGGACGGCCGTGCGGCCGCTCGAACTCGAAGCAGATCGCCTCGTGGCCATCCCAGAGACGCCGCTTGGACGCGCCCGTGAAGACCGCGAGACTGCGTGTGACCCGGCGGAGCTGGGGCGTCTGCAGGCTGTACGAAATCCTGTACATCTCACCACGTCGCAGCTGGACGTTCTCCACCTCTCCGTGATGGTCTGCACGCTGTGCATTCATCATTACTTGGAAGTATTGACGCGTTCTGTGCCGCGTCCTCAGACCGCAAGTGACGCGCGGGTGACAGAGCGCCATCGTGTCGCTGGCCCGGTTTTCCGCCCCGACCCGTGTTGGGTATCGAGTGGCGGTGCAAACTATCGTTCAGGGGACAAGTGACCACATCCATTGCATGCGTGTCCGGAAAGGGCGGGGTGGGCAAGACCACGACCGTCATCAACCTCGGCGCCGCGCTCGCCGAGCGGGGCAAACACGTCCTGCTGGTGGATTGTGACCCGCAGTCGAACCTGACGAGCGGCATCGGGCTCGACCCGTACGACGAGCGCCCCGGTATCGCGGCGGTCATGGCCGGCAGCCTCGAGGCCGGCGAGGCGATCGTCGAGACCGGCTGGCCGAACCTGTTCGTCCTCCCCGCCTCGCCCGACCTGTCAGCGGTCGAGGGTGAGCTCGCCTCCTCCATCGACAAAGAGCTGGTCCTCCGCGAGGCATTGCGCCGCGACGGGACTCGCACGACGTTCGACTATGTCCTCTTCGATACCCCGCCGAGCTTCGGGTTCCACACCATCAGCGCCCTGGCAGCGGCCGGCGAGGTGTTGATCCCGGTGCAGATGTCGGGCTTCGCGATCCGCGGTCTCAAAGAGGTATTGCGCACCGTTCACCTGGTGCGCAGCCGCCTCAATCCCGACCTGGCGATCCTCGGCATCGTCCCCACATTCGTCAACCTGCGCACCAAGTTCAGCCGCCAGCTGCTCGATGGGCTGTGCGAGCTGGCGAACATCCGCGTCTTCGCGACTGTCATCACCCCCACCGTGAAGCTCCAGGAGACCTCCCTGGCGGGCGTGCCGATCACCGCGTACGCCTCATCGTCGAAAGCAGCAGCCGCGTATCGCGAGCTCGCCGGCGAGGTGATGACAGAGGCCGAGGTGGTCGCCGGTGTCTGAGATCGGCGAACGATCGACGCAGGGGGTGAACGGGCCACCGCTCTCGGGTCCGATGGCCCGGTGGCTGGCGCCCACGTCGGAGTCGCGCGTCGAGCGGATCCCGATCGACTCGGTGCACGACCGGCCGTGGTGGCCGGGCAGTGACGTCGACGCCGCGACGCTGGCCGCGCTGCGAGCGAGCATCGCGTCCCGCGGAATCATCGAGCCGCTGCTGTTGCGTCGCCGTGGCAGCGATCGTTTCGAGGTGGTGTGCGGATCAAGGCGGCTCCGTGCGGCACGCGAGCTCGGCCAGGCGCACATCCCGGCGATCGTCCGTGAGCTGTCGGAGCGTGAAGCCCTGCTGGTGGCCGCCTGGACAACGGTCGAGCGCCGCCAGCACACCGGCGACCGGACCGCGCTCAGCGAGCGCCTGCTCGCGGCCGGTTTCACCCAGGACGAGACCCGGGTGCTCGCCGATCAGCCGTCGCCGGCCGCCGGCAAAGCGGCCGTTCAGACCTCTCCCCCGTCCTTCGTGCTCCGACCGAGCCCGCTCTCGCGACCCAGGCGCTTCGCGGCCGATATCGCGTTCGAGCTCCCCCATGCCGAGGTCCTACCACTCATGGCGCCGGAGGCGCTGGCCACTGCGCTCGCCGCCCTCGACGGGGTGAGCCCGGTCGCGCTGGTGCGGTGAGCGCTGTCCCACGTCACTCCGAGGAGGAGCTCCGGCAGCAGTGGGCATTCCTCGATGCGCTCGTGGACCGGCAAGCAGCGAGCCTGAGGTCGGGAAACCAGGATCCGGAGGAGGACGACGTCCCCGTCCCGGCAGCCCCGCCGATTGACGGGCTCTACATGGAGGAGATCTCGACGCTGACGCGCCGGGTCGCAACGCTCGAGAGCGAGCGGACGACCCTCCTTCGACGTATTGATCTGGCCGAGGAGGCCCGAATGGCCGCCGAAACAGCACGTGCCGCCGCCGAGGCGGCACGTGAGGCCGCGGAACAGGCCCTTACGGAAACTCGTGCGCGGGGAGCCGCTGAGGCTGCCGTGCCTGTTGTGGCGGCGCCCGTCGAAGCCGAGGCGCCGATTCCTGCCCCTGCCGCCGCGTTCTCAGTCCAGGAGCAACGGCCACCGTCCGTGGCTCACAGAGTCGTCCCGGTGCGCAAGCCCACGGCGTCGAAGTCTCGACGCCGTAGCTGGTGGCAACGCTTCAGGGAGTAGCGGCTCCCGCCGGCTTTGGGCGCCTGCCCTGGGCCATGCCAACGAACTGACGGAGCGCCTCGGTGGGCGAAGGCCGCGTCGCGACCTCGCGAAGCAGCATCTTGCTGTCGGTCAGCAGCTCCTGGTCCGGCAGCTCGCCACGGCCCGATGTCGCCACCACCCACCCGGGTGAGTACCAGAGCACGGTTTCGAAGGCAAGACCGCTCAGGGTGAGGCCGTTGAGCAACGAGTCGGTGATTCGCGACAACGGGCGTTTCGCGTTGGTGACAACGATGCCCCGGATGCGATCGAGCACTTCGAGCTGTTGCGCGAGCCCAACTGTCAGCGCTGCGGCCCGAAGCGACAGGATGTCGAGGGCGGTCGGCACCACGATCCGGTCCGCTGCTCCCATGGGTCCGACCAGCGACGGCTCATGCGGATGCGTGTCGAGCAGGATGATGTCGCAGTCGTCACGAACCTCGGCGAGCATCTCCTCGAGTTGCTCCTTCGACGGAGATTCGTCGTTGAGGCTCCGATGTGACGCAACTGTACGGATGCCGAGGGGGTGATCGATGAGGGCGTCACGAAGACTGACGCGCCCATGGAGCACGTCGATGACCGTGACACTTCGCTTCGCCCGTTCGAGCGCGTTGCTCAATCCGCCGGTCGGATCGAGGTCGATCGCGATGACTTTGAGACCACCTGCGGCCGCGGCCGCGCACAGCGCATAGCTGCTGGTCGTCTTTCCGACACCACCTTTTAGCGACGCTATCGTGATGACTTCTGCAGGCACGTCCGTAGAATATCCGCACATGGCCACTGCGGCGCCCCATGTCAAGTTACTGCGACAGCTTGCCAGCGCCAAAGATGATTATCTGAGTGGCGCGTTCGATATTTCCTGGGACGGCGCTAAAGCGACGCTCTACCTGGTCTTCGGACGCCCCAGCCACGCTGTCTTCGATACGGATCAAGCGCAGATCGAAGGGGAAGCAGCGATCGACGCGCTGCTCGCCGAACTTCCGAGAACGTTTGCCGTCTCGGATTGGCGTCGCGCGATGTCGCCGCACGAGACGCTCTCGATCAGCATTGACGAACTCGCGGGTCCCTTCGTGCGTCTTGCGGGTTCATACGCCGACGATCCCGTCAGCGAGGAGGAACCCGAGTGGTGGAGCGCTGAAGACAGCTCTCCCGATCTCGCCTTTGGTCTCAGCGACTTTCCGCTGCTTCCGGGTGGACGTCCACTCTGGGTTGAAACATCTCCCGAAAACGTCAACCTCGCCGAACGCCTCGCAGAGCTGCCTCCATCGATCCTGATTCTGACGGGCGCAAAACTGCGAGCGGCCGCTGTTGTCAGCGGCGGTGACCTGATCGACGCGGTCTGGATCGATGACGAGGATCAGGCACGTGGCGAAGCCGCAGGTATGGCACTCCTTGGTGCGACCAAAGGCACGCTCGCCGGCTATGCGCTGGACGATCCCCGTGTTGCCGAGGCACTCACGATGCTCTGGCGCCTTCCGCTCGCAGTGAGCGGCATCGAGATGTCGTGGCTCGATCCTGCCTCGATGCTCGCAGCGTTCCGCGCTGACGGACTCGACCGTGTGCTCGTCATTGATGCGCCTGTGCGTGGCATCGCGCTCTTCAGCCGTGGCGGACTTGTCGCGGTGTACTCGGAGACGCAGCGGTCCGCCGTCGCGTCGCCGGAGCGCCTCCGCTCGCTGCTGTCGCAGGCACGTGGACGCCTGACGGTGATGGAGCGCAAGCCACGTCCCGTAGCGGCGACTGCGGCGCATACCGCGCCCAGCGCGACGGATTTCTTCGGGATCCTGGCACCCGAGGCGCCTGCCGAGGCACCTCCAGAAGCTGAGACGCATCCTGAGGACGTAAACCACGTCGCAGCAGGCGACCCGGCCGATGTTGCTGCCGCGGCCGAGACCGACGCCGCGGCAAGTGCGGACGCTGCACCAAGTGCGGAAGCTCCCGTCGAGACTGACGCTGCCGCCCCGACGTATGCGGCCTGGCAGCCTGACGCCGCTCCAAAGACTGACGCTGGCGTTGAGGCCGATGCCTCGACGGATACTGCTGCGGACACCGCGCATGACACCGATGCGCTGGCGAAGTCCGCGAGCGACACCACCACCGCCGAATCGGCGTCGGACACGACCGCGCAGGTTGTTGAAGCTGAGCACGCCGGGCCGACCGCCGAGCAAGCAGTCGATGCCGACCATGCCGAACCGACCGCCGAGCAAGCGCCCGACGCTGCCTCCGCTGACGAGCAAGCGTCCGAGCCGGCCGTCGACACCGATGTGGCCGCGACCTCGTCGCATCCTGAGTTTGAAACGTTCTCCACGGAAGCGGCCGGCGACGGTTCGGAGCTGCCTCCGCCTCCTCCGCCCGATGCCGAGCACGCGGCTCCCCCATCGGAAGCTGACTTCGCGGCCTCTGCCGAACACGCGCCTCCGCCGCCTACACCGGACATCGAGGCTGTGCCAGAGGCCAGGACCAAGCGTCACTGGTGGTCACGCGGAGGCTCGCGCAAGAACAAGGGGGCTGCAAACCCAACCCCGGAAACGATCGCCGCACAGGCAGTGGCTGCGCAAGAGGCCGCCGAGGCGGCGACGTTCGCAGGATGGAGCGTCCGGCAGCCAAACCCCGAGCCGCAGCCCGTCTGGCAGCGCGCGCGAGACTACGCCGACGGCTCGGGTGATGCGCCCGAAGGGACTAACGCACCGCCGCCGGCCGCCGAGGCAGTCGCCGACGCGCCCACCGCCGATGCCGAGACCGCGACCGACGCACCCGCCGTTGATGCCGAGGCTGTTGCCGACGCACCCGCCGCGGATACCGACGCGGCCGCGCCGGCGCCGACCTGGTCGGTGATCGAGCCAGGCACCGCGGCGTATCGCACGCCATCGGAGCCGTCGGCGCCGCCCGCGGAGGCGGACGACGGTCACGCTGCGACTGAGCCCGAGACCGCCGCATCGCAGGGGTGGTCGGCCCGCGACGTCCTCGCGGACTCAGTTGGTTGGTACCAGCCGGGCGAATCGGCCCACGCCGGCGAGACGCACGAGGGCTCCCCTGACGAAACGCCGGCAGTTGCTGCCGAAGGCTCGCCGGGAGCAACCGACGAGGCTGCACATGAAGCGCACGAAGCTGACGGTGACGCTGCGCCGCATGCCGACGCCGAGGAACCCGACGAGCACGAGGTGGCGGCCGAGAGCGGCCACGCAGCGCTCGACTGGTACCACCCACAGCCAGTCGCTGCGACCGAACCTGAAGCCCCCGCCGATGAGCACGAACCCGTCTCCGCGGATGAGCACGAGCAGGCCGCTGCCGATGACCACGAGCCCGTCGCCGCGGATGAGCATGAGCCTGTCGCTGACCACGAGCACGAGCCGGCCGCAGACACCGAGGCCGAGCCCGTCGCGGCATCCGGCGATAAGCCTGCCGAGGTCGCCGAACACGACTCCCCCGCGCAGGCCGAGCCGGCGCACGACTTCTGGGCCGAGTTCGCCTCGCCCGACCCGGACGCTGACGCCACGACCGCTGCGGACACCGAAGCCGGGGCAGACGAGTCAGCAACGGACAGCGATGCAGAGCCGGCAGCAGCACCTGGCACCGGCCCCGATCTGTTCACGCGCCGGCCGTCCGAACGCACGGTCGCGCCCTGGAGCTGGCCGCTCGCTGAGTCGGAGCCCGCCGCTCGAGCACCGCACTCGAGCCCCGAGCCGGCCGAGGAAACCCCTGAGCCCGCAACGGCATCGGCGCAAAGCGAGACCGAATCCGAGGACTGGGCACCGGTGTTCGAGGGCGCCGCCGAACAGAGCTTCTTCCAGCGCGACGAGCCCATCGGATCGCAGTTCGTCGACTTCGACGAGGTACGCACTGAGCTCGTCCAGATCGGTGTGGTCTGGCTCGGCGAGGCCAACGCGGTACCCGTCACGGCGCTGCTCCGCAAGACACGTTCGACGATCGACGACTTCGTTGCAACCATCGACACGATTCGCGGGCTCCACCTCGAAGGCCAGGACCCCGCATCGATCCAGGCGATGGCTCGCGAGATGCACCAGCAGGCTGCCGAGCGGCTGTGCGGAGCGTGACCCGGTGAGCAACCAGCTGGTGAGCTGGGTCCAGAATCACTCCGTCCTGATCCTGGCCGGTCTCGCCGTCGTCGAAGGGATCATCTGCCTCTCGCTCCTCCGTATGGCTCGACATGCGCGCCACGAGATGAAGGCTGCACAGGACGCCGCGATCGAGTCAGCACGCGCTGCGGCACTCGCCGCACCCGGAGCGATCGATCCCGAGGCCGTGCTCGCCCTGCTCCGCCAGGGGCACGCCCCGACGCTCGACAACGTCTACGCGATGATGCGCCGGCGCGAGGCCGAGGCGGCGGACAGTCCCGAGACCCAGGGTGGAGCACCCACCCGGGTCGCGACGGCGAGCAAGCCGCAACCCTCGAAGCCGGCTGCGTCAGGAAAGGCTGTGCAGGGAGGAATCCCGGCGGTCGCACCGGCGGCCACGTCGCTCAGCAGCTCGGAAGTCGAAGAGCGTCTGCGCCAGTACGAGCGCTGACAACAGCTAGCGCTTGAACTTTCTCCGCTCGAGCGAGGCGGGACGGCCGCGACCACACGCTTCGGCAGCCGCGAGGAACGCCATGGCCACCGCATCCTCACGAAGATGGGCGATCGCGTCCTCGGTGCGGTGCAGCACGGCGACGCTGTTTCGGATCGTCCAACCGGTGCGCCCGGAGACCGTGGGGGGCAGAAGCGCATCGCCGGGTGTGCGTACGGACCAGCTTCTGGGCGACGCGGTCGGCGCGGAGCTCGTGCGAAGCCCGTACGGTCGCGCAGCCTCGGCGACCGCACCTGGGCGCTGGACCTCGACGAAGACCGTGTCGGAGCCTGAGCTCGCGGGAGTGGCGACGGGCCAGAGCGCCTCAACGGCGGCCGCGGGCTCTGTGTACTTGGCACCGGCCAAAGCGAAGAGCGCAGCGGCGAGGTCTTCGCCGGAGTCGAAGGCACTCCCCTCTCCGAACCACTCCTCGTCCGGAACGTGGGCTCCTCCGTTGGATGCCACGGTCTCGGCACTCATCACAGTGAGGAGATCGTACCCGTCCGAGTTAACGACTCGTGGATGCTTCGAACGCTCGCGGAATCGAACGTGTATCGAAGCGGTTGCTCCCGGCAGATCGTCGCGCGCCAGCGGCCACAATCGGCGCGGAACCGCTATCTGACCGAAGTCTTTCTGACTGAACCCAAGGAGCACCCTCACGTGAGCATGGCAGCCGTCCCGCACAAGCTCGACACCCGGTACCTCGAGGCCCTCGGCCCGCTGCGTCCGCTCGTCGATGACGACAGCCTGACTGAGATCATGGTCAACGGACCCGAGATGGTCTATGTCGAGCGCAAGGGCAAGATTCTCCTCACCGACATCCGTTTCGACGATGAGGCTCACCTGATGCGGGTGATCGATACCATCGGCGCGGCGGTCGGCCGGCGCATCGACTCGCGCACACCCCTGATGGATGCGCGCCTCCTTGATGGATCGCGCGTGAACGCGGCGATTCCGCCCGTCGCGCTCGACGGCCCAATTCTCACGATTCGTAAGTTCAGCAAGGATCCGTATCAGGTCTCCGACCTCATCGGGTTCGGCACGATGACCCAGGAGGCCGCTGCCTTCATCCAGGCATGCGTGCTCGCTCGCGCGAACATCCTCGTCTCCGGTGGTACCGGTACCGGGAAGACGACGCTCCTCAATGTGTGCTCGGGATTCATCCCGATCGACGAGCGAATCGTCACCATCGAGGACGCGGCTGAACTGCAGCTGCACCAGGAACATGTCTGCCGTCTCGAGGCACGTCCCGCGGATGTCAACGGCGAAGGCCGCATCGCGATTCGCGAGCTCGTCATCAACTCGTTGCGCATGCGGCCGGACCGCATCGTCGTCGGAGAGTGCCGTGGTGGTGAGGCGCTGGACATGCTCCAGGCCATGAACACCGGTCACGACGGCTCGCTGACCACCATCCACGCAAACAGCCCGCGCGAGACTCTGTCGAGGCTCGAAACCCTTGTCCTCATGGCCGGACTCGACTTGCCGCTCAAGGCGATTCGGCAGCAGATCGCCGGCGCGATCAACCTGATCATCCAGCTCAACAGTCTCAAGGACGGCTCGCGCAAGGTCGTCTCCGTGACCGAGGTGATCGGCATGGAAGGCGAGATGATCACCGTGCAGGAGATCTTCAAGTTCGAGTCCCGTGGTGCCGATCCGTCGACCGGAAAGATCATCGGCGATTTCGAGCCGACTGGTATCCGCCCGCGCATCATCGACAGGCTGTTCGACATGGGCATCCCGCTGCCGCCACGTCTGGCGCAGATCTTCCCGGACCGTCGCCAGGTCGGCGTCGCCCCGGAGAAGAACGGGCACCTCAGCGGCGTCGCGTAACCCTCCTTCGGGGAGATCTTCAGCCGGCTGAACGCCGAACAGGAGTTGTGGTGCGACCGAACACGTGGCGCGGGCTCATCCCTTGCGCGGCACTGATCACGCTGCCGCTGATCGCATCGTGCGGCGCGACGACGCCGGCAGTGGCGAACGTCGCGTCTGCACCGAAGACTGCGACACCGGCGCCAACGCCCGCGCCGACCGCAACGCCCGTCGCCGGGCCGGCGATCGGTGACGCGTGCGTCGTCGGGACATGGAAGGTCACGAAGGGCACGTTCGCTGTCAGCTTCAAGACCAGGAAAGGCGCGATCGTCGCCGCGTCGACGACCGGCGGTGCCGGCATGGTCGAGCATCTCTTCAGCAATGGGACAGCAGTCGAAGAGCTCGGTGGCACGGCGTTCTCGGGCAGCAGCCAGGGATATCGCGTCGTCGTCCGGACTCGAGGCGAGCTGCGCTCCCCGGTGGTGTTCCTCAACGGGTACGAGACCATCGAACCGATCGACCTCACCGATGCTCACGCGACCATCTCCATCAACGGTGGCGCCGAGCAGACCCTCCCGCTCGGGACCTACGGTGTGCTCGCGTACACGTGCAACGCGAACACCCTCACCGAAGACGACGGCAACGGCACGTCGTACACGTACTCCCGGACCTCAACGACGCCGTAGCGCACCTCTGATAGAGGACGCGCCGGGAACGAAGACCGCTTACGCGGACCCCACGCCGTCCATCACGCGGATGGGCTGGAAGATGTCCTCGGAGAGCTCCTCACCGGACGTAGTCAAGTGCTCGAGGAACGTCGGCAGCACGCCGGTCGGCATGTACGACCCGACCACCTTGCCGTCCTCGTCGACGCCGACCTGCTTGTAGTTGAAGATGTCCTGCAGCTGCACTTCGTTGTTGTTGCAGCCGAGCACCTCGGTGATGCTCACAACCTTGCGCGTGCCGTCGCGGAGACGGGACTGCTGCACCACGACGTTCACCGCGGAGCCGATCTGCTCGCGGATCGCGCGTGACGGCAACTCGGCGCCTGCCATGAGCACCAGCGTCTCCAGACGGCTGATGCAGTCGTGCGCGTTGTTTGCGTGGAGGGTTGTCAGCGAGCCATCGTGGCCGGTGTTCATGGCCTGGAGCATGTCCAGTGCCTCACCACCACGGCACTCTCCGACGACGATGCGATCCGGCCGCATGCGCAACGAGTTGATGACCAGGTCGCGAATCGAGACGCGGCCTTTGCCTTCAACGTTTGCCGGACGGGTTTCGAGCGTGACCACATGATCCTGCCGGAGCTGCAGCTCCGCCGCATCCTCGATGGTGACGATGCGCTCGTCCTCAGGGATGAAGCTGCTCAGGATGTTGAGTGTCGTCGTCTTTCCGGAGCCGGTGCCGCCGCTGACGACGACGTTCAGCTTGCCGCGAACGCACGCCCGCAGGAAGTCGACCATGTCTTTGGTGATCGATCCGTACTTGATGAGATCCTCGATCGTCAGGGCTTCCTTCGCGAACTTTCTGATGGTCATCGTCGGTCCGCGCAGCGCGAGCGGGGGAATGATCACGTTGACACGGGATCCGTCCTTGAGGCGCGCGTCAACCATCGGCGACGACTCATCGACTCGCCTGCCGATGCTGGTGACGATACGGTCGATCACCTGCATCAACTGCTGATCGCTCTCGAACGAGACGGGACTGAGCGTCAGCTTGCCGTGCTGTTCAACGTAGATCTGCTTGTGGCTGTTGATCATGATTTCAGTCACGTCCTCGTTCGCGAGGAGTTCCTCGAGCGGACCGAGTCCGAGGACGTCGTTGACCAGAATCTCGACGAGGCGCAGCCGGTCCGGCCGGCTCATCGTCATGTTCTGCTCGGTGATGACGTCGTTGAGGATTTCCGCGATGCGCTGGCGGACGACCTCCGGCGGTACGGAGTTCGTGTCCTGCGCAAGCTCCTCGACGAGGCGCTGATGCACCTTGCCGCGGAGCGCGACGTGCGTATTGGTATGGCCGCCCATCTTGCTCAACCCGGGACGGTTCATCGATCCACCGGTGCGGTTGAGCAGCGACGGCGCGCGCGGCGCTTCGGCAGCCGGGGTCGGGCGCTCGCTCTCGGCGGGTCGCGCCGGCGCCTGCGGCGGTCGCATGGGGATCGGAGCGGGCGCCGGCTGCGGTGCCGGAGCCTGGGTGCCGCTGTTCTGGCGCTGCTGCCAGCCGGCGGGGGCGTATCGATCGTTCTCGACTTCAGGCTTCCGCTCCGTTGCGGGGGCCGACGCCGGAGTCGCGGGTGTGCTCGATTGGGAAGGCGTGGGAGTTCCCTCTGCCTTACGCTGAACTCGGTCGAGAAGCGACATGAGAGCCCAGTCCACCTCGTGTGATTGCGTTCGGATACCTGCCCGGAGGTTGGACCAAGCATCCCCGGGATGCCCGTCGAACGGTGCAACGATCCTGTCGAAGCCCAGTCCCAGGGGCTCTGAGGGGATTAGATAGTGCCCGGCCGGAATCGATCGGTCGAATTCAATTGAAGGACTGCGTATGGAAGCTCGGCCGGTGCCGTCGGCGTGGGACAAGCTCCAGCAAACCGCTCAGGCGGTGCGCGCGGACGCGGCCGTCAGCGTCGAGACGCGCCCGGGCCGGCGCCTGCTCGAGACCTTCCGCCCGTACCTCATGACGGCCGGCGTGCTTGCCGCCTGCGGCCTCGCCGTGGCGCACCTGGCGGGCACGACAAACATCGCCAGCGCGAACGGCGGCGCCGATTCGACGTTGTTCGCGCTCACGAACAGCGACCGAACGAGCAACGGCGTTCACTCACTGGTGCAGAGCGGAACGCTTGAGTCCATCGGCGAGAACGCGCGCTACGACTGCAACGGCATCGAGGTCAACGGACGTTCCGACGACATGATCCAGCGCAACTACTTCGCGCATCCCATCCTCGGATGCGGTCAGCTCGTGTTCTCGATGATGCAGGCGTTCGGCGTCCACTACAGGTCAGCCGGCGAGAACATCGGATGGGTGTCAGGCGAGGGCAGCGCCAACGCCGCAGCCGACTACATCAACGGTGCGTTCATGAACAGCCCCGACCATCGCTCCAACATCCTCGACGCCAACTACACGGAGATGGGCGTCGGCTCCGACGAGAGCGCGCCGGGTGTGACCTGGACCGGCGTTTCACCCGGACAGCAGAACGTCTGGATGTTCAGCGAGGAGTTCGCTCAGGTCGGCGCCGCCTCATCGCCACCACCGCGCAAGACACCGAAGCCCGGCCCTGGCGCCCACAACTCCCCCGCTCCGGGACCGCCTGGCGTGGGTCCGGTGACCGTCACCCCGGCACCGACCGCCTCGCCGATCCCCACGGCCACGCCGTTCGCCGTCCCGGCCGGCAGCCTTCCCCAGGACCTCCCCGCCCCGCCGATCGCCCAGTACGAGGGCCTGCTTCCCAACAGCATCGAATCCGTTCTCGAAGCTTTTCTGACGCTTTAGTCCACTTTCCAGCACAGAGGGCCATGACCCTGACTCAGCTCGGCACCGTCGATCCGCCCTCGGGCGACGTGACAGACAACATCGTTGTCGCCTCGGGACTCCACAAGATCTACCGGGTCAGCCGGCCGCCGCGTGAGGCCATCCGGGGCGTCTCACTGACCGTGACCGCGGGCGAGTTCATCGCCATCATGGGCCCGAGCGGCTGCGGCAAGAGCACGCTGCTGCACATGCTCGGCGGCCTCGAGCCGCCCGATCAGGGCACGGTCGAGGTCCAGGGCATCGACATGTACGCCCTCGGCGACGAGGAGCGCTCGGCGTTCCGCCGCGACCACGTCGGCGTCGTCTTCCAGTTCTTCAACCTCCTGCCGACTCTGACGGCGGCCGAGAACGTGGCGCTCCCGCTGCGTCTCCGTAACGAGGCACCAGCCCGCCACCGCCAGAAGCTCTCGCGGCAGGCGATCGGCGATCGCGTCGACGCGCTGATGGAGCAGCTCAACCTCCACGGCCTGCAGGGCCACGGCCCCGAGGAGATCTCGGGTGGCGAGCAGCAGCGCGTCGCGCTTGCCCGCGCGCTCGCGGCATCGCCGTCGTTGTTGCTCGCTGACGAGCCGACCGGCAACCTCGACTGGACGAGCGGCCACGAGGTGATGGCGCTCCTCACACGGCTCTGCCGCCAGGAGCACCAGACGGCAGTCCTCGTCACGCACGACGCTCGCGTCGCCGCGTATGCGGATCGCGTCCTGATCATGCGTGACGGTGTCGTCGTCGACGAGGTGGCGCTGAGTCACGACGGCAAAGCGCCCGAGGCGATCCCCGATCCTGGAGTCCTCGTCGCGAGGCTCGCCAAGCTCGATCTGTGAGCGAGATCTGGTTGCTGGCGCTGCGCGCCGTGCGCGCGCGGCCGCTGCGGAGCGCGCTCACGGCCGTCGCGGTCGCGCTCGGCATCGCTGTCGTGCTCGCCGTACAGATTGCCATCCAGGGGCTGACCGTCCAGGCTCAGGAGGCACAGGCCCAGCAGGCGGGCGCCTCGTCGCTCGACGTTCGCGTTGACGCCGGCTCGGGCCTCACGACCGATCAGCTGACCGTGCTCGGGGATCTCCCCGGCGTCGTGCAGGCGGTGCCGCTCCACGAGAAGCAGGTCGCTGCGGGCCCGGCCGGCGGCAGCCTCGTCGGCGATGCGGTGACGCTCGTCGGGTTGCAGAACTCGAGTGCCGCGCTGCGCTCCGTCACGGTCGTGGCCGGCCGGCTGCCCGTTCCTGGAAACACGTCCGAGGTGGCGATCGACCAGGGGCTCACCTCCGTGCTGACCGGCGGGGTCGGCAGCCCGATCCACATCGGCCAGAAGATACAGATGATTACCGCGACCGGCCCGGATATCTTCACGGTGGTCGGCTTCACCGCGGGGACCAGCGGCGGGCCATCCTTCACGCATAACGCGGTGTTCATCGACGACGCCGCGATGACCAGCGCGTTCGCGTCCGGGCTTCGAACCCCGCTTATCGCCTTGCGCTTCGGCCCTGGCGCCACGGTCGCCGATGTCGCGGCCGAGGTGCACGGGAAGCTCGGGGCAAGCGTCACCACGTACAACCCGCGGGCCGGATCCTCGGAGCCGCTCCAAGACCTCGAGCCGCTGCTACTGCTCGTCACGGTCCTGAGCCTCATCGTCGGCGCCGGCGTCACCGCCAACAGCGCCGCGCTGGCCGCGTTCGAGCGCCGTCGTGAGATCGGTCTGCTCCGTGCGGCGGGCGCATCGTCACGACAGGTGTTCCGGATCTTCGCTGCCGAGGTCGGCGCCGTCGCGCTGGCCGGCGTTCCGATCGGCATCCTCGGCGGGATCCTCCTGGGCGCCGTGTTCCAGGCCGGCATCGCGCCGGGCGATCTCGCCGCACTGCCACTGATGCCGACTGCCCTGCAGATCCTGGCGGCGGTCGTCGCCGGGCTTGGCGCCGCGCTGATCGGGGGGCTGCTGCCCGCGTTCGCGGCTGCGCGGTTGCCCATCCTCACGGCGCTGCGTCCCCACCCCGTCGGCGCCGACGAGCGGACCAGCCCGATCGTGGTGATGGGAGCGCCCGCGCTCCTCATCGTCGCCGCACTCTGCTTCATCAGCACCAGCAGCGGTTTTGTCGCCTTCGGGGTCGTCGCCTTCCTGCTCGGCATCGTCGTCTCCCTGCCGGTCGTCGCACCGCTGCTCATCGGGCTGCTGGCGCGTGCTCTCTCACCCTTCGTGGCGGGCGCCGTTCCGGGCGCCGCACACCTTGCCCGCGCGCGCAACCGGACGGCCATCACCGCAGCCGGTCTGGCTGTGAGTGTCGCGACAGCCGTCGGCGTGAGCGCCCTCAGTGCCGGGGCGTTGAGCGCGAGCGACAGCTGGATCTCCCACCTCTTCGTCGGGAACATGCTCGTCAGCAGCCCGGTGACCCAGGGAGACGCGGTCGCCTCGGCAATCGCGAGCAGTCCGACTGTCAGCCGCGCGACGCCGCTGCGGCTCCTCACCGAGACCGTCGCCGGTGCGTCGGAAGGCGTCGCAGCCATCGACCCGGGAGCCTTCGCGGCATACGGGGGCTTCGACGTCGTCTCGCCGGACCGCACCACGGCCCTCGCCGCGCTCGAGAACGGACCAGGCTTCCTCGAGCCGGCAGGCCTGGAGGCCGCCACAGGGTGGACCGTCGGCACACAGCTGCCTGTCGACACGGTGCAGGGGACCGTGTACTTCACGATCGTCGGGGTGATCAGCCACTCCTTCCCCGCCGGGGACGGGAGCGAGAGCCTTGTGATGGCTGACGACCTGGCGCGGACGTATTTCGGCACGTCAGCCGCGGGGTTCGACGACCTCGTGGTCACCACCGGGTCGCCGGCGACGGTCGAGGCGACGGCAACGAGCTACGGCATGCAGGCGGTGCCCGTCTCGGTCATCGCCGCAGACGCGCGCGCGGCACTGGGTCATTCCATCGGCCTGGTGCTCGCGATCGCCGTGATCGCGGTGCTCATCGCCATGCTCGCGGTGATCAACACATTGCTGGTCAACGTCCGCGAGGGAACTCGGGAGCTCGCGCTGCTCCGCGCGGTCGGTCTGGGAAGCCGGCAGGCCATGCGCCGTGTCCTCATCGAGTCCGGGCTGCTCGCCGGGGCGGCGACGCTCATCGGCATCGGCGCGGGCTGCATCATGGCGCTGCCGATGCTCCGCGCCACATCGACGCCTGAGTTCGTTCCCGAGTTTGGCTTTCCGCTCGAAACCGTCGCCGTCCTGATCGCGATCGTGGTGCTTGGCGCGGTGGTCGCCACCATCGGGCCAGCTCGCCGAGCGGTGCGGGTCTCAGTGCTCAGCGCGTTGCGACACGAGTAGGTCCCGATGCGCCGTCAGGGCGGGTGGGGGCTTGCCGTGCTCGCACTGGTCGTCGCTGTCTCCGGATGTGGCAGCGCCGGTGCCGCACTGGCCACCGGCGACCCGACCAGCTACCTGATCACCATCGACCAGCTGGTCGCCCCGGACTTCACCGTCTCCAGCGCCGCGACGCACGTGACTGAAAGCACGCTGGCCAATGGCGACGCGTCAGTCGCGACAGCGCTGGGCAACGACGGGCTGCAGACCGCGGCCAGCGTCGAGTACCAGCGTACCGCCGATTTCGCGACTGCCAACGGGCCGCTTGACGTCGTGGCGACCGCGATGCAGTTCGCGAGCGTCGCCGGCGCCACGAGCGCATACGGCGCTGGGATTCGCCGGCTGAATGCGATGCCTGGTGCGACGCCGACCTCCACCGGACCGCTCGGCGACGAGGCGCACGCCATCAGCGTGGTGAAGACGACGACCGGTGGTCTCTCCGCAGTCGAGATCACGCTCGAGTGGCGCATCGGCAACATCGTCAACATCATCATCACGCGCGGTCGCTACGGGGGCACGCGGCTCGATGACGCGCTCGTGCTCGCCAACCTGCAGACGGCAAACGAGACCGGGACCAAGGCCTCGTAGCCAAGCATCGGGAGCGTATCCGAGGCGTCAGGTCGGACGTTGCATCGACGCCCCGGCTGGCGCGCATCCGATGCGCCGGCGGGCTGGAAGGTACGTGATGGCGAACCACGCGGTGCTGGGACTCACGGTGGCCGTAGCAGCCGGGATGGTTGCCGCGTGCACGTCGACCGTTGTGCAACGCACTCCGACGCTGACGCAATCGCCGGTGGTAACGGAGTCCGCTGCTCCGTCCATCAGCACGGAACCGACGTTGACACCGACGACCTCGACACCTTCCCCGATGACGTTCCTGGCACCGGTGGGACCGCGCTGCTCCGCTTCGCAACTCGAGGTTCGTACGGGTATGTCGGGCGCTGGTCTCGGCAATGGCGTCTCGTACATCATCTTCACGGATCGGGGAACGGCTCCGTGCGTTCTGCGTGGTACGCCCGGCGTCCAACTCCTCGACGAGCGCCGCCGTGTGCTCATTGACCCGCACACGCAAGACTCACCGATGAACTACGTCCCGACGATGGCGAATGGGGGCGTCGGACTCATCCCACTCACGAATGAGGGAGCGGCGCCCGGACCGAACCCGGAAGGCGGAATCCGTGGGCAGGCGTCGCTGCCGGTGCAGTACTACGATGATGGCTGCGACAACAACCTCGTGGCCGCGCTGCGAATCACGCTTCCCGGCGGGACGCTGACGATCCCGTTCTCCCTTCCGGGCGGAGGGCCCGGGTGTAACACGTCGGTCATCTCGATCAATCCGTTCCAGCCGGCAGAGTTCGCGCCCTGAGCGCACGCGCCAACCGCGCTCGTCAGCCCTTGTTCGGCTCCCAGCGAAATCGCAGCACACAGAGAATGACCGCGCCCGCGCCCCATACCGCCATCACCAGCAGATCGGTACCGTTGAAACCACTCGACGACTGACTACCGGGATCGAATGCCGTGAACATCGCGTTGATGAAGTGGCGCACCGGAAACCATTCGGCGATCTTCGCCAGCACGTTGGACGGCGCGACCGGGAAGAACGTTCCCGAGATGAACACGATGGGTAGGAACACGCCGTTGACGATCGCCGGAGCTGCTTCGGCATTGGGAATCGCGATCGTCATCGCCAGACCGAGCGCGCAAAAGGACAGTGCGCCGACTGCGATCGTTGCTGCCGCCGCGCCGAAGTGTTCGGGAACATGCACGCCGTACACGAGGATGCCGAACCCGGTGGTCAGCACGGCGAGCACGATGCTGACGATGATCGATGACCCGATGACACCGGCGATGAACGCCCACGGCGGCAGCGGTGTTCCGCGCAACCGCTTGAGAATCCCGTTGTCGCGGCGGAGCGAGAGGGTGACAGCGATGTTGGTGAAGCACGCACCCATAACTCCGAACGCGACCAGCGCGGGGATGTAGTAGTTGTCGTACGACGTCGTGACGGTGCCGATCTGCACCGACTGTCCCTTGAACAGGCTCGCGAACACGACCAGGAAGATGATCGGGAACAGGAATGCGAAGAATGCGGCTGCGGGGTTGCGCCAGAACGACTTCTGCTCGAACCCGACCTGACGGAGCGCGATCGCGGTGCTACTCATCTCCGCCGGCTCCCGCAGCCACACGCGGCTCCGCCACGTCGTTGTTGGTCAACTCCAAGTACACATCTTCCAGCGATGGGCGCGTGACTTCCAGGTTGGGCAGCTCAAGCCCTTGCGCCACCGCCCAGGTGGTGAGGTCGCGCAGACTGCGCGTCGGTGTTTGCGTCTCGATGACAGCGATGCCGTTCGTCAGCGTCAACGCCATCGGCACCTTCGTCGCATCGAGACCGGAAGGGAGCTCGAAACGAATGTGGGTGAGCTGGTCCGTCCCCGCACGCAGCGTTTCCGGCGTGCCTTCAGCGACCACCTTGCCCGCCGCGATCACGCAGATACGGTCCGCGAGGTACTGCGCCTCGTCCATGTAGTGTGTCGTCAGCACGATCGTCTTACCAAGCGTGCGCATGTTACGGACGACCTCCCAGGCGGCCCGTCGCGCCGATGGATCGAACCCGGTCGTCGGCTCGTCGAGAAAGATGAGCTCGGGGTCGCCGACGAGCCCGAGCGCGACATCGAGGCGGCGCTGCTGACCGCCCGACAGCTTGCGAACCCGCTCGCCCGCCTTCTCGGTCAGCCCCACCAGCTCGATGATCTCGTCCGCAGGTCGCGGTGCCGGGTAGTAGCCGCGATAGAGCTCGACCAGCTCCCGGACCGAGAGCATCGGCGGCACCGCGGCCTCCTGGAGCACGAGCCCGACACGCTCACGGAGCTTCCGGCCGCCGCTCTGCGGATCGATGCCGAGGACGGTCACATTGCCTGCGTCGCGATGCCGGTACCCCTCGAGAATCTCGATCGTCGTCGTCTTGCCGGCGCCGTTGGGACCGAGCAATCCGAAGACCTCTCCCTCCTCGACGTTGAAGCTCACGCCACGCACAGCTTCGATCGAGCCATACGACTTGCGCAGACCGTCAACAACGATGGCTGTCACCGGAACTGTCTCCCCTGTATGACGAGCGGTCACAGATTCGTTGCGCCATGGTGCCAGAGACAGGCGTCGAGGCCGACGACAATTGGCCGCAGCGCATGACCATGACTACAACCAACGTGGAGATCTTGCGCCAGGGATGGCTCGATGCTGCCTCAGCCCTGGCGCCCGGCCTCGAAACGCTCCCTGAATTCCTCGAGAACGGTCTCGATGCTGCCGTCGTGGACGAACGCCTGGACGAGCAGTCGCTCCTCCGGGTGGTCACCGACGTCACATCGGCGGCCGCGGACTCGCTGCCGGCCGAGGAGCTGTATTTCCTCACGCGCCGGCTGCAGCGGGCCGTCTACGAGTATCTGCTGTCTCTCGACGCGCTTCCGGAACCGCCACAGCGTCGCGATGGGACGAACGGCCACGCGGCCGCCGACACGACCCTCATCGGCGCCGAGGAAGTCGCGGCTCTGAGCCGCAACGGCGTCGTCAAGGTCAAGGGCGACCCGGCACACGCACTCGAGACGATCGCGCGCCCGGTCCAGGAACTGGAGCTTGCCGAACCCGAGCACGCCGAGCCCGAGCACGTCCATCCGGACCCCGAGCCCGCATCGGTGAGCGACACCGTCGAAGCCGGGCTCGCCCAGCTCGATGCGCAGCTCAGTCCCGAGGACGACGAGCCGATGGCAATGGACGAGCCCGAGGCGGTCGCCACGGTCGACGTCGTGGCCGAACCCGAGGTCGCGGCCGATCCCGAGGCGGCGGCCGAAACGGCCTCCGAGCCGTCGACCCGCCCAGCGTTCACCTTGTTCCGTCGCACCGGCGCGAAGACGCCCCAGCCTGCTGTCGAGTCGAACGGACACGCACAGACCGAGGCTACCGAGGCCGACGCGACGGCAGCCGAGCCGGCAACGAAGTCCAACGGCAGCGCGCCCAACGGCGCCGCCACCCCCACGGCCACCCCCGAGGCCGAGGGCGAAGAGCCCTTTGTCGCGCCGCGCGACGGATTCCACCTCAACGACCTTGCTGACTTTGCCGTCGTGCAGCGCACCGCGGCGGCCGAAGCCACCGCGGAGGCAGCTGCCCCGCTCGAGGTCGAGCCCGTCGAGGAGACAGAGCCCGAAGCTGTCGCCGAAGTCGTCGCCGAGCCGGCCTCCGTCGCCGACGCCGTGCCGGTGCAGCCAGAGGCAGCCGCCGCAGCTGCGGCGACCGATGCCCCGAACGGCGCAGCCGCTCGAGGCTGGAGGCTTCGCGACGACGACGCGGACCAGACGCAGGATGCCAGCGCCGACCGTTCGGCAGAGGACGATCGCTTCGAGACGGACCCTGAAGTCGTCGAAGCCCGACTCGAGATCAACGATCGGCTCCGTCGCCGGCGCTGCGACGAGGCGGCCGCGCTCCTCCAGCGCCTCGCCAATGACGTCGGCGGCCGCGCGCTCGCGGAGCTGGCGCTCGACGCCGGCGACCGCTGCCGTGCACTGGGCAAGGGCAACGCGGCGTTGAGCTGCTACCTCGCCGCCTCGCGCGCGGATCCCGTGCACGAGACGCCGCTGCTGCGACTCGCCGACATCTGCATCGACGATCACGACATCGACCTCGCCGTGTCGTATCTCGAGCGTGTCACTCGCTTGCGCAGGCTGCGTAATGACGACAAGGGTGCACTGAAGCTCTATCGAAAGATCGTGACCATCGCGCCGTACCGCGACGACATCCTCGCGATGTTGATGCGCGCGCAGGCCAATGGTCGCTTCGACGAATAGCACACGGACGAACGCCGTTCAGCCACGCATCGCGTATGCAAGCTCGTCCGCTGTGCGATGCGTTTGTTACCGAAAGGCGATGAACGACAGGGTAGATACGCTCCACACTCGATTGCGGCCGTCATCCACAGTAACGCGCTGTCGGATGAGCGTAGCCGCAACCGCGTGACCGACACCAATTGAGACAACCGAGGAGAACAGGTGGCCATCCAGGCGAATAAACCGAACAGCCGAGTGTTCCTGCTTCTTGGAATCGTGCTGGCGGCGGCGGCGGCGGTGGCCGTGCTGCTCCTGGTGCGGTCCAACGCACCAGCAAACGAAGTCAGCGTCGTTGTGTCCGATGCCAGCATTCCTGCAGGCACGACACTCACGCCCGCGATGGTTGTCGTGACGCAGGTCCCCGCTTCCGCGAAGCCGGGTGACGCGTACATCGATCCTGTCGCTGTTGTCGGCAAGACCACCACGGTCGCGCTCGCGGACAACACGCCACTTGTTCCTGCGTTCTTCTCGACTCCCGCGCTCTCGATCACCTCGAGCGGCACCGGCACCACCGCGCTTTCGGTGGAGACGCAGATCACCAAGGGGTACGTCGCCGTCGCCATTCCGACGACCTCGGTCGCACCTGCCGGGTTCACCCCTGCCGCAGCGGCAAACCTGAGCAGTGACCTCGTCGCGGCCGGCGACTACATCCTCCCCGGTGACCACATCGACATCCTCGTCGACACGGGAAACGGCCCGGGTGGCGTGCGCTACTCGTTCCAGGACGTCATCGTGCTGCGCGTCGGCGCGGCCGCTGCAACCGGCGCTGCAAGCGCGAACGCATCGATGCTCCTCGTCGAGGTGCCGCGCAGCCAGGCTGAGCTGCTCACAGCCCTCACTTCCAACATCGGCGACCATGAGTTCGTGCTTCGGTACGTGCTGCGTCCCGAGTCCGAGTGGGGCAAGCTGGCAGCCGACGGTACGAGCTACAAGCCGAACTACGAGAGCTCCGGAGCCCCAGGCCTGCCGAGCGTGTCGGATGACACCGTGACGCCAGGCACGCTGGACTCCTTGTTCGGGCACTGATAGCAATGACGCCAGCCGCCGTCGTCGCAGCGGCCTTGGCCGCGTCGGCAGTCCTCTCGATCTTCGCCTTCCTCCTCAGCCGTGGTCAGAACCCGGCTGGGGAGATGGCTCGCCGCCTCAACCAGTACGGCGGTGACACAGTGGCCGTCACCGCGCCGCCGCGCGTCAAGACGGGCAACGCACTTCGAGATCTGCTGGGAGCGGTCACCAATGGCCTGAACCCGATCCTCTCGCGCACGTCGCATACGGGCAAGCTCGCCGACGACCTCCAGAAGGCCGACCTCAAGCTGAAGTCGTCCGAGTGGTTGCTCATGGTGGTCGGTCTCGGTATCGGTGTCGGCGCGCTCGTCGCACTCCGCTTCCAGTCCCCGATCGCGTTCATCCCTTGCCCGATCGTCGTCTACATCTTCAGCGGGTTCTACCTGAAGTTCCGTCAGAAGAAGCGGACGCGCGCGTTCAACAATCAGCTCGGCGACACGCTCATGTTGCTGAGCAACGCGTTGAAGGCAGGACACTCGTTTGCACAGGCGCTCGCGTCTGTGGCCAAGAACGCCAACCCGCCGATCGCCGACGAGTTCGCACGCGCAACGCGTGAGATCGCGCTCGGCATCAACGTCGACGAGGCGCTCAACCACATGGTGCAGCGCAACAAGTCCGAGGACTTCGACCTCATGGTCACCGCGGTGCAGATCCAGCGCGTGGTCGGCGGTAACCTCGCCGAGATCCTCGACACCATCGCGTTCACCATCCGCGAACGCGTGCGCATCCAGGGCGAGATCCGGACGCTCACGGCGCAGGCACGTGCATCGGGATGGATCATCACGATCCTGCCCATCGCGCTCGCCGGCTTCCTGGCGCTCATCTCGCCGTCGTACTTCGACCCGATGATCACCGATCCGCTGGGACACATCATGCTCGGCATGGCCATCTTCTCCATCGCCGTCGGCGCGGTTGCGATCCAGAAGATCGTGAAGATCGAGGTCTGACGTGAGCCCTCTTGCAATCGGACTCGCCGCGGCCATCGCCGCCGGCATCCTGCTCATCTTTGTCGGCCTCGCCATGGCCGTCTCCCCGCGTCAGACCGACCTGCTCGAGGCTCGCCTCGCGCAGTTCGCAGAGGCCGGTCGCGCGCCCGCGACACTCGCCGAAGTGGAGATGTCGCTGCCGCTCTTCGACCGTGTGTTCCGGCCGTTCCTCGACAAGGTCGGCCATCGACTCAACCGCAACGCGGGCGCAGGCAGCACCGATGCGTTGCAGGAGAAGCTGAATCTCGCGGGACGTCCATGGGGACTGACCGCCTCCGGATTCCTCGCGCTTCGCCTGCTCTGCATGCTGTTCTTCACGGCCATCGGTTTCGCGCTGGCGCTCTTCGGCGCGCTCACCATGCCACTCCTGGTGGTCGTCCCCGCCGCCGGTCTCATCCTCGGGTACCTCGGTCCCCAGATGGTCGTTGCGCGCCGCATCAAGAAGCGTCAGAAGGAGATCCTCCTCGCGCTCCCGAGCGCACTCGATCTGCTCACGATTTCCGTCGAGGCCGGCCTCAGCTTCGACTCCGCCCTCACTCGCGTTGTCGAGAAGTACAACAACGCTTTCTCGCGTGAGCTGTCGATCATGCTCAACGAGGTTCGCCTCGGTCGCCCGCGTCTCGAGGCACTCGATGACGTCGGCCGTCGCTGCAAGGTCGAGGAGTTGAGCAACTTCATCCAGGCGATCATCCAGTCGGAGCAGTTGGGCGTCGGGGTCGCCAACGTCCTGCGCATCCAGTCAGAGGAGATCCGCCGCAAGCGCCGTCAGCGCGCAGAGGAGCAGGGCCAGAAGGCCCCGCTGAAGATGCTCTTTCCGATGGTCGGCTGCATCTTCCCCACGCTGTTCATCGTGCTGCTCGGCCCCGCGGTGATCGAGGTCGCCCACCAGTTCGGATCCGGCGGCTGACCGCAGCCTCAGGAAAGCTGGCGGAGCACCCGCTCGAGCTGGCGCCGGTGTGCAATGCGCCAGCGCGAGCGGAGTGCAGGCACGGATCGATACACCTCGGGAACCACCGCGTCGTCGCTTGCTGCCCCACGAAGCAACCCGGCGACGGTCTCGCGTAGCTCGACGAGTTGGAGCGCGCGGGCAACCTCGAGCGCCGCGGACACCCTCGCCTCCTCACCGGAGCGCATCCAGTCCTCCAGGGCGTCGACGAGGCCCTCGCGTCCATCGCCGATCACGATGCGGGCGTAGTCGGTGAGCTGCTCGGTGAGCGACGCGACGCTCGTCTCGAAGCGCCGCTCCATGTACGCGAGGATCGCGTCACGCGCGCTCTGGTGCGCGAGCACCGCGACAAGTCCCGGAGCGGTCCGGCCGATGAGCAGCTTCTCGAACGGCGAGACCTCGAGATAGCCGATATGCGCGCCGGCGCTCGATACCAACCACGGGCTGCCGTCGCCGCGGTAGAGGCAGAGGTTGTCCGGCAGGCCCGGGTGCTGCCAGCCGTAGAGCCCGCCGGTTGCCTCCTGGAGGACGGTCACGCTCTCCCGGCTCAGCGCGTACCGCACCAGACTGCCCGCCGCCGTTGTGGTCTTCGCCTGCTGGAATCGTGCAAGGCTGTCGATGGTTGCCTGGCCCTCGGCATCCATCTCGCCTGGGCGCACGGTGAGCACGGCGGTCGCGCACTGCACGAGTGCGCACTCGAGTAGGCCGGCGTAGTCAGGCCCGGTCGGCTCGTCGAGCAGATCGTAGGTCTTGCGCGCCGAGACGTCGCTGTGGGACGTGCGCAGGAACGGTTGCACAGCGCAATTCTGTAACGAAAACCCCTCTTCCAGCCGTCCGGGGGCATGTTACGGTCATGAGGTGGTCGCGATAGTCGCATCTATCGACAGCACGCCGGGCCAGGTATTCGCAGACGCTCTGTTGGTCGTCGCGGTGGCTGTCAACGCATATCTCGGGTGGAGTCACGGGTTGATCCGCCGCCTCTTCACCGCGCTCGGCGTCTTCCTCGGCGTCTTTGCGGCGACCAACCTGGGCAACGCAGTCGCCTCGCTCATCCACTCGCACAGTCTCGACGCCAACGCGTGGGCGTTCGTCGCGATCTTTGCGTTTGTCGTGATCGTCATCGAAGTGCTCGGTGCACTCATGAATGACCGCCTGCAGAAGATCGTCGTCGCCGCGTTCGACCGCATCGGCGGTGTCCTCCTCGGCGCCGTTGTCGGCGTTGCCGAGGTGCTGGTCCTGTTCCTGGTCGCAATCGCCGTCAGCGGGTCGCCGTCGCCCACCCACGCCACGATGGCGCAGGACATCAACTCGGCCACCTTGAGTGGTCAGGCGGTGCGCCTGGAGCCCCAGATGCGCACCCTGTTCGGGTCGGTGCTGCCGCCGAATCTGAGCACCCACCTCGCCCAGAACACGCCGGTGATCACCCCGCCCGTCTGACGGGGCGCGGCTCAGCGAGCGCTGCCGACGTCCGCGGGGAAGAAGGTCTTGACCACCGAGCCGAGCCCCACGAGGTTGAAGGGCTTGGTGATCAGGTGGTTCGCGCCGGCAAGACGTGCCCGCTCGATGTCGTCGTCGCTCGAGAGTGCACTGAACATGACGATGGGCGTCTCGGCCGTCGGGACGTTGCCGCGGATCCGCTTGCACGTCTCGATGCCGTCCATGCCGGGCATCATGATGTCGAGGATCACGAGGTCAGGCGCACGCTCCTCGACTTTGGCAAGTCCGTCCTCACCGTTCTCGGCGGTGGACACTTCGTAACCCTCGATACCGAGGTACATCGCCACGATGTGGAGCAATCTTGGATCGTCGTCAACGATAAGGATTCGACCCCGTGTCACGGTTAGGCTCCTGCTCCACCTTGAGGCATGTTGAGGCGGCCCTCCGCAACGTAGTGGGAGAGGTCACGCTCGCGCCCGAGCCCGCGCTCGATCGCGTCCAGCACGCGCTGGTAGAACTCCTCGCGTTCCTTGCGGTCCTCGTCCGGCGCGACGGTCTCGCCGCGGACACGATGCTGGATCCACGGTGGGACGACCTGCTCGACCGCGTTGCTGCCGACCTTGACGGTAACCATCGTGTCGTCGGCCTCCTCCACCACGACGCTGACGCGGTGGGCGATGCCGACGTGGCTGTCGAGCCGCCATGCGCGCTCCCACGCCCGTTGACGGCCGATGCCGACGTAGATGAGCGTCACCGGGTCGGCGACCAGCTGGCCACCGCTGCCGGACGAGAGCTCCTTGAGCAGCAACCGCCAGACGTCGCCGTCGATCTGACGTGACACCCAGCCGACGAGCGACGGGGCACGGTTGTCGAGATCAGGCAGCGAGACGGCCAGAGAGCTGTCGAGGCTGGGCAGTGCGCTCACCACACCGGCGTGGCGGCGGCAGTACACACGGTCCTCGATGGTCACCCGATGCTCCGGGCACCAGGCGGTGCGGCATTCGCGCCCGCGCCGGTCGACGTATGCGCAGGGAATGCCCTCGTCGGAAGTGCAACCCCCCTGGGTGCACGGGTGTCCTGCCTCGGGGCTCATCACTTGATCCACCTTAGCATCGGTCGACTTGCTGCGAACCACGTTCTCCTACCAGACAAACGGGATGAGCCGCGCCGTGTGCGCGGCATACGTTGCGTATTCGGGAAACGACTTCGCCAGGAGGCTCTCTTCGAAGCGAGCCCGCAGCATCTGCACGACGATGAAGGGCGCGAGCGTCAACGTCGCCCAGAGGCCGGGCCGCGCCAGCACGAGGGCGACGGCGGCGAGGATCTCGGCTGCGTAGAGCGGATGACGCACGACGCGGTATGGGCCACTGGTCACGAGCCGGCGCGCCTCGGGAATGATGCTGAGGCTGCGGCGCAGGTACAGCAGGCCATAGACGCCGAGGCAGAACGCGCCCAGGGTCAGCGGCACGGCCGCGTCTCGGATGAGCACCGGGGGGACGAGGATCACCGGCAGCGGAAACGCTCCCACCACGAGGAGCATCGTCGTCCCCACCAGACCCGCGGCGCGCGCGACCATGCGTCCGTCACGCGCTTTCGGCCGCGGACGCACGAGGTAGATGCCCACAGGGATCGCGCAGAACGCGAGGTACACGCCGGTGGTGAGCGGCCCCGCGAGGATGCCACCGAGATGACCGTGCTTGGGGAGATCATGAACCTGCGAAAGCAGATTCATGAGCACGCGATACCCGAGCAGCGCAAACAACACGGCCGGTAGCGCTCGGCCGAATACGAGGAAACGGATCTCTTCGACGCGACGTCCCAGTTCGCCTTGGCGTGCTGGAATCGCGACCGCCTGGGCCATGCCCCAACTCTAGGTCAGCGCAATTCAGAGCGACGCTGCCGTATCGCGGTTGTCATCGAATCACCACTGTTTCTCGTTGTCCCAGCAGCGTCCGTGGGCGTGTCCGATTCTTCGTTACCAATCCTTAGCACGCAGGCCATTCCGTTGCTGCAGCGGGGGTACACACTCACGGCAGTCGGATCGGGGCACCAAGCCTCGGCCCGAAAATACAACCCGAAAGGAGGTGAACAACGGAATGGATATGCTGAGCACCCTGTACCTTCGCGCAACTGAGTTTATCGCTCGCAAGCGTGAGGAGGCTGAGGAAGGCCAGGGCATGGTTGAGTATGCGCTCATCCTCGTCCTTATCGCCATCGTCGTCATCGTTATCCTGCAAGTCGTCGGCAAGCAGGTCAACAACGTGTTCTCGAACATCAGCAACGGCCTGGCCCAGTAGCTTTCGCAAGCAACCAGGACAGTCAAGAGGAGCCGCCCAATGGGACGGCTCCTCTTTTTATTTGTCCGCGTTCTGATTGCGCGTTGTGGTTGTTGTCGCACGATTCGCGCGCGACTCACCAACGCGGCATTCCACGTGACTGCGATTCGCCGTACCATGCGCACGATGCATGGCGGATGCGAGGCGCGGCCTTGATCCGCGTCCTGATTGCGGACCAGGTCGCGCGAATCGTCGGGGATCTCGAGAAGCTCGCGCCCTACGACAACGCCGTCGATGTCTGTGGCGTCGCCCACCATCCGGCCGCCGTCATCGAGGAGGCGTGGCTGCGCCAGCCCGACGTGCTCCTCCTCCACGAGACGTTCGCCGAGCCGCCCGCCGAGGACTTCGCGGCGCACCTCGAGACGGTGTCGCCGGCGACGCGGGTGCTCCTCATGACATCGGGTGATCCGGCGGTCGCCGGACCGTGGGCCGCCGCCACCCTCGATGAGGGAGCCGGCGCCGCGGCCCTGTTCGAGGCGATCCGCGTTGCAGCGGGGATCATCCCGCCGGGCGGTGGCGGCGCCGAGCAGCCCGACGCGAGCCCGGCGCCCGCAGCCCCGGGCAGTCCGCGCCGAGCCCATCCTGGGCGAGCGACGCTCATCGTGGTGTTCTCCGGCAAGGGCGGAACGGGTACCTCGATGGTCGCGACGAGCCTTGCAGTGGCACTGGCAGGTGGAGTCGACACTCGCGCCGCGGTGATCGACACCGACCTGCAGTTCGGAGATGCCGCGGCGATGCTCCGTGTCGAGGGGCATCTCCTGACGATCGCGGACCTCGCAGCCTCGGGCGAGGACATCGCGCCGTCGCTGCTCGACGAGGTGCTCGCCACCGGGCCGGCGGGCGTTCGTGTGCTCCGGTCCGCCGTGAGCCCCGAGCTCGCCGCACTCGTCACCGCACCTCACCTCCGGGCGATCATCCGTGGGGTCTCGAAAGCGCACGAGTTCGTCGTCGTGGACACCCCGTCCCAGCTCGACGAGCGCACGCTGGAAGCGTTCGAGCTGGCGGACCGGGTGCTCCTCGTCAGCAGCTACAACATGACGTCGGTCCGCGCGACGAAGGCGTCGCTCGCCCTCCTCGACGCTCTTGGGGTCGCCGGCGAGCGCGTCGATGTGATCCTCAACCACACCCGCCCGCGCGTGAGCTACAAGCGCGAGGACATCGAGGCCATCCTGGGCCGCGCCGCGCTTGCGGATCTGCCGTATGACCCGCGGGTCGATCAATCGGTCGACTCCGGCACTCCGTTGCTGCGTTCCCAGCCCCGCGCCGAGCTGAGCCGGCGGCTGATTGCGCTGGCCCAGACGCTGGCCGGACCGGCAACGCCCGGTGAGTCCACGCTGGACGTTCCGACGTCGGCGCAGGCGCCCGCGTACCGTCGGCGGTTCAGCCTGGGCCGGAGGTAAGGTGGCGCCGTGATCCGCGTGCTGATCGCCGATGGGAGTGAGCGCATCCGCGCCAATCTGCAACGCCGTCTCTCCGCCGAGGAGGACATCACGGTCTGTGGCATGGCCGCCGACGGCGAGCACGCGTTGCAGGAGGCCCTGAATCTCGTTCCGGACATCGCCGTGCTCGACGCGGGCTTGACCGGCCTCGACGGTGTCCAGACCACCGAGATGCTCGCGGAGTACGCGCCGCAGGCCGGCGTCATCCTCATGTCGATGGAGAGCGGGAGTGAGCTGTTCCGGCGCGCCATGCTCGCCGGCGCCCGAGAGGTGCTCCAGAAGCCATTCGCGGGGGACGACCTCGTCGCGGCGATCCACCGCGTCCACGCCTTCCAGGCGCGCAAGCGCGCTGCACAGTCAGCGCGCCAGCCGGCGAACGGCGGCCCCCCACCCGCCGAGGGTGCTCGCCGCCGCGACGGCCGGATGATCACGATCGTCTCGGGCAAGGGTGGCGTCGGCAAGTCGATCATCGCCACCAACCTGTCCCTCATCCTCAACCGGCCCAACCCGGGAAGCGTCGTCCTCGTCGACCTCTCCCTGCAGTTCGGGGATATCGCGGCATTGCTGGCGATGACACCGGACGGCACCATCGCGGAGTTCGCGGCGAGCGACGCCTCGATCGCCGACCGTCACGTGATCCAGCAGGCGCTCTCGCTCGGCCCCCAGGGCCTGACCGTCCTCGCTGCGCCGCCAAGCCCCGAGCTCGCGGACTACGTGACCACCGCGCACCTTCGATCCCTGATCGCCGAGCTCCGCTCGAGCTACGAGACCGTGGTCGCCGACACCACCTCGCAGCTCACCGAGATCACCCTCGAGGCGCTGGAGAACTCAGACCACATCGTCCTGGTGACCGACTTCAGCGTGACGTCGGTCAAGAACACGCGCCTGATCATGTCGGTGATCGGCGTGCTCCAGGTCGATCCCGAACGCATCCTCGTGGTGGCGAACCACCGCGACGCGCCCATTGCGGGTGGTATGGACAAGGCGCGGATCGAGGACTTCCTGCGTCACCCCGTTGCCGCCGAGATCCCCCACGACGCCGCAGGCATCGGTGGATCGGTCAGCCTTGGGGTGCCGGTCGTGATCAGCGGTCACTCGTCCCCAGCCACGGCCGCCTTCGAGCGTCTGGCGGCGGTGGTCACGGGCCAGGCCGACCCGGCAGACGCCGCCGAACCGCCCGGCAAGAAGCGCAGCAAGCGCCGCCTGGGGTTCGCTTCCCGGGACTAGCAAACTGCGCGCGCTGAGCCGCTGGGGCCGCCGAAATCAAGGAAGCGACGAGCCGAGTGAGGAAGCGCATGCCAATGCGTGACCGAGGGAGGCGAGGAGACTGACGCCGAGTTCGGCGAGTCCCAGTGGCTCAGCGGCCGAAGATGCGGCGTTTCTTGCCGGAGTCGGCCTTCCCGCCGGCGCCGACGCCGGCTGCGGCAGGCACGGCGCCACCCGGCACCAGTGCCCCGGCGAGCTCGCGAATCGATCGGCTGATGTCGGATTCGGGACTGGCGGTCACAAACGGGGTCCCGCGGTTGATGGAGTCGCCCACGACGCGCGGGTCGTAGGGAATCTGAGCTCCGACGTCGTGACGCAGGTTCTGCTCGATCGAATCCTTGTTGAAGTCCGAGTGGGCATCGCTGCGGTCGACGACCAGCAGGACCGACGCGGGATCGACCGTCAGGGATTCGAGCACCTTGAGCGCCAGCTTCGCGTCCTTGATCGCCGGGATCGTCAGGGCCGTCACCACCAGGATGTGCTGTGCTGACTCGATGACCTCGAGGTTGAAATCGGCGAGGTGGCACGAGGTGTCGACGACGACGTAGTCATACGTCTTGCGCAGCTCGGTCATGACCATCCGCACGTGGTCGTTGGTGATCAGGTCGGCGAGCTCCGGGCTGATCGGGGCAAGCAGCACCCGCACCCCCGCCGGACCATGCGCCATGATCTCGTTCAGCATTTCGGGCTCGAGCGTCTCGGACTCCACCACGTCGGTGATGCTCCGGCTGTGGTCCAGGTTGAGCATCACCCCGATGTCGCCGAACTGCAGGTCGAGGTCGACCAGCGCAACCCGCGACTCGGTCTCGACCGCGAGCGCGACCGAGAGGTTGGTGGCGAGCAATGTCTTGCCGACACCGCCCTTGCCAGAGAACAGGACGATCACCTCGCCGAGCGCCGCCGCTCGCGGCTGACCGGAGTTGTCCGGGGCGGCCGCGCGCGCGAACGTGCCCTTCTTCTCCTCCAGCTGATGCACCCGCCGTATCGCTGCTACGAGCTCGTCGTGGCTGAACGGCTTGATCAGGTACTCGCGTGCGCCTGCCTGCATGGCGCGGCGGAGGTAATCACGCTCGCCCTGGACGGACATGATGATCACTGGCGAGGCTGGCAGCTCCTGAGCCAGGCGCTCGGTGAGCTGGATGCCGTCCATGATCGGCATGTTTACGTCGGTCAGCACGATGTCGGGCAGGAGGCGATGCGCTTCCTCGAGGCCCTGCTTGCCATCGCCGGCAGTGCCGATGACCTCGATGTCCTCTTCAAACCCGAGCAGCTTGCGCAGGTTGTCCCGGGTGCTCGCGATGTCGTCGACGATGAGGAGCCGGATCAAATCGAAGGCGACCTCAGCCCACCGTGAGCCGTGACGCCTGCACGGGGTCGACCGGAATGCCAGGACCCATCGTTGAGGCCACGGTGACCGTCTTCACGTAGGTGCCCTTGGCGCCGGTCGGCTTGGCGCGGACGATTGCATCCATCAAAGCGGCGAAATTGTCGCGCAGTTTGTCGTCGTCGAACGAAGCTTTACCAATTGCGGCATGAATAATGCCAGTCCTGTCATTTCTGAACTCGACGCGACCGCCCTGGACATCCTGGATCGCCTTGGCGATATCGAAGGTCACGGTGCCCGCCTTGGGGTTGGGCATCAGGCCGCGGGGCCCGAGGATCTTGCCGAGGCGGCCGACCATGCCCATGACCTCAGGCGTCGCCAGGGCGACGTCGAAGTCGATGACGCCTTCCTGCACCTTCTTGACGAGGTCCTCGCCGCCGACAACGTCGGCACCGGCCTCGATCGCCTCGCGGAGTTTCTCCCCGGTCGCGAAGACCGCGATGCGCCGCACCTTGCCCGTGCCGTGCGGCAACGTGACGGTGCTCCGGACGACCTGATCGGCGTGACGGGGGTCGATGCCAAGGCGGATGTGCGCCTCGATCGATGAGTCGAACGTCGTGTTCGAGATCTGGCGGACCAGGCTCATCGCCTCGGCGGGCGGGTAGAACTTTCCGTCCTCGATCGCCGCTGCTGCCTCGCGGTACTTCTTACCGTGCTGGGACATAGGACTTCTCCGTGGTGTTGGCGGGCGCGGGGCGCCCTCCCACTTTGTGGCTCAGTTGACGTTCAGACCCATGGATCGCGCCGTTCCCTCGATGATCCGCATGGCCTGCTCGAGGTCATGCGCGTTGAGGTCGGCCTGCTTGACCTCCGCAATCTCTCGCACCTGCTGGCGGGACAGCGTCCCCACCTTGGTGCGGTTCGGGACGCCGGAGCCCTTCTCGATACCGGCTGCCTTCTTCAGGAGCTCGGCCGCGGGCGGCGTCTTGGTGATGAAGCTGAAGGTGCGGTCCTCGAACACGGTGATCTGCGCGGGGATGACGCCGGTCTGGTTGGCGGTGCGCTCGTTGTACGCCTTGCAGAACTCCATGATGTTGAGTCCGTGCGGGCCGAGCGCGGTGCCCACGGGCGGCGCAGGCGTTGCCTTGCCGGCCTGCAGCTGCAGCTTGATGACGGTCTTGATCTTCTTCTTGCTCACAACTCTGTTGTCCTATCGCAGCCGCTCGACCTGAAGCAGGTCCAGCTCGACCGGTGTCTCGCGCCCGAACATGTTCACGAGCACCTTGAGCTTGCCCTTCTCCACGTTGATCTCGGTCACCTTGCCGTGGAAGTCGGTGAATGGTCCATCAATGACACGAACGTTCTCGCCGACTTCGTACTCGACGTTGACCTTGGTTGGAGCCTCGGCCTTCACCTGCTTCTGGATGCCGCGAATCTCGTGTTCCTGCAACGGGACGGGCTTGTTGCCGGAGCCGACGAAGGAGGTGACGCCCGGTGTATTGCGCACGACGTACCACGACTCGTCGGACATGACCATGTTGACGAGGATGTAGCCGGGGAAGATTCGCTTGCTGACCTTGCGGCGCTGGCCGTCCTTGATCTCCATGACCTCTTCGGTCGGCACGAGGACATCGAAGATCTGGTCGTGCATGTCCATGGACTCGACGCGCTTGAGGAGGTTGGCGCGCACCTTCTCCTCGTGTCCCGAGTAGGCATGGACGACGTACCAGCGGGCGTCCTTTGCGGAAACGGCGTTAGTGACCACGATGCTTCATTCTCCCACGGCGGCTACGGCGACACGGTTGGCAGCGGTATCTCGGTCGGGATGCTTGTTGGAAGCGGTGCGGCGGTGACCGGTGTCCCGACGGCAGTTGGCGATGCAACCGGCGT
Source organism: Candidatus Dormiibacterota bacterium (assembly GCA_036521195.1). Taxonomy (GTDB): domain Bacteria; phylum Chloroflexota; class Dormibacteria; order Aeolococcales; family Aeolococcaceae; genus Palsa-851. The sequence continues at coordinate 64,734 of DATDID010000014.1, forward strand.
GGCGTTCGCCGCCTGGGTCGTGACCGCGTGCTGGACGCCGAGGCTCAGCAGATAGTCGGCACCACCGACGAGCGCAGCGAAGATGATCACCGTCGCGATGACGATGCCCGTCATGCGAAGCAACTCGTCCCGAGTCGGCCAGACGACCTTCTTGAGCTCTTCCCAGACGCCGCGAAAATACCCGGCAAGACCTACCCGTCCGGATCCGGATCCCCCTGATCCGGCGGCGGGCAGGGCGGGCCGAGCCGGCCGCGGGCCTCCCGGTGCGCTTCGTGCCTTGGCCATGAACGGTGATCTCTCCTGATGATGGTGCCGGGGCGGGCGTTGCCGGTCGTGTGTTGGCAGGGGCGGCACGACTCGAACGCGCGACCCTCGGTTTTGGAGACCGATGCTCTACCAGCTGAGCTACGCCCCTTCGGTTACTTGGTCTCGCGATGCTGCCTATGCACGCGGCAACGTCTGCAAAACTTGCGCAACTCCAGACGATCCGGGTCGTTGCGCTTGTTCTTGACCGTCGTGTAATTGCGTTCCTTGCATTCGTTGCACTGCAACGTGATGATTGCGGAACCGCCCTTGGATGCAGCCACGTGTCAACGCCTCAACACAAAAGAGACCTAGCGGCGCTAGGTCGATGGGTACTTTACCACAGATCTGGAGAGGGCTAAACGTGGCTGGCGGGGACCAGGCACCATTGCATGGGAGACCCAGAATTGCGGGCGTGAGCCAGGCGACCGAGGACACCAACCGGCGCCTCCTGCGCGCCCGTGACGCCATGGACCTCACGTACGGCCGGCCCCTCGACGTCGCCGCCCTGGCCGGCGTCGCGTTGATGTCCCCGGCGCACTTCAGCCGCGCGTTCCGGGCCACGTTCGGGGAGCCGCCGCACCGCTACCTGCAGCGCAGGCGCGTCGAGCGAGCCCTCTTCCTGCTGCGCTGCACCGATCGAAGCGTCACCGACATCTGCCTCGACGTCGGCTTCACCAGCCTCGGTACCTTCAGCAAGACGTTCCATGCGATCGTCGGCGAGACGCCGCGGGAGTACCGGCAGCGGCGCCCGGTCGTCGCCGTCCCGACGTGCTTCGCGATGGCATGGACAAGACCGAGCAGTTTCGGAGAAGACGTCCGCGGGCCGAATCGATAGCGTTCGGACAGCAATCACCGCGCTTCGATACAGGGAGACCACGCAATGCTCAGCAGCCTTCGCATCTCGCAGATCTACGTGCTGGACCAGGACCAGGCCGTCGACTTCTACGTCGGCAAGCTCGGCCTGGAGATCAACACCGACCAGGATCTCGGCTTCATGCGGTTCCTGACCGTCAACGTCCCGGGCGACCCCGAGCGCCAGATCATGCTCGAGAAGCCCGGTCCTCCCGCGATGGACCCCGCCACCGCTGACGAGGTCCGCGCGCTCCTCACCAAGGGTCGTACCGGTGGCCATCTCTTCTTCACGACGGCGGACGCCCGCAAGACCTACGAGGAGCTCCGCGCCAAGGACGTCGAGTTCACGCAGGAGCCGACCGAGCAGCCGTACGGCATCGATTTCGGGCTGCGCGATCCGTTCGGCAACCACATCCGCGTGGCCCAGATGGCCTCCGTCCCTTCGACGGCCGGCTGACGTCGCCGGCCATGAGGGAGTTCGCGGGCAAGCAGATCGTCACCGGGTCGCCAACCCCCCGTCAGGGGAATCGGACTACGCTGTGAGCAAGCAATCTCGTCAACCCCGGGGGACTTCCAGATGCACCCGTTGCTCAGCCCGAAAAACCTGGTGATCGCCGGCCTCGGAGCCGCCGTGATCGGACTTGGCACCGTCGTTGCCGTGGATCACACGGCGAGCACCGCGGCGCCGAAGGCCCAGACCGCAGCGCTCTCCGCTTCGACCATCTCCTCGCATCTGCCTACCTCGAGCTTCTCAGCGCTGGGCCAGTACAAGAACGAGGCCTCCCAGGTCTTCAACTTCTTCACGACGGACACGAAGCTGACGTGGCAGCAGATCGGCACGGACCTGATGAAGGGCGAGACCCTCGGTCAGATCGCCGGAGCCAACTCGGCCAAGGTCCAGAGCGACGCGCTCAACGAGGTGAAGGCCGGGCTCGCGCTCGGGGTCACCAAAGGCGTGATCACCGCTGCCGAGGAGTCCCGTCTGGTGGCCGACGCGAAGGACGCTATCTCCGTCCTGATGGCTGCGAAGTTGAGCGCTCTGGTTCCGTCGGGACGCTGATCGGCCTGCCGCGCAGGTCGGCGATCGCCTCGGCGGTGAGCGGTGGGTGCAGCAGGCACTCCTTGTCGGAGTTCCCCTCCCACCACCAGCGCCCGGCGCGCTCGTGCTCCCCCGGCGCCGTCGCCCGCGTGCATGGGGCACAGCCGATCGACGTGTAGCC